>JAUJPF010000071.1 GCA_030447275.1 Solirubrobacteraceae bacterium | reverse complement strand
GGTGGCGATCTCCGGCTCCAGGTACAGCTCGCCGTCCTCGAGGTACCACCACGTCGCGTCGCGGAACTGCCCCAGCACCTGCTCGGGCGAGAAGCGGTCGGCGTGCTTGAGGAACCCGGTCTGCGCCCACAGCCGGTGCAGGCCCTCGGCGTCGCCCTCCGCCCCCAGGCGCTGGCAGGCGAGCTCGACCTCGATCGCCTCGCGCGACATGACCTTGAACAGGCCGAAGTCCATGAACGCCACGCGCCCGTCGGCGAGCAGCATGAAGTTCCCCGGGTGCGGGTCGCCGGAGAACTGGCGGTGGCGGTACATGCAGCCGAAGAAGAAGCGGAAGACGATCTCGCCGACGCGGTCGCGCGTCGCCTGGTCGGCCGCCTTGATGACGTCGAAGCCCTCTCCGTGCACGAGCTCGGTCACCAGCACCTTCTCGCGCGACAGCGCGGAGACGACGCCGGGGATGACGATGAACGGGTGGCCGCGGAACACCCGCGCGAGCGCGCGCTGGTTCTGCGCCTCGAGCTCGTAGTCGAGCTCGTCGCCGATGCGCCCACGGATCTCCTCGGCGGTCGAGCGCACGTCGAGCCCCGGCGCGACCGTCTTCATGACCCGCAGGATCATCCCGAGGTTCTGCATGTCGGCCCGGACCGCCTGGGCGACCCCCGGGTACTGGACCTTCACGGCCACCGCCCGGCCGCCGGGCAGCGTCGCGCGGTAGACCTGGCCGATCGAGGCGGCGGCGATCGGCGTCTGGTCGAAGGTCTCGAAGATCTCGCCCAGCGGTTCGCCGATCTCCGCCTCGATCACCTTGCGCATGTCGGCGAAGCGCACGTTGGGCGCCGCGTCGCGCAGCGCGCCGAGCTTGCGCTGGAACTCCTCGCGCGACTCCTCCGGGACGAGCCCGACGTCGAGGAAGCTGAGCACCTGGCCGAGCTTCATGGCCGCGCCCTTCATCGTCCCCAGCACCGCGACGATCTGCTCGGCGGCCTGGAGGTTGCGCCGCTCGGCGGCGCGCCGGCGCTCCTCCTCGAGCGGGTGAGGTTGGCGGTCTTGGTCCCGAGTTGCGGGCGGCCTGCCCCGCGGCGAGCCGTGAGACGCGGGCCGTGCGCGAGGCGCGCGAGGTCGGGATCCGGTCGTCGGCCACGGACGGGGATCCTACGTCTGCACCTGCGACCCCGGGACGATGTCGTCGGCGCCGTCGGGCCAGCGGACCCACGCCTTGTGGCCGCCGTCGTAGTCGTCGCCGAGCAGGACCAGGGTGGCCGGCTCGCCCAGCGCCGTGCACGGCTGGGCGCCCTCGGGGTCCAGGCCCCGCCACACCGCACGAAGGCGTTGGTCTCGAGCTCGTCGGCGACCGTGGTGGGCTCGGTGTGGCCCGGGCGGATCACCGTCTCGCCGGGGAGCGCCAGCAGCACCTCCATGATCGAGCGCTTGAGGTCGGCGTAGGTCGTGTGGCCGGGGGCGCGGACGCCGCCGACGGAGTTCTTGAACAGCGTGTCGCCCGTGAAGACGTCGGTGCCGCCCACCAGCAAGGAGAGCATCCCGCTCGTGTGCCCCGGGGTGTGCAGCGCCCGCACCGTCAGCCCGCCGACCTCGAGCTCGGCCTCGGGCTCGAGATCGCCGGTCGCGCCGTCGACGAGGTCGCGCTCGCCGGGATGGATGAGGACCTCGATGCCGGGGAAGCGGTCTTTCAGCGTCGCGAGCTCGGCGACGTGGTCGAAGTGGTGATGGGTGAGCAGGACGTGCGTCGGTTCGAGCCGGTGCTCGCCGACCTTGTCGAGCAGCGGCCCGAGCGGCCCGCCCGCGTCGACGAAGAACGCGTCGGATCCCGGCCCGGCGGCCACCAGGTAGGTGTTCGACAGCCACTGCCCGGACATGGAGCGCTCGAGGATCATGGCCCGGAGGCTAACCTCCGCCCCGCCATGGAGCTCATCCACACCTGCTACCGGATCGGCGACATCGACCGCTCGGTCGCCTTCTACGAGGCGCTCGGCTTCGAGGAGCGCCGGCGGATGCCCATCCGCGACGAGGCGATCAACGTCTTCATGGGGCTCCCCGGCGACGGCGACCGGCTCGAGCTGACCCACAACTTCGGCGTGACCGAGTACGACCTCGGCACCGGCTACAACCACATCGCGCTCACGGTCGAGGACCTCGACGGCACGCTGGCGCGCCTCGCCTCCGAGGGGATCGCGCCCGAGAAGCCGCCCTACCAGGTCCGCGAGGGCGGCTCGCGACTGTGCTTCGTGCGCGACCCGGACGGCTACCGCGTCGAGCTCATCGAGCGTTCGCCGTCCTAAAGCCGGCTGACCGCGCTCAGCAGGCGGCGGGCATCGGCTCGGTGGGCCCGAGCGGCTGCTCGTCGTCGAGCAGCGACAGCTCGACGTCGCGATCCCCGCCGCTGCGGGCGTAAGCGAGGGCCATCTGGAAGTCGCGGAGGAAGTAGACGAGCTGTCCGGCTGACCGTTGGCGGACTTCCACATGTCCTCCGCCATCTCCACGGGCTCATCGGCCCCGGCGAGCGTGGCGACGAATCGTCCGGCTAAGCCGCCCCGCGCCGCGTCGTCCTCGATCAGCTGCTCGATCTCCTCCCGCGTACGCTCCTCGGCGTAGAGGACCTGGTGGGCGTAGACGACCTGGTCGACCGCGTCCTCGTGCATCGCGCGCAGGTCGTCGTCGTCGAAGGACATCCTCAGATCGCCGCCCCGCACGTCCTGATAGTCCTCGTAACCGTCCAGCTGCGCCGAGTACTGCGCCGCGTCGTCCGAGACGCCCTGCAAGGTGAGGACGTAGGTGCGCGGCCCCTCCGTGCCGTCCGCGGCCACGGTTCGCTGCGCCGTGAGGCCGACGCCTTCCCGCCGGTTGAACTCGACCACGGAGATCGTGCCGTCGGGGTTCGTCGTCCCGACGGTCGTGCCCGTCCGGTCGCGGGCGAACAGCGATCCCGACAGCGGCCCGATCGTCCCGCCCAGCTCGGTGCTGGCGTCCAACTGGAAGACCTCCGACGTCCGCGGATCGGTCACGCCGCGCCCCGGACCCGGGATGCTGCCCGTCTCGATGAAGTCCTCGTACGCCGCCAGGCCGGCGGGCGTCGAGACGTCGATGTCGACCTGGCGCGTCTCGCCGGCCGACCTCTCGTACAAGGAGCTCGCCTCCAGGGCCGCGAGGTCTCCCCCGAACCCCAGGCCGAGCGAGTCGCGCACGAGGTCGGAGTCGCCCACGGTGACCCGGACCGTGTCGCCGTCGACGCGCTCGACCGCCGAGGAGAGCCTGCGGCCCTCCTCGAAGCCCATCGAGAGCTGCAGGCCGCGGTAGGTCGCGCCGAGGTCGAGCCCGTCGTAGGAGGCCTCATCCAGCGTGATCGCCGAGCCCTCCGGGATGCTCGAAGGGTCGATCGGGTTGGGCGGCGGCCGGTCGCCGTCCTGCATCTGCTGCGCCGCCTCCGGGTTCGTCGAGACCCTGTAGGAGACGTCGTTGCCCACGTAGGCGTCGACCGAGACGCCGCCCACCGGGTTCTCGGCGTCATAGCGGGCGCCCGTCTTCAGCGTCCCGGTGACCCCCACCGACACGATCGGGTTGCCGGCCGCGTCGAACCGGCACTCAGATTCCTCCAGCGTCACCGAGGACTCCAGGTACAGCCCGCTCGTGTCGCTCACCTCCCCCGACACCGTCACCGACCCGTCCCACGCCAGGTCGGGCACGGGCAGCGGCCCGTCGCCGAGGACCGGGCCCTGCGTGGGGCCGACCGGGTCGGCGGGCGCAGCGGGCTCGCGCTCGGGGATCCTGGTGTCCGGGCCGGCGCCGCCGCCGGGGGCCGGGTCGTCCTCCCCGCCGGCGTCCCCGCAACCCGCGCCGTCGCCGCCCGCCGCGATGGTGCAGACCGCGCGCGTGACCCCGTCCACGACCGGCTCGGCAACACCACCGGAGGCGAGCGCGCCGACGATCACGGCCACGATGAGCAGCATGCCGAGGTACTCGGCGGCGGTCTGGCCGGTCTGGTCGCGCAGTCGCGGTCGCATGGCGCGGAGCCTAGGGTCCCGCCGGCCGCCCCGACAGAGGCGCGGGACTCAAATGGCGGCCTGGGCCCTTCCGGGCCCCCCTCTCCGTGCTGGTGGGCTGGGTCGCCGCGCGCGGACCTAAGCTTCATGGCGCCTGACACCGCCAGAATCCATCAGCCCCAAGTTGTCCGCCGGCCCGACGGCTGCCGCCTCGCAGCGCCAGGCGGTCGTCGACCTCGGCTCGAACTCCTTCCGGCTGGTCGTCTTCTCGTGGGTCCCGGGCGAGTGGTGGAAGCGGACCGACGAGATCTACGAGGCGGTGCGCATCGGCGAGGGCCTCGAGCAGACGGGCGCGCTGCAGGTCAAGCCGATGGAGCGGGCGCTCCAGACGCTCGAGGTCTACACCCACTACTGCGACTCGACGCACATCGACGACGTTCGCGCCGTCGCCACGTCGGCGATCCGCGACGCCACCAACCAGGCCGAGTTCCTCCAGGCCGCACGCGAGCGCTCTGGCTTCGAGGTCGAGGTCCTGTCGGTGCACGAGGAGGCGCGCTACGGGTATCTCGCCGCGGTCAACACGACCTCGCTGGCCGACGGCGTCGCGCTCGACCTCGGCGGCGGCTCGATGCAGCTCACGCGCGCGCTCAACGACGAGCTCCTGGGCCACCACGGGAACGACGTCATCCGGGGCGCGGGCGGGCGCGACGTCCTGTGGGGCGACTGGGATCCGCGCAACCACCCCTCGCGCCAGCGCGACCGGCTCGACGGCGGCTCCGGCAACGACTGGCTGTACTCGAGCCACGGCCGCAACACGATCCGCGGCGGGCGAGGCAACGACTACGTCTGGGCCTACTACGGCAAGGGCACCATCGACTGCGGCCCGGGCCGGCGCGACACCGCGCGGGTCCGGCTCAACGGCCCCTACCGCGTCCGCAACTGCGAGCGGATCCGCAACTTCTGCGCCTTCGGGTCAAAGCCCGGCGGCGGGTGCTACAAGCCGGGCGAGCGGCCCTCCAAGAGGACCGCTCGCCGCTCGTAGCGTTCCTCCCGGCTACAGGCGCCGGGAGGTGAGGATCGCGGTGGTCGCCGCGCCGCTCTGCGGGCGGACGGTCAGCCGCACCCGGTAGTCGCCGCGCCGCTGCCCGCGGGCACTGAACGAGAGCCGCCGGGTCGCCGCGCCCCGCAGCGTGCCCACCTTGTAGGTCCGCACCACCCGGCTGCCGCGCAGGACCTCGGCCGTGACGGTCGCGGTCTGCGTGGTGCGGAAGGTGATCCCGAGGGCCCGGACCTTGCGCGAGCCGCCGAACACCGGCCGCGAGAGCTGTAGGAGCGCAGGACCCCGCAGCTGTCGCGGCGCTGTAGAAGCTCGGCCGCCCGGTGAAGCGGCCGCCGCGCCGGCGCAGGGTCTCGCGCAGAATGACGTCCCGCGCGGGGTCTTCATGCGGAAGCGGGCGAAGTAGTAGCCGTCGGAGAGCCGGCGGCTGCCGCGGTGCCAGGCGACCGTTCCACCGGAACGCCTTCGAGCGGTCGGTGAAGTGGGCGACGAGCCGCTCGCCCGTGATCGTGCGACCGCGCGACTGCTGGAAGATGTCGACGGTCACCGGGGCGTTGCCCGTGCGGCGCGTGAAGCCGAGGCGCAGCGCCGCGGCCGGACCGCGCCGCGGTGGTCGAGCGGAAGCCGAGCGCGGCGGCGCAGGCGGTCGCCGAGGTGTCGTCTCGTCTTCGGCCCGGAGCCGGCTTCCCGGGGCCTGGCCCCCGGGGTTGCGGTCGAGCGCGGGAGCGGTCGCCGTCGCGCACACCGGCACGAGGAACGACACGACTCCGGCCCCTCGGCGGTCGCCAGGTCCACGCGGAAGTCGACGAGGCTCGGCGATCCGTCCGCCGCGCACGGGATATCGGCGCCGAGCGTCGCGTCGAAGGCCGTGGCGTTCGTGGCGGAAACCCGCCGCCCGCCGCGATGTCGGGATAGGGCGACGGCGCCTGCGTGACGACGGCCTTCTCCGAAGGCTCGCCAGGGTGCCGCGCACGGCGGTCACGCCGACCTCGCTGGGGTTGCGCACCGTCACGAACATGCGGATCGGCTCGCCGGGCTCGATGCGGCCGTCCTGGTCGGCGCCGGCCGCCTCGCCCACCTTGGCCTCCTGGAGGACGAGGTTGGGGTTCGGCCCCTTCGGGACGACCGTGTAGGCGTCCCCGTCGTCGCCCGCGCCGCGCGCCGCGTCCACACGGGGAACACGAAGCCCTCCGCGGAGTCGAGGCCCGTGTAGTCGCCGTAGTCGTTGCCGAACACGCAGCAGGCGGTGGTGCCGGCGCTGTAGTCCGACCGCTGCTCCGAGCTGCGCGTCAGCGTCCCGAGCCCGTGCTTGCCGGGGTCGTCGGGATTGCCGTTCGGGATGATCTCCGCGTGTAGAAGTGCGTCGTGCGGCGATCATTGCTCGCCGAGTCGCGCGTGGAGTAGAAGTCGCCGTAGGCCTTGCCCGACTGCTGGTCGACGACGAGCCACGGGAACCACTCGTCGGAGTTGCCGCCGACCGCAGTGTTGCCCCGGTCGTCCTTCTCCGGGGACTTCTGGAGGGCTGCGTCCGTGTAGAGCCGCGTGGCGACCTCGGCCGAGGGCTTGCGCGCTCGCCGGGCAGCCCGCCGGGCGCCGACGCCACGAAGGAGTCCCAGGTCAGTACGTCGGGGCCCGGCGGAGTGCCGAAGCCGAGGAGGGAATCGTCGCAGCGGCGGACGCCGCTGCTATACGGGCAGATCGCCCCAGGACACGTAGACCCGGCCACGATTCGGGCCGTTGGAGATGTCGACCTCGACGCCCGGGGAGGGGCCGGGACGCCCGCCGGGCTGCGCGCCGGGATCGGGCAGGCGAAGGGGAACGGGCCGCCCGCATTGTCGTCGACGCCCGACAGGTCGTTGTTGAGGGTGGCGATGTCCTTGATCGGGCCATAGCCTTCCGACTTCGCGCAGTCGGCGGTCTTGGGGTCGCAGACCCGGCCGCGGATCGCGTTGACCGACGAGAAGTCCCACCACGTGACGTAGACCTGACCCTCGGGCCCGACGGCCGCGTCGGCGTAGATGAGGCTGGTGCGCGGCGCGACGACGACCGGCACCGTCCAGTTGTCGGCGTTGTCGCAGCGCGCGGCGTCGGGCAGCCCGCGGTCCGCGTGTCGCAGTGCGAGATCACGATCGCGTTGCCGCTCCGCGTGCCCTCCGACAGGCTGCCGCCCGTATCGTTCCAGACCACGTAGAGGCGGCCGTACGTCGGCGACGTCGGCGAGTTGTCGATCGTCATGAGGTTCTTGTCCTGCTGGCCCTCCTCGTCGTCCTTCGGCTGCTTGCCGTCCTGCCGGCGAGCAGCGGAAGGCCGACCGTGAACGGCTGGAACTCCTCAGTCCCGGCGGCGATGCGGTTGACGAAGATGCGGCTGGGTGCGTCGGCGCCGTCGTCCGGCTGAACGACAGCCCGCCGAACCAGATGTTGCCCAGGTTGTCCTCCGCCGACATCGGATCGCAGCAGTACCGGCCGTTCTCGGGGCCGTCCTCGCCGGGGGCGTCGAGCATGCTGGGGATCCTCAGGCGCTTGAAGTTCTTGCCGCCGTTGGTCGACAGGAATGCGCCTCGGCCAAGTCGTCGATGTTGTTGGACTGCACGAGGATGCGGTCGGAGTCGTACGGCGAGACGCCGATGAAGGTCTCCGACTGCTCCTCCCGGCCGTTCTGCGTCACCTGGCAGGGTCGTGCGGGTGCACTGGTCGTCCTGCTCGGTGGCGCTCATCTCGACGCCGAGCTGGAGCTGGCGCGTCCACGGGTTCTGCGGGGTCTCGTCGCCCTCGCGCGCCGGCGCGTGGATGCCGACGAGGCTCGTGCCGCGGGCGACCGCGCCGTCGGCGCCCGTCCAGCTCCACGGATCCGGTAGTCGCCGGCCGGGATGCCGACGTCGCGGATCTGCAGCGAGGCGGCGTCGCCGGCCTCGGCGTCGCGGAAGGACAGCGTGACGGTGCGCCCGGCGCGCTCGAGGGACGCGCTGTCGGCGGCGCGGGGGACGAGGCTCGGCCGGCTCGGCCCACAGCAGACCGCTCGGGGCGCGGCCCGACCACTTCGCGGGAAGCTCGAGGCGGAGACTGCCGCGCTCGACCGCGCGGTCGAGCGAGACGGTGAAGATCATCCGCTGACCGGGCTGCGACGCGACCGTCTCGGACGGGTCGACGTCGAGGTTGCCGGCGGGCAGGGCGTAGCGCGACGGCGGAGGCTTCCCGGGTTCCCAGCCTCCTCCCGGGCCTGCTCGAGCCGCTGCTCGAAGGGCGAGAGCGCCGCCCCGGCGGCGGCGGGCAGGGCCACGAGGAGGAGCAGGGCGAGCAGGGCGGTGCGGAGCGCGGTCATGGAGGCATCAACGCACGAAAGGGCAAGACCTTGCGCCGATTGCTGTGAACGCCGCTAGGGCGAGCCGCTCGACGAGCCAACCGCCGCCGTCCGCGCGGCGGTAGCGCAGGCGGTCGTGGAGCCGGCTCGGCCGGCCCTGCCAGAACTCGACCGCCTCCGGCACGACCCGCAGCCCGCCCCAGCCGGGCGGCCGCGGGACGGCGGCGCCCTCCGGGTAGCGCGCCGCGAGCTCCGCCGCGCGCGCGTCGAGGCTCCTCCCGCGAGGCGAGCACGGCCGACTGCTCGCTGGCGTGCGCGCGCACGCGCGAGCCGTGCGGGCGCGACGCGAAATAGGCGTCCGCCTCGGCGTCGGCCACCCGCTCCACGCGCCGTCGACGACGACCTGGCGCTCGATCGCGTGCCACGGGAACAGCAGCGCCGCGACCGGGTTGGCCGCCGCCTCGCGCCCCTTGCGCGAGCCGAGGTTCGTGTAGAGCACGAAGCCGCGCTCGTCGACGCCCTTGAGCAGGACGGTGCGGGCGCTCGGGCGGCCGTCCGGCGTGGCGGTGGAGAGCACCATCGCGTTCGGCTCGGCGATCGCCGGCGCGGCCTGCGCGTCGGCGAACCACGCCTCGAACTGCGCGAGCCAGTCCGCCGCGAGATCGGCCTCCAGCAGCTCCGCGCGCTCGTAGGCGCGCCGCATCCTTCCGAGGCCGTCAGGTAGTTGCATGTGCAATCACTTCGCGGTACACTCCTCGTCATGAAGCTCGAAGGCCTCCACCACATCACGATGATCACGGGCGACGCGCAGAAGAACGTCGAGTTCTACGCCGACGTCCTGGGCTGCGCCTGGTCAAGAAGACGGTCAACTTCGACCAGCCCGAGGCCTACCACCTGTACTTCGGCGACGAGCAGGGCTCCCCTGGCTCCATCCTCACCTGGTTCGAGTTCGCGGGCGCCGCGCCCGGCCGCCCCGGCCTCGGGATGATCCACACGCTGCAGCTCGGCGTCGGGTCGGAGGCCTCGCTCGACTTCTGGGCGGAGCGCCTGCGCGCCCGCGGCTACGAGAGCCCGCGGCGAGCGCTCGCTGCGCTTCGCGGACTACGACGGCCTCGGCCTCGAGCTCGTCATCGCCGACGACGGCAACCCGCCGCTGCGCGCCGAGCACCCCGAGGTCCCGGCGAGCACGCCATCACCGGCCTCGAGGGCGCGCGCGCCTACGGCGCGTTCGCCAACGTCGAGGAGAAGCTGCTGACCGACACGCTCGGCTTCACCCACCTCGGCGGGGGCGAGTACCGGCTCGACGGCGAGGAGCGCCACTTCCACTGGGCCTACGACCTCACCGACCAGAGCGGCCGGCAGGGCGCGGGCACCGTCCACCACATCGCCTGGGCGTCGCGCGACGAGGACCACCTCGGCTGGCAGGCGCGCGCGTGCGCGAGGCCGGCGGGTTCGTGACCGACGTCCGCGACCGCGACTACTTCGACGCGATCTACTTCCGCGAGCCGCGCGGGATCCTGTTCGAGATCGCGACGCTCTCGCCGGGCTTCGCGGTCGACGAGGAGCCCGGCCACCTCGGCGAGTCGCTGCGGGTGCCGAAGATGCACGCCCACCTGCGCGACCGGCTCGAGCAGACGCTGACCCCGGTGACCAACCCGCGGGTCGCCCGGCGCGAGGGCGCCGCGCGTCGTGAGCGGCCTCACCTTCCAGGAGCGCCCGGCCGCCGCCCGGGCCGAGGGGCTGCTGGTCCTCCACCACGGCCGCGGCGCCGACGAGCACGACCTGCTGTCGCTCGGCGACACGCTCGACCCGGAGCGCCGGCTGCACGTCGCGGCGCCGCGCGCGCCGCTCGAGCTGCCGGGCTGGCCCGGGTACCACTGGTACGTCGTCCCCAGGTCGGCCGCCCCGATCCCGACACCTGGCACGCCGCCTTCGCGGCGCTCTCGGCGTTCCACGACGAGCTGTGGGAGCGCACGGGCCTCGGCCCGGAGCGCACGGTGCTCGGCGGCTTCTCGATGGGGACGGTCATGAGCTACTCGCTCGGCCTGGACGCCTCGCGCCCCGCGCCGGCCGGCATCCTCGCCTTCTCGGGCTTCGTGCCGGTCGTCGAGGGCTGGGCGCCGTCGTTCGCCGACCGCCCGGGCCTGCGCGCCTTCATCACCCACGGCCGCCGCGACCCGATCATGGAGGTCGGCTTCGGCCGGCGCGCGAGCGAGGAAGCCGAGGCGGGCGGCCTCGCGGTCGAGTACCACGAGTCCGACGCCGCCCACCACATCGATCCCGCGCACATCCCCGCGGCGGTCGACTGGGTCGGATCCGCGCTCGCCCGCATCTAGCGCTCCGGAAGTTCTGGCCGGAACTGGCGGCCGTGTCTCTATATCGGGCATACGTGGGCGGGCAGCGGCGGCCGCCAGGCGTGACATGCGCCGGCAGGCCGTCATCGACCTCGGGTCGAACTCGTTCCGGCTCGTGGTCTTCTCGTGGCAGGCCGGGCGACGACCGGCCGGGCTGGTGGCGGCGCACGGACGAGATCTACGAGGCGGTCCGCATCGGCGAGGGGCTCGAGGAGACGGGCGAGCTCCAGCCCGCGCCGATGGAGCGCGCGCTGCAGACGCTCGAGCTCTACGCGCGCACTACTGCACGTCGACGGAGATCGCCGACGTCCGCGGCGCGGTCGCCACGTCGGCGATCCGCGACGCGGCGAACCAGGCGGGAGTTCCTCGCGAGCGCGCACGAGCGCAGCGGCCTCTCGATCGAGATCCTGACTCCGTCGAGGAGGCCCGCTACGGCTACCTCGCCGCGGTCAACACGACGACGCTCGCCGACGGCGTGGCGCTCGACCTCGGCGGCGGCTCGATGCAGCTCACCCAGGTCGCGAGCCGGCTCGCGCGCGCGTCGGGCTCCTGGGGGCTCGGCGCGGTGCGCATGACGGAGCGCTTCCTGCCCGACAAGCGCGCGTCGAAGAAGCAGCTCAAGGCGCTGCGCGCGCACGTGCGCGAGGAGCTCGAGCGCGACGCGCCGTGGGTCGCGGGGGCGGGCACGCACGGCGGGCGGATCACGGGGATCGGCGGCACGGTCCGCAACCTCGCCGCCGCCGCGGAGATCGCCGGCCGGCTGCCGTCCTTCGGCGTGCAGGGCTTCTGCCTCGAGCGCGACGCGGTCGACGAGCTCGTGAGCCGGTTCTCGGAGATGAGCGCCGCCGAGCGGCGCAAGGTGCCCGGTGTCAAGCCCGAGCGCGCCGACCTCATCCTCGCCGGGTCGGTCGTCGTGCAGACGATCCTCCACCTCGGGGCGTTCGGCGCGCTCGAGGTCACGGAGGCCGGCCTGCGCGAGGGCGTCTTCTTCTCCACGCTGCTGGCGCCCGCCGACCCGCCGCTGTTCGAGGACGTGCGGCACGCCGGCGTGCGCAACCTCGCCGCCCAGTACGACACGGACTTCGCCCACGTCGAGCACGTCGCCCGGCTGGCGCTGCAGATGTGGGAGGGGCTGGCGGAGGCGGGCGTGCACCCGGGCGACCCCGAGGAGCGCGACCTGCTCTCGGCGGCGGCGCTCCTGCACGACATCGGCGTCGCCGTCGACTACGACGACCACCACAAGCACTCGCGCTACCTGATCCTCAACGCCGGGCTGCCGGGCTACTCGACGCGGCAGACCGCCCTCATCGGCCAGATGGCGCGCTATCACCGCAAGGGCTCGCCCGGCCTCGGCGAGTACGCCGCCATCGCCCACAAGGGCGACGAGGCGCTGATCGTGCGCTGCTCGGCCCTGCTGCGGGTGGCGGAGCAGCTCGAGCGCTCGCGCGACCGCGCCGTGCGCGACGCCCACATGGACGCCACGGACGACACCGTCCGCCTCCGGCTCGAGTCGGGCGACGGCGCGCCGCTCGCGCGCTGGGCGGCCGAGCGCGAGGGCGGGCTCTTCGAGCGCGCCTTCGGGCGGCGGCTCGAGGTCGCCAGCGCCCCCGCGCTCGTCAAGGGCTGAGGAAGCGTGCGGGGCGGCTTCCCGCTCGGCGCGGCGCTGACCGCCGAGGCGCTCGAGGCGCCGCACGCCGCGCTGAGGACGCTGCGCGAGCGCGAGCCGGTCTCCTGGGTGCCCGCGCTCGGCGGCTGGCTCGTCACCCGCCGCGACCTCGCGCTGGCGGTGATGCGCGACGCCTCCGCGTTCACCGTCGACGACCCGCGCTTCACCACCGCACGGGTGGTCGGCCCGAGCATGCTCTCGCTCGACGGGGGCGAGCACCAGCGCCACCGCGCCGCCTTCGCGCGCCCCTTTCGGCGCGACGAGGTGCTGCGGCGGTTCAGCGATCCCGTCGCCGCGGAGGCCGACCGGCTGATCGACGCCTTCGAGCGCGACGGCGCGATCGAGCTGCGCCGGGCGTTCGCCGGTCCGCTCGCGACCGCGGTGGTCGTCCACGCCCTTGGCCTCCACGGCGCCGACACGGCCGCCGTCGCCGGCTGGTACGAGTCGATCGTCGCCGAGGTCACGGCGCTCTCGCGGGGCGGCGCCGCGAGCGACGACGGGCGGGCGGCCGTCGCGCGACTGTCGGCGGCCGTGGGCCACGCGCTCGACGTGGACGCCGCCTCGCTGGTCGGCGAGGCGGCGGCGGAGGACACCGGGCTCGGGCGCGACGAGGTGATCGCCAACGCGGCGGTCCTCCTGTTCGGCGGCATCGAGACGACGGAGGGGATGATCGCCAACGCGGTCCTCCACCTCCTCGCGCACCCCGGCGAGCTCGCGCGCGTGCGCGCGCAGCCCGCGCTGCTCGTCAACGCGATCGAGGAGTCGCTGCGCCTGGAGCCCGCCGCGGCGCGCGTCGACCGCTACGCGACCCGCGATGTCCGGCTCGGCGACGCCGGCATCGCCGCGCGCGACCTGGTCGTCGTCTCCGTCACCGCCGCGAACCGGGATCCGGCCACCTTCCGCGATCCCGACGCCTTCGACGTGGGGCGCGAGAACGCGCGGCGCCACCTCGCCTTCGCTGCCGGGCCGCACGTCTGCGTCGCCATGCACCTCGCGCGCCTCGAGGCGCACACGGGCGTCGAGCGGCTGCTCGCGCGCCTGCCCGGGCTGCGGCTCGACCCCGCGGCGGCGGACGCGGAGCCCCGCGGGCTCGTCTTCCGCAAGCCGCCCGCGCTGCGGGTGCGCTGGGACCTGGGTTAGCGGTCGACCGTCACGAG
>JAUJPF010000070.1 GCA_030447275.1 Solirubrobacteraceae bacterium | reverse complement strand
CGATGGCGGCCTGGAGGTCGCTCACAGGCGCACCTCGTGCGGGTCGTCCGGGCCGGGACGGGCGGCGGCGGCGGCGCCGGCGTCGGCGTCGCGCCGGGCGCGGCCGCGCGGCCGGGCCACCGCCCCCGCGATCGCGGCGACGACGAGGACCAGGAGCACGAGCGGCCAGCCGACGAAGCCGTCCCCGGCCGCGGCGAGCGTGACGAACGTCAGCAGCAGCAGCGCGGCGGCGTAGCCGGGCCCGGGCTCGCGCGTCACGGCCGCGAAGGCGGCCAGCGCAAGGCCGAAGACGAGCACGACGAGCTCCCAGCCCCACGCGACCTCCCCGATGCTCTCGTCCTCTCCGCCGAAGATCGGCGTGAGGAAGTCCTGCGCGAACGTGAGCGCCAGGGTGACGATTACGAGCCCGGACAGGACCGTCAGGACGACGCCGTGGCGCCAACCGCCGTGGTGTCCGGCAGCGCCGGCGTGACGGTCGCCGCCGATCTGGCGGTCGTCGCCGATGTGGCCGCCGCGCCGGCGGTACAGCGCGATCCCGGCCGCGAGCAGCACGATGCCCTCGACGAGGAGGACGTAGCGGATCGTCGTCGTGCCCTCCGGCGAGAAGATCCAGTCGACGGCGGCGACCACCGCGACCACGGCGGCGGCCGCGGCGAGCAGGGTGCAGATCGCCGAGTCGCGGCGCAGGGCGATGAATGCGAAGCCGGCGGCCAGGAGCACGGCGATCCACGTGACGGTGCTCGACTCGAGGTCGTCGGTGTTCGCGCCGAGCAGGTCGGCGAGGCTGAACAGCGCGACCGTGCTGAGGGCGAAGCCGGCCACGAGCATCGCCGAGATCCACCCGGGCGGTGGCCCCTCATGCCGCCGGCGGGCGATCGCGGCGGTGAGCACGAGCGCGGCAGGGATCCCGGTCACGAGCAGGTCGACGCCCGCCTTCCAGTCCTCGTTGCGCGCGAGGAGCACGAACGCGAAGACCGCGAGCAGGACCGCCGCGAGGCCGGCGAAGCGGCCCCTGTCGTCATCGATGTGGGTCAGCGCTGCCATGGATCACGTCACCCCCGGGTTCGGCGACGGCTGGTCGCCGGAGTAGTCGTAGAAGCCCAAGCCGGACTTGCGGCCGTACCAGCCCGCGGCCAGCATCTTGCGGAGCGTGGGCGGCTGGGCGAAGCGCCGCTCACGGAACTCGTCGAACATCACGTCGCAGATCGAGCCGAGCGTGTCGAGCCCGACGAAGTCGGCGAGCGTCAGCGGCCCCATCGGGTGCGCGGCGCCGGCCTTCATGGCGTCGTCGATCTCCGAGACCGAGCCGACGCCCTCCTCGTAGGCGCGGATCGCGTCGAGCATGTACGGGACGAGCAGGCGGTTGACGATGAAGCCGGCCTTGTCCTTGGTGGGGATCGCAAGCTTGCCCTGCGAGCGCGCGAACCGGAGGCCGGCCTCGAAGGCCTCGTCGGACGTCGTCACCGCGCGCACGACCTCGACGAGCTTCATGACCTGCGCCGGGTTGAAGTAGTGCAGGCCGAGGAAGCGCTCGGGCCGCGCGGTCGCCGCGGCCTGGTCGATGACCGCCAGCGAGGAGGTGTTGGTCGCGAAGTACGCGTCCTCCTTGACGATGCCGTCGACCTCCTTCCACATCTCGAGCTTGGCCGGCAGCGACTCGGTGATCGCCTCGATCACGAGGTCGCAGTCGGCGAGGTCGGTGTACTCGGTGGTCGTCTCCAGCCGCGCGAGGATCGCGTCGGCGTCCTCCTGCGACGACTTCCCCTTCTCGACGGCGCGGGCGAGCTGCTTGTTGATCTTGCCCATGCACGTGTCGAGCGCCGACTGGTCGACCTCGCGCAGGACGACGTCGTAGCCCGCGGTCGCGGTCACCTGCGCGATCCCGTGTCCCATGAGGCCGCCGCCGACGACGCCCACCTTCTTGATCTCAGCCATATGGGCCGGAATCTATGTGACGCGGCGCCTTTCCAGCAGAGTGGCTCGCGTAGCCTGCCTCCCATGAGCCTCGTCACCACCGAGGACCGCGGACCGGTCCGCCACGTCGTCCTCAACCGCCCCGAGAAGCGCAACGCGATGAACGCCGAGCTGGTGCTCGCGATCCGCGACGCGCTCGATGCCGCGCGGATCGACGCGTCGGTGCGCTGCGTCGTCGTCCGCGGCGCGGGGCCCATGTTCTCGAGCGGGATGGACTTCGCCGCGCTGGGCGAGCTCGCCGCCGACCCGTCGGGGCTGCGCGCCTTCCGCCGGCCGATCCTCGACGCGTGGAACCTCGCCGAGGAGATGCCCAAGCCGACGATCTGCCAGATCCACGGCGGCTGCATCGGAGGGGCGATGGAGCTTGCGCTCGCCTGCGACCTCCGCGTCATGGCCACCGACGCGATCATCGGGATGCCCGAGACGCGCGTCGGGCTCATCCCCGACGTCGGCGGGTCGTCGCGGCTGCCGGCGGTCGTCGGCGTGGGCCGGGCGAAGGAGCTGATCATGACCTCGAAGCTGATCGACGGCACCGAGGCCGAGCGGATCGGGCTCGTCAACCGCATCGGCCCCGCCGAGGAGCTCGACGCGGTCACCGACCAGCTCGTCGGCGAGCTGCTCGCCTGCGCGCCGACGGCGGTCGGCCTGGCGAAGCGCGTCATCGACTCCGCGGCCAAGCCGGCGCTCGCGCTGACGCTCGAGCACGAGGTGACGGTCCAGCAGCTCTGCGCCGAGAGCGAGGACTTCGGCGAGGGCACGCGCGCGTTCGCCGAGAAGCGCCAGCCGGACTTCAGCGGGCGCTAGTCCTCCATCAGCGCCCGCAGGAAGCGCTCGGGAGCGTCGAGGAAGCTCCTCGTGAGCGTGACCGGCTCGGCGTCGTCGTAGGCGACGGGCTCGAGGCCGTCGTCGCCGCAGCGCAGGATCGCGGCGTCGGGGTAGGCGAGGACGAGCGGCGAGTGCGTCGCGATGACGAACTGCGACCGCAGCCCGACCAGCTCGTGGATGCGGCGCAGCAGCGTCAGGCAGTTCTGCGTCGAGAGCGCGGCCTCGGGCTCGTCGAGGACGTAGAGCCCCTCCGCCCCGAAGCGCTCGATGACGACGGCGAGGAACGACTCGCCGTGCGACTGCTCGTGCAGCGACTTCCCGCCGAACGCCTTCGGCCCCCCGGCCTCGCCGGCGTACGCCTCGTCGACGTACGTCGCGACCGTGTAGAGGCTCTCCGCCCGCAGGAAGAAGTCGGTCGCCGGGCGCTTCGTGCCGCGGATGAGCCGGATACCGCGGCTGAGGTCGGAGTGCGAGTCGCGCGTGGCGAAGCGGTTCTGGGAGCTGCCGCCCTCCGGGTTCATGCCGGCGGCGACCGCGATCGCCTCGAGCAGCGTGCTCTTCCCCGAGCCGTTCTCGCCGATCAGGTAGGTGACCTTCGGGTGCAGCTCGAGCCGCCCGTCGAGCGCGCGGACGGCGGGGAGGTCCCACGGGTAGCCGCTCCCGCCCGCGACCAGCTCGACGGCGCGGACGAACGTCATTCCCGGTCCAGCTCGCGCGCGACGGCCTCGGCGATGGCGGCGCACCGCGCGACGCACGCGAGGTCGACGTGCTCGGGCACGTCGTCGGAGCGGTGGTAGTGCGTGTACATGCCGTGCTCGCCGACGGAGAGGATCGACGCGCAGGGCAGCCCGGCGAAGCGGGCGAGGATCGGGTCGGTGTACGCGGCGATCCGCCAGCGCTGTGGCGGGTCGTCGCCGGCGGCGCGCTCGACCAGCGCGAGATCCTCCTCGCGGTAGCGGTGCGCCAGCACCGCGCCCTCCGCGCGCGCGACGACCGGCGTCCCCGACCCGACGGTGTCGAGCCCGAGGACGAACGTCGTCGCCGGGTCGAGCGCGTGCGCGCGCAGGAACGCCCGCATCCCGCCCATGCCCGCCTCCTCCGCGCCGGGCAGGACGATGAGCACCTCCGTCCGCTCGAGCGGCTCCGCCGCCAGCGCGTGTGCGACCGCGATGGCGCCGGCCACGCCGCTGGCGTTGTCGTTCGCGCCCGGCACCGGCGGGCGCCGCGCGGTGTCGAGCAACAGCGCGACGGCGAGCGCGAGCAGCGGCCGCCGGCGCAGCGCGATCACGAGCGCGACGCCGAGGCTCGCGGGGGTCATCGAACGCGTGCGCAGCCGCCGAGCCGCCCCGGCCTCGACGACCCTGCGGTGCCAGATCAGCCCGCCGCGCTGCGCGTCGAGATGGGCGACGAGGACGAAGGTGCGCCGGGCGGGGCCGCGCGGCGCGATCCGCGCGACGACGTTGACGCCGTGCCCCGCCGGCAGCAGCCGCTGCACCCACTGAAGCCGCCCGCTCTGGTCGAGCTCGTAGGAGACGAGCGCGGCGGCCGTCAGGAGCGGGTTCCCGGTCGCCGCCGCGGCGAGGTGCGGCAGGTGCGCCCACGCGTGCGTGCGCGGCCAGCGATAGGGCTCGAGCGCGACGTCCCCCGGGAGCCGCTGCGCCGCCCACGCCGCCGCGGCGCGCTCGCCGGGGCCAGCGGAGCCGCGGCCCATGGCGGCGAGCGCCGCGACGTCGTCAGCGATGCCAGTCAACGGGCCCGGCGACGAGCGTGTGGCTCCCGAGCGGCCGGCCGAGCACCTGCTGCGCGCGGCGCGCGCAGTCGACGACCTTCGCGAGGTCGACGCCGGTCTCGATCCCCATCTCGTGCAGCATCGAGACGAGATCCTCGGTGGCGATGTTGCCGGTCGCGCCCTTGGGCACCGGGCACCCGCCCAGCTCCCCGAAGCTCGACTCGAACGACTCACAGCCGGACTCGAGCGCGGCGAGCACGTTGGCGAGGCCCTGCCCGCGCGTGTTGTGGAAGTGCGCGGTCAGCTCGACGCCGCCACCGATCTCCTCGTGCGCCCGCGCGAAGAAGTCGCGCACCTGCACCGGGTTGGCCATCCCGGTCGTGTCGCCGAACCCGATCTCCTCCGCCCCTGCGTCGCGCAGGCGCCGCGCGATGGCGAACACCCGCTCGGGCGGGACGTGCCCCTCGTACGGGCAGCCGAACGACACGGAGATGACCCCCTCGCAGCGCAGCCCGGCCTCGCGCGCCCGGGGCAGCACCCGCTCGAGCCCGGCGAGCGACTCCTCGATCGTCCGGTTGACGTTCTCGGCGTTGTGGGTTTCCGACGCCGAGAGGAAGACGTTGACCTCGTGGAAGCGGTCGCGGTGCTCGAGCGCCTTGTCGAGCCCCTTCTCGTTGGGGATGAGCACGCTCAGCGAGACGCCGTCGGGCACGTCGACGCGCTCCAGCACCTCCGGCCCGTCGGAGAGCTGCGGGATGACGTCGGCGCGGACGAAGCTCGTGACCTCGAGCCGCCGCAGCCCCGTCCGCGCCAGGCAGTCGACGAGCGCGACCTTGTCGTCGGTCGCGATGACCTCGGGCTCGTTCTGGAAGCCGTCGCGCGGCCCCACCTCGCGGATGCGGACGCTCTGCGGGAGCGCGCTCACGCCCGCGTGACCACCCGCCGCTCGTGGGTGCCGACGCCGAGCGTCCGGTCGCCCTCGCGCACCTCGACCTCGAAGCGCCACTTGCGCTCGTCGACCACCTCGACCAGGCGCGCCGTCACGGTGCACGTCGCGCCCTCGGCCGCCGGCGCGACGTGCTTGATGCACACCTCGAACCCCACGGTCGCCTGCCCGTCCGGCAGGTGGTCGAGGGCGAGCTTCGTCGCCGAGCGCTCCATCATCCCGATCATCCCGGGGGTCGAGAGGACCTTCGCCGGGATCGTCCCGCCCACGTCGGTGAGGAGGACGCCCTCGACCGTGAAGTCGTCGCTGCGCTCTGCGCCTTCGGGAGCCATCGCCAGGGCGAGCACCATATACAGTCGCCCGCCCATGGCAGACGGCGTCTCGATCATCGGCGGCACCGGCGCGCTCGGCTTCGGCCTCGCGGTGCGCCTCGGAGCGGCCGGCGTGCCCGTCACACTCGGCTCGCGCGACGCGGGGCGCGCGGAGGAGGCGGCGTCGCGCGCCGCCGAGAAGGTCCAGTCCGGCACGTTCCGCGGGCTCGTCAACGCGGAGGCCGCGACCGCGGCCGACGTCGTGTTCCTCTGCGTCCCGCTGCGCAACCAGGCCGAGAACCTGCTGAACCTGCGCGACGTCCTGCGCGAGGGGCAGATCCTCGTCGACGCCACCGTGCCGCTCGCCGCCCCGCTCGGCGGCAAGGCGACGCGGACGATCGGCATCTGGCAGGGCTCGTGCGCGCAGCAGGCGCAGGAGATGGTGCCCGACGGCGTGCGAGTCGTGAGCGCGCTGCACACCGTCGCGGCGCCGCTGCTCTCAGACCTCGACGCGACGTTCGAGGAGGACGTCCTCGTCTGCGGGGCCAGGCGCGACGACAAGCGCCGCGTCGCCGAGCTGATCGAGAGGATCGACGGCCTGCGCTGCGTCGACGCCGGGCCGCTCGAGATGGCCCGGCTGGTGGAGCCGCTGACCGCGCTGCTGATCGGGATCAACGGGCGCTACAAGACGCACGCCGGCATCCGGATCACCGGGCTGCCGGAGGGCGACCGCTTCCCGCCGCTGAAGCCCAAGCCTCGGTGACGGTCGTCGTCCTCGCCGGCGGGACCGGCGGCGCGAAGCTCGCGCGCGGGATGCTCGACGTGGTGGGCGACGAGCTGGTCGTGATCGCCAACACGGCGGACGACGTCGAGATCTACGGCGCGCACGTCGCGCCCGACCCCGACCTCGTCACCTACTGGCTCGCCGACCGCATCGACGAGCGCGGCTGGGGGCTGCGCGGCGACACCTTCCACGTCATGGACGGCATGCGCGAGCTGGGCGTCGACGTGTGGTTCAACCTCGGCGACCGCGACCTCGCCGTGTGCCTGCGGCGCGCCGAGCGGCTCGCCGCCGGGGCGCGCCTGACCGAGGCGCTCGACGAGCTGCGCTCAGCGCTCGGCGTCGCCGCGCGGGTGGTGCCGATGGCCGACGCGCCGGTGCGCACGCGCGTGCTCGCCGGCGGCGAGTGGTGGCCGTTTCAGGAGTTCATGATCCGCCTGCGCGGCGAGGGGCCGGTGCAGGGCGTGGAGTACGAGGGCGTCCGGGCCGCGTCGCCGCCGCCGGAGGCGCTCGAGGCGATCGCCGCCGCCCGCGCCATCGTCGTCGGCCCGTCGAACCCGGTGATCTCGATCGGGCCGATCCTCGCCGTCCCGGGGATGGCCGACGCGCTGCGGGCCGCCGCCGCCCCGGTCGTCGCGGTCAGCCCGATCGTCGACGGCGAGGTGCTGAAGGGCCCGACGGCGGCCTTCCTCGAGTGGGCGGGCCAGACGCTCGACGCGCGCGGGATCGCGGCGACCTACCGCCGCCTGATCGACGGACTCGTGACCGACGAGCGCATCGAGCTCGACGTGCCGGCGCACGTGACCGGCACCCTCATGGGCGACGCCGCCTCGCGCGAGCGCGTCGCGCGCGAGACGCTCGACTTCGCGCTGTCGTTAGCCTCGCCGCGGTGACCACGGTCGCGATCCTGCCGGTCAAGTCGTTCGACCGCGCGAAGCAGCGGCTCGGCGGTCGCCCCGACCTCGCCGCGGCGATGGCGACCCGCGTCCTCGACGCGCTCGCGGCCGCCGAGCGCGTCGACGCTGTCCTCGTCGTGACGCGGGAGGAGGCGGTCCGCGGGCAGGCGTCCGAGCGCGGCTTCGAGATCGTCGACGAGCCCGCCCTCGCCGGGCACAACGCGGCGGCGCAGCTCGGGCTCGAGCGGGCCATCGCGCTGGGCGCGACCCGAGCGCTGCTGGTCCCCGGCGACTGCCCGCTGCTCACCGGGGCGGAGGTCGACGCGCTGCTCGACCGCCACGACGGGCCCGGCGTCGTCGTCGTCCCCGACCGCCACGGCACCGGCACGAACGCCCTGCTGCTCGAGCCCCCCGACGCCATCCGGCCGTCGTTCGGCCCCGGCAGCCGCGACCGGCACCTCGGCTTGGCGGAGGGGGCGATCCTCGACGAGGTGCCCGGCCTGCTGCTCGACGTCGACACACGGGAGGACCTCGCAGCGGTGCAGGAGGCACAGCGGTGATCGCGGCCCGGGCGCTCGACGGCATCCCCGAGATCCGGGCCGGCGACGACCTCGGAGCGCTGCTGCGCGGGCGGGTGGCCGACGGCGACGTGCTCGTCGTCGCCCACAAGGCGGTGTCGAAGGCGGAGGGCCGGGTCGTCGCGCTCGCCGGCGTCGTGCCGGGCGAGCGGGCGCGCGCGATCGCCGCCGAGCAGGGCAGGGACGACGCGCGCCACGTGCAGGTCGTGCTCGACGAGACGGCGGAGCTGATGCGCGCCGAGCGCGGCGTGCTCATCTGCCGCACGCGCCACGGGTTCGTGTGCGCGAACGCGGGCGTGGACGCGTCGAACGCCGAGCCGGGGACGCTCGTCCTGCTGCCCGAGGACCCCGACGCGTCGGCGCGGCGGCTGCGCGCGGCCCTGGGCGTCCGCGCCGGCGTCGTCGTCGCCGACTCCTTCGGCCGCGCGTGGCGCCACGGTCAGGCCGACGTGGCGATCGGCGCCGCCGGCCTCGCGCCGCTCGACGACTGGCGCGGGCGCCACGACCCGCACGGCCGCGAGCTGAAGGCGACGTGGATCGCCGTCGCCGACCAGGCGGCCGCCGCCGCCGACCTCGCCCGCACGAAGGACTCGCGCGAGCCGGCGGTCGTCGTCACCGGCCTCGAACGGTTCGTGACCGACGGCGACGGTCCGGGCGCCCGCGCGCTGATCCGCCCGCCGGAGGAGGACCTCTTCCGCTAGAGGGCGCCGCTACGCGCCGGCGGCCGACGGCTCGTCGAGCGCGTCGTCCTCCGTGGCCTCGCCGACCGGGGCCGCGGTGAGCTGCCCCTTGGCCGTGGCCTCGGTGAGCTTCCTGACCGTGTCGTCGAAGACGAACATCTCGATGACGCGGTCGGGCGCGAACAGGATCTGCGACTGGTAGGTGAGCACCTTGCGGCCGGTCAGCTCCTCGATCGTCCCGGTGAGCCGCTCCGCCATCTGGTTCTCGAACGTCTGGCGGAAGTCGCGCACCTTGTCGGCCTGGCCGAAGTCGAGCATCGTCTTCTCGGCCGTCGTCACGCCGCCGTGCATGACGATGATGAGCATGTCGTCGAGGAAGTACGACTTCGCCTGCGCGGGGCCCTTGCCGAAGAACTCCTTCTGAGCGCGCACCATCTCCGTCGAGATGCGCGCGAGCAGACCCCCGCCGTCGTCGTCCATCGCGCGATCGTAGTGGCCGCGGGCCGCGTTGCGAAGAGGGTGCGACGGGCCGGACCCCGACCGTGCCGTCAGAGGCGCCTGTGCACGAGCCGCTGTCAGCCCGCCGCTACGCGGCGCTACCCGCTGCGGTCCACTCGCAGCGCTACGAGGTCGCCACGCAACCGTCGGTAGGGTCGGCGGCATGAGCGCCGGCACCGTCCTCGTCACCGGAACGTCGACCGGGATCGGCCGCGCGTGCGCGGCCGAGCTGCCGTTCCTCTCCCCCCTACAACGCCGCGAAGGCCGGCATCGCGGCGATGTCGGACTCGCTGCGGCCCGAGCTCGCCCCGCTCGGCGTGCACGTCGCGCTCGTCGAGCCGGGGAGCATCAAGACCGAGATCTGGGACCGCGGGATCGCCGCGGGGCAGGAGCTGCGCGAGGCGCTGCCGGAGGAGGGCGCGCGCCTCTACGGCGCGCGGCTCGAGGCGCTCGAGCGCACCGGCCGCCTGACGGCGAGGCTCGGGGCGCGCCCCGAGAAGGTCGCCGCCGCCGTCGCCCACGCGCTGACCGCCGACCGGCCGCGGACCAGGTATCTCGTCGGGGCCGACGCCCGCGTGCAGGCGCTGCTGCGCGCCGCGCTGCCCGACCGCGCGCGCGACGCCCTCGCCGGCTACGCCGCCAGCGGCAGCGGGTGGCGGCGGCGGACCTCGTAGAGCGTCGTCCGCTCGGCGGCCGGACGCCCCGCCCGGTGCGCGGCCGCGACGAAGTCGTCGGGCATGAGCTGGACGCCGTGGTAGGAGCCCGCCATCCGGCTGATCGACTCCTCCATCAGCGTGCCGCCGAGGTCGTTGACGCCCCAGCGCAGCGCCTCGGTAGCCGTCTCGAGCCCCATCTTCACCCACGACGCCTGGACGTTGCGGATCGCGGGGCCGAGCGCGAGGCGGAAGACCGCGGTGTGCTTGAGGTTCTCCTCGCGGGAGATCTCCTCGACGCCGTGCGTCCGGCCGAGCAGGGTGTGGAACGGGATGAAGCTGAGGGGGACGAACTCGGTGATCCCGCCCGTGCGCTCCTGGAGCGAGCGGACGACGCGCATGTGCTCGGCCAGCTCCCACGGCTCCTCGATGTGGCCGAACATCACCGTGGACGTGGAGCGCAGCCCGGCGGCGTGCGACGCCTCGATGATCTCCACCCAGCGCGCGACCGGCAGCTTGTTCGGCGAGATCCGCTCGCGGACGCCGTCGTGCAGCACCTCGGCCGCGGTGCCCGGCGTCGAGTCGAGCCCCGCCTCGCGCAGCCGCGCCATCACCGAGAGCGGCTCGAGGCCGGACACGTCGCACATGTGCGCGATCTCCATCGGCGAGTACGCGTGGAGGTGGACGTCGGGGGCGACGTCCTTGGCGAGGTGCAGCCAGCCCAGGTAGTCCTCGAGCCGCCAGTCGGGGTGGATGCCCGACTGGATGCACAGCTCGGTGGCGCCGAACGCGAGCGCGTCCTCGACGCGCTTCACGAACTCGTCGCGGTCGTGCTCGTACGCGTCGGGCGAGCGGCGGCCCTGGCCGAAGCCGCAGAACGCGCAGCCGACGATGCAGACGTTGGAGACGTTGATGTTGCGGTTGACGACGTAGGTCACCTCGTCGCCGGCCACCTCGGCGCGCAGCTCGTCGGCGGCCTGGCGGAGGTCCTCGATCGCCTCCGGGCGCGTTTCGGCGAAGAGCGCGGTCAGCTCTTCGTCTGAGAGCCACGCTCCGTCGCGGCCGCGGGCGATCGCGGCGGGCACGAGGTCGCGGCGGATCGCGCGCTCGTCGCGGCGGCCGCTGCCCCGCCGCGGGATGAACGACCAGTACACGCGCTTGACGACGTCGAGCACGCCCTGGGCCATCCACTCGGCGTGGATGTACTGCGGGTAGACGCACAGCCGCTCGGTGAGCGCGACGCCGTCGGCGGCGAGGCGCTTGCGCACCTGCGTCGGCGACGGGAACGGGTGCTCGGGCGAGATGTGGTCGCCGTTCGCGCTCAGGCCCCCGAGGTCGGTCGCCCCCGCGGCGACGAGCTCGGGCCACCAGTCGGCGAGGTTGGGCGGCACCTGGATGCCGACGTCGGGCATCAGCCGCCGCGCCTCGGCGATCAGCCGGCGCATGTCGTCGATCGTCACCGGCGACGACCACGCGGGCGCGTCGTTGACCGGCCCGTCGTGCAGCCCCGTCCGCCAGAACTCCTCGGCCGTATGCGTCGCGATGTCGCCCGGCTCCTCGCCGTAGTAGCGGCGGTGCGGGACGAAGTTCTGGAGGATGACCTCCTGCAGGTGGCCGTGCCCGGCGTGCACCGCCGCGAGCGCCTCGAGCGCGGCCACGCGGTCGGCCTCCGACTCGCCGATCCCCACGAGGATCCCGCTCGTGAACGGGATCTTCAGCTCGCCGGCGGCGGCGCGCGCGAGGAGGCGCGCCGCCGGGTGGGTGGGGGGCGCGCCCGGGGGCGCGACGAGGGGCGGGGCGCCCGCCGCGCGCAAGAGGCCCGGCGGCGCCGGGGCCACGCGCACCCCGTCCCCGTCGCGGCGGGCGCGCACGCCCGATCGGGAGAGCCCCCCTCTGAAAAACCGACACCCTGTA
>JAUJPF010000069.1 GCA_030447275.1 Solirubrobacteraceae bacterium | reverse complement strand
GCCGCCCCACGCCGGCGGCATCGGCGAGGGCGGCGGGGTCCAGGCCGTCGTCGAGCGCCGCGGCGATCGCCGCGTCGATTGAGCGCTGCAGGCGGCCGAGCTGGGCGACGGCGTGGTCGCGCTCCGCGGCGAGTTGCGCGAGGCGGCCGGAGTGCTGCTCGAGGGTCACCACGGTTCGTCCCCGCTCACGAGAGGGGCGCCGTCGACGCGCTTCAGCGCGTTCGATGCCTCGTCAGAGGACTCTGAGTCTGTGTCTGCTTCTACTTCTTCTGCTTCGGTGCGCCTCTGGGAGCGGAGCTTCCGCGCCTCTAGGAGCGGAGCCTCCGCGCCTCTAGGAGCGGAGCTCCCGTCTGCCGACACGAACCCGGGCCCCGAGCTCCGCGCCTCTGGGATCGGAGCTACGTCGAGCTCCGCGCCTGGAGGAGCGGAGCTCAGGGGGGGTCCGCGCCTGGAGGAGCGGAGCTCGACGAGCAGTTCGGGCAGTCCCGCGAGGTCGTCGAGGCCGGTTCGGCGGTTGGCCAGGAGCAGGTTGGCAACGCGGGTCAGCCCATGCCGGGTGATGCGCCGCTCGGCGCGGTGGCGGCCGTGGCGTTGCAGCTCCCATTCGATCAGGCCGGCCGCACGGAGCCCGTGCAGGCGCTTGCGCACGTGCCCCGGCGAGCACCCGGCCAAGGCCGCCAGGCGCGCGTCGCTGGGCCATGCCGGCTCGTCAGGGCGCCCCGTCCGCCGGTGCAGCTCGAGGAGCTCGAGCAGGAACACGTCGACAGCGGCGAGCCCGACCGCGACGGCATGCTCGAGGAGCGCGTTCGGCGTGGCCACGAACCCGAGCGGCTCCTCCTCGCCCCACCGCCGGGCTACCGCCTTGGCGCCGGTCCGCTCCGGGTCGCGCTCGACGAGCTGCGCCTTGCCGCAGCTCGGGCATCGCGGATCGGCGTCGCGCTCGACGATCGCGGCGGACGCCTCGTCGCCCGACACGGCCGCGCCGCAGGCAAGGCAGACCAACCGGGCGTCCTCGGCCGGGTTGCCACCATTGCGCGCGATCACGACGTCGCCTCCAGCGCCGCCCAGACGCGCCGGTAGGGGCAACCCGAGCGGCAAAGCAGCCCGACGAGCCCGGTCGCCGACGCCGTGAGGCTGAGCTCGTCGCCGCAGGCCGGGCACCTCGCCGCCCATGTCGCCCGCCCAACCCGCCGTGCGGCGCAGGCCTGGGCGCCGAGCGCGAGCAAAACCTCCTCGATGGTCATTTCGAGGCCTCGATGGTCTCGGCGATCGCCGACGGATCGCAGCCGCGCGAGCACAGCACGGCGCACTGCGAAGCCCAGCTCGCGCCGGCGATGAGCAACGTCAGGGGCCGGCTGAGACAGAGCGGGCAGCGCCCCAAGTAGATGTGAGGCTCGCGGGTCTGGCGAACGGGCAACCCGCGCGCCTCGAGACGTGAGACAGCCTTGGGGGCGGCCAGGTGGACGCGGCCGTAGGGGCCGGTGCATCGCATTTTGAGGGACCTTTAAGAGGTACTAACTACGTCATTTAGTCAACTCGTCGAGGCCTGAGCGCCTGCCGACGAGATTGGCCATAACCCGGGCACCGGCGGGGGTCCGCCCGGGGTCGCGCCGTCATGCGCGCAGCCCCGGCTCAGTGCGGTGCTCAGTTCGTCGACGCGGCCTCCTGAGCGCGGCGCAGAAGCTCGCCGGGCGTCTGGATGCTGTAGGCCATCTCCTCGAGCGCGCGGAGCTCTTCGGCCTTGTCGGCACGGAATCGCGCACGCTGCTTCGCGTCAGGCATCTCCTCCGCGCCGACGGGGGAGTCGATGACCGCGAGGAGCACGCGGCCGCTGTGCGCGATCAGCCCGACCCTGCAGAAAGCGGCCAGCGAGCGGCAGCCCGTCAAGTTGGCGCCGGTGCGCAGAAGCTCCAACTGAGGGCGCGGCAATCGCACCGTGACTGAGCCGTCTGTGGGCGCGGCGCTTCGGTCGGGCTCGTTCATACGATCCATGGAACCAGCCCGATCCGAATTCGTACAACTTTTGCCACCGCCCGCTCCGCCGTGCGCGAAAAGTGCGGTGGAAGCGCGAGCTTATGCGCCTCTCTCAGAACACGCGCGGCTCCGCAGATCCCGCATCCGATCCTTCGGGGTCGCCGGGGGGCTCGGCGGCCGGGAGCGGGGCCGGGAGGTGGCGTGGCGGGGCTGCTCGCTTGCGTTGCTCGACTGCGCGGTGGTGCCCGAAGCAGAGGGGCTGGCCGTTGGTCGGGTGGTCGCTTCCACCTTCTTTGAGGCCACGCACATGGTGCGCTTCGACTCGGTCATCGGGCGTCTCGCATCCGGGGATCGCGCAGCGTCCACCGGTGGTGGCGAGCACGACCTTGCGGAAGCGGGCTGCGGCGCCGCCTGACCCGCGATCGGGGCTGACGCGGCTCGGTTCGTGAGCGGCGCAGTAGGAGCCGGCGCTCACGAGGACGCGGCAGGTGAGGCATGGGCGCGGCATGGCTTTGGCTTCGCTAGACGAGCGCCTCGAGGCTGGCGGTTGCTGTCGAGCCTGCGTGCTCTTTGTGTTCGTAGCCGCAGCGCCAGGCGCCCCGGGTGCCTCGCAGCACCGCTGCCCAGCCCTGGCGCACAGCCGCCGCTTCTCCGGGCCACGAGACGGCCGCGCAGCTGCGCTCCCACGCTTCGGCGAATGGTGCGCCGGCGCGGCGCTCGGCGGCCAGGCGCCGGCGCAGCTCGGCGATCGCGGCGAGGTCCGCTTCGCTGAGTTCGCCCGTGACGACCGCCTTATTCACTCTTATTCACTGGGCACCGTTGGCACGAGCAGGGCGCGGGCGAGCAGCGCGGGTTCGCTGGGTTCGCCGAAGACGGCCGGGCGCTGCGCTTCGCGGGCGAGGACTCCTCCCCATTGCGCGCGGACGGTGGTCAGGCGGTCGAAGACGCTGGGCAGGTTCGCCTCTTCTGCGCCCGCGCCGAAGCGCAGCGCGGTGGCCGAGCCGAGCAGGAGCGCGTCGAGGGCCAGGCAGCCGGCGGCGTAGACGATGCCGAGATCGCGCGTCCAGTCGACGGCGGCGACGTCGAGGTACTGCACGAGCTCAGCGTCGTCGAAGGTCTGGCGGTCATAGACCATCACCACGCTGCTGGCCGCGGTGGGCGGCCTGGTGAAGCGGACGACCTCGGCGTCGACGAGCGAGAAGGCGGTTCCGACGGTCTGCTGGGCGCCGTCGACCCACACGCCGAGGACGGCGCGGACGGGCGGGTTTCGCAGGATGAAGTCCGTGCTCGTGCCGTCGGCGGTCGACGTCTCGCGCTCGATGACCGGGACGTCCTCGAGCAGGCGTCGCAACCAGCTGAGGCGCTCGGCGGCCGTCACGACGTCGGCGAGCGCTTGCGGGTGGGCAGGCGGCGGTACCGGGTGACCTTGCCGCCCGTCGTCTTGCGGGCGCTGCTGCGCGCCCACGGCTGCTTGGTCGCGAACGCGAAGCGCCACTGCTTCTTGGAGACGAAGCCGGCCTTCGGCGCGGCGCCCTTGCGCGCCAGGCGCTTGCGGGCGGGCTTGGCGGCCGGCGTGGTGGTCGTGCCGGCGCGAGCGGGGCTCGACGCGGCCGCGGACGGGCGGGGAGGGCGAGCGGTGCGGCGCGGCGCGCGGCGACCGGGCGCGGTCGGGCTGCGGGTGGCCTTCGGTGGCGCGGTGGCGGGCCGCTTGGACGTGCCGGCCCTCGCCGGCGAGCTCGGCGGCGGCGTGCGCCTGGCCGTGGGCGTGGCCGCGCGCCGCTTGCGGGCGGGCGCGGCGTTGGCCGCGGGCCTGCGGGCGGCGGGCTTGGGCGATGCCTTGGGCCGCGAGGCGCGCTTCGCGCGCTTGGGCTTCGGGGGCTTCGAGGCCTTCGCGCGCTTGGGCTTCGGGGGCTTCGCGCGCTTGGGAGGCTTCGGGGTCGCCCGCGGCGTGGGGGTGCGGTGGCGCGTGCGGCCTGAGGCGCCGGTGATCGCCTTCCGGGGAAGCTGCTTCGGTGTGGCGCCGGCGCCGACGCGCCGACGCCGGGTGAGCAGGCGCTTGACGGCGCGTGTGGCGCGGCGGATGACGCCGCGGCGGCGGCGCTTGCCGGTGGCGCGCTTGGTGCGGCGGGCCATCAGGCCGGCGGGATGATGCCGTCGATTCGCACGAGGGCGGACGGGTTGGCCAGGATGAAGTCCGCGCGCAGCTTGCCGCGCAGCTCGGAGGCGTCGCGGTCAAAGAGACGTGACCGGTCGAGCTCGACTTCGGCGTCTTGGCGGGTCACGAGCGCGGGGCCGGCGTCCGGGTTGGTCGAGTAGACGTAGGCGCTCGAGGCGTTGGCGGCGGTGCCCTTGGTTTCGGTGACCGACAGCTGCGAGCTGGCGAAGACCGGGGTCCCGAGGATCCGCGGGCCCGGCTCCTCTTCGACGCCTTCCCCGGTCGCCAACAACGGCACGTTTGAGCCCGTCGGGGCTTCCTTGAGCAGGCCGAGCTCAGTCCAGGTGCGGGGGTGCAGGACGATCGCGAAGGGGCCGGGCACGTTGGCGGCGTGCAGGAGGCCGATCGCGCGGATGAACGGGTCCAGGGTGGTCAGCGCGGCGCCGTTGGTGCCCATGCTGATCGACTGGATGCCGGCCCAGTACTTCAGGCCGCGGATCGACTTCGGGTCGGAGGCCGGGTTGCCTTCGAGCATCCCGCGGTCGAGCCTGAGCGCGAGCATCTGGTGCAGGTGCGCGTCGAGCAGCTCGGTGATGCTCGGCTCGGAGTCGTCGATGACCTCGTTTGAGAGCTCGACGCGGTGGGCGAGCTTCTTCGGGGTGGCCACGAGATCGGCGAACGCGGGGTCGCCGGCGACGATCAGGTCCATCTCGGCGTACCACTGCGGGTCAACGTCGGCGGTCAGCCTGGGGAAGCGGACTTCGGCGCGGTCGGTGGGGATGACGCGGATGCCGGAGGCCAGCACGACCGACGCGGCGCGCAGCTTCTGCCACACGTAGCTCGACAGGTCGGGCGGTGAGATCCGGCCGACCGCGGTGTTCGTCAGGGAGCGACTTTCGCCCTTCTGCACCGATCGCAGCCCGTCGAGCACACGCGTCTCGATGGTCGTCTCGTCGGTGCTGGCGCTGCGGTTCTCGACGCGCAGCGCGCCGCGGGGTGGGTCGGGCACTGGGTGCTCCTCAGGTGCGGCCGGGGTTGCCGGCGCGGGGTCGGGTTGGGCGGGCGCTGAGCGGTACTCCGCTCGCGCCTCGCTGTAGGCGGGGTTGGTGACGACGGAGACGTCGCGCAGCTCGGCGACGGCCTCCACATGGCGCACGTCGCCTTCCCAACGATCGCGGGCGACGATCATCCGCCACGAGCCGGCCTGCAGGTCGCCGCGCTCGACGGCCTCGCGGACGTCTGAGCGGCTCTCGGGCAGCTCGACGGACCAGAGCAGCCCTGCGGCGGTGTCCTCGACCTCGAGCGTGCGCGGGTGGCGCCCGATCGGGACGCCGGCGTGGTCGACGGTGGCCACCAGGTCATCCAGGCGCGCGCCGCGCAGGCAGCCGGGCTCCATGACCTCGCGGAAGCCGCCGAGGTCGCGCGATTCGATCCCGTAGGGGATCACGCCGCGCAGGCGGCGCCCGTCGATCGTCGGGGTGGCGGCATCGGTGGCGGCGCGCTGCTCAAGCGCGCCCGGGGTCGGGCGGTCAGGCACGGACGGTCTCCTGTTCGATGGGCGCCGGCGCGGCGGCGACCGGGGCGGGCGGTGGGCCCGCGGGCGCGGTGGGCTCGGCGGGCAGGTTCTCCAGGCGGCGGACCTCGGCGCGGCTCATCCAGCCCGTCTGCGGGTTCAGGGCGGCGGCGTAGAACGCCGAGCGTGCGGCGGAGTCGCCGCGCAGCAGGCCCTCCACGCTGAACTCGCAGAACGTGCCGGGCGGGCACAGCTCGTCGCAGCCGTTGAGCGCCTCTTCGATGGCGACCAGCCATGGGCGCAGTGAGTGCGTGACGAAGTAGGCCGCGTCGGCTTCGCGGTTGCCGTAGGTCATCGAGTCGCCCGTGGGCGCCCCGAGCAGCGACGCGGGGATGCGAAAGACGCGGGCGATCTCGGCGGTGGCGGCCTGGCGCTGCTCGATGAGCTGGGCCTCGGCGGCGCCCACGCCGACGGCGGTGTAGCCGACGTCGCCAGAGACCACGGCCAGGCGCCCGGCGTTCGGGCTGCCGGCGTGACGCTTGCGCCAGGCGTCGGCGATCGCCTGCAGCTTGGCCTCGGCGCCCTGGCCAAGGCTGAGGATCCCCGACGGCCGGGCGTCATTGGCCATCGACGCGGCGGCGAACTCCGTCAGCGCCGCCGACAGGCCGAGCGCCTCGCGGGCCTGCTCGACGATCGACAGACCGGTGAGACCATCGAGCGAGAGCGCGCGGACGTGGATGAGGTCGGCGGCGCCGAGCTCGAGCGCGTGCCCGTCGGCGTCGGTGTAGCGGTAGGCAAGCCGGCCGCCGCGCAGCTCGACGCGCATCCGCTCCGGGGCCAGGCACGCGAGCTGCTCGACGCCGCCATCGCCGCCGCGGTAGAGGCCGAGGTAGGCGTCCCCGTGAACGAGCAGGTGGAGCATGAGCGTGCCGAGCAGCCCGGAAGTCGTCTGCGCCGGCGACGGGCGGCGCAGCAGCTCGACGAGCGGACCGCCGGCCTGGCGGGCGCGCTCGTCGCCCCGGCGGCGGTAAACGTGCAGCGGAAGCGTGGCGACCGCCTCGGCGAGGATCCGCACGGCCGCGAAGACGTCGGCGATCTGCAACGCGCTGGCCGCCGTGACGCGCACGCCGCTGGCGGTCGGGCGCAGCATGCCGGGCGGCAGGCTGGCCGCGGTGAGCATCCGATCCTCAGGGGTCCGCGCAAGCTTGCGCGTCCAGAACGAGAGCGCCATCGTCAAACAACGATGAAGGCACCCCCCCAAAAAACGCGAGCTTTGGCAGACGTGCGCCCCGGCTACCGCGGCCTGCTCGAGCTCGCCCGGGCGCTCGACATCGACACTGCGCCACACCAACGCCAGATCGCCCGCGCCGCGCTCGGCCGCGAGCGGCAGGTGTGCGTGGTGATCCCTCGCGGCAACTACAAGACCACGACGATGGCGCTCGTCGCGCTGCACCACCTGCTCACCGTCCCGTCCGCTTCGGTCTCGCTCGGCGCGGCCAGCCGCGAGCTGGCGGCCATCGCCTACTCAGCCATGCGAGAGATGGCCGAGCACCCCGCCATTGCCGGCCGCGTGGAGGCCCGCTCGGTCACGTCGTCGCGCGGCGCGCTGCGCGTGCCCGGCGGCGGGGTCCTGCGCGTCCTCTCCGGCCGCGGCGACCGCGCCGTGGGCCAAACCGACTCGATGATGCTGCTCGACGAGGCGTTCAACCTGCGCGACGGGTCACTGCTCGACGCCTTCGAGTCCGCGCTGGTCAAGCGCGCCGATGCGCGGCTGATCGTCATCTCCACGCCCGCCCCGTCGCTCGATTCGCCGCTCGGCCGGATCCGCTCCCGCGCGCTCAGCGGCAAGGTGACCGTGCGCGGCGCCAAGACCGACGCGACCGCCCCCGGGCTGCGCTACATCGAGTGGGGCGTCCCCGACGGGGTGTCGCTCGACGACATGGCCGCCGTCAAGCGCGCCAACCCCGCGCCGACGCTCACGCCCGCCCTGCTGGCCGAGCAGCGCGAGCGCGTCACCCCGCAGGCCTGGGCCACGCTGCACTGCGGGCGCTGGGGCGTCGGGGAAGCCGCGTGGCTGCCGCCGGCGGCGTGGACGACGTGCCGCGAAGCCGGCCTCGTGGTGCCCGACGGCGAGCCCGTCGTGCTCGGCGTCGACGTCGGCGGCGGCCGCGCCGAGACCGCGGTCGTCGCGGTCACAGACGACCTGCGCGTCGCGGCCGTCGAGGTCTTCCAAGGCGACGGCGCCGTCCTGGAGGTCACCGACGCCGTGCGGCGCCTCGCCGCGCGCTTCGCCGTCCGCGAGGTCGCCTTCGACCCGTGGCGCTGGCAGGGCGAGGCGCTGCGCCTCGAAGCCGAAGGCATCGGCCCGATGGTCGCCTTCCCGCAATCCCACGCCCGCATGGTCCCGGCCTCCGAAGGCTTGCACGCCGCGATCGTCGAGCGCCGCCTACGCCACCCCGGCCACCCCGACCTCGACCGTCATGTCGCCAACGCCATAGCCAAGGCCACCGGCCGCGGCTGGCGCCTGGAGCAGTCCGGCCGCGACCAGAACGTCGACGCCGTAGTCGCCCTCGCGATGGCCGTCGAACGCGCTAACGCCCCGGCAGCTGCCGCCGAGCTCGTCGGCTGGCTTTAAAACTCCGATAGTTCCGCTGATGCCTGATACTGCGCGGCCATGGGCTGGACGCTCCTAGCGGTTGCGGTGGTCTCTGGATTGTTGGTGCTCGCCGGACAGTGGCTCACCCAACATGGCGAGAACAACCGCCAGCAGCGCGCGGAGTCCCGTGCCGAAAGGGAACGCAACGAAAGTCGGCTGAACCACGCTCGGGGACTCATGGAGGACATTGCCGTGGCGCTCCACGCCGCCGCGATGCAACTCGACCACACCGGCAATGTGATCGTGTGGGTGCTGGAGGATCGCATCGAGTACCGCATCGACGGGGAACCCGAGCCGCTCACTGCGCAACAGGCTGCCATCGAAGAGGCCCGACTGCTGCAGGAGAAATTGGCGGCTCTGTGGACCCTCGAAGGGCGACTGATGCTGTGGCTGCCGAAAGAGCACCGGGCGCTTACCGCGCTGGCTGAGATCCGCAAGAGCTACATCGGCGGGCTGTCAGTCCTGACGGAGTGGTCGTTTGGGAACCGGACAGGTCCGGACTTGACCGCGGCGTTAAGTCGGATGCAAGCCGCAATCTCGGCGGCCGAGGACGACTTTCGAGACGCCTGTCGTCCCATCGTCGCGCCTGCAATTAGTGCCTGAGCCATTCTGCTAGCACGCTACTGTCGCGCCCGTTGTCGCGCGATGGCCCCGGAACGACAGAAGCGCCCTGTCCATGGGCGCTTTCTGAGTACCGCTACCGGGATTCGAACCCGGGTTTCCGCCGTG
>JAUJPF010000068.1 GCA_030447275.1 Solirubrobacteraceae bacterium | reverse complement strand
CAAGGCCGAGGCCTCCAAGCGGATCGACGAGCTGCAGGAGAAGACGGGCCGCGGGTGACGTCGCCCAGAGGAGGAGCGACGCGACTCCGGCCGGGCGAAATCAGTGTTTAAAGTGCCGGCGGTGCGTGAAGACCATCGAGATCCCGGCCGCGTCGGCGGCCTCCACGACCTCGTGGTCGCGCACCGAGCCGCCCGGCTGGATGATCGCCGCGATGCCCGCGTCGACCGCGAGCTGCGGGCCGTCGGCGAACGGGAAGAAGGCGTCTGAGGCGAGCGCGGCGCCGTCGAGCGAGGCGCCCGCGGCGCGGGCCTTCTCGACGGCCAGGCGGACGGAGTCCACCCGGCTCATCTGGCCGGCGCCGATCCCGACCGAGGCGAGCTCGTGCGCGAGCACGATCGCGTTGGACCGGACGTGCTTGCAGACCTTCCAGGCGAAGAGCATCTCGCCCCATTCCTTCTCGGAGGGCTTGCGGTCGGTGACGACCTCCATCTCCGTGCGGTCCTCGTAGTCCATGTCGCGGTCCTGGATGAGGACGCCGCCCATCACCCGCTTGATGTCGCGCTCGGTGTGGTTGACCCGGCGGCGCTCGTTGTCCTCGAGGATGCGGACGTTCTGCTTGCGCTGGAGGATCTCGAGCGCGTCCTCGGCGAACCGGGGCGCGAAGACCACCTCGACGAACTGCTTGGAGAGCGCCTCGGCGAACTCGGCGTCGACCGGCCGGTTGAGGCAGACGACGCCGCCGAACGCGCTCAGCGGGTCGCACGCGAACGCGCGCTGGTAGGCCTCGAGCGCCGAGGACCCGAGCGCGCAGCCGCACGGGTTGTTGTGCTTGATGATCGCGCACGCCGGGACCTCGAACTCCTGCACGAGCATGCGCGCCGCGTTGAGGTCGAGGACGTTGTTGAACGACAGCTCCTTGCCGTGCACCTGGCGGACCATCGAGAGGACGTGCATGCGCGAGCCGACCTGCGAGTAGTAGGCGGCGCGCTGGTGCGGGTTCTCGCCGTAGGAGAGGTCGACGACCTTCTCGTAGGCGTTCATGATCAGCGACGGGAAGTCGTCCTGCTTCTCGGCGTACCAGCGCGCGATCGCGGTGTCGTAGCGCGCGGTGTAGCCGAACGCCTCGCCGGCCAGGTTCTCGCGGGTCGCGAGCGAGAGATGGCCGCCGGCGTCGCGCAGCTCCTGCAGGACGGCGTCGTAGCTCTCCGGCTTGACCACGACGGCGGAGAAGGCGGCGTTCTTGGCCGCCGCGCGGATCATCGTCGGCCCGCCGATGTCGATGTTCTCGATGATCTCGTGGTCGGAGGCCCCACGGCGCGCGGCGGTGCGCTCGAAGGGGTAGAGGTTCACGCAGACGAGGTCCACGAACTCGATCGACTGCTCCTCGGCCGCGACCATGTGCGAGGGCTCGTCGCGGCGCGCGAGCAGCCCGGCGTAGAGCTTGGGATGGAGCGTCTTGACCCGGCCGTCCATGATCTCCGGGAAGCCGGTGAAGTCCTCGACCGGCCGGACTTCCAGCCCGGCGCCGGCCAGCTCGGCGGCCGTCCCGCCGGTGGACACGATCTCCACCCCCAGCTCCACCAGGCCGCGGGCGAAGTCGACGATCCCGCGCTTGTCGGACACCGACAGCAGCGCCCGGGTGATCCGCACCTCGCCTGGCTGGGTCATCGCGGCGGCACGATATACGCCTACTCCGCCACGAGGATCCGGCGGGGATGGCCCGGATCCGGCCGCACCGCGCCGCGCGCGATCAGCTCGATCGCCTTGCAGAGCAGCTCGTGCTCGAGCGGGCGCAGCGCGGCGTGGACCTCCGCGGGGTCGGTCGCCGCCGGCAGCTCGAGCGCGCGCTGGAGGATGATGCGGCCCGAGTCGACGCCCTCGTCGACGAAGTGGACGGTGACCCCGAAGACCTTCACCCCGTAGTCGACCGCCTGCTCGATCGCCCGGACGCCCGGGAAGGCCGGCAGGAGCGCCGGGTGGACGTTGATGACCCGCTCGGGGAAGCGGGCGAGGAAGCCGGGCGTCAGGAGCTGCATGTAGCCCGCCAGGACCACCAGCCGGGGCCCGCGGGCGGCGAGCCAGTCGCCCATCGCGGCGTCGCGCGCGTCGCGGTCGCCGCCGTGGTCGTCGAGCGCGAAGACGGCGGTCGGGACGCCGGCCACCGCGGCGCGCTCGAGCGCCTGCGCGTCGGCGCGGTCGGCGCCCACCGCCACCACCTCGGCCGCGTGGCCGTGCACCCGGTCGAGGATCGCCTGCAGGTTGGTCCCCGCGCCGGAGGCCAGCACCCCGACCCGCACCCCGACCGTGGTCCGCAGGGCTCGGGGACTCACGCCACCTCGAGCTTGGGGAAGCGGCCGCCGGTCGAGCGCAGCGTGCCCGCCCGCAAGAGGGCGTCGACGCGCTCGAGCACCGCGGGCGCGGCGAGGTGGCCGAAGGTCCCGTAGTGCGGCAGGCCGTCGTAGGAGTGCTGCGCGATGACCTTCGAGCGCCCGCCGCGCAGGATCTCGACCGCGCGCGTCCGCCCGACCTCCGGCCGCGCGGAGGCGACCACGTCGAGGATCGCCTCGTCGAGCTCCGCGCCGCCCTGCGGGCGGTGCGCGAGCTGCGCCGGCCGAGTCGCCGACCGCCGCGGCCGCGCGGAGGGCAGCTCCGGCCGCAGCGACGGGTCGCAGACGTCGCAGCACGGCCCCTCGGGCGCCGGGCGCGCGGGATCGCCGAAGTGGCGCAGCATCCCCTCGCGCCGGCAGCGCGAGCCCTCCACCCACGCCCACACGGAGTGATACTGGCGCCAGCGCGCCCGCGTCCCGTCCTGCGCGGAGGAGCGGCACGCGGCCATCGCCCGGCCGTCCCACACGCCGGTCACGCGGCCGAGCGCGCGATCGGGCGCCGAGGGCGCGGGCTGGATGACCCCCGCCCGGGCGAGGTGGCCGAGGATCGCCCGCACGCCCTCCTCGTCGCAGCCGGCGGTCGCCGACAGCTCCCCGGCGGTCAGGTCGTAGCGCCCGTCGGTCGCGCGCGCCAGCACCCGCTGGGCGACGCGGCCGATCGCGTGGTCCTCGACCGTCGAGCGCTCGATGAAGAACACGTGCAGGCCCTTGTCACGGCTCGAGGCGAACAGCAGGCAGCGCGCCGGCCCCCCGTCGCGACCCGCGCGCCCGGCCTCCTGGTAGTAGGCCTCCAGCGACCCCGGCACCGTCTCGTGGCAGACCGTGCGCACGTCGGCCTTGTCGACGCCCATCCCGAAGGCGTTGGTGGCGACCACCACGCGCACCTCGCCGGCCATGAACCGGCGTTGCGCTTCCGCGCGGACGTCGCGCGGCAGGCCGGCGTGGTAGGCCAGGACGGGCTCGCCGAGCTCGCGCTCCAGGCGCCGGGAGAGCTTGTCGCACTCCGCCCGCGTGCCCGCGTAGACGATGCCCGGCAGCGCGCCGGGCTCCGACAGCGCGGCGGCGATCCCACGGTGCCCGGCCTCCTTGGTCGGACACGGGACGACGGCGAAGGACAGGTTCGGGCGGTCGAAGCCGGTGGAGACGCGGACGGGGTCGCGCAGCCCGAGGCGGGCGACGATGTCGGAGGCCACCTGCGGCGTCGCCGTCGCGGTCGAGGCCACGATCGCCTCCGCGCCCAGGTACCGGGCGGCGTCGGCGAGCCGGAAGTAGTCGGGCCGGAAGTCGTGCCCCCACTGCGAGACGCAGTGGGCCTCGTCGACGACGAACAGGCCGATCCGCGCGGTGCGCAGCTTCTCGACGAACCCGGGCGACGCAAAGCGCTCGGGCGCGACGTAGAGCAGGCGGACGTGCCCGCCGACCGCGCCCTCGAGCGCCCGCCGGTTGGTCGCCGCGTCCTGCTGGGCGTTGACGAGGGCGACCCGGCCGGGGGCGATCCGCTCCACCGCCTCGACCTGGTCCTGCATGAGCGACACCAGCGGCGAGACCACCAGCGTCAGGTCCGCGCGCATGAGGCCGGGCAGCTGATAGCAGAGCGACTTGCCCGAGCCGGTGGGCATGACCACCAGCACGTCGCGCCCTCCGAGCGCCGCGCCGACCGCCTCGCGCTGCCCGGGGCGGAAGCCGGGGTGGCCGAAGAGCTCGCGCAGCGCGGCCTCCGGCTCGGTCGCGCGGGCCACCGGCTCGGGCGCGGGCGGGCCGAGGCCCGGCAGCGCGAGCGGCGTGGCGTCGGTGGCGGCGGTGGGCGGCATGGCGGACGGGTGACCATACCGCCGCCCCCGGCGCGTGCCACAGCGCTGCGCGAGCCCGGCACAGAACCGTCGCCGTGGCGGCACGAAGCGGGCAGAGACGCGACCTTCTGCCTATGCGATGCTTAGGCACATGCCCGACGACCTCTCTCTGGGCGAGGCGGCCCGCGCGATCGGCGTGAGCGCCGACACGCTGCGCCGCTGGGACCGCGCCGGGCGCCTGCGCACCACGCGCGACGCCGGCAACCGCCGCCGCGTCCCGCGCGACGAGATCGAGCGCCTCACCGCGCGCCCGCGCCGCGGCGACACGGGCGACGCGCTCTCGGCCCGCAACCGCTTCGCCGGCGTGGTGCGATCGGTGGAGGTCGACGGCGTGATGGCGCTCGTCGAGCTCGAGGCGGGGCCGTTCCGGGTCGTCGCCGCGGTCACGCGCGACGCCGTCGAGGAGCTCGGCCTCGCGCCGGGCGTCGAGGCCACCGCCGCCGTCAAGGCCACCTCGGTGATGGTCGAGCGGAGCGGCCGGTGAGGCGCGCGCACCGCCGTCGCAGCCGCGCTCTCGTCGCCGCGCTGCTCGCCGCCGGGTGCGGCGGCGACGACGCCGCGGCCGCCGGGGAGGGGCCGCGCCCCGGAGCTCACCGTCTCGGCCGCGACCTCGCTCAAGCGGTGCGATGACGACCTACGCCGAGGGGTTCTCCGGCGCGCGCGTCCGCCTCTCCTTCGCCGGCTCCGACGAGCTCGCCGCCCAGATCCGCCAGGGCGCCGCGCCCGACGTCTTCGCCGCCGCCAACACCAAGCTCCCCGAAGAGCTCCACGCCGACGGGCTGGTCGAGCGGCCGGTGGTCTTCACGGGCAACGAGCTGGTCCTCGCCGTCCCGGCGCGCGGCGCGCGCGCACCCGGTCGCCGACCTCGACGACCTCGCCGAGCCCGGCGTCACGCTGGCGATCGGCGCGCCGTCCGTGCCGGTCGGCGCCTACACGCGCGCGGTGCTCGACCGCCTGCCCGGCCGGCAGGGCGAGGCGATCCTCGCCAACGTCCGCTCCAACGAGCCCGACGTCGGCGGCGTGGTCGGCAAGCTCTCCCAGGGCGCCGTCGACGCCGGCTTCGTCTACGTCACCGACGTCGAGGGCGCGGGCGGGGCGCTGCGCGCGATCGAGCTGCCCGAGCGGCTGCAGCCGTCCGTGACCTACGGCGCGGCGATCGTCAAGGGCGCGCGCGAGCCCGCCCGGCGCCCGGCGCTTCGTCGACGGCCTGGTGAGCGGCGCCGGCCAGCGCGCGCTGCGGGCCGCGGGCTTCGGCCGCCGCCGTGAGCCGCTCCGCGCGCTGGTTCCCCGTCGCGCTGACGGCGGCGCTGGCGCTCGTCCTCACCTTCCTGGCGCTCCCGGTGGTCGCGGTCTTCGCCAACGTCGGGCCGGGCCGGCTGGCGGCGAGCCTGGCCGAGCCGGGCGTGCTCGACGCGCTGCGCCTCTCGCTGCTGTGCTCGCTGGCCGCGGTGGCGCTGATCGTCTCGGCGGGCACGCCGGCCGCCTACCTGCTCGCCACCCGGCGCTTCCGCGGGCGCGAGGCGCTGATCACGTCGCCGAGCTGCCGCTCGTCCTCCCGCCGGCGGCCGGGATCGGCCTGCTGGCCGCGCTCGGGCCGAACGGGATCCTCGGCGACGCGGTCGCCGCCACGGGCGCGCGGCTGGTGCTCGAGACCAGCGGGGTGATCGTCGCGCTCACGTTCGTCGCCGCGCCCTTCTACCTGCGCCAGGCGCAGGCCGCCTTCGAGGCGGTCGACCCGACCTGGCTCGACGGCCTCGCGGACCCTCGGCGCCTCCGAGGCGCGGACGTTCGCGCGCATCGCCGTGCCGGCCGCGCGCTCCGGGCTCGCCGCCGGGCTGGCGCTCGCGTGGGGCCGGGCGCTCGGCGAGTTCGGCGCGACGCTGATGTTCGCCGGCTCGTTCCGCGGCGTCACGCAGACCGCCCCGCTCGCGATCTACGAGCGCTTCGCGACCGAGTTCCCGGTCGCGCTGGCGGTCGCCGCGGTGCTCGTCGCCGTCTCGGCCGCGATCCTCGCGTCGGTCAAGCTGCTCGGCCGTGCTGCGGGTTGAGGCGACCGCCCGGCTCGGGGCGCTGAGGCTCGACGTCGCGCTCGACGCCGCGGCCGGCCGGTGCCTGGCGCTCGCCGGGCCGTCGGGCGCCGGCAAGACGTCGATCCTGCGGGTGGCCGCCGGGCTGCTGCGCCCGGAGCGCGGGCGGGTCACCTGCGGCGAGGAGGTGTGGCTCGACACCGAGCGGGGCGTCGCGCTCGCCCCGAGGCCCGTCGCTGCGGCTACGTGTTCCAGGACTACGCGCTCTTCGGCCACCTGACCGCCCGCGAGAACGTCGCCTACGGGCTCGCGGCGCCAGCTGCCGCGCGCGCGAGCGCCGCGCGCGCGCGCCGGCGAGCTGCTCGAGCGCTTCGGGCGTCGCCCACCTGGCCGGCGCGCGGCCGGGCACCATGTCCGGCGGCGAGCGCCAGCGCGTCGCCCTCGCCCGCGCGCTCGCCCGCGAGCCCCGCGCCCTGCTGCTCGACGAGCCGCTCTCCGCGCTCGACGCCCGCACCCGCGCCGGCGCCGCGCGCGAGCTGGGGCGGGTCCTGCGCGAGACCGGCGTCCCGTCGCTGCTGGTCACCCACGACTTCACCGAGGCGGCGCTGCTCGGCGACGAGGTCGGCGTGGTCGACGGCGGGCGGATCGTGCAGCGCGGCACGGCCGCGGAGCTCGCCGCCGCGCCGGCGAGCGCCTTCGTCGCCGACTTCACCGGCGCGATCGTCTGACCGGCACGGCGCGCGCCGGGGCCGACGGGCTCACGCGGGTGGAGCTCGACGGCGGCGGGGTCGTCACGAGCGTCGAGCGCGGCGACGGCGCGGTGGCGGTCTCCGTCTACCCGTGGGAGATCTCGCTCGCGCCGGCCGGCGCGCCCGCCACCGGGTCGGCGCAGAACCGGCTCTCCGTCGAGGTGCTGTCGGCCACCGAGGTCGGCAACCGCGTGCGCGTCGGGCTCGCGGCGCCGCAGCCGCTCAGCGCGGAGATCACCGGCGCCGCGGCGCGCGAGCTGGGGCTTGGTCCGGCGCGCGCGCCACCGCGACCTGGAAGGCGGCCGCGACTCGCTGCTGCCGCTGCCGCGGGTGGAGCCCGTGACGCTCACGCCGATCGGCCGGGTGGCCGGCGGGCGGACCGAGGTGCGCGACGACGACTGGGGCGGCGTGACCGCCGCGATCCGGTTCGACGCGCAGCAGTTCGGCACCGAGGCCCTCGCGGGCCTCGAGGCGCGTTCTCGCACCTCGAGGTCGTGTAACTTGCACCGCGTCGCCCGCGACGCGGTCGAGCGCGCCACCCGCGCGGCAACCTGGCGCTGGCCACGCGTCGGGATCTTCGCCCAGCGGGGCGGACCGCCCGCCGGATCGGGGTCTCGCGCTGCGAGCTGCTCGGGGTCGACGGGCTCGAGGTCGCCGTGCGGCGACGCCGTCGACGGCTCGCCGGTGCTCGACGTCAAGCCCTACATGCGGCGAGTTCGCGCCCCGCGGTCCGACCCGGCAGCCCGCCTGGGCGACCGCTGATGCGCGACGAGCGGCAGCGCGGCGCGCACGAGCGGGAGCGCGACGGGCTCGAAGGCGTCCTTGGACTGCCCCTCGCCGTCGTCGTGCAGCGGGTACTCACCGGAGAAGCAGGCGTCGCAGTGCGTCGCGCGCTCGCCCTCGATCGCCTGGTAGACGCCCTCGAGCGAGAGGTAGGCCAGCGAGTCCGCAGCCGAGCTCCTCGGCGACCTCGGCCTCCGTGCGCTCGTGGGCGATCATCTCCTCGCGCGTGGACATGTCGACCCCGTAGTGGCAGGGGTTGCGGATCGGCGGCGCGGAGATGCGCATGTGGACCTCGAGCGCGCCGGCGTCGCGCAGCATCTGGACGATCTGGCGCGTCGTGTTGCCGCGGACGATCGAGTCGTCGACCACCACGAGCTTCTTGCCGGCGACCACGTCGGGCAGCGGGTTGAACTTGAGCCGCAGGCCGTGCTTGCGCAGCTCCTGGCCCGGCTGGATGAACGTGCGCGCGACGTAGCGGTTCTTGACGAAGCCGTCGTCCTGCGGCAGGCCGCTCTCGCGCGCGAAGCCGCGGGCGGCGGCGTTGCCGGAGTCGGGCACCGCGATGACGAGGTCGGCGCCCGGCACGGGCGCCTCGCGCGCGAGCAGCTCGCCCATCCGCGAGCGCGACGTGTGCACGACGCGCCCCTCGAGACGCGAGTCGGGGCGCGCGAAGTAGATGTGCTCGAAGACGCAGAACGCGCGCCGCTCGCCGTGCATGACCTGCCGCGTGCGCAGCCCCTTCTCGGTCAGCGAGACGCACTCGCCCGGCTCGACCTCGCGCAGGTACTGGGCGCCGATGATGTCGAAGGCGCACGACTCCGAGGCCACGCAGTAGCGGTCGCCGAGCATGCCGAGCGCGAGCGGGCGCAGGCCGGCCGGATCGCGGAAGGCGACGACGCGGTCCTTCGTCATCACGACGGTCGAGAACGCGCCTTCGAGGCGCGGCATCACGTCGGCGATCGCGTCCTCGATCGTCCCGGCCGGGTGGGTCGAGAGCAGCGCGGCGATGATCTCGGAGTCCGACGTCGAGCGGAACGCGACGTTGTGCTCGCGCATCGAGGCGTGCAGCTCGACCGCGTTGGTGAGGTTGCCGTTGTGGCCGAGCGCGATCTCGCGCTCGTCGGCGCGCCAGACGGGCTGGGAGTTCTCCCACGAGTTCGCGCCCGTGGTCGAGTAGCGGACGTGGCCGATCGCCATCTCGCCCTGCAGCGCGCGGAGCTTCTGCTCGTCGAAGACCTGGTTGACGAGGCCCTGGTCGCGCACGGTCATGATGTGGCCGTTCTGCGCGAGGCGATGCCGGCCGACTCCTGGCCGCGGTGCTGGAGGGCGTAGAGACCGAAGTAGCTCAGCCGCGCGACGTCGTGGCCGGGTGCGTAGACGCCGAAGACGCCGCACTCGTCGCGCGGACCGTCTCGGGTATCCAGCAGGTCGGTGGAGGGGTCTGTCACAGCCTGGGAAGCGTGGCGCGACCGGAGGGGACCGGAGCGACCACGGTAGCAGCGGGCGAGCCGGCCATCGGCCGCGCAGCGCAGCAGGCAGGTCGGCGAGCCCGCGCGCGTGGACGCGCGCGAGCTCGCCGACCGGCACGGAGATCCTCGTGCAAGACCGAGCGAGAGCTGCGCGCCGCCGACCGTCCCGAGCGGCGACGGCCGCGCCCCGAACGCCTTCAGCGCCTCCGGCGGCCCGAGACCACGAAGGCGCCCGGGCCCTCGCCGAACAGCAGCGCAGGCGAGGTGCGGTCGCCGCCGAGGGCGGAGGACCGGCGGCAGGTCGAGCGTCGCGCCGATCGCGCCGGCGACGCAGCACTCCGCCAGCGCGACGGCCAGGCCGCCCTCGGCGACGTCGTGCGCCGAGCGCAGGGCGCCCGAGCGCACCGCCTGGCGGACGGCGGCGTGGGTCGCGCGCAGCTCGCCGAGGTCGGCGGGCGGCAGCCCGCCCTCGATCGGCTCGCCGCGCAGCTTGGCCAGCTCGGAGCCGGTGAGCGACGGCGCCCAGGAGCGGAGGCGGCGATCAGCGCCACCGCGTCGCCCTCCTGCGCGAAGCCGAGCCGGCCGGCGCGCGCGGCGTCGGGGGAGCTCGCCGACCATGCCGACCACGGGCGTCGGGTAGATCGGCCCGCCCCCCGCCCTCGTTGTAGAGCGAGACGTTGCCGCCGACGACGGGCACGCCGAGCGCGCGGCAGGCGTCGCCCAGGCCGGCGACCGCGCGGGTGAGCTGCCAGGCGATGTGCGGCTTCTCCGGGTTGCCGAAGTTCAGGCAGTTGGTCAGCCCGAGCGGCTCGGCCCCGACGCAGGCGAGGTTGGCCGAGCACTCGAGGACCGCCTCGACCGCGCCGCGGTAGGGGTCGCAGGCGACGCGGCGGCCGTTGCCGTCGATCGAGACGCCGAGCGCGCGCGCCGGAGTCGGGGAGCCGCAGGACGGCGGCGTCGGCGGCCTCCGGGGCGGCACGGTGGCCGAGCCGACGAGCTGGTCGTACTGCTCGAACGCCCACCGCCGCGAGGCCAGGTTGGCCGAGCCGAGCAGGGCGAGCAGCGTCTCGCGCTCGCCCGCGCCGGCGCGCGAGCACCGCGCGCGGCGCGGGGTAGAGCGCGACCGCCGGCGGCGCCGGCTCGAGGTCGTAGAGCGGGACGTCGTCGACGAGCGCCTCCACCGGCAGGTCGCCCACCAGCTCGTCGCCGTCGAAGACCCGCAGCGCGTGCCGGTGACCACGCCGATCGCGGTCGCGCGCGTCTCCCAGCGCTCGCAGACCGCCAGCACGTCGGCCACGCGCTCGGGCTCGACGACGCAGAGCATCCGCTCCTGGGACTCCGAGATCATGATCTCGAACGGCTCCATGTCGGCCTCGCGCAGCGGGACCTTGCGGACGTCGAGGTCGATGCCGACCTCGCCCTTGGAGGCCATCTCCGAGGCGCTCGAGGTCAGGCCCGGCCGCGCCGAGGTCCTGCAGCGAGACGAGCAGGCCGCGCTCGAGCAGCTCGAGCGAGCACTCGAGCAGCTTCTTCTCCTCGAACGGGTCGCCGATCTGCACGGTCGGGCGCTTGGCGGCGTCGCCCTCGCCGAGCTCGGCGCTGGCGAGCACGGACGCCCCGCCGATCCCGTCGCGACCCGTGCGCGCGCCGAACAGGACGACCACGTTGCCCACGCCGGCCGCCGCGCTGCGGATCAGCCGGTCGGTCTCGATGAGCCCGAGGCACATCGCGTTGACGAGGCAGTTGTGCTCGTAGGCCTCCTCGAAGTAGATCTCGCCGCCGACGGTCGCCACGCCGATCGAGTTGCCGTAGTGGCCGATCCCCGCCACCGCGCGCTCGAGCAGGTAGCGCGAGCGCGCGGAGTCGCGCGGCTCGCCGAAGCGCAGCGAGTCGAGGATCGCCACGGGGCGCGCGCCGACCGCGAAGACGTCGCGCAGGATGCCGCCGACGCCGGTCGCCGCGCCCTGGAAGGGCTCGACCGCGCTCGGGTGGTTGTGGGACTCGACCTTGAACGCGCAGGCCAGGCCGCCGCCGACGTCGACCGCGCCCGCGTTCTCCCCGGCCCCATGACGACGCGCGGGCCCTCGGTGGGCAGCGTCCGCAGCAGCTTCTTGGAGTGCTTGTAGGAGCAGTGCTCCGACCACATCAGGCTGAAGACGGCGAGCTCGACCTCGTTGGGCTCGCGCCCGAGCTTCTCGACGATGAGGTCGAACTCGGCGTCGGTGAGCCCGAGCTCGCGGTGGCGGGCGGCGACGCCACGGTCACGGCGGGCTGGAGCGCCGCGGACGCGAACAGCTTCAGGCCGTCGACCGAGCCCGTCAGCTCGTCCACCGCGTGCTCGGGGTGCGGCATCAGGCCGACGACGTTGCCGGCGGCGTTCGCCACGCCGGCGATGTCGCCGATCGAGCCGTTGGGGTTGTGCCCGGGCGCGTAGCGCAGGACGATCTGCCCGTTCGCGTCCATCTCCTCGAGCACCGGCTCTGGCGCGTAGTAGCGGCCGGTCGTGTGCTTCGCCGGCATCGAGAGCCGCTCGCCGGGCGAGCAGGCGCGCGTCCACGCCGTCTCCGGGTTGACGACCTCGAGCTCGACCTGGCGGCAGAGGAACCGCAGCGACGTGTTGGGCAGCAGCGCGCCGGGCAGCAGGCCGGCCTCGCAGAGGACCTGGAAGCCGTTGCAGATGCCGAGCACCGGGCCGCCGGCGCGCGCGAAGCGGTCCACCGCGGCCATGATCGGCGAGAAGCGCGCGATCGCGCCGACGCGCAGGTGGTCGCCGTAGGAGAAGCCGCCGGGGACGACGATCGCGTCGACGTCGCCGGGGATCTCCGCGTCGCGGTGCCAGAGGATCTCGGCCTCGCCGACCTTGGCGGCGGCGAGGGCGGCGTCGCGCTCGTCGCAGGAGCCGGGGAAGCGCAGGACGCCGAACTTCACGCGCCCACTGGATCTCGTAGTCCTCGATCAGCGGGTTCGCGAGCAGCGCCTCGCACATCTCGGCAGCCGCGACGGGTCCTCGACGTCGAGCTCGACGAGCCGGCCGACGTGGACGTTGGAGACGCCCTCGAAGCCGAGGGCGGGCAGCGCGCGCTCGACCGTCTGGCCCTGGGGGTCGAGGATCCCGGCCTTCGGGCGGATCAGGACGCGCGCCCTCACCGCGGCGCGCCCACGCGCTCGAGCCACGCGGAGAACGGCTCGCCGGCCAGCAGCTCGTAGGCGGTCACGTAGCGCTCGCGCGTCGCCGCGACGACGTCCTCGGGGATCTCGGGCGCCGGCGGCGTCTTGTCCCAGCCGGTCCGCTCGCCCAGTCGCGGACGTACTGCTTGTCGAAGGAGGGCTGCGAGCGGCCGGGCGCGTAGCCCTCGGCGGGCCAGAAGCGCGAGGAGTCCGGCGTGCAGACCTCGTCGCCCAGGACGAGCTCGCCGTCGCCGTCGAGCCCGAACTCGAGCTTCGTGTCGGCGAGGATCACGCCGCGCTCGCGCGCGTGGGCGGCGACCTTCGCGTAGACGGCGATCGTCGTGTCGCGCAGGCGCTCGGCGAGCTCGCGCGAGCCGACCAGCTCGGCCGCCTGGTCGAGGTCGATCGTCTCGTCGTGGCCCTCCTCGGCCTTCGTCGACGGCGTGAAGATCGGCTCGGGGAGCTGCTCGGACTCCTGCAGGCCCTCCGGCAGCGGGATGCCCGACACCGCGCCCGTGCGCTGGTAGTCCTTCCAGCCCGAGCCGGTGATGTAGCCGCGCACGATGCACTCGACGGGCAGCATCTCCAGGCGGCGGACGCGCAGCGCGCGGCCGCGCAGCTCCTCCGGCACGCCGTCGGTGGCGGAGATCAGGTGGTTGGGGACCACGTCGCCCGTGAGGCCGAACCACAGGACGGAGAGGCCGGTCAGCACGCGGCCCTTGTCCGGGATGGGCGTCGGGTGGACCGCGTCGTAGGTCGAGATCCGGTCGGAGGCGACCATCAGCAGGTCGTCGCCGAGCTCGTACATCTCGCGGACCTTGCCGCGCGCGAGGAGGGGGAGGTCGGGGGCGGTCGTCACCCGCTCGACGGTACCAACGCGCGCGGCGGGGACTACCGGCCGCGGGCGGAGCGTCACCGCAAAGACCGGGTGATCGCCGATGCGGACCTCGCCCGGACCTCGGGCCGCTCGACGCGCCGCCGCGCCGGGCGCGAGAGGCGGACGCGGATCGTGCGCCGCGTGTCGCGCGCCATGGTGATCCCCGTGCGCCTGCCGACGGTCCGCCCGCCGATCCGGACGCGGATCGGGCCGGAGCAGGGCTCGCGGCGCCCGAGGGGCGACCACGGCGCAGGCGCACGAGGCCGTCGCGGTCGACGCGGAGGCTGCGGTTGACGAGCACGGGAGCGACCGGGATCGGCGTGGTGTCCTGCCGTGGCTCGAGCGGTCGCTGCTGGTCCGCCGGACCTCGCGGATCGGGCACCGGCGCGGTGAGCCGAAGGCGAGCGGCCTGGTGAAGTCGTCGGTCCGGCGGGCGTCCTGGGACCGGTAGGTCGGCGGCCACCTGGTAGAGCCCGAGCGCCTTCGGGCGCCACGGCGATGCCGCGAACGTCCCGTCGCCCGCGATCCGGACCGGCCAGCGCGGGCGGTCCGCGTCCCCGGCGCGACGACGCGCAGGACGATCTCCTGGCCCGCCAGCTCCGCATCCGTCCGGCCCGAGAGGGTGATCGCGCGACCGGGGTTCTCGCGCGCATCCGCGGGTCGAGAGGGGTGTCGTCTCGAGTGACATGCGGACGCCGGTCGGCCGCCCGGCGCGGGGGCGCGACCGGGATGTCGGACCAGGACCGCGTGCCCTCGCCCTCCTCGTCCAGTTCGTCGCCTTGATCCGCATGCGAAGCGGTCGTCGGGCCACGGCCCGTCCCGCGAACGAGCGCGGCGAAGACGACCGTCGAGGTCGTACGCGCGGGCAGCGAGACGCGTACGCCTGCGTGTCGCGCGGCGCAGGTCGGAGGTCGACGGGATCACGCGCCAGGGCGCCCTCGCCCTCGAGGCGCATGCCCTCCGTGGTCGGGAAGAGGAGGACGAACCCACCGGGCGCGGCGAACGGCGCGGCGGACGCGAGAACCGCTCGGCCTCGTCGCCCGTGGTCCCTCCACCCGGTAGGTCGCCGGTCGACCTCGCCGTAGACGACGTCGGGCGAGACCGTCGCGCGGAAGGCGGGGTCCGCGGCGTGCGCCGGGGCGGCGCCGAGCGCCGTGAGGGAGCGCCGCGAGCGCCGCGCATCACCGCACCGCCTCGACGAAAGTTGCTGCAGCGCGCGTACGCTCGTACGGAAGTCGGTCAGCACCCGGCCGCGCGCGGTGACCAGCACGAGCGACTCGAGGCGGCAGCCGCCGAACCCCGCCGGTAGCAGCCGGGCTCGACCGCGATGACGTCGCCCGCCACGAGGTCGTCGGACGCGCGCCCGAGGTAGGGCCGCTCGTGGATCTCGAGGCCGACGCCGTGGCCGAGGGAGTGGAAGTAGCCGTCCTCGAGCGTCGTGCCCGGCTCCTTGAGAGCTGGGTCGGGATGCCGGCCTCGTGGAACGGCTCGCAGGAGATCGCGAAGAGGTCGCGGCCGGCGACGCCGGGGCGGATCGCGGCCAGCACGCGGTCGAGCGCGTCGCGCGCGAGCGACCAGTAGCGGGCGAGCTCCTCCGGCGGCTCGCCGCCGCCCGCCACGAACGAGCGCGTCATGTCCGCCCAGCAGCGCGACGCCTTGTCGCGCGGCCAGATGTCGACGATCACCGGCGCGCCGCGCGCGATCCCGAGCCCGACTCGTGGCCGATCGCCGCCTGGGCGCCGCTCGAGACGATCACGTCGTCGGGCAGCTCGGCGCCGTGCTCGGCGCACGCCGCCTGCATCGCGCGGCGGACGTCCTCGGAGGTCAGCCCGTCGCGCAGCTCGCCGAGCAGGTCGCGCGCGACCGCCATCGCGGCGTCGGCCGCGGCCTGCGCGCGCAGGATCCCCCTCGAGCTGCGCGCCGGTCTTCACCCGCCGGCGGCGCATGAAGGCGTCGGCGTCGACGTCGAGCTCGAAGCCGGCCGCGCGCAGGTGGTCGGCGACCAGCACCGGGAAGTCCGGCGGCACGGTCGCGCGCTCGAGGCCGAGCTCTGCGCCGCGCGCAGGGCGAGCTCCGCGTCGGCGGTCAGCGGGTCCATCCCCTGGGCGAAGAGCTCGTCGCGGCCGAGCGCGGACGGGTCGATCACCTCGACCCCCAGCCCCTGGACCGCGTCGCGCTCGAGCACGCTGATCACCGCGACCCGCCGGCCGCCGGCCTCGAGGTAGGTGAAGGCGTCGCCGATGCCGAGCGGGACCGCGTGGAAGAGGTCGGCCGAGCGGTCGGGCGCGGCGTGGAGGAGGATGGCCTCGGTCGTCTCGCTCACGGCAGCCGCTCCAGGATCTCGGGGACGTGCCGGACGTAGTGGCCGTAGTCGAAGATCGCGTCGAGGTCGAGCCCGGCCGCGGCCGGCTCGGCGGCGAGCAGCCGCGCAGCGGGGTCTGCGTGTCCCACGCCTCCTGCGCGGCCCGCTGGACGATCCGGTAGGCCTCGTCGCGGACCATCCCGCCCTCCACGAGCGCGAGCAGGACGCGCTGGGAGAACAGCGCGCCGCAGGTGACCTCGAGGTTCGCGCGCATGCGGTCCTCGTGGACGACCATCCCGCGCACCACGCGCAGCGCGAGCGACTGCATGTAGTCGAGGAGGATCGTCGCGTCGGGGAGGATCACCCGCTCGGCGCCCGAGTGCGAGATGTCGCGCTCGTGCCACAGCGCGACGTTCTCGACCGCCGCGCTCGCGTGCCCGCGCAGCACGCGCGCGAGGCCGGTGATGCGCTCCGTGGTGATCGGGTTGCGCTTGTGGGGCATCGCGCTCGAGCCCTTCTGGCCGGCGCGGAACGGCTCCTCGACCTCGCGGACCTCGGTGCGCTGGAGGTGGCGGATCTCCGTCGCGAGGCGCTCGAGCCCCGCGCCCGCCAGCGCGATGGCCTGCAGCAGCTCGGCGTGGCGGTCGCGCGGGACGACCTGGGTGGAGACGGGCTCGCCGGGGAGCCCAGGCGCTCGAGCACGCGGGCCTCGAAGCCGGGCCGAGCGACGCGTAGGTCCCGACCGCGCCGGAGATCGCGCCGGTCGACGCCTGGGCGAAGGCGCGCTCGAGCCGGCCGGCGGTTGCGATGGGCCTCGAAGGCGAAGCCGGCGAGCTTGAGCGAAGGAGGTCGGCTCGGCGTGGACGCCGTGGGTGCGCCCGACGCAGAGCGTCCCCGCGTGCTCGCGCGCGCGCTCGGCGCGCGCGATGCTCGCGCGCGCCCGACGATCGGCGCCGGCGCGGCGGAAGCCCAGCGCGGTGTCGAGCGTCGGAGGAGGTCAGCCCGAAGGGATCCAGCGCCCGGCCTCTCCCGCGCTCGGCGGAGAGGACGTCGACGACGGCGACGTCGTGGTGCGCTCGACGCCTCGACGGTGAAGGTGGCGGCGCGGATGGCGTCGAGCTCGCGCGCGCGTCGGCCCTCGAGCGCCGGCCGCCGCCACCTCGACGTCGCGCCACGCGCCCGCGCCGATCGTCCAGACCGCCCCGAGCGGGTGTAGCGGGAGATCACCAGGTCACCGCGCGTCGTAGCGCGGTGTCAGCGTCGTCGTCGACACGAGGACGTCGCGTTCTCGATGCGGAGGTCGACCAGCCCGAACGGATCGGATGGTGCCAGCGCGGCCGGCGAGCCCGACGGGCCGGCCGCGCGCCGGCCTCGAGCAGACAGGACGTCGACGAAGGCGGCGACGTCGTGGTCGGTGAGCAGCACCTCCGCTCGCGCTCGGCGACCGCCTCGACGGTGAAGGTGGCGGCGCGGATGGCGTCGAGCGTCGGCCTCCGTCGGACCCTCGAGCGCCTCCGCCGCCGCCACCTCGACGTCGCGCCACGCGGTCATCCGCGCCGATCGTCCTCGCCGGATCGGTCCAGACGGCCCGCGCGCTCGACGCTCGGGGCGGCCTCGTGCAGCGATCTGCGCCATGATCACGCGTTCAGGATGCGCGCGGCCAGCACCCCGGCGTTCTTCGCCGAGTCCACCCCGACGCAGGCCACCGGGACGCCCGGGGGCATCTGCGCGATCGACAGCAGGGCGTCGAGGCCGCCCGCCACCGACTTCGACGAGGTGAGCGGCACGCCGATCACCGGCAGCGCCGAGTGGGCGGCGACCACGCCGGGCAGCGCGGCGCTCAGCCCCGCGCCGCAGATCAGCACGCGGATCCCCCGCATCTGGGCGTTCTTGGCGTACTCGGCGACGGTGTCGGGATCGCGGTGCGCGGACATCACGCGGACCTCGTGGAGGATCTCGCGCGCCTCGAGCTCCTTGCTCGCCGCCTCCATCGCCGGGCGGTCGGACTCCGAGCCCATGAGGATGCCGACGCGCGGGGCGTCGACCTCGAGCTCGGCGAACTCCTCCTCGACGGCGGCCTCGGTGACCGCCTCGGCCTGGGTGACGGGGTCCATCTCGGCGGCCATCAGACGGGGACCCCGGCGATGTCGCGGCGCAGCTGCTTGCCCTCGAAGTCGATCATGTCGGCGGCAGCATAAGCGGCGGCGCGGGCGCGCGCCGCGTCGTCGCCCAGCGCGGTGACGTTGAGCACCCGGCCGCCCGCGGTGAGCACCTCGCCGGCCGGCCCGGCGGCGGTGCCCGCGTGGGTGACCTCGACCTCGCCGCCGACCGCGTCGAGCCCGGAGATCGCGTCGCCCGTCTCCGGCTCCCCGGGGTACCCGCGCGAGGCGAGCACGACGGTCACCGCGCTGCGCGGATCCCACTCGAGCTCGAGGCCGGCCAGCCCCCCGGGGCGCGCGGCGCGCTCGAGGGCGTCGAGCAGGTCGGAGCGCAGGCGCGGGAGCACGGCCTGGGTCTCCGGGTCGCCGAAGCGGACGTTGAACTCGAGCACCCGCGGGCCGTCGCTCGTCAGCATCAGCCCGGCGTAGAGGACGCCCTGGAAGGGCGTGCCGCGCCGCGCCATCTCGTCGACCACGGGCTGGTGGACCGTCGCCACGAGCTCCTCGACGAGCTCCGGACCGACCTCGGGGACGGGCGAGAACGCGCCCATGCCGCCCGTGTTCGGGCCCGCGTCGCCGTCGCCGATCCGCTTGTAGTCGCGCGCCGGGGCGAGCGCGACCGCGCGCTCGCCGTCGCACAGCGCGAGCAGCGAGACCTCGTCGCCCTCGAGGTGCTCCTCGACGAGGACCGCGTGGTCGCCGAAGCGCCGCTCGACGATCATGTCGTGCAGCGCGTCGCGCGCCTCGTCCTCGCTCTCGGGCGATCACGACGCCCTTGCCGGCCGCCAGGCCGTCGCTCTTGATCACCGCCGGGTAGTCCTGGATGACCGCGAGGCCGTCGGGGACGGTGCGGACCGCCCAGTGGCCGCCGGTCGGCACGCCGGCCGCCGCCATGACCTCCTTGGCGAAGGACTTCGAGCCCTCGAGCACGGCGGCCTCGGCGCTCGGCCCGAAGCAGGCGACGCCGGCCGCGCGCAGCCGGTCGGCGAGCCCGTCGACCAGCGGCGCCTCCGGGCCGATCACCGCGAGGTCGACGCCGGCCTCGGCCGCCGCCGCCGGCGAGGTCCTCGCCCTCCAGCGGCGGGCGTCGCGCAGGATCCCCGGGTTGCCCGGCGCGCAGAGGATCTCCGGCCGCTGCGGCGAGCGCGCGAGCGCGCGGACGATCGCGTGCTCGCGCCCGCCGGCGCCGACGACGAGGACCCGCACGCGCTCTACAGCGCCGAGATGAAGTCGTCGATCGGGATCGCGGTGAGCGACTCGTAGCGCGCCGTCCCCCGCGAGCCGAGCTCGAGCGAGACCCGCGCCATCGTCTTCTCGTCGGGGGCCTCGACCACGTTGATGAAGTCGTACTGGCCGAGCGTCGACCACTGCGCCTTCACCGTGGCGCCGAGCTGCTCGATCTCCGCGTTGACCTCGCGGATGCGCTGCGGGTTGTTCTTGATCGTCTGCACGCCCTCGGGGGTGAGGGTCGTGAGCATGATGTAGGTCGGCACGGTGAGCGCTCCTGGCGTCTTCGTTCGGGGAAGGACGGCGTCGGTGGCGGTTCTACCGGATCGGGCTAGTGTTCGGCGCCTCAACGACCGGAGGTGGATCCCGCATGTCCATCCGCAGGCTCGCGGCGCTCGCAGGCGCCGCGACCGTGTCGGCCCTGGCGCTGCCCGCCGTGTCGCCGGCGGCGACGCTGGCGCCGCTGAAGCCGTGCTACGTCTCCGTGGATCGTCGCCGCCGCAGCTCGAGGTCGAGCTGATCGACGTCGCCGGCGGCGGCTTCGCGCCCAACTCGAAGGTCGACATCTCCGTCGACGGCAAGGTCGTCGTCGCCAACGTGCCGGTGGACCCGCAGGGCAACCTCCCGCCCGGCGTCCAGGCGCCGCGCCGTTCTCCCGAGGGCGACAAGCCCTTCCAGCTCGTCGCCACCCAGCAGGGCGACCCCGCCGCCACCGCGAGCCAGGCGTCGCGGGTCACCGCGCTCAACGTCGGCATCCAGCCGCGCAAGGCGCGGCCCTCGAGCAAGGTGCGCTTCCGCGGCCGCGGGTTCACCGGCCCCGGCCGCGTCTACGCCCACTACCGCTACAAGAACAAGACCCGCAAGACGGTCTCCTTCAAGCCGAGCGGGCCGTGCGGGACCTTCTCGGCGCGCAAGCGCCAGATCCCGGTCCGGCGCCCCGGCACGGGCCAGTGGACGGTCCAGTTCGACCAGCAGAAGTCCTACGCGCGAGCAAGCCGTCGACCATGTTCGTGCGGCTGGCGATCCTCGTCACGCGCACCGTCCGCTTCAGCTCGCTGACGCCCGCGCCCAGCAGCGAGTTCGGCTTCCCGCCGGTTAGCGCGCCGGCCCGATCAGGCGGGGGCGCCGACCGGCGCCCCCGCCCGCTCGAAGGTCAGCTC
>JAUJPF010000010.1 GCA_030447275.1 Solirubrobacteraceae bacterium | reverse complement strand
AACCGGGCGGCGGGCGTCTCGAGCGCGGGCGACTCCGCCGCGGCCCACTCGAGGAACGTGCGCGGCGCGGCGTCGCACGCGAGGCGCCCGCCGGCGAGCACGAGCACGCGGTCGGCGGCGGCGAGGCGGCGCTCGAGGCGGTGCTCGACGAGCACGACCGTCGTCCCCCACTCCTCGTTCAGCCGCCGCCGCAGCCACACGAGCTCGTCGCCCGCGACCGGATCGAGCTGCGACGTCGGCTCGTCGAGCAGGACGACCCGCGGCCGGCCGGCGAGCGCGCCCGCGAGCGCCACGCGCTGGAGCTCCCCGCCCGAGAGCGTCGATGTCGAGCGGTCGAGGAGGTGCGCGATGCCGAGGGCGAGTGCCGCCTCCTCCACCCCGCGCGCGATCGCCGCGGGGCCGTGGCCGCGGTTCTCGAGTCCGAACGCGAGCTCGGCGCGGACGGTGCCGAGGACGACCTGGGTCTCCGGATCCTGCGCGAGCGTCCCCGCGACGGCGGCGATCTCCCCCGGGCCATGCTCGCGCGTGTCGAGCCCCTCGACGACGACGCGCCCGCCGAACTCGCCGCCGTGGAAGTGCGGCACGAGCCCGCACGCCGCCCGCACGACCGTCGACTTGCCGGACCCCGAGAGCCCGGCCACGACGACGAGCTCCCCCGGCTCCACGGCGAACGACACATCCGTCAGCGCCGGGGCCGCCGCCCCCGCGTACGTGTAGTCGACGCGGTCGAAGACGAGCGCGTTCACGCCGCGATCCCCCGGCGGTCGCAGAACGGCAGCAGGGCGACGACCACGAGCGCAACCGCCAGCGCGATCTCGAGGCCGCCGAGCGGCGCGGCGAGCGCCGGGAACGCCTCGAAGTCCGCGACGCCGCCGAGCTTCGCGGCAACGACGAGGCCGACGAGCGCGGCCGCCGAGGCCGCGAACCAGCCGTCGTGGCGCGACCACGGCCGCCCCGCCGCGCGCGACGGGCCGGCGGTCGCGTAGCCGCGCACCTCGAGCGTCGCGGCGACGTCGGTCGCCCGGTCGAGCGCCCCCGCCGTGACCGCGCGGAGCACCGCGAGCCGCGACGCGTCGCCGCCGGCGCGGCAGCGGCGCGCCTCGGCCAGGCGCTTGGCGTCGGCGTGCAGCACCGGGACGAGCCGCACCGCGAGCGCGGCCGTCAGCGCCGAGCGGAACGACACGCGGCGGAAGAGCCGCAGCACCTCGTCCGGGTCGATCGCGTACGTCGCGATCCCGAACGCGAGCACGACGACGAGCAGGCGCAGCCCGAACATCGCGCCGTAGACGAGCGCCTCTGCAGTGAGAACGATGCTCCCGAACGGCGGCACCTCCCCGAGCCGGGCGATCACCGTCAGGCCGTTGCGCGAGACGAACGGGTTGACGAGCGCGATGAACAGCGCGAACGGCACCGCGTAGCGCAGCAGCCGCGTGACCTCGCGACCCACGCCCGCGCCGTACGCACCCGCGACGACCGCAGCGAGCAGCGCGCCGAGCACGAGCGGGTGGTGGAAGGCGAGCGCCGCGCCGGCCAGCGCCACGCACCACGCCCCCGACGCGACGGCGCGCGCGGCGTGCAGCGGGCTCGCACGCCGCTCGTAGATCACCGCGCGGCCTCCGTCGCCGGCAGCGCGACGGGCAGGCCGTCGGCGCCGACAGCCAGCGCGAACTTCTCGTTGAGGACGGTCTCGTCGAGCGCGCGCGCGGCGACGCGCACGCCGGCGGCGTCGGTGCCGGTCACCGCCCACACCGGCGGGCCGTCGCCGAGCCGCGTGGCGAGGACGACGCCCGTGCCGGGGCCGAGGCGCTGGACCTCGCGCCCGCGCGCGTCGAGCGCCACGAACTCGCCACCGTCGAAGCGGCCGTACACGCCGCTCGCGCGCGGGCCGCGCTCGACCTGGCGCAGCGCGGCGTCGCCCCGCACCTCCTGCCACGTCCCGACCGAGACGCGCAGCACCTCGCCGCCCGCCTCCGACGTCCCGCGCAGCGCCTTGCCGGCGACGATCCCGAGCTTCGTGAACCGGTCCTGCACCGCCTCGCACGCGTCGCGGACCGCCTGCGAGCACTCGATCCGCGTCGGCAGCCGGTCGCCCTCCACCCCGTGCCCGAACGGCTCCGGGAACGAGCCGACGACGGCCGGGACCTTGTTCGTCACTCCCCAGTCGCGCCGGTCCCACCAGATGCGGTCGCCGGGACGGACGCCGGTCGCCGCGGCGCCCTTCCCGGCGAGCACGCCGTTGACGAAGTAGAACCAGTCGACCGGCCGCGCGCCGTCGCGCCCGCCCGCGAGCCCCTCGATCGACTGCACGAACCCGCCGCCGTACTTCGTCTCGACCTTCGCGTTGCGCTGGAGCAGGCGCATGACGGTGTCCTCGCCGCGCACCTCCGGCCCCGGCTTCTCGAGGACGGTCTCCGCGCCGAAGCGGTCGGTGACCGTCAGGCGCACCTCGTCGGGCGTCTCGCCGGCGCCCACGCCGCCGCCCGCCCCGGCGCGGGCGTGCAGCGCGAGGACGCCGGCTCGCCGCCTCACCGGACGCGGATCCCCACGGGGAACGCCGGGACGAGGCCGCGCTTGGACGCGCGCAGCCGGAACACGCCGCTGCGCCGCGGCATCCGGAACGTCGCGTAGCCGCGGCGGCTCGTCCGCGCGAACCGCCCGGCGACGGTGACGCCGACGCCGCGGATCGCCCGGGCGCGACCGAAGTCGTCGTAGCCGCGGACGCGCATCCGCAGCCGGCCGCCGCGGCGCACGCGCCGCGGACCCGAGACGCGCAGCGACCGCTGGCAGTTCAGCGCCTGCCGGCACCAGAACCACACGACCTCCGACCCGCTGCGGATGCGCCCGTCGCCGAACGGCCCGCTGGGGTCCGACGCGCTCGCGGTCCCGCCCCGCGTCCCGACCTTGTACACCCACCCCTGCTGGCCGAACGCGCGCGAGCGGCCGACCTGGAAGACGTACAGCGCGTCGCATCCGCCGCGAGACCGGTACGGCATCCGCAGGAACTGCAGGGCACCGAGCGGCAGCCCGGCGCGGATCCGGCAGCGGCGGTGGCGGAAGGCGTCGAGGCGGACGCGCTTCACGCCCGCGACGACGTCTCCGGACCGCCCGACGACCATCGCCCGCACCCGCGGCCCGGCCGCGTCGGAGGCCTCGGGCGGCGCGGCCGCGCCGAGCGCGACCGCGACGACCACGAGGAGGGCGGTGAGGGCCCTAGCGGACACGGAAGACGACCCGGTTCTCGCCGCGCCGCCGGATCCGGAGCCGGTTGCCCGCGCGGTCGATGGCGTCGGCGTCCAGGACGTAGCGGCCGCGGCCGAGGCGCGCCGGCAGCAGGTAGTCCCAGTCCGGCGTCGTCGCGACCTTGAACCAGAAGCCGTTCTCGGCGCCGCAGCGGCGGGGAACGAACCGCTCGGTGCGCGAGCTCCACGTCGAGCAGCGGCCGCCGGCTACACGGGTCAGCCGGAGCTTGATCATGAGGATCCCGCTGCCGTCGGGGAGCAGCTCGTTCGCGCCGAGGATGCCCGCCGTGCCGCGCAGCAGGCGCGGCGCCGAGCGCCGGCCGAACCGCGCGTTGGTGCGGATGCTCGTGATCAGCGCGATCGGGGCCTGGAGGTCACGCGTGCCGCAGCGGCCGTCGGCTCCGTTGGTGAAGCACGGCCGGCGCTCCTGCTGCTGCGCGGGCGGCGGCGGCGGCGGCGGCGCAGGCTGACCGGGCTCGGTCACGACGAGCGGCACGCGCTGCGAGCGCGCGCGTTGCGGCTTGGACGCGCGCAGCTCGGCGTTCCCCGACTCGGCGCAGGTGATCGTCGCGACGCCGTCGGCCCCCGTCGTGGCGCTCGACCCGCAGCCGGACACGGTCGCGCCCTCCGCCCGGACCTTCGCCGACCCAGGGCTCGCGTAGCTGTAGCGATGCTCGACGACCGTCACCTGCGCCTCCTGGCCGCGCTCGACCGACGCGGGCGACGACGTGATGAAGAGCGGGAAGACGGCGGGATTGCCGCTGCGGTCCTCGCGCTGGACGATCATCAGCACCTCGTCGCCGTCCTGGATCGCCTGGGAGCAGATCCCCTGCTGGGAGGGCTCACGCTCGTACCAGAAGTTCCAGTAGTCGCGCTCGGTGTAGGTGTGGCTCTCGCCGAGGATCGTGGAGGTGAACGAGGAGCGGTCCCAGTTGCCTTCGGTCGCGACCTCGATGGCGCCGGCGGCGGTGTCGTACGGACAGCCGGAGAACACCTCGCCGCCGGTCGGGACTTCGACGGTTCTCTGCAGGCTGACGCCGTCGCCTTCGATCCGGACGTCGACGGTGTCGGCCTGGACGGGCGCGGCCGCGAGGGCCGAGAGCACGGCAGCGGCCACGAGGGCATTGATGAACTTCATGGAGGAGCCACCCCTTTCCGCGAGGGTTGTCTGGCTTGGAGGTCGGGATGGGCTTCCTGGCTTGCGGGATCGACCCGGCCGCGCCTTCCCGGACGGCCGACGGCCTTCCGGTGGCTGACGCGCTCTGCGCGTCGTGCGGTGGGCACCCCCGATCACAGTGGCGGGTCCGCGCCGGCGTCTCACCGGACTTCCCCCACTCACCGACCCTGGGCTATGTGGAGTGGCATCCTACCGCCCGTGGGACGGGTGAACCTGACGAAGATCTACACGCGCCTCGGCGACGACGGCGAGACCCATCTCGGCGACATGAGCCGGGTGCCGAAGACGCATCCGCGCATCGAGGCCTACGGCGAGATCGACGAGCTGAACAGCCACATCGGCGTCGCGCTCAACACCGCCGGCCTCCCGCCGGACTACGCGGCGTGGCTGCGCCGCGTGCAGAACGACCTCTTCGACCTCGGCGCCGACCTGTCGGTCCCGGGCCGCTCGGACGACCGGCTGCGCGCGACCGCCGAGCAGACCGCGTGGCTCGAGGAGCGCTGCGACGAGGTCAACGCGACGCTCGAGCCGCTGCGCTCGTTCCTGCTCCCCGGCGGGACGCCGGCGGCGGCGCAGCTCCACGTCTGCCGCACGGTGTGCCGCCGCGCCGAGCGCCGTGCGCTGCTCGTCGACGACGCGAACCCCGAGGTCGTCCGCTACCTCAACCGGCTCTCGGACCTGCTGTTCATCCTCAGCCGCGGGGCCAACGGCGACGCCGACGAGCCGCTCTGGCAGCCCGGCGGCGGCAGGTAGGTAGCCCCTGCGGGCATCCGGCCCGCAGATCTGAGACGACCGCCGCCATCCGGGCGGCGTTGAGCGGCGCTTCGCGCCTAGCGGCCGGTGCGGCAGGAGCGCCGGCGCTCGATCGTCAGGCGGTCGAGGACGACGGTCGAGTCGTACTGGTGGTCGCCCTGGTCGAAGATCGACAGGTAGAGGCGCTGGCGGCGGCCCGGCCTGACCCGCTTGCGCGCGCGCAGCGTGCGCGTCGCGCCGTCGTAGGTCGTGCCGCCCGCGCGCGCCGACGTCCCGGCGAAGTCCCCGGAGCCGTTGACGCTGATGGGAAGCCGGTTGCGGTCGCGTGCGAAGTTGCGCGGCGCGCGGATCCGCGGGTCCGCCGGGTCGCTCCGCCACGACAGCCGGCCGAGCTCGGCGACGAACGCGTCGTTGAACTCGGTGTCGACGAACTCGTCGTACTCGTCGGACAGGAAGCGGAACGCGAACGACAGGCAGTTCGCGCGGCGCGGCGCGCGCAGGTCGAGGCGCAGCACGACGGCGTCGACGGCCGCGCCGCGGTGGGGAGCGCCGCCGTTGTCGGTCGAGAGGTCGTCCTGCTCGTCGGGGTCGTCGAGGAGCGTCGCGTCGCCGGTGCTCAGCGCCGCGAACGAGCGGCGGTGGCGCGGGAAGCCCGCGAGCTTCGTCGTCGAGACCGCGACGGGACGGCCCTGGGGCGGGAGCTTGAGGAACCGCGCACGCACGAGCAGGCGCGGCTTGGCGAGCATCGCGCGGGCGACCTTCTTGGCGCTGCGCGTCGCGGTGACGGCGCCGGACGCCGGGGCCGCCGGGACGGCGACCGCGCAGACGAGGACGAGGACGAGCAGGACGGTTCGACGCATCGCGCCGCGACCGTAGACCCTGCGCGGGGCGTGCGCGCCGGTTCAGCGCAGCGCGTGCGCGGGCTCGGCCAGCGCGCGCTCCGCGTCGCCCGGCGGATCGCCGAGCAGCAGCCACCCGCCGCCGGCCTCGCGGCGCACGGCGCCGCGTCGCTCGAGCGCGCGCAGCGCGGTGGTGACCGACGGGCGCTGCGCGCCGACGACGCCGGCGAGCGTCTCGTGCGTGAGGCGCAGCGGCAGCAGCGTCCCGTCGTGGCCGACGCGGCCCCAGCGGTCGGCGAGATGCCAGAGCGCGGCGAGCAGCCGCGCGTCGAGCCGCGGCATCGACCCGATCGCGAGCAGCACCGCGAGGTCGCGCGAGCGGCGCAGCGTGCGGCTCATCAGCTCGGCGACGAACGGCGGGAACCGCCCGGCGGCGGCGGCGAAGTGCACGTCGAGCACCGCGAGCCGCGCCGGCTGGAGCACGCGCCACGCGGCGTCGTGACGGATCGGCCCCTCCAAGCCGTCGTTGCCGTCCCACGGCCGCAGCACGTCGCCGGGGCCGAGCAGCTCGGCGCAGACGTGCCGCCCGACGCGCACGTCGCGACAGAGCGAGCCGTCGACGACGAGGAAGCCGAGGTCGCCGGGCGTCGACCCGAGCGGATGATCGACGCGCCACTCGCCCTCGGGCAGCCGGAGCGCCGCGGCGACGAGATGCTGGGTCGCGGCGGCGAGCTCTTCGGCGGTCAGGTGCGCGGCGAGGCGGCTGTCCTCGGCAACGACGCGCACCACGTCTTGCGGCACGGCGGGCACGCCGATCCACTGTACGAAGCGCGGCTAGCGGTCGTGGCGGCTGCGGGCGGGAGCGCGCTCGTCCCGTGCCGCTCGTCGCCCGAATGCGGGTGGACCGGCGGTCGAGCGTCGAGCTCGCGCTGCATCTCCACGAGCCGCTGCGCGATCTGCTCGATGCTGCGCGTCTCCGACTCGCCGCGGACGCGGTCGCCATCGCTGACGCCCATAGAACTGACGCCACAGGAACCGGTGTAACGCGTGGCACGATTTGCGGTTCGCCGACGTCGACTCCTCAGCCGCCCTCGCCGCAGGCGGTGAGCCGGTTCGTCCGCGTGAACGCGCTTAGGGGGCACCACGAGGAGGACGAGGTGACGACCCTGCCGCCGCCGTCGATCCCGAGGTCGAGCTGGCTGTTCGCCTTCGGGAGCGTGGGGCGCGTCACCGAGCCGTCCGGCGCGCGAAGGGCGACGCCGTACCGCCCTCGTTGTACATCTCCGTCCACGCGGTCCACCCGCCCGCGCGCCCACGGTTTGGAGTCTGTGCGTGGTGCCCAGCGGCGCCGGCTCCTGCGCGGCGGCCGGGGAGAGCAGCAGGGTCGTCGCGGCGGCGAAGAGGCGCATGGGGCCGCGGACGACCCCGGGGTCGGGCTAGACGAGCCCGAAGCTGGGAGGAGGCTTGACCGCGGTCGCGACCTGGGCGAGCACGGCGCGCACGCCGCCCGCGGTCTGCCCGGAGATGTATCGCTCGTTCGGCCCCGGTTCAAACGGATCGATGGCGCCGAGCACGATGTTGTCCGGCTTGTCTTGCTTCGCCTGCTCGATGAGAGCGTTGGCGATCTTGCCGACGGACCATTCGACATTCGCGTCCGCCTTGTACTGGCCGACGCTCTCCTCCAGCTGCTTGATCTGGCTGTACGTGCTAGCCACTGCCGCTCCTCAGGTTCGGTGGGCCACGAAGGGTCTTTGCTCCAGCACGATTGCGCGCGGGCCGGACGCACACGTCGAGGGTCGCGGGAGCAAACGGGGGTCGAGGTACCCGACGGTCGCCAGTCGGCCTCGCGTTCCAGACCAAAAGGCCGGTCGCCAGCAGGGCCTTTGAGAGGTACCGCTACGGGGATTCGAACCCCGGTTTCCGCCGTGAGAGGGCGGCGTCCTAGTCCCCTAGACGATAGCGGCGAGTACGGGCGCAGAGGGTAGCGCGCCGAGTGCGGATGAGCCAATTCCGCCACATCCGCGAGCGGCGGGAAATGGTAGCGGCAGGGCTGGTTCGATTTCACACGGCTTACGCGCCCGAACGGCCACGCGAGTGGCAATCGCCGGCGGCCGTAGGCAGACTCGGTCCATGACGAGCGTCGATCAGGTCAACGCGCTGTGGTCGGCGTTCGCCTCCGACGGTCCGCTCGCGACGCTCGACCACCTCCACGAGGACTGCGAGTGGGTTCCGTCGCCCGACGTCGCGGCGTCCCACGTCATCCACGGCACCGACGCGATGCGCGGCTACCTCGAGCGCATGCGCAGCGCCGGGGTGCGGATCGAGCCGACGCTGCACACTTGCGAGGCGGTCGGTGACCAGGTCGTCGTCTGCGGGCGCCTGCGCGTCGTCTCGCGCGCCGCGCTGTCCGACTCGCCGCTCTTCTGGGTCTACCGGCTGCGCGACGAACGCGTCGTGCGCGTCGAGTCGTACGCGTGCCGGCGCGACGCGCTGGCGGCGACGGCCGTCCCCGCCTAGCCGGCGGCGCTCCTGCGCAGGGCGACGCAGCGGTCGACCTCCTCGGCGATCTCCCACCCCGGCACCGCCGCCGGGCCGCGGAAGAGCGCGTCGACGACCGCGGTCGGCCCGGGCAGCCCGCGCCCGCCCGGCTGCCCGAGGCGCGCGTCGTGGAACAGCACGTGCCCGCCGGCGCCGACGAACGGATGCCAGAGGTCCCAGTCGAGCCGCACGCCCGGCTCGAGATGGTCGCCGTCGACGAACACGAGGTCGACGGGCGTCCCCGGCCACGCCCGCGCGACATCGGCGCTGAACGCCGTGTGCCAGACCACCCGCGGCGCCGACGCCGCACGGCAGCGCCGGCCGACCGCCCGGCGGGTCGCCCACTCGGTCGCCGCCCAGCCGCGGCGCAGCGCCCCCGGCTGCTCGCCGAACGGGTCGATCAGGTGCAGCTCGGCCGAGGCGTCGAGCACGTCGCACACGACGAGCGCCGACGCTCCTTCGTAGACGCCGATCTCCACGACGCGCGACGCATCGCGGGCCAGCGACGCGAGCAGCGCGACGTCCTCGTCGGAGTGCAGCGCGCGCGGCGGGATGATCCCGAGGCCGACTGACACGGCGCGCAGCGCGACGTGGTCGCGCACGCGGTCGGGCACGAGACGGCGAAGGGAGGCGGGCAGCGCCGGCATCGGTCGGGAGTCTCGCAGCGGGCAGGTGGCGTGCGGGCGCGGGCCCGTGTGCATCATGTGGGCCATGCGCCTCCCGGTCCTCGCCTCGCTCCTCCTCGTCGTCGTGCTCGCGCTCGCCGCCGCCGTCCCGGCCGCCGCGCAGGATCCCCGCGTGCAGGCGCCGGACTTCGGCGGCGTGCGCACCATCCTCCCCGCCGGCCAGGGCGAGACCGCGAACGCGGCCGAGGTCGGGGCCTTCCAGGCCAACCGGACCACCCCGAAGTCCTTCCTCGACCAGCTCGGCATGTACCAGGGGCTGGTCGGGGCCGCACCGGGGCTCCAGCTCGCCGACCTCGACCGGCTCTTCAAGCCGGCGACGTTCGGCGTCGCGCCGGGCCAGGAGGCGGGCACCGCGTCCCCGCGCCCCGGCGTGCAGATCGTCCGCGACGCGTTCAACGTGCCTCACGTCTTCGGCGCGACGCGCCAGGACGTGACGTTCGGCGCCGGCTACGCCTCGGCGCAGGACCGCCTCTTCCTCATGGACATCCTGCGCCACACCGGGCGCGCGAGGCTCTCGGAGCTCGTCGGGCCCGGCGCCGACGACGCGAACCTCAAGGCCGACGCCCTCCAGCTCAAGTCCGCGGACTACAGCGAGGAGGAGCTCCAGGAGATGATCGAATCCGGCGTCCGCGCCAACGGCGCCGAGGGCGAGCTGCTCCGCCAGGACCTGCTCTCGTACGTCGACGGCATCAACGCGTACATCGCCGAGGCGCGCCGTGACCCGTCGAAGCTGCCCGGCGAGTACCCGGCCCTCGGGCGCAACCCCGCCGACTGGAAGCCGACGGACACGGTGGCGATCGCCAGCCTCATCGGCGGCATCTTCGGCCGCGGCGGCGGCGCCGAGGCGCAGAACGCCGAGATCCTGGCCGCGCTGAGGCAGCGCTTCGGCAACACCAGGCGCGGGCGGCTCAAGGCCGCGCGCTCGTTCCGCGACTTCCGCGACCGCGAGGAGCCGGAGGCGCCGGTCACCGTCACCGAGCGCTTCCCGTTCGATCCTCAGGGCAAGGTCGATCCGCGCTCGGTCGCCCGGATCGACGCGGACACGCTGGCCGACCGCGACCCGATCGTCTCCAACGACGCCAGCGGGGGCGCGGCCGTCGGGACCGTCGTCCCGGGAATCGTCGATCTGGTGCAGAACGGCCTGCCGCTGCCCGACTCGATGTCGAACGCGCTGCTGGTCAACGCGAACCGCACCAAGTCGGGCAAGCCGATCGCGGTCATGGGGCCGCAGGTCGGCTACTTCTCGCCGCAGATCCTGATGGAGATGGATCTGCACGGGCCGGGCTTCAGCGCCCGCGGCGCCACGTTCCCGGGGATCTCGCTCTACATCCTCATCGGCCGCGGGCCCGACTACGCCTGGAGCGCGACGACCGCGTACAGCGACAACGTCGACGAGTTCGCCGAGCGTCTGTGCGAGCCCGACGGCAGCGCGCCGACGCTCCAGTCCCGGCACTACCTGTACAAGGGACGGTGCGTGCCGTTCGTCCAGCGCGTGCACCAGCTGAACATCCGGTCGGTCCCGAGCAGTGCGTCCGGGCGGCAGCCCCGCACCGTGAAGATGGAGGTCCTGCGGTCGGTGCACGGCCCGGTGCAGAGCTTCGCCACCGTGGGCGGTCACCCCATCGCCATCGCCGAGGCGCGCTCCACCTACAAGCACGAGCTGGACTCGGCGATCGCCTTCAAGCGCCTGTCGGGCGGAGAGGTCACCGATGCCGCCTCCTTCCAGCAGACGATGGACAAGATCAACTTCGCCTTCAACTGGTTCTACGCCGACGACCGCGACATCGCCTACATCCAGTCGGGGTGGTACCCGCGTCGCGCCCGCGGCGTCGACCACAACCTGCCGGCGTGGGGCACCGGTGAATGGGACTGGCGCGGCTTCGACGCCGAGCGCAACCTCGCCGAGCGCCTGCCGTTCGAGGCCGCGCCGAAGGGCGTCAACCCCAAGCGCGGCTACTTCACGAACTGGAACAACAAGCAGGCCCCGGGCTGGCGCGCGGCCGACGACCAGTGGACGTTCGGGTCCGTGCACCGCATGGAGATCCTCGAGGACCCGGTCAAGCGCGCCCTGCGCCGCGGCGGGAAGATCGACCTCGTCGAGCTGACGCGGATCATGGCGCTCGGCGCGACGATCGACCCGCGCGGGCAGGAGCTGTGGCCGGTCATCAACCGCGTGCTGCGCGGCCATCGCGACCCCGCCGTGCAGCAGCTCGCCGCGCAGATGACGGCGTGGGCGCGCGCAGGCTCGCACCGCCGCGACGTCGATGGCGACAACGTCTACGAGCACTCCGGCGCGGTCGCGCTCATGGACGCGTTCTGGCCGATCCTCGTCGAGCGCATGTTCTCGCCCGTCCTGGGCGACGACGTGCTCGAGGAGATCCGTCAGCAGGCGTCGATCGGCAGGCCGCCGCCGGAGAACGGCAACGCCTGGGGCTCCGGCTGGTTCTCCTACGTCGACAAGGACCTGCGCCAGCTCGTGCGCGGCCGCCGGCGCATGGCCGGGCCGCACTCGCGCGTGTACTGCGGACGCGGCCGGATGAAGGCGTGCCGCGAGGTCGTCGCCGGCGCCCTGCGCGACGCGGCCGAGCAGGTCAAGGGCAAGTACCGCGTCGGCAGCGTCGACGAGGTCAAGCTGACGGCGACGTGCCCGGTGGAGGGCCCGCGGACCTGCGATCAGACCGAGTACGTCACGGCCGGCGCCGTCGCGGTGCCGCCGTCGCCGTGGCAGAACCGGCCGACGTTCCAGCAGATCATCGAGTTCGGGGGGCATCGGCCGCGCCGCTGAACCGCGCGTGCAGCGCCCGCAGCGGGCGCGGCGCCCACCACGTGCGGCGCTGGAGCACGCCGAGCAGGGCGGGCACCAGCAGCGCGCGGACGATCGTCGCGTCGAGCAGCACGGCGGCGGCGGTGCCGATCCCGAGCCACTTGACGAAGACGATGCTCGACGCGCCGAGCGCGCCGATCGCCACGCAGACGAGCAGCGCGGCAGCGGTCACCGTGCGGCCGGTGCGCTGGAGCGCGAGCGCCACCGCCTCGCGCTCGCCCGCGCCGCCGGCGCGCAGCTCGCGTATGCGGTCGAGCAGGAACACGCCGTAGTCGGTCGACAGCCCGAAGGCCAGCGCGAAGAGCACCGGCGGCTGGAGCGACTCGAGCGCGCCCCTGGCCTCGAAGCCGAGCAGCCCCTCGAGCCGCCCGTCCTGGAACACGAGCACGACGAGGCCGAACGCCGCGCCGATGGTCAACGCGTTCATGAGCAGCGCGGCGAACGGCAGCAGGACCGACCCGGTCAGTGCGAAGAGCAGCACGAGCGTGGTGCCGGCGAGCACCCCGAGCGCGAGCGGCAGGTGGTCGCGCAGCGAGGCCTTCTGGTCGACGAACGCGGCGGTGCGGCCGGTCACCTGGATCGGCACCGGGGTGTCGAGCGCCCGCACGTCCTCCACGAGCCGCTCGGCCTCCTCGCTGCGCGGGTCGGCCGATGCGAACACGTCGATCCGCCAGCTCCCCTCGCCCACGGGCTGCGCCGCGACCTGGCGGGCGCCGTCGAGCCCGCGGAGATCCCGCACGACGCGGTTCGCCTCCTCCCGGTCGCCCGCCTCGGCGAGGACCACGACCGGCGACGTGCGGCCCGCCCCGAACCCGCTGGTCAGGGCGTCCGACGCCTGCCGCGCCTCGACGTCCTTCGGCAGCACCCCGGCGTCGACGAACGTCAGCTCCATCCGCGACACGGGCAGCGCGAGCGCGACGAGCAGGACCGCGCACGCGACGGCCACCGGCGCCGGGCGGCGCATCACCCACCGTGACAGCCGATACCAGCCGCCGCGGTCCTCGCCGCGCGCCTCGGCGTCGGCCGCGCGCTGGAGCCGGCGCGGGGCCAGGGCGTTCACGCGCGAGCCGAGCAGCGCCAGCAGCGCAGGCAGGAGCAGGAGCGCCGACGCCGCCGACAGCAGTGCCACGAGCGCGCCCCCGACCCCCATCGAGTACAGGAACTTCTGGGGGAAGACGAGCAGCGCGGCGAGCGCGGCGGCGACGGTGAACGCGCTGAACATGACGGTCCGCCCGGCGGCGGCGACGGTCGCCACGAGCGCCTCCGGCCCGGGGCCGTGCCGCGCCAGCTCCTCGCGGTAGCGCGAGACGACGAGCAGCGAGTAGTCGATGGCCAGGCCGAGCGCGAGCCCGGTGACGAGGTTCACGGCGAAGACCGACAGGCTCACCGCCTCGTTGACCAGCCGCATCGCGAAGAACGCGAGCGGGATCGTCACGATCGCCACCAGCAGCGGCAGCAGCGCGGCGACGACGCTGCGGAAGAGCAGGAACGACAGCAGGAAGAGGATCGGCAGCGCGATCAGCTCGGCGCGCGCGAGGTCCTCGCCGGTGACCTCGGTGACGGTGCGGTCGATCACCGCCTGGCCGCCGAGCACGACCCCCGGCGCGCTGCCGAGCGGCCCGTCGCGCAGGCGGTCGACGGTCTCGACGACGTCGGCGTCGCGGCGGAAGCTCGCGGCGACGTAGGCGGTGCGGCCGTCGCGCGAGGCGCGGGCGTCGGAGACGAGCGCGACGGCGGGGTCGGCGCGCAGCAGGCGCGCGGCCGCGGCGGCCCGCGCCGGCGCCCGCGCCGCGGCGGCGGCGTCGGCCGTCGTCGTGTGGCCCGTGGCGCGCTCGAGCCGCTCGTCGGCCCGCGTGCTCTCCGAGGCCGGATCGGTCGCCCCGTAGGGCGCGAGCCGCTCCGTGACGCCGAAGCCGAACACGCCGGCCACGACGGCGACCGCGACGCCCGCGGCGAGCAGCCGGCGCGGGTGGCGCCAGGCGAGGAGGGCGGTCCTGCGGAGCAGCGGCGTCACCGGGGGCGAACTCTAAGCATTGCGGTCCCTGCTTGTGGGGGCGGGGAGCGTCCGCTACGGATACCGGCTTGCGCCTGCTGCTCGCCCCGATCGTCATCACGCCGACGAAGCTCCTGACGCCCAGCCACGTCAAGGGTCTGCTGTGGCTCGACGTCCTCTACAGGAGCACGTCGCGCCTGGCCGACGTCACCTACCTGTGGAACCTGCGACCGCACAACGTGACGGCCCAGACGCTGGAACGTCACCTACCTGTGGAACCTGCGACCGCACAACGTGACGGCCCAGACGCTGGAGTACTGGGAGTACCTGGATCGCACGCTCGGGCCGGACGCCGACTACGCGGGCTGGAGCGACCTCGAGCTGAGCGCGCCGTACGTCCGGATGCACGCCGAGCGGGCCAAGGCGCCCTTCGCCGACCTGCAGCCGTACCTCGAGGCGGTCGAGCGCGACGGCTACGTCCACCCCGCGTCGCAGCGGTTGATCGGGATCTGGCAGGAGCAGTTTGCGCGGCTGAACCTGTACGACCCCGGCCTGGCGATCAACGAGCCGCCCGGGATGAGCGTCGAGGACGTCGTCGCGGCGCTCGCCGAGCGCGGCCTGTGCCTCGACCACCGCCGCTACGGCGGGCCCGTCTACCTCGACGCCACCGACAGGGGCGTGCCGCTGCGCCGCGCGGTCGGCGCCGACGGCCAGGCCAACTACCTGATCTGCTCGCTGCGCCAGCTCCTGCCGATGGTGGGCGACTACGACCGGATCCTGCTCGCCTACGACCGCGAGCTCGACCCCGACCACGTCCTGCTCGACCACCTGCTCACGGCGTTCGGCGCGAGCGTGACGCGGCTCTCGCTCGGGCGCGTGCCGCTCGACGGCTCGATCAAGTCGAGCCGGCACGGCGGGTGGGAGAGCCACACGGTCGACGCACTGGCCGACCGGGCGCTCTCCGACTTCGAGGAGGAGGCGTTCTGGCTCGGGCTGCGGCTCTACTTCATCGCCGTGCTGACGCGCGAGTCCCCCGCGTCGTTCAGCCCCGACGTGCTGCGCAAGCAGCTCCAGCGAGCGGTCAGGCTGATCGAGAACGGCACCGAGCGCGTCGACGACGACGCCTACCGGGCGTTCCTAAAGACGAAGCGGGCCGACGGCGGCTACGTCGACCCGTACCGGCTCACGGTGTCCCTGAACGAGCGCCACAAGCCGGTCCCGAAGGGCAACCTCCTCGACGAGGTGTTCCTGCCGTGATCGCCCAGGAGGTCCTCCAGCATGAGCTGGCCGCCCGCCTCGCGGCGATGGGCGAGCTCGGCGACCAGGCCGTCGTCGCCGTCCTGCGCGAGGTCGACCTCGCGGCGTACGTCGAGGGCGCGCTCGCCTTCGCGCTCGCGCTCGACGCCGAGCAGGCCGCCGGGTGGACGGCGAGCCTCACGCGCACGCTGTTCCTCGCCGGCGATCCGGGCCACCTCGCCGCGCGCCACCGGCCCGACCACGTGGCGCGTGGCGGAGGCGCCGCGTGGTTCGGCCCCGGCCGCCCCGACGACTACCAGGCGCTGCGCCTGCTGCTGCGCGCGTTCGAGGGCGAGGCTCCGGTTCCCGCGCTCGGCGAGCCGGTGCGCGTGCGCGTCCCGGGCGCGGACGGCGGCCCGCACCGCCGCCTGCACCTCGACGTCGATCGGATGTCGTGGCAGGAGCACCTCGTCCACCTCAACCACGCCGTCTGCGAGGCGGCGCTGGCGGGCGACCTTCCCCCCGGCGCCACCCTCGAGCTGACCCACGACCCCGCGCCGGAGCCGCCGTGGCTTCACGCCCGCGTCGGCACCGACCCCCGTGACAGCGAGCGACTGCGGCTCTTCGCCGCGCTCGTCGCCGTCGACAAGGAGCCCCACCATGGCCCATGAGGAGTACCTGAGCAACGTCTTCGGGCAGCGCCAGCGGATCGTCGACGCGCTCGGCGAAGCGCGCGAGGCGCAGGACCGCGTCCTGCGCACGGCGATCGAGGCCAACGCCGGCACGGCGTTCGGGCGCGAGCACGGGTTCGAGCGCATCCGCACGGTCGACGACTTCCGGGCCGCCGTGCCGATCGGCGGCTACGACGCGTTCGAGCCGTGGATCGCCCGCGCGGCCGAGGGCGAGTCGGGCGTCCTCACGGCCGACGACCCGCTCGCGTTCTTCACGAGCAGCGGCAGCACGGGCGCCCACAAGAAGATCCCGGTCACGCCGGGCTTCGTGCGCGACTGCTTCCTGCCGTTCCTGTTCGCGGCCTTCGCCGGCGTCATCGAGCACCACCCCGACGTCGTCGCCGAAACCGCGACGTTCAGCCTCAAGCACGACCCCGGCGCGCAGACGGCGACGACGGCCAGCGGCCGGCCGCACCTCGGCGCCAGCCAGCTCGACTACGCGCGCTTCGGGCCGGGCTTCTACGAGCCCGGCACGAAGGGGCCGTGGGGGGACCTGCCCGAGGATCTCGTCACGCGCGACACCCTCGAGCGGCTGTACCACCGCACCCGCATCGCCGCCGAGCACGACCTGCGCGCCGTCGTCGGCATCAACCCGGCGCAGGTCGCGGCGTGGCCGTGGCTCATCGACCGCTGGTGGCCGGACATCGTGCGCGAGATCCACGACGGCACGCTGGGCGGCAAGCCGCACGGGGCGCCGAACCCGGAGCGCGCCGCCGAGCTGGAGCGACTCGCGGCCTACCACGGGACGCTCCGGCCGGGCGACATCTGGCCGTCGATCGAGGTGATCGTGTGCTGGCCGACCGGGCTGGCGACGCTCTACCTGCCCCGCCTGCGCGAGGAGTTCGGCCCCGGCGTGCGCGTCCACCCCGCGCCGGTCGCCGCATCGGAGGGCCCGATCGGGCTGCCGCTCGACCGCCACCCGACCGCGGGCCCGCTCGTCGTCTCCAGCGTCTTCTACGAGTTCGTGCCCGCGGACGAGGCGCTCGCGCCCGACGCGGCGACGCTGCTGTTCGACGAGCTGGAGGAGGGCGGCGAGTACCACGTGCTGCTCACGCACGTCGGCGGCTTCTCGCGCTACGCCGTCGGCGACGTGATCCGCGTCGTCGGCTCGCTGGGCGGGGTGCCGCGGGTCGAGTACGCCGGGCGCAACGTGACGTCGTCGGCGGCCGGCGAGAACCTGCGCGAGTCGCACGTCGTGCGGGCGCTGGCCGCGGCGTGCGGCGACACGGGGATCGACGCCCACAACGCCACGCCGCGCCTCGGCGACGGCGCCGCGGCGCCGCGGTACGAGGTGGCGCTCGCCCCGCGCACGCCGATGCTCGAGACGGAGGCCGAGGCGTTCACCCGCGCGTACGATGGGCGGCTCGGGCAGGTGGCGCCCGGCTACCGTGCGGCGCGCGAGCGCGGCGCGCTCGCGGCGCCGCAGCTGCACGTCACCGCGCCGGACGCCTTCCTGCTCGAGTGGGAGCGGCGTGTGGAGGCGGGCAACCGCCCGCCGCAGGTCAAGGACCGCGTGTTCTGGAGCGACCCCGACGGCTGGGAGCGCATCGTCGCGCGCACCGCCGCCGCCGGGGTCGGGGCCGGCGCGTGACGGCGCCGTTCCGGCTCGCGATCGTCGGGATCGACGGGACCGGGAAGACGAGCGTCGTCCGGCGGCTGCGCGAGCGGCGCGGCGTCGAGGGCGATGTCGCGACGCTGCACTCGCCGATCTTCCACGAGGGGCCGAACGCGCCGCTCTCCGGCCTGTCGCGGCAGCTCCACGCGGTGTCGCTGGCCGCCGACGCGCTCCAGCTGCGCGAGCTGAAGATGGCGATGCTCTACCTCCAGATGACGCTCTTCGGCCTCGTCGAACGGGCGATGGTCGACGCGTACGCCCCGCGCGTGCTCGTCAGCGACCGCCACGCGATGGTCGACTCGCTCGCCTACGGGGCGCTCTACGCGCGCATGCTCGGCGCCGCGCTCGACGGCGCGACCGTCGAGCCGCGGCTGCGCGAGCACCTGGCCGGCGGCCCCCCGAACGCGCTCGACGCGACGCTCGACTGGCACGCGCGGGTGGCCGCACGGCTCGGGCAGGACACGACGTTCTGGGAGCTGCCCCACGAGGTCGCCGGCGTCTTCACGCGCTCGCACGACGACCTGCTGGCCGAGTGCGCGCGGCGCTTCCAGACGACGATGCCCGACGCCGTCGTGCTGATCGACGTCCCGCCGGAGGAGGCGCTGCGCCGCTCGGCGACGCGCGACGCCCCCTCCTCGGAGCTGCACGAGCACGCGTCGGCGCTCGAGGGCCTGCGCCAGATCTACGCGGGCGCGCTCGACGTCCTCGGCGCGCGGATCCCCGTGCACCGCGTCGACGGCTCGGGCCTCTCGGTCGACGAGACGCTAGACCGGGTCCTCGAGCACCTGCCCGCGCGCTAGCGCGTCGCGCTCGGTCTCGAGGTCGAGCAGCCGCTTGACCGCGGGCACCACCCGCTCGAGGAAGCGGTACTCGCGGTGGACGTGGCCCATGAGGTAGAGCTGGAGGCGGGTGATCGCGAAGTCGCGCAGCGCGAGCTTGTAGCCGCGCCGCCACACGTCGGGGTCGAGCGCCTCGCCCGCCGCCTCCTCCACCGCCGCCCGGTGGGCCTCGAGGTGCCGGTCGACCCGGGCCGCGTCGACGCCGGGCTCAAGGACGAACGCGAGCAGCTCGACGAGGTCGCGCTGCGGCACGTGGAGGGTGGCCAGCTCCCAGTCGTAGGCGACGAGCTCGCCGGTCTCGCGCCGCCGCGCGATGTTGCGCGGGTTGAAGTCGCCGTGGACGAGCGTGCGGGGCATCGAGTCCATCGCGCGCCTCGAGCGGCCGTGGCCGGCGAGCGCGTCGCGCAGCCGCACGAGCGACAGCGGGTCGACCCACTGCGGGTACTCGGCCGCGTTGTGGTCGGCCAGCGCCGACCACAGGTCCTGCATCGCCACGACGTCGTCGGTGGTCAGCACGCGGCCGAGCCAGCCCTGGGCCAGCAGCTCCTGCTCGCGGCCGAGCCAGCGCCCGTGGACGGCGGCGATCCCGTGCAGCGCGGCGTCGACGCGCTCCGGCGTCCACCCGGACGGGGTCGTCGGCGGTGTCGCGCAGGACGACCGACGCGTCCTCGAGGCGCTCCAGCACGACGACGTACGCCTCGCGCGCGGGATCCTCGTGAACGCCGTACGTGAGGAGGAGCGCGCGCAGCGCCGGCTCCTCGCTGCGGTAGACCGCCAGCTCGCGCGTGTGCGAGTCCTTGAGGCCGGTCAGCTCGCGCCAGCGCGCGTACTGGCGCGCCAGCTCGCCGCCGCACAGCGAGGCCACCTTGTTCGCCTCGAGGATCGCCTCGCTGTCGAGCGGCTTGGCCTTGACGACGACGTCGACCGTCCGCTCGGCGCAGTGCACGCGCAGCGGGAAGGGACCGACGAGCTTCTGGCCTCCGAGGCCGCGCGCGGTCTGCTCGAGAGGATGCTCGTCCCCATCTCGACGTCGAGCGGTTCGACGCGCGCGACCGGCTCGTCGAACATCGGCTGGAGGAGCGCGGGCGCGAGGTCGTCGGCGGTGAGCCAGCGGACCGGGCGGTTGCGGCCGAGCCGCTCGTGCGCGTCGGCGAACTGCCCGCCGACGATCGCCGCCAGCGTGGACAGGTCGAGCGCGAGCGCGAAGCCGCGCACGATCTCGGCCAGCTTCTCGATCCGGCCCGGTCCGGCGCAGCCCATCGCCTCCAGCGCGTCGCGCTGGGCGGGCAGCGCGGTGCCGCCGCCGACCGTGCCGGCGACGAGGCTCGGCAGGATCATCGTCGCGCGCACGCCGTCCCCGTCCGCGTCGAGCGCGAAGATCGCCGAGCCGGACTCGTGGACGCACGCGATGTCCTGGCCGGTGGCCACGAACACCGCGGCGACGAGGTTGGCCGCGTTGACCGTGTAGCCGAAGATGCCGCTCTGGATCCCGCCGCTCGTCCCGATGGCGTGGCCGTGGAGCATCCCTCGGGGGTCGTCTTGAGGACGTCCGCCATCGTCGCCCGGTCGATCCAGCACTCGGCGGTGACGCGCGTGCCGCGGCCGCCGAGGTGGTTCGCGGCCGTCACCTTCTTGTCGCCGCTGGCGTTGCCGTCGATCCCCGAGTAGACGATCTCGATGCCCGGCACGCGGGCGACGGCCTCCTCGATCCACTGGCAGGCGCGCCACGTGCACGCCGTCGTCATGTTCTGGCCGGCCGCGTCCCCGGTCGCGTAGCAGAAGCGGACGTGGACGATGCGCCCCGCCTGCCACGGCTCGAGCCGGAGCAGCCGCGCGTGGTTCGAGACGAGCCCGACCTGCTCGCGGATCTCCTCGAGGTGGTCGCCGAGCCAGCGGATCAGGCGCCCGCCCTCCTGGACGTCGCGCAGCTCGAAGATCGGCGCGCGGACCATCTGCTGGTGGAGGACGCGCGTCTGCACGCCGCCGCTGCGCGTGATCGCCGTCGCCCCGCGCGAGACCGACGCGACGAGCGCGCCCTCCGTCGTGGCCAGCGGCGCGACGATGTGGCCGCGCGCGCTCGCCGTCGAACAGCAGCGGGCCCGCGAGCCCCACCGGGATCTCGACCGACCCCACGAAGTTCTCGACGTTCCCGGTCAGCGCGCGCGCGTCGAGGCGCGGCGCGCCGAGGGTCTCGAGCTCGGCGCCCGCGTGCTCGCGCAGCCACGCCAGGCGCGCCTGCCGCGCCGCCTCGGTGTAGTGGCCGCGCTCGGGCACGACGCCGGGTCGCGCGCCGGCGGCTCGTCCGGGCGCCGCGTGCGGACGAGGTCGGCGAGCGCCCACAGCCGCGCCTGCGCGTCGGCGTCACGGACGCGGAGCACGTGCGCGGCGCCGCGGCGCCCGTCCTCGACGACGTCGGTCAGCTCGATCCGCGCCCCGGCGGCCTCGAGGTGCGCATGGGGCCACGGTCCGGCGCAGCCGGCGGGCAGCTCGGCGACGAGCGTTCGCGGCGTCAGCTCGAGCACCGGCACGTCGTGGCCGCCGAGGCGGAGCGTCGCGGGCTCGCGCAGCTGCATCGTCACACCTCCGCGACGGCTCGCGCCGCCGGCTCTCCGACGTCGGCGCGAACGCGCCCCAGTGCAATCGCGGCGACGGCGCTCGCGAGCCGCTCGGCACGCCGACGACCGCCACCACGAGCGCGACGCCGAGCGCGGCGCCGATCTGGCGGAAGGTCGCGTTGATCGCGCTCCCCACGCCGAAGCTCTCCGCCGGCAGGACCGCGAGCGCGGCGCTGCCGAGCGACGGATAGGCCATGCCCGCCCCCGCGCCGGTCAGCAGCACGCCCGGCAGCCACACGCCGAGGAAGTCGGGCTGCGTGCCCGACTGGGTGGCCAGCCACAGCGTCCCGAGCGCGAACAGCAGCGTCCCGGGCAGCGCGACCGCGCGCTGGCCGAAGCGGTCCGACGCCCGGCCGGCGGGCCCGGCGGCGGCGGCCATGGCCAGCGGCGCCGGCGTGAGCGCGAGGCCGGTCTCGATGCCCGAGTAGTCCCACACCTCGGTCAGGAACAGGACGTTGTTGAGGATGATCCCGAAGCCGGCCGCGGCGAACAGCAGCGTGCCGGCGTTGCCCATGGCGATCGAGCGCTCGCGCAGCAGCGCCGGCTCGACGACCGGGGACGGGTGGCGGCGCGACCGCGCGACGAGCAGCGGCGTGAGCACGGCGGCGCCCGCGAGCGCGCCGAGCACCCGCGCGTCGGCCCACCCCCAGTCGTTGCCCTTGACGATGGCGAGCGTGAGCAGGCCGGCGGCGCCGACCAGCAGCACGACGCCGAGCGCGTCGGGCAGCAGCCGCTCGCGACCCCGCGCCTCCTCGAGCAGCCGCACGCCGTAGGCCAGCGCGAGCAGGCCGATCGGCAGGTTGATGAGGAAGACGAGGCGCCACGAGCCGAGGCCGACGAGCAGCCCGCCGAGCGTCGGGCCGATCGCGGCGGACACGGCCGCGGCGGCGCCCCACAGCCCGGCGGCGGTCGCCCGCTCGCTCACCGGGAATTCGTCAAGGACGAACGCGAGCGACGTCGGGATGATCGCGGCGGCGGCGACCGCCTGCAGGATCCGCGCGGCGATCAGCGTCTCGACCGACGGCGCCGCGGCGCACAGCAGCGACGCGAACGTGAAGCCCGCGAGGCCGAGGAAGAAGACCCTGCGCCGGCCGACGACGTCGGCGATCCGGCCGGCGGGCACCAGCAGCGCGGCGAAGACGATGTTGTAGCCGCTCAGCACCCACGACAGCGACGAGCGCGACGCCGCCGAGAAGTCCTCCTCGATGTCGGGGAAGGCGACCGAGACGATCGTCACGTCGAGGAACGCGACCAGCGCTCCGGCGGCCGCCACGAGAAACACCTTCCAGCGTCGATCCATGACCCGCTCGGGAGCCTAGCCACTGCTCACGGGGTCGTGAGCGGTTCCTCCCGCGCCGTGGACGAAGCGTGCGACGATGCGCGGCATGCGCCGTCGCTGGAGGATCGTGCTGCTCGTGGTCGCGGCCGTCGCCGCGCTGCTCGTCGTCAACGCGTGGCTGCTCGGGCGCGAGACCCGCGACGCGGAGGCCGAGGGCGGCCAGATCGTGCGGCTCGCCGACGGCGACCTCCATGTCGTCGACGAGGGCCCGCGCGGCGGCGGCCGCGCCCCGGTCGTCCTGCTGCACGGCGCGACCGGCTCGGTGCGCTGGTGGGCCGCACAGGCGCGGGCGCTGCGCGAGTCGCGGCGCGTCGTGCGCGTCGACGGGCTCGGCAACGGCGGGTCGGAGGCGCCGCGCGACGGCTACGACGTCACCGAGCAGGCCGACCTGATCGCCGCGGCGCTGCGGCGGCTGCGGGTCCGCGAGGCGGTCGTCGGCGGCTACTCGGCGGGCGGGACGGTGGCGACCGCCCTCGCCACGCGCCACCCGGAGCTGGTGCGCGCGCTCATCGCGATCGACACGGCGCCCGCGAAGACGTGGTTTCAGTACACGATCGGCAACCGCCTCACCGTCATGCCGGTGGTCGGCGAGGCGATGCGCCGGATCGCGCCGCGGTCGGTCGTGCGCCGCGGCTTCGAGCAGGCGTTCGCGCCCGGGTTCGACGTGCCCGAGTGGGCGGTCGACGACTACTACGAGACGACGTCGACGTCGTACAAGCGCCCGCGCCAGGCGCAGCTCGAGTATCTCGAGGAGCGCTCGCTCCCCGACCGGCTCGAGAAGGCGGAGCTGCCGCTGCTCGTCCTCTTCGGCGACCGCGACCAGCTCGTCGACCCCGACGCGGCTGCCGCTGCTCGTCCTCTTCGGCGACCGCGACCAGCTCGTCGACCCCGACGCGGTGTCGGCGTGGCGCCGCGTCCCCGGCGCGCGCGTCGAGGTGGTCCGCGGCGCCGGCCACACGCCGATCGTCGAGCGCGAGGAGCAGAGCACCCGGCTCATCGAGGCGTTCCTCGCGGCGCGGGCCCGCTAGCGGCGCAGGACGACCGACCAGCCGCGGCGGATCGGATCGCAGAACGTCTGGGGCTCCCCCTCGGCGGCGAAGTCGTCGTCCTCCTCGCTGCAACCGGAGATCGTCACCGTCACCGCGTGCGGGCCGCGGCGACGCAGCCACCGGCGGCCCCACGCCGTGAGCGCGGCAGGGAACGTCGCGCGGTCGGCGTCGCTCGAGGCGGGCCGCGACCCCTCGGGCGCCGTCGCGACGAGCCGGCCGCTGCGGAACGCGAACACGCGCATCCGGGCCGCGCACCCCCCGGTGTCGGTGCAGAAGGCGGCGAGCGTCATCCGGCCGCGGCCGAGCTCGACCGTCGGCGCCGCGGCGTGCGTGTCGTGGCGCGGGAACTGGACGGCGACCGACTCGCAGTCGGCGGCGAGCAGCTCGGCGGGCGCAGGCCGGAGCACGGTGTCGACGCCGAGCCCGCAGCGCGGCCGGTCGCGCCCGGGTCCGGGCACCAGCAGGTCGCGGCCGGCGCCGCCGGCGAGCAGGTCGGCGCCGTAGCCGCCGCTCAGCCGGTTGGCGCGCGCGTCGCCGATGAGCCGGTCGGCGCGGCCGCCGCCGCGGACGCGCTCGATCGAGCGCAGGACGTCGCGCTCTCTCCGGACTCCGCCTGCGCCGCGGCGCAGGTCGACGACGACCGGGCGCCGGGCGGAGGCGTAGGTGGCGGTGTCCGCGCCCGCGCCGCCGACGAGGACGTCCGGCGCCCGCGCGCCGCGGTCGTCGTCGCCGTCGAGCAGGTCGCGCGCGCCGCGGGCGAGCAGCCGGTCGCGTCCCGTCCCGCCGTAGAGCGCGTCGTGGCGCGGGCCGCCGACGAGCACGTCGTTGCCGCTCCCGCCGTCGAGGACCGCCTCGGTGCGCAGGGCGGTGCGGATCCGGTCGTCGCCTGCGCCGCCGAGGACCTTGAGCGACGCCGCCGCGACAGATCCCGGCCGCGTGGACGACAGCTCGAGGGCGTCGTCGCCGCCGTGGAGCTTCACCTCGAAGTCCGGGACCGAGCTGGCGGGGCAGGAGGTCACGGTCCGGGAGAGGTCGACGCACCCGCTCGCGCCGCGCGGGTCGCTCACCACGATCTGGTCGCGCGCCGCGACGTGCCGGATCCGGACCGTGTCGCGCCCGCCGACGCCTTCGACGAACAGGAAGGTCCCGAGGTCCGGGTCCGAGAAGTACGCCACCTCGGTGGTCGCGCCCGCCGGCGCCGCGCCCGCGGCGAAGGCGGCGAGCGCGATGGAGAGCGTCGTGCGTCTCATGCCCGCTCACAACGCCCGCCCCGGCGCGGTGTTGCGGGGCTAGAGCGCGTGGGCGATGAGCACGGTCGCGCCGAAGACGAACGCGACGACCGCGATCGCGCCGACGACGCGCGGGGCGGGGCCGCCGTGGATGCCCGTCTCGTGCACCGCCGCGTGCCCCTTGCCGCGCGCGATGAGCCAGCGGTTGAGCGGGAACGCGACCATCCCGGCGACGACGAGCGCGACCGACAGCGAGCCCCAGAAGAGGACGTTGCCGAGGCCGGCCTCCATCGCGCCGGGAACCGCGAGCATGATCGCGTTGTCGACGACCTCCATGACCGCGATGCTCGCCGTGTCGGAGGCCAGCGCGATCGGGATGACGACTCCCAGGGCGAGACCCGCGCGCAGGAGCGGCAGGCTCGTCAGCGCGTAGCCGAAGAGGAAGGCGAGCGCGACGGCCAGCGCGATCGTGCCGAGCTCGGAGAACCCGGCGGCGGTCCCGATGACCATGCCGAGCGTCTCGCCGATGGCGCAGCCCGTCAGGCAGTGCAGGGTGGCGCTGAGGGCCATGCCGTCGAGGGCGCGGCCGGAGGTGGGAAGGGACCCGTGGTGGTCGTGGGCCCCGGGGTGCGCGTGCGCCGCCATGTTCATCCCCTCCGCATCAGCCGCCCCACGGCGGCCATCAGCTCGTCGGTCATCTCCGCCGGCTCGCCGCCGTGCCCCTCGACCACGCAGTGGCGCGCGTGCTCGTCGAGCAGCCCGAGCGCGACCTTGTCGAGCGCGGCCTGGATCGCGCTGATCTGCGTCAGGACGTCGATGCAGTAGCGGTCGGCCTCGATCATCCCCTCCACCCCGCGGACCTGGCCCTCGATGCGCTTCATCCGCTTGAGGAGCTGGTCCTTCGTGGCCGAGTAGCCGCCCTTGCGCGCGGTGTCGGTCGTGCTGCCGGTCTGTGCCATGCCCCACATCCTAGCTACCCCCCCAGGGTATGTGCAACACTGTCGGCGACATGGAGCGCACGTACACCGTCACCGGCATGACCTGCGGCCACTGCGTCGCGTCCGTGCGCGAGGAGGTTTCGGAGATCCCCGGCGTGACCGCCGTCGACGTCGACCTGACGTCCGGCAGCGTGACCGTGTCCGGGGAGGGCTTCAGCGACGAGGCCGTCAAGGGCGCCGTCGCCGAAGCCGGCTACGAGGTCGTGTCGTGAACGCGCCGACGAGGTTCGCGGCGTTCGTGGCGACCCTCGCGCTGATCGCCGGCGGCGCCGCCCTGGCGGGTGGCGCCATCGACCCGGATCGAGACACCGAGCGACCCGCGCACGCGGGGAAGGACACGCACGCCGTGAACGCGACAGCCACCCACACCGAGAGCGACTCGCAGCACGGCAGCAGCGGCGGACAGCATCCCGTTCGCGGGCTCGCGATCGCCGAGAACGGCCTGCGGGTCGTGGTGGCCGACCCCGAGCTTCGCCGCGGCACGAGCGAGCGACTCGCGTTCCGCATCGTCGACGATCGCGGCGCCACCGTCCGCGACTTCGCCGTCGAGCACGAGAAGCGCATGCACCTCATCCTCGCCCGCCGCGACCTGACCGGCTTCCAGCACCTGCATCCGCGGCAGGCAGAGGACGGGACCTGGACGACCGACGTGACGGTCGACAAGCCGGGCTCGTACCGCCTGTTCGCCGACTTCGCGCGCGACGGCGAGTCGTACACGCTCGCGTCCGACCTGCGGGTCGACGGCAGCACTGACCTGCGGGCCCTCCCCGCGCCGGAGCCGACGGCGATCAGCGACGGCGGCTACGACGTCCGCCTCGACGCCGAGCGGGCCCAGCCGGGCCAGGAGGCGCACCTCCGCTTCGCGATCTCAAGGAACGGCGAGCCCGTGCACACCGAGCCGTACCTCGGCGCCGGCGGGCACCTCGTCGCGCTGCGGGAGGGCGACCTGGCCTTCCTCCACGTCCACCCGACGGAGGGCGAGCACGCGGACGAGGCGTCCGCGCAGGTCCACGACGCCTCCGTCGGCTTCGCCGCGACGTTCCCGACGACGGGCCGCTACCGCCTGTTCCTCCAGTTCAAGCACGACGGCCGGGTCCAGACTGTCGCCTTCACGAAGGTCGTCCGGTGAGCCACGTCGAGCTGCCCATCAGCGGCATGACGTGCGCCTCGTGCGCCAACCGCATCGAGCGCAAGCTCAACAAGCTCGACGGCGTCAGCGCGAGCGTGAACTACGCGACCGAGAAGGCGACGGTCGACTTCGACCCGGCGGACGTCGCGCCCGAACGGCTGGTCGAGGCCGTCGAGGCCGCCGGCTACCAGGCCGTGCTGCCCAGCGACGAGCCCGCCGCGGGGGCCGAGGAGGTCGACGAGACGGCTCCCCTGCGCCGGCGGCTGATCGTCTCGGCGCTGCTCGGCGTCCCCGCGCTGGTGCTGTCGATGATCCCCGCGCTCCAGTTCGACTACTGGCAGTGGCTCGTGCTCCAGCTCGCCACGCCGGTGATCCTCTGGGGCGCCTGGCCGTTCCACCGCGCCGCGTGGGCGAACCTGAAGCACGCGACGGCAACGATGGACACGCTCATCTCGGTCGGCGTCCTCTCCGCCTGGCTCTGGTCGCTCTACGCCCTCTTCCTCGGCGACGCCGGCATGACCGGCATGACGATGCCGTTCGACCTGATCCCCGACGCCGGCGACGCCGGTGCCGACCACATCTACCTCGAGGTGGGGGCGATCGTCACCGTCTTCCTCCTCGCCGGCCGGTACTTCGAGGCGCGGGCGAAGCGCCGGGCGGGCGCGGCGCTGAAGGCGCTGCTCGAGCTCGGTGCGAAGGACGTGGCGCTGCTCGACGGGCACGGCAACGAGCGCCGCGTGCCTGTCGAGGAGCTTCGGGTCGGCGACCGCTTCGTCGTGCGCCCCGGCGAGAAGGTCGCCACCGACGGCGTCGTCGAGGAGGGGCGGGCGGCCGTGGACCAGTCGCTGCTCACCGGTGAGTCGATGCCGGTCGAGAAGGCGCCGGGCGACGCCGTCGCCGGCGCGACCGTCAACGCCGGAGGGCGCCTCGTCGTGCGCGCCGAGAAGGTGGGAAGCGACACCGCGCTGGCGCAGATCGCGAAGCTCGTCACCGACGCGCAGTCGGGCAAGGCGCCGGTGCAGCGGCTCGCCGACCGCGTCTCGGGCGTCTTCGTGCCCGTCGTGATCGGCCTGGCCGTGGCGACGCTCGCGTTCTGGCTCGGCGCCGGCGAGGGCGCGGAGCTCGCCTTCACGGCCGCGGTCGCCGTCCTGATCATCGCCTGCCCCTGCGCGCTCGGGCTCGCCACGCCGACCGCGCTGCTGGTCGGCACCGGCCGCGGCGCGCAGCTCGGCCTGCTCATCAAGGGCCCGGAGACGCTCGAGTCCACGCGTCGCGTCGACACCGTCGTCCTCGACAAGACCGGCACCGTGACCACCGGGCGGATGAGCCTCGTCGAGGTCGTCGGCGACGACGACGTGCTCCGCGTGGCCGGCGCGCTCGAGGACGCGTCGGAGCACCCCGTCGCGCGGGCGATCGCCCGCGCTGCGCGCGACCGCCACGGCGACCTCCCCGCCCCCCAGGGCTTCGTGAACCGCGATGGCCTCGGGGTCGAGGGCGTCGTCGAGGGCCGCGGCGTGCAGGTCGGCCGCCCGCTGCTGATGCAGGAGTGGAGCCTGCGGGTCCCGGAGCGCCTGGACGCCGCGCGGCGCGCCGCCGAGGCGCGCGGTCACACCGCGGTGCTCGCCGCGTGGGACGGCGAGGTCCGCGGCGTGCTCGCGATCGCCGACACGGTCAAGCCGGCCTCGGCGGAGGCGGTCGCGGAGCTGAAGCGCCTCGGCCTGCGGCCGATGCTGCTCACCGGCGACAACGAGACCACCGCGCGCGCCGTCGCGACCGAGGTCGGCATCGACGAGGTCATCGCCGAGGTGCTGCCGTCCGAGAAGGCGGACGTCGTGAAGCGCCTCCAGTCCGAAGGCCGCGTCGTCGCGATGGTGGGCGACGGCGTCAACGACGCTCCCGCGCTCGCGCAGGCCGACCTCGGCCTCGCGATCGGAACCGGGACCGACGTCGCCATCGAGGCGTCGGACCTGACGCTGGTGAGCGGCGACCTGCGCGCCGCCGCCGACGCGATCCGCCTGAGCCGGTCCACGCTGCGGACCATCAAGCAGAACCTCGGCTGGGCGTTCGGCTACAACGTCGCCGCGCTGCCGCTCGCGGCGATCGGTTTCCTCAACCCGGTGGTCGCGGGCGCCGCGATGGCGTTCTCCAGCGTGTCCGTCGTGGCCAACGCGCTGCGCCTCCGCCGCTTCCGTTGATGTCCAGACTCGACCACCCGGCAAGGAGCGCTCCATGAGCGACGTCTTCCGTGCGTGGGCCGTGGCCTCCGGTGCCGCGGGCTGCGGGCGATGCGCCACCGCCGCCTGACGCTCCTTCAGAGCGCCCGGCGGCTGTCACCCGCGCACACCCCTTCCAAGGAGAACTCGAATGCAGTCCGCACATCCGCGGCGCTGGTCGGCCCTTGCCGTCATCGCGCTCGCGCAGTTCATGGTCATCATGGACACGTCGATCATCGGCGTGGCCCTTCCCGAGATCCAGTCGGACCTCGGCTTCAGCCCCGACGACCTGTCGTGGGTCTTCAACGCCTACGTCGTCGCGTTCGGCGGCCTGCTGCTGCTCGGCGGCCGGCTGTCCGACCTGTTCGGAGCGAAGCGGCTCTTCGCCGCCGGCTGGCTCGTCCTCGCGGCCGGATCGCTCGCCGCCGGCCTGGCGCAGTCGACGACGGTCGAGATCGCGTCGCGAGCCGCGCAGGGTGCCGGTGCGGCGCTCATCGCGCCGTCGGCGCTGACGCTGCTCATGATGCTCTTCGGGTCGAACCCGAAGGAGCTGACGAAGGCGTTCGCCGTCTACGGCGCTGCGGCTCCGGCCGGCGGCACCGCCGGCGTGTTCCTCGGCGGCGTCATCACGGAGTGGATCAGCTGGCCCTGGGTGTTCTACGTGAACATCCCGATCGCGCTGGTGGTCCTGGCGCTCATCCCGTCGCTCATGCCCTCTGCCGCCGCGCGGCGCGGCACGGTCGACGTGACCGGCGCCATCACGGCGACGGCCGGGTTGGCGCTGACCGTGTTCGGCATCGTCCGGGCGCCCGAGCAGGGATGGGGATCGAGTGCCACGCTGCTCGCCATCGGCGGAGGCCTGGCGCTCCTGCTGGCCTTCGTGGCGATCCAGAACGAGCGCGGCGAGCCCCTGATGCGACTCAGCATCTTCCGCACGCCGAACCTCGCGGCGGCCAACGTCGCGCAGCTGCTGCTCGGGGCCGCGTGGATCCCGATGTGGTTCTTCTTGAACCTCTATCTCCAGCAGGTCCTCGGCTACGGCGCGTTCGAGGGCGGCGCGGCGCTGCTCCCGATGACCGTCGCGATCATGGTCCTGATGGTGGTCGTGGCCCCGAAGGTCATCGGCCGCTTCGGGTTCAGGACGCCGATCGTCGCCGGGATGCTCCTCCTCGCGGCCGGGATGGCCGTGATGTCGCTGGTGCGACCCGACGGCGAGTTCGTGGTCGACGTCCTCCCCGCGTCGCTCATCGCGGCGACGGGCATGGCGCTGGCGTTCATCCCCTCGCTGGGTACGGCGATCCAGTCCGCGAAGCCCGAGGAGGGCGGTCTCGCCTCCGGCATCGTGAACACCAGCTACCAGGTCGGATCCGCCCTCGGCCTGGCGGTGATGACCGCGGTCGCCACGTCGCAGGGCGCCGATCGGCTCGGGGACGTCGCGGCGCTCACCGACGGCTACTCGGCCGCCTTCCTCGGCGCAGCCGGGGTCGCGGTCGTCGGTGCGATCCTCGCCGCGCTGCTGCTGCGCGTTCCGAAGAGCGACGCCGCCGCGGTCGAAGGACAGGCGGTCACTGCGTGAGCGGCGCACCAGCGTGCCCGGCCCGCGCGGCCGGGCACGCGGGGCAGCGACCGTGTCGCCGGCGGGCGCCGGCGGGCGCCTTGTCCTCGCGCAGCCCATGAAAGCGCGGCTGGCGCAGGCGCCCGGCGCTCGTCCACTCCTGAAAGGCGACCTGCGCCACGAGCCGCGGCTCGACCCAGTGCGCGCCCGGCACGCGCGGCTTGATCGGCTCCGCGAACGGGCTCGTGTCGCGGGCGAGCGGGCCCAGCCGCCCGACGAGGTCGTCGAGCGTGCGCCGGTCGAACCCGGTGCCGACCTTGCCGGCGTAGCGCAGCGCGTCGCCGTCGTAGACGCCGACGAGCAGCGCGCCGAGCCCGGTCCGGCTGCCGCGCGGGTCGCTCCACCCGCCGACGACGACCTCCTGCTCGGCCAGGCACTTGAGCTTCAGCCAGTCGCGCGAGCGGCCTCCGGCGTAGGGCGAGTCGGCGACCTTGGCGATGAGCCCCTCCCACCCGGCCTTGCAGGCGTCCGCGTAGCGCTCGCCGCCGTCGCCCTCCCACACCTCGGTCAGCCGCAGCTCGGAAGCCGCGCCGGCCATCAGCTCCTCGAGGATCGCGCGGCGCTCGCGCAGCGGCCGCGCGCGGAGATCGGCGCCGTCGAGGTGCAGCACGTCGAACGCGAACAGCGCGACGCCGTCGCGGGGTGGGAGGGACTGGATTGCCTGGAAGCCGAGCGGCTCGTCGCCGGCCATGCCGACGACCTCGCCGTCGAGGACGAGGTCGCGCCCGAGCGCCGCGACGGCGCGCGCGACCGCCGGCCAGCGCGCCGTGCGGTCGAGCTCGTTGCGCGTGAACAGCCGGACGTGGCCGCCGGCGGCGACGGCGATGCAGCGCACGCCGTCGAGCTTGCGCTCGAGCACCCAGCCGTCGCCGAGCGGGCGCGGGCATCCCGCTCAGCCCTCCCCGGAAAGCCCCGCGCGCAGGCGTCGCACCGGCGCCGGCTGCGTCCCCGTCGGCCAGAGCACGAGGAGCGGGAGATCGACGTCGTCGTCGAGCGCGACCGGGACGGCGCCGTCGGAGGCGGGCCACCCTCCGCGACGAGCGCGACGGCGTCGAGCCCTGGAGGTCGGGGAGGCCGCCGCCGCCGGTCACCTGCGACTCCACGGGCTCCACCGTCGCCCCGGCGGCCGCGAGGCGGCGCACGAGCAGGTCGCTGTACGGCGTGCCCGGCGGGCTCCACGTCAGCAGGCGCTCGCCGTCGAGGTCGGCGAGGCGGACCCGCCCGCGACCCGCGAGGCGGTGGCCCGCCGGCACCATCAGCGCCGCGGGCGTCGGCGGCAGCGCCGCGCTGTCGACCTCCGCCGCGCGCGGCGCCGTCCGCGCGAGCACGACGTCGAGCTCGCGGTCGCGCAGGAGCTGCGCGATCTGCCCCAGGCGGACCTCGTGGAAGGCGACCGACAGCCCGTTCGCGCCGTCGCGCAGCGCCCGCGCCGCGTCGGACCGCACGCGCGTCCCGATCGCCGGGGTGATGCCGACGCGGACCGTGCCCGTCAGCCCGTGGCCGACCGCGCGCGCCTCGGCGAACGCGGCGTCGGCGGCGGCGAGGACCTCCCGCCCCGACGCCAGCAGCGCGGCCCCGGCGGGCGTCAGCGCGACCGCGTGGGTCGTGCGCTCGAGCAGCGTGACGCCGAGCTCGCACTCGAGCTGGGCGACCGACTTCGACACCGCCTGCTGGGCGAGGTGCAGCCGCTCCGCGGCGCGCGTGAAGTTGAGCTCCTCGCCCACCGCGACGAACGCGCGGAGCTGGCGCAGGTCAGCCACGGGCCGCCGGCTCGCCCGGTTGTGAACTGACGCCGGACCGGTGTTTCCCATCGCTGCCGACGGTGGCCATGGTGTCCATCATGACCAACCGAACCCTCGGCACCAACGGACCCACCGTCTCGGCGATCGGCTCGGCGCGATGGGCATGTCCGACCTCTACGGCCCGACCGACGACGGCGAGAGCGTCATCGGCGTGACCGCCTACGGGCGTGCTCTCGCGCGGCCTGCTCAGCGGCCACTGGAGCCCCGACCGCGAGCTGGGGGCGAACGACTTCCGCTCGATGGGCCCGCGCTTCTCGGAAGGGAACCTCGAGCACAACCTCGCGCTCGTCGCGCGCCTGCGCGGCATCGCGGAGTCCCACGACGCGACCGTCGCGCAGGTCGCCATCGCGTGGGTCCTCTCGCGCGGGGAGGACGTCGTCGCGCTCGTCGGCGCGCGCCGGCGCGACCGCCTCCACGAGTCGCTCGGTGCGCTCGACGTCGCGCTCAGCCCGGCCGACCACGACGCCATCGAGGCCGCCCTCCCCGCCGGCGCCGCCGCCGGCACGCGCTACCCCGGCGTCCTCATGGGCGACCTCGACAGCGAGCGCCGGTCGGCCTCGCCGCGGTAGGGCGCAGGTCCCGTGGTCACCCCACGTACTCCGATTCGAGCACGAGGTCCTTGACGAGCGTCTGGTACTCGAGGTGGGTCTCGTGCTCGACCGTCCGCCACTCGCGTCCTCGCGGGCGCGCATGTGGTCGCGATACGCCGGCGCGCCGGGGACCTTCACGTTGTCGGCGACGACCACGGCGCCGGGCCGCAGCCACCCGCGCCCGACGATCCGCTCGAGGTCGGGCAGATAGGCGTCCTTGTCGTGGTCGAGGAAGACGAAGTCGAGCACACCCGCCGCGAAGCCGTGCTCGCGCTCGAGGGTGTCGAGCGTCGCACCGCCGTCGCCGAGCGTGCCGACGACGATGGTGACCCGGTCGCCGCGGCATGCGGCGTGGCGCAGGATGCGCGATGCGATCGCCGCGTTGCGCGGGTTGAACGATGTTCGCGCTGGCCGGCATCGTGCGCACCGTTCGCAGCGCGCTGTAGCCGCAGTAGGTGCCGAGCTCGAGCAGCCGGCGCGGCTGCGTCCGGCGGACGGCCGCGTCGAGGATCTCGCCCTTCTCGTCGCCCACGTTCATCATCACGCTGCGCCCGTAGCAGAACTCGTCGACCGCCCGGATCGCGTCGGCGAGGTCGCCCGCGGCGGCGGTGGCGGTCACGTGGTCGGCGAGCGCCTCCTCGCGCCCGTCGCCCACCTGCCCCTGCTTGGTCATGCGCTCGCGCGCGAGGACCATCCGCACGACCGACCAGCGCAGGAACGGGAGCCGCCTGCCGCCGATCTCCGACATACGTCGCACGCGCCGATCCTGTCACGCGAGGAGCGCGTCCAGCAAGGCGTGGAGCACCTCTCCGGCCTCGGCGCGCGCGACGTCGCGGTCGTCGGCCGTGGCGATGACCATCGCGGCCTCGTCGAGCGCGCCGATGAAGACGTGCGCGAGCGCGCGGGTCGGCCGGGGTGCGAGCTGGCCGGCGTCGATCGCCGCCTGGAAAAGCTGCTCGGTCAGGCCGAGCCCGTGCTCGAGCGCGACGTCGCGGAACCCGGCCCACCCGAGCACGACGGGCGCGTCGAGCAGGACGATCTGGCGGACCTCCAACTCCTGCGAGGCGTCGAGCCATCCGTCGGTCGCGGCGCGCAGCGCGGACGCGGGATCCGTCGCCCCGCGGCGGCGACGGCCTCGCCGAGCCGACCCGTCAGCTCCTGCTCGACCTGCTCGACCACCGCGCGGAACAGCGCGGCCTTGTCGGCGAACTGGCGGTACATCGCGCCGCGGGTGACGCCCGCCGCCGCCGGCTTAGCGGGGGCGTCCGCGCCGGCGGTACCCGCCTCCTGAAAGCCGCGGCGCTGCTACACCTTGCGGTTCACCGGCACGCGGAGAGGCTCGAGTTGACACGACGGAGGACGTACATGGCGGCGCTCGGCGCGCTCGCGGCGCTGCTGGCGAGCGCTCCCGCGGGCGCGCACGTCGGCGACTCGGAGCCGGCCGGCGCGGCCCGCGACGTCTACTTCGACCGCGGCGAGGGCGCGTTCGCCTCGCGGGCGCAGGCGCAGGCCGCCCAGGCCCCGGCCGCGATCCCGCCCCGCGCGGACTGCCTCCCCGGCGGCATCCCCGAGGGCGAGATGCAGGGTCGCGTCGCCGCCGACGACGTCGCCGCCGGCCGCGTCGAGCAGGGCTACCGATGCAACATGTCGGTCGTCGGCAAGTCGGGCTCCACGGGCGGGTTCCGCGTGCACCGCTACGTCGACAGGGACGGCCACGAGTGCGCGTACTACGACACGGCGCTGCTGTTCCCGACGAACGCGTTCAGCCTCAGCGCCGAGCCGACCGGCGTCGCCGTGCTCGACATGACCGACCCGAGCAAGCCGGTCCGCACGACGACCCTCCTCACCCCGGCCATGCAGACGCCGCACGAGTCGTTCAACATCAGCGTCGAGCGCGGGCTGCTCGCCGCGGTGACCGGCAACCCGACGCAGTACCCGGGCATCGTCGACGTCTACGACATCACCAAGGACTGCCGGCAGCCCGAGCTCCAGGCGAGCCTGCCCGCGGCGATCTTCGGCCACGAGAGCGGCTTCGCACCCGACGGCAGGACGTTCTACCCGACGTCGATCGGCACCGGCCACACCACCGCGGTCGACCTCACGAACCCGCGGCTGCCGATCCGCATCTGGGAGGGCCGGTACGGGACCCACGGCATGTCGGTCTCCGACGACGGCAACCGCGGCTACCTCGCCGCCCGGGACGGGCTCTACATCATCGACCTCTCCGAGGTCCAGGCGCGCAAGCCGAACCCGCAGGTGCGCGAGATCAGCCGCCTGACGTGGCCGAACATGACGATCCCGCAGTTCGTGGTCCCGGTCACGATCGAGGGCAAGCCGTACCTGGTCGAGGTCGACGAGTACTCGTCGCGCGAGGACGGCGAGGGCGTCGCGGCCAACGGCCCGCGCGTGGGCGCCGCGCGCATCATCGACATCTCCGACGAGCGCAAGCCGTTCGTCGTCTCCGAGATCCGCCTCCAGGTCCACCAGCCGGAGAACCGCGCCAAGATCGCCGGCGACCCGGGCGCCCGGAGCGCGGTGCAGGGCTACGCGGCGCACTACTGCAACGTCCCGCAGCGCCACGAGCCGGGGATCGTCGCGTGCTCGATGATCCTGTCCGGCCTGCGGGTGTTCGACATCCGCGACCCGAAGCGCCCGAAGGAGATCGCCTATCACGTCGCGCCGCCCTCGACGGTCTCCGCCACGGGCGCGCCGACGATCGACGAGAGGGCCAACTGGGCGATGTCGCAGCCGTCGTTCGCCCCCGACCGCGGGGAGATCTGGTACTCGGACGGCACGAGCGGGTTCTACGCGCTGAAGATGGACCCGCGCGTCTGGCCCTTCCAGGAGGCGCGGGGGTCGGCCGGCTGCACGGACACGTCGGGCTTTTCGTCGTTCGGCGCCAAGCCGTCCGGCCGCGGGCTGCGGTTCACGTTCGCCCGCCGCGCCGAGCTGCCGGTGCAGGTGGACGTCTTCCGCGTGTCGCGCCGACGGCAGGTCCTGCGCGAGCACCTCGTCGCGCGCTTCGACGGCCGGACGCGGTCGTTCCGGTGGAACGGGCGCGGGCGCCGCGTCGGCGCCGGGCAGTACTTCGTCCGCTTCCGGATGCGCAAGGACGGGCGGCTGTACGACCAGCGGAGGGTCGTCCTGTCGCGCGACGGGCGCGGGCGCTGGCGCGTGCGCCCGCCGCACCACCGCCGCGCGAGCTGCAACCTCCTGCGCACGTTCAAGCTCGAGCGCCCGGTGTTCGGCGGCCGGCGCGGGACGCCGCTCGCCGGGTCGTACCGGCTGGCCACCCGTGCGCGGGTCACGGTGACGATCACCCGCGCCGGCAAGATCGTGCGCCGCTTCGCGACGAGCGAGCGGCAGGCCGACCGCACGATCCGCTTCTCGCTGCGAGCGCGCGGGCTGCCGCGCGGCGACTACACCGTGCGGCTCGTCGCGCAGTCCGGCGAGGACCAGGTGACGGACGTCCTGACGACCCGCCGGCTGTAGGGGCGAGGCGATCGCGAGGGCGAAGACGCCGCGGCGCTCAGCGCCCGCGGACGAAGCCCTCGCGGCGCAGGTACTCGCGCGCCACCGCCTCGGGCTCCTGGTCGGACAGCGTCACGCGCGAACTCAGCTCCTGCATGACCTTTTCCGTCAGCGGCCGCTGCACCGCCTCGATCACCTCGCGGCCGCTGGCGCCGAGCCTCGCCGCGGCGCTACGGCGTCCGGTTCCGCCGCTTCGCGGGCGTCGACCCGATCGAGCGCCACGACGTCCTGCGCCGCCGCGACGACGCCGTGTCGATCGTCTCCGCGACCGACCCGCAGAACCGGCGGGCGAACGTCGTCCTCCTCGACGGCGAGTCGCCGCGGGCGGTGGCGCTGTCGTACCTGCGAGAGAGCGTGCTCGTGGGCGCTCAGTCGCCGAAGATGACGAAGGCCAGGAACGAGAGGATCGCCGCCGCGCCGACGATGAACGCTACGAACGCCGGCTTGTTCGTCGGAGAGGTCCCGCCCGCTCGCCACGCCGTCACCGCGGCCCCGATGCCGAGGACCGGCAGGAGGATCCATGCGGGGCCGTCGTGGTCGATCGCCACCAGCACGAACCACGCGACGACAGCCGCCGCCGCGAACGCCACCGCCGTCCGCGTGAGGGACTCGTTGCGTGGTGCTGCGCCCGTCGCTGGCATGTCTGCCTCCTGGTAGGAGACGCGACCGTACAGGGGCGGTTCCCTGGCGCGCAAACGCTCGCCTCACGGGCGCGACAGAGGAGGGGCCGCCCGAGCCCTGGGCGACCCCTCCCCCGCGTCGCGGGTGCTCAGCCCACGCGGTGGTCTTCGTTGTCTGGGTGGGAGGCTGAGCGTTCATGGCGGCAACTGTCGGCGACCGACCCTGCCGCGGGTTTGGCGTCTCCTTGGCGCGGCGCGTGACGCCGCGCGGCCCCCTCAGCGCAGCCTGAACCCGCGCCGCGCCGTCAGCCGCCGCCCCTTGCCGTCGATCGCCACTGCCACGAGCGCCATCCGCACCGTCCGGGCACGGCGGAGCTTGCGCCGCGCGTCGCGCGTGAAGCGGACCTTGAACGTCCGCCGCCCGCTGAACGCCTGCCGGTGCGAACCGCGCGCGATCACCCGCGACCGCAGCCGGTACCGACGCGCGGTCCGCTTGCTGACCGCCAGCGCCAGCCTCGGCCGGCATTGCGTCGTGCACCGCACGCGGGCCCGGATGCCCAGCCGCACCGCCCGGCGCAGCCGGCGCCGGTCGAGCTCGACCGCGAAGCGCAGCCCCGCGTCGCCGCCCGCCAGCGTGATCTGGCCGCCGCCGCCCGAGTCGAGCGAGCCCCCGGTCGGCGGCCCGAAGCCGGGCGCGTTGCAGACGTTCCCGACGTCGGCCGTCGCTCCGCGCGCGACCTGCACCTTCGCCGTCCCGAGCAGCTCGCCGCCGGAGCGCTCGCACCGCATCGTCCACTCCTCGGGCGAACCGCCGAGGATCTCGAAGCTGCCCGCCTTGTGCTCGTTGATCGTGCCGAGCCACGGGCTGTCGGCGTCGTAGTTGTTCACCCGCAGGACGTACTCGCCGATCGGCGGCGCGACGATCTGGACGATCTCGTCAGCGCCCGCGGCGTTCCCCGCGTCATCGTCGCGGTCGACGTCCGGCACCGGGTCGCGGCCGTTCTTCTTGTAGAGGACGATGTCGTAGTCGTCGTTCTTCTCCATCGTGACGACGATCCGCAGCAGGGCGACCTCGTCCTCCGGCCGGATCTCGAACGGGATGTCCTCGTAGTTCTCCGCGGTGTAGTCGGGGAAGAGGATCGGGATCTGCGCCTCGACGGCGTTCTTGATCCCCGGCTTCGTCTGGCGGCTCTGGCCGCTCGACGTGCTGCGGACCGGCGTCTTGGCGGCCTCACCGACCTTCCGCTGCTGCAGCCGGCTCGGCCGCGTCGAGGGGTTGGTGTGGAGCGTGAAGTCGCCGCCGGGCGCGACCGCGGTCGTCTCGAGCTTGTCGCGGAACGTCCGCGCCGGCCCAGGCTGCCCGATGAGGGCCCTGACGGGCGAGGTCGACGTGTCGAACTCCTTGACCAGGCGCAGCACCACGCCCTCGGGCGCCGTGCCGCTGATCTGCGAGTGCTTCGTAGCGTCGGCGGTGTGCTCGAGCGCCTTGAAGTAGGCCTCACGGTTCCCCTTGCCCTCGCTCGGGGTGCCGGGCTTGCCGAGGTACTCCTCCACCACCTGCTGGTACGGCGGGTGGAACTGCTCGGGTCCGATCTCGAACGTGTAGCCGAACCCGCCGGTGGCGTTGTACGACCACTCCTCGGTGGTGCCCGTCGTGTCGTACAGCTCGTAGCCCGCCTGGTTCGTGTAGCCGTTCTGGTCGGACATGGCCTTGCCGAGGCCGGACAGGAGCGGGTCCTCGGGCGGCGCGCCCTGGCCGCGGGATCAGAGGGAAGGACGGACAAGGCGAGACTCGCGGCAACGGCGGCCGCGAGCGCCAGCAGAGGCGACGGAGGTTCATACGAGGCGCCACGCCCGTCGCGGCGCTTTCTTGCGGCGCGACCCTCAGTCGAGGCGGACGAGCATCCGCAGGATGGGCTCGGCGCGGCTCGCGTCGGGCTGCTCGCCGGTGATGAGATCGAGGTACGTGTAGGACTCGACGAGCCGGACGATCACGTACGCCAGCTCGTGCAGGTCGACCGGCAGGTCGAGCCGGCCCGCAGCGGCCTCGGCGTCGAGCAGCGCCTCGATCGCCGCGATCAGCCGCGGCTGGAAGTCGGTCTCATGCCGGGTCAGCAGGCGCATCGCGTGCTCGCCCTCGTCCGCCAGCCAGCGCTGCATGCCCGGGTTCGTGATCACGTCGTCGAGGAAGCGCGAGACGACGGCCACGACGCGCTTGGCGCCTCGCGCGCGCGACTGACGCTCGGCGATCTCGAGCGTGTCGCGTGCCAGCGACCAGATCAGCTCCACGAGGAACCTGTCGCGCGAGCCGTACCAGCGGTAGAGCGTGACGCGGTTCACGCCGAGCTCGTCCGCGAGGGCGCTCATGTCGATGCGCTCGCCGGAGAGGAAGCTGCGACGCCCCAAGCGCAGGGCGTCGGCGGGCGTCGGCCGTGCCGTCGCGGTCACCGGCAGAGCATCGCAGCATCCCGCGGCGTTGCAACACGACACAAGCGATGTTGCATCGTCGTCACCTCGGCGGTAGGGTGCAACACTTCTGGCGATCTGTTGCAGGAGCGTGGGCGTGCGCAAGACGGACATCGAGTCGATCGGCGACCTGGCGGGCGAGGGGCTCGCCGCGGGCGGGACGCTCGTCAAGACCATGCACGAGGGCATCGCGGCTCGCCCCTTCGGCATCCTCGGCCCCTTCGCCGCACCCGTGCGCGTCACCCACGACGCGGTGGCGCGCCGCGTCTACTCCGGCGTCCGCGGCTCGCTGCGGGCAGCCGCCCGCGGCGGTGCCGGTCTCGTCGCGACGCGCGCGCCTGCCGACGGCGCCGCGCTGCGGTCGACCCCGCGCGGGTCGTTCGCCGTCGGCGCGCTCAGCGGCGTGTACGGCGACCACATCGCCGGCCGCGGCAAGGAGCTCGCGGCCGAGCTCGGGCTGCGCCGCCGCGGCGTCGACGTGCCCCCCACGCGGAAGGGCCTCGCCGCCGCCTATCGCGACGCGACGTCGCGGCTCGTCGTCTTCGTGCACGGACTGTGCGGCGACGAGCAGTGCTGGCGGCTCTTCCCGCTGCGCGGCCGCGCGGGGCGCCCGACCTACGGGCGGCGCCTGCAGGACGAGCTCAGCTTCACGCCGCTGTACGTCCGCTACAACACCGGGCTGCACATCTCCGACAACGGCCGCGCGCTGGCCCGGCTGCTCGACGACGTGGTCGCGCACTGGCCGGCCGGCGTCGAGGAGGTGGTGCTGATCGGGCACTCGATGGGCGGCCTGGTCGCGCGCAGCGCGTGCCGCTACGGAGAGCTCGACGGCCGGCGCTGGACCGACTCGGTGCGCCACGTCTTCTGCCTCGGCAGCCCGCACCTCGGCGCCGACCTCGAGAAGGGCACCAACGCGCTCGCCTACGCGTTCGCCCAGCTGCCCGAGACCCGCGCCTTCGCGGCGTTCCTCAACGCCCGCAGCGTCGGCATCAAGGACCTGCGCTACGGGTCCTGCGCCGAGGAGGACTGGTGCGACTGCGACCCCGACGAGTTCCTGCGCGACCGCTGCACCGAGACGCCGTTCCTCCCCGACGCGAGCTACTACTTCATCGGCGCGTCGCTCAGCCCGGGCCCCGTCGGTTCGTTGCTCGGCGATCTCCTCGTGCGGATGCCGAGCGCCTCCGGGCGCGGCAACGGCAAGGGCCGCCGCGTCCCGTTCGAGGTCGACAACGGCCACGAGCTCGCGGGCCTGACGCACTTCGACCTGCTCAACCACCCCGCCGTCTACGAGCAGATCCGGACGTGGTTGACGCGCAAGCCGGTGCGGGCGCTGCCGGCAGGCGAGCGCGAGCGCGATCATCAGCACGAGCATCGGCGCCTGTGAGCGGATCGCGGCTCGGTCGCGAGCACGATGGCGAGGGTCACGAGCAGACCGATCGTCGCGACGATGATCCCGGTCAGGACCTGACGCTCCGCGGCCGCATGTCGGTCCACACCACTTCGATGTGGGCGAGGCACTCGGCTTTGGTGCCGGCCTTCCCGGCCGGCCGCCAGCCCGGCGGGAGCGGCCGATCCGCGAACCAGATCGAGTACTGCTCCTCGTCGTTGACGACCACCTCGTACCGTCGGTCGTCCTCGTCGTCGTCGGGCGGAGCCATCGCGCACAGCATAGGTCAACCGCTGCAGTGCGATGATGGCAACGACCGTGGCCGTTCGCGATCTTCCGAGCCTCGATGCCGTGCTCAGCCGACGTGCCGCGGAGCAGCCGGACCGGCTCGCCTTCACGGTGCTCGGCGCGGCGCCCGGTGCCGATGCCGAGGGCGCCTCGGCCGCGACCTGGGCGGAGCTCGAACGCGCGGTGCTGCAGCTCGCAGGCCGCCTCGAGGAGCTCGGCGTCGGGCGCGCGCCGATCGTCCTCGCCTACCCGACGAGCCTGGCGTTCGTGGTCGCCTTCCTCGCCTGTCTGCGCGTCGGCGCGTCCGCGGTCCCCACACCGTTCCCCGTTCGTCCCGGCGACGCGCGCCGGCTGCACGCGATCGTGCGCGATGTGGGCGCATCGATCGTCCTGACGACCGGCACCTGCGCGACCCACGCCTTCGCCGACACCGGCGCGACGGTCGTCACGACCGATGCGGAGGTCGGAGCGACCGGCGAAGACGGCCCCGCGGGCGCCGGCCGCGCCGACAACCGCGCGGCGCTGCTCCAGTACACGTCCGGCTCGACGTCCACGCCGAAGGGCGTCGTCGTCTCCCACCGCAACCTCGTCCACAACCAGCAGCTGATCGAGCGCGCCTTCGGGCACGGCCCGCAGACGGTGATCGTGAGCTGGCTCCCCACGTTCCACGACATGGGGCTGGCGTGCGTCCTGCAGGCGGTGCACGCCGGCGGTCACACCGTCCTCATGCCGCCAGAGGCGTTCCTTTCCGACCCGGCGCGCTGGCTGCAGGCGATATCGCACTTCCGCGGCACGACGAGCGGCGGTCCCGACTTCGGGTACGCGCTGTGCGCCGCGCGCGTGACCGAGGAGCAGCGCGCCGGACTCGATCTGACCTGCTGGCGAGTCGCGTTCAACGGCTCCGAGCCGATCCGCGCCGCGACGCTTCGCCGCTTCGCGGACGTGTTCGCGGGAGCCGGCTTCGACGAGCGCAGCTTCGCGCCCTGCTACGGCCTCGCCGAGGCGACGCTGCTCGTGAGCGCCCGCCGTCCGGGTTCGCCGCCGACGACGCACGACGGCGTCGTGAGCTGCGGCCCGCCTGCCGGTCAGCGCGTCGCGATCGCGGGGCCGGCGGGGACCGAACTGCCGGCCGGTGCGGTGGGCGAGATCTGGGTCGCGGGAGCGAGCGTGGCGCGCGGCTACCGGGGCCGGCCGGAGGCGAGCCGCGAGACGTTCGAGGCACGGCTGGCCGGCGCGCCCGGCGAGCGGTTCCTGCGCACCGGCGACCTCGGCTTCATGACGGACGGCGAGCTCCACGTGACCGGCCGGCTGAAGGACCTCATCATCGTCCGCGGGGCCAATCACTACCCGCAGGACGTGGAGCGCACCGCCGAAGACGCGGCGCCCGAGGTCCGCCGCGGCCGCTGCGCCGCGTTCGCGGTCGACGGCGCCGCGAGCGAGGCGGTCGTCGTGGTCGCCGAGCTGCGGCGCGCGGGCCACGACCTCGCCGAGGTTGCCGAGGCGATTCGCCAGGCCGTCGCGCAGGAGCACGGCCTCGCGCTCGACGGCGTCGTGCTCGCCGAGCCGGGAGCCGTCCCCGTGACCACCAGCGGCAAGGTGCGCCGCGGGGCATGCCGCACCGCGTACCTCGAGGGCGCGCTCCGAGCGCCGTACGGCTGGCGCCGGCGGGCCGCCGAGCACGACGTGAGCGCCTCCTCCATCGCGGCGTTCGTGAGCGCGTGGGTTGCGCGCGCGACAGGCGCTCCCTCCGGTGCCGTCGATCTCGAGACGCCGGCGGCGGCGCACCTCGACTCCCTCGCTGCGACAGGGCTCGCGCAGGCGCTCGAAGAGGGCTGGGACGTCCCCGTCGGGGCGGCCGACGTGCTCGCGTGCGAGAGCCTGGCCGCGCTCGCTGCGCGCCTCGAGGCCGCGCGCGGGACGGCACGGTCGCCATACGCCGCGCCGCCGCCCGACGTCGCGAACGGCTTCCCGCTGTCGAACGCCCAGCGCGGGATCTGGTTCCTCCACGGTCTCGATCCAGGTGGTGGCGCCTGGACGATCGCGCGCCGCTTCCGCGTCCACGGTCGGTGTGAGCCCGCCGAGCTCGCCGCCGCGTTCCGCCGGCTGGTCCATCGCCACGCGGCCCTGCGCACGTGCGTCGTCATGGCCGGCGGTCGGCCCCTCCAGGTGGTGCGCGAGCACGTGGAAGAGCCGCTGCGCGTGCACCATCGCGCCGCACCGCCCCCGCGGGAACGCCCGCCGGCGCCGGACCTCGAACGCGGACCGCTGCTGGGGGCCGACCTGTACGTGACGGCCGGTGCCGACGCGGTGCTCGACGTGCGGGTGCACCACCTGGCCGTCGACTTCGCGTCGTTCGGGACGATCCTGGAAGACCTGGACGCCATCCTCGCCGGCCGCGCGCTCGGCGCGGAGGCAGCGGATCTCGGCTTCGCGCGTCACGCCATCGCACACGCGGACGGGGCCGGATCGGGCGCGGGCGACAGCGCGGCCTTCTGGGAGCAGGCGCTGCACGGAGCCAGCGCGGCGCTCGACCTGCCGTCGTGCAGCGGCCGTCGCGGCCACGCCGGCACCGCGGCATCCCAGCCGATCGCCGTCGGCGCGCAGACGCACCGGCGCCTGATCGCGATCGCCCGCGCGGCCGGCGCGACACCGTACGTGGTGTACCTCGCGGCGTTCCTGGCGCTCCTGCACCGGCTGACCGGCCGCGAGGACGTGGTCGTCGGCTCCCCGGTCTCCGTGCGCGACGAGGCCGGGCTCCGGGGCGTGGTCGGCTGCCTCATGAACCCGGTGGCGATCCGCTCGGATGCCGCCGGAGACCCGCCGTTCGCGGAGTTCCTCGGCCGCGTGCGCGCGACGGTGCTCGGGGCGCTTCGGCATGCCGAGTACCCGCTCGACCTCCTCGCGTCGCTGCTGGGCGCGCGCGGGGGGCCGTCGCCCTCGCTGTTCGGCGCGACGCTCATCTGGCAGCGCTCGCAGCCGGGCGGGCGCGACGCCGCGGCGATCGCACTCGGGCTGCGGGGTGCGACGACGACCGTCGGCGGCGGCACGTGGGAGCTGCTCGACGGGGATCGCCACGCCGCGCGCTCCGATCTCGAGTTGGCCCTCGGCCATGCCGGCGGGACGGTCGCCGGCGTGCTCACGTACGACAGCGATCGCTTCACGGCGGCCGCGATGGGCGACGCCGCCGAACAGCTCGAGACGCTGCTGGCCTCGATCGCCGGCGACCCGGCGCAGCGGCTGTCGGAGCTGTCGGTGACCTCGCCCCCGCAGGCCCGCCGGATCGCCTCGTGGCAGGGGCGGCTCGACGCGGCTGCAGACGAACGCGCGACCCTCGACGAGCTCTTCGACCGCCGCGCCGGGGCGTACGCGGACGCGCCGGCGATCCTGTGGAAGGACGAGGCGGTTGCGTACGGGGAGCTGCAGGCGGCGGCCGACGGCGTCGCCGCGACCCTGCGGGCCTCCGGTGTCGCACCGGGCGCGCGGGTAGCGGTCCTCATGCGCGACGCGCCGGCGACCGTGGCGGCGCTGCTCGGGGTGCTGAAGAGCGGTGCGGCGTTCGCGTGCCCGAGCCTGCGCGCGCCGCCGCCGTGGCTGGCCGACGTGCTCCGCGAGCTCGCGCCCGCCGCGCTGCTTGTCGACGACCGCGGGCGCGATGCGGTCGAGGCCGCGATCGGCGCCGGCTTCGCGCACCGTCCGGGCATCGTGCCGCCCTCGGGCCGCGACGCGCGCGCCCCCGCGTTCGTCGCTTACACGTCGGGGTCGACCGGCCGCCCGAAGGGCGTGGTGCAGTCGCATCGCAGCTTCGCGCAGTTCCTGGGCTGGCAGAGTCGCCGATTCGGCGTCGGCCCGGGCACGCGGTGGGCGCACTGGTCAGCACTGAACTACGACGCCGCCTACTGCGAGATCCTCGGGTCGCTGTGCTTCGGCGCGACGCTCGTCATGGCGCCGGAGGAGGAGCGGCGGGACCCGGCGGCGTTCTCCGCCGTCATCGATCGCTCGCGGGCGACACTGCTGCAGACCGTCCCGAGCTACCTGCGCCAGCTCCTGCGCGCCGGCGCCGGACCGCGGCTGCGCTCGCTCGAGCAGGTCATGGTCGCCGGCGAGCCGCTGCCGCTCGAGCTGGCGGCGGCGTGGCGGGCGGCGCAGCCGACAGCGCCGCTGTTCAACCTCTACGGCCCGACCGAGAGCGTGCTCGCCACGTGGCACCGCGTCGCGGCCGAGGACGGTGCGCACGGAGCCGCCGCTCCGCTGGGTCGGCCGATCGACGGCCGGCAGATCTGGGTGCTCGACGCCCACGGCCGCCCGGCGCCCATCGGCGGGGTGGGCGAGGTCCACATCGCGTCCAGCCGGCTCGCCGACGGCTACCTCGCGTCGCCGTCGCAGACGGCGGCGGCGTTCGTCCCCGCCGATGCGGGGTCGCGCATGTACCGGACCGGCGACCTGGCGTCGTGGTCGTCCGAGGGCGCGCTGCGCTTCCACGGGCGGCGCGACGGGCAGATGAAGGTACGCGGCAGCCGCGTCGAGGCGGCGGAGGTCGAGGCGGCCCTCCAGCGTCACCCGGAGGTGGTCGAGTGTGCGGTCGTCGGCCGCTCGGACGCGGTCGACGGCACCCGCATCGAGGCGCACGTGGTCGTCTCGCAGCCCGTCTCGGAGCGGGAGATGCGCGCGCACCTCGCCTCGCTGCTGCCGCCGCACATGGTCCCAGCGCGCTTCGCGTTCCCGCCCGGCCTGCCGCGAACGCTGACCGGCAAGGTCGCGCGCCGCGCCCTCCCCCCGGCGCCTGCCCCGGCGCCACGCGGCGACCGGGGGGCACGTACCGCCAGCGAGCATCTCGTCGCCGAGCTGTGGAGCGACGTCCTCGGCCTCGACCGCGTCGACGTGGACGCGGCGTTCTTCGACGTCGGCGGCAGCTCGCTCGCGGCGATGCAGCTCGCCAACCGCATGTCTGCGGTGTGGGCGGTGGACGTCCCGGTGGCGACGGTGTTCGAGGCGAGCACCGTCCGCGACCAGGCCGCGGCGATCGACCGGGCCGCCGCCGCCGGCGAGACACCCTCCCGGTGGGAGGCCGCGCTTGCGGAGGTCGAGCGCCTGTCGGACGCCGAGGCGCGCGACGCCCTCGCCAAGGTCGCCCTCCCGTGACGGCGAGCGCGCCCCACACGCTGGGCGCCGAGCGCTACTCGCTCGAGAAGCTCCACGCGCTCCTCACCCAGGGGCCAGAGCTGCGGATCGGACCGGACGTGGCCGATCGCGTCGACGCGGGCGCCCGCTTCCTGCGGGAGAAGGCGCGCGAGGACCGCCACATCTACGGCGTCAACACCGGCTTCGGCGCGCTGTGCGAGGTGCGCATCTCCCCGGCGGAGGTCGAGGAGCTGCAGCGCCGCCTGATCCTCTCGCACGCGTGCGGCGTCGGCGAGCTCGTGCCCGAGGAGCGGGCGCGACTGGTGCTGCTGGTGAAGCTGCTCACGCTGCGCAGCGGCCACACGGGGATCTCGCTCGCACCCGTCCAGCGCATGGTCGACTTCTGGAACCACGGCGTCACGCCGGCGATCCCGCGCAAGGGCACGCTCGGCGCGAGCGGCGACCTCGCCCCCCTCGCTCATATGGCGCTGCCCCTCATCGGCCTCGGCGAGGTCCACCACGCCGGGCGCGTCGTCCCCGCCGCGGACGCGCTCGTGGCGCTGGGATGGGAGCCGCTGCGCCTCGGTCCCAAGGAGGGACTCGCGCTGATCAACGGCATCCAGTACATCGCCGCGATCGCGGCGCGCTGCCTGATGGAGATCCGGGCGCTCGTGCGGCTGGCGGACCTGGTCGCCGCCATGAGCACGCAGGCCTTCAGCGGGTCGAAGACGTTCTACGACCCGCTCTACCACTCGACCTCGCCGCACAGCGAGCGCGGCCAGGTCGCGCGGAACCTGCAGGCGCTGCTCGCAGGCAGCAACCACCACGAGCTGCCCACCGCGAACCGCTCGCAGCAGGACCCCTACTCGTTCCGCTGCATCCCGCAGGTGCACGCCGCGGTGCGGCAGGCGTACGGCTTCTCGGCTCGCGTCGTCGAGGACGAGTGCAACAGCGTGTCGGACAACCCCCTCGTCTTCCCCGAGCACGACCGAGTCCTTTTCGGCGGGAACCTGCACGGCGAGTCGACGGCGATCGCAGCCGACGTGCTCGCGATCGCCGTGAGCGAGCTCGCGTCGATCTCCGAGCGGCGGACGTTCCAGCTGCTGTCCGGGCAGCGCGGGCTCCCCGACTTCCTGACGGCCTCGCCGGGGCTCAACTCAGGGATGATGATCGCGCAGTACACGTCCGCCGCGCTCGTGAACGAGAACAAGGTGCTCTCGACGCCTGCGAGCGTCGACACGATCCCGACCTCGCAGATGCAGGAGGACTCGGTGAGCATGGGCGGCACCTCGGTGCACAAGCTCGAGCAGATCGTCGACAACGCGGCGACGATCCTCGCCATCGAGCTGCTGCACGCGAGCCAGGCGATGGAGCTCAACCGCGGGCTGCGACCGTCGCCGCCGACGGCGGAGGTCCTCGCGGCCTTCCGCCGGCGCGTCGCGCACCTCCACGACGACCGAGTGCTCAGCGAATCGATCGAGGACGCCCGGGCCTTCCTGACCGGCGAAGCGCTCGCGTGGACCGCGGACCTGGAGTAGCTGTTGGCCGGCGACGACCTCGCCGCACGCCTGGCGGCGCTCTCCCCCGACCGCCGGCGGCTCCTGCTGCGCCGGATCGAGGCGTCGGGCCGCGACGGCGGCGCGGCCGTCGTGGGCGATCGCCGTCTGCCGCTGAGCGCCGCGCAGCAGCGGCTGTGGCTCGCCGAGCTGGCGCACCCGGGGAACGTCGCGTACAACGTCCAGCTGCCGGTCCGGATCGACGGGCCACTCGACGTGACGGCGCTCGGCGCGGCCCTGAGCGCGATCGTCGAGCGGCACGACGCGCTCCGCGCGCGGTTCGTCGAGGACGGCGGCGCGCCGAGCGTGACGCTCGCGCCCGCGGCATCGTTCGCGCTCGAGGTCGAGGACCATCGCGGGGTCCCCCCCGGCGACCGGCCCGAGGCCGAGCGGCGGCTGGTCGTCGCCGACGCGGCCCGGCCGTTCGACCTCGAAGCCGGGCCGCTGGTGCGCGCGCTCCTCGCGCAGTGGGCACCGCAGCGCTCGACGCTGCTCCTGACGGTTCACCACGTCGCGGTCGACAACTGGTCGATGGGCATCTTCGCTCGCGAGCTGCAGGCGCTCTACCGCGACGCGGCCGCGGGACGTACCGCGCCGGCGCCGCCGCGCCCGTGGCGCCACGCCGAGCTGGTCGCCTGGGAGAGCGATCGGCGCGACCGCGTCTGGGGCCGGCAGCTCGCGTACTGGCGCTGGCAGCTGGACGGCGCCCCCGGCCGCTCCGAGCCGCCGGCCGACCGGCCGCGACCGGCGCAGCCCAGCTTCCGCGGCGCGCGAACCCCGGTGCGCCTGGACGCCGCGACCACCGCGCGGCTCGCGGAGGTCGCCCGCGCCCACGGCGCCACGTTGTACATGGCGAGCGTTGCCGCGCTGCTGGCGCTGCTGCACCGCTCCACCGGCCAGGACGACCTCGTCGTCGGAACCGACCTCGTCAACCGGCCCACGCCGGAGGCCGAGCGGACGATCGGCTTCTTCGCCAACCAGGTGGCGCTCCGCGCGGACCTGAGCGGGAACCCCACGGCCGCCGAGCTGTTCGCCCGCACTGCGACGACGTGCCTCGGGGCCTACGACAGCCAGGAGGTCCCGTTCCAGGATGTGGTCCGGGCCCTCGGGCGCCCGAGGGACCTCGGTCACCTGCCGCTGTTCCAGGTCAAGCTCGGGTTCCTCCAGCTGCCTCCGGGCCGGATCCAGCTCGACGGCGTGACCGTCACGCCGCTGCTCGTCGGCGGGACGGCGAAGTTCGACCTCGAGGTGATCCTCTGGGTCGAGGACGGGGCCCTCACCGGCTTCGTGGAGTACAGCACCGACCTCTTCGACGCGCCGACCGCCGTGCTCATCGCGGCGCGCTACCGGGACGTGCTCGCCCGGCTGGCGGCCGACGCGCGGCGGCGGATCCTAGACGAGCCGGTCCCCGGCGCGTCAGGCGCGCCCCCCGCCCAGCGCTTCGGATTCGAGCGCTGAGCCCGCGGCCGTGCCGGCCAGGCGCGCGAGCTGCTCGCCGAGCTCCTGCACGATCCCCTCGACGGTGGCGGCGTCGAACAGGTCGGGCCGGTAGATCATCGAGCCGCGCAGCCCTTCGTCCGCCTCGCTCAGGATGAGCGTGAGCTCCAGCGTCGTCGCGGTGATCCGCGCCTGGTTCTCGAGCGCGGCCAGCGGCTCGAGGTGCAGCTCGGCGCCGGCGGATTCCGGCCCGTTCGAGGCCTCGAGGATCAGCATGTGCTGGAACAGCGCCTGACGCTCTCCGAGCTCGCCGTCCAGCGACCGCAGCAACGCCTCGAACGGGAGGTCCTGGTGCGCGAAGGCGTCGATCGTCACGTCCCGAACCTGCTCGAGCAGGGCGGGGACGCTCGCCGCGGCCGCGAGGTCGAACCGGAGCACGAGCGTGTTCACGAAGAGGCCGACGAGCGGCTCGGTCTCCAGCCGGTTGCGGTTCGCGCTGAGCGTGCCGAGCCGCACGTCGGTGGCGCCTGCTCGCCGCCCGAGCAGGTCGGCGAAGACGGCGGCGAGCACCATGAACAGGCTCGCGCCCGAGCGCCGGGCGAGACGCCGCAGCCGCCGCAGCACGTCGGCCGGCACGTGCACCGGACGCTCCAGCGTCCGCAGGCTGAGCAGCGCCTCGCGTGGCCGATCGGCCGGCAGGTCGAGGCGGCCGTCGATGCCGTGCAGCCGCCGGCGCCAGAAGTCGCGCTGGCCGTCGAGGCTCCCGTCGGCCACTCGCCGGCGCTGCCACTCGGCGAAGTCCCCGTACTGGACGGGGAGCGGCGCAAGCCGGGCGCGCTCGCCGGAGCGCGCCGCGCGGTACGCCGTCCCGAGCTCGGACGCCAGGATCCCGATCGACCAGCCGTCGCAGACGGCGTGGTGCACGGTCAGCAGGAGCGCCCACTCGCGTTCGCCGAGCCGCAGTGCCTCGGCGCGCAGCAGCGGTCCGCGCGCGGCGTCGAGCGGCCACAGCGCCGCCGCCTTCGCGCGCTCGGCGACCGCGGCGTCCCGCTCCGCCTCCGGCAGGCCGGCGAGGTCGACCACCGGCACGTCGACCGGGATCGGCGGCAGGACGACCTGCTCGGAGCCCGCCTCGCCCTCGACGAAGCGCGTCCGCAGTATCTCGTGCCGCTCGACCACGGCGGCGAACGCTGCGCGGAGCGCACGCTCGTCGAGGCCGTCCTGCACCCGGATCGCCATCGGCATCGCGAACAGCGGCATGCCGGGCAGGATCCGCTCGAGGTCGTGGAGCGCCTGCTGCTGCCACGACAGCGGCGCGTTGCCCCCCGGCTCGCGCCGCCGGACCGCCGGCAGGGCGTCGCCGACGCCGGCGCGGCGCGCGTCGAGCACGGCGGCTTCGAGCCCCGCGACGGTCGGCTGCCGGAAGAACTCGCGCAGCGGGACCTCGACGCCGAGCTCCCGGCGCACGCGCGAGGCGAGCCGCATGACCAACAGCGAGTGGCCGCCCAGCTCGAAGAAGCTGTCGGTGACGCCCACCCGGTCGATGCCGAAGACGCCGGCGCACAGCGAGGCGATCAGCTCCTGGAGCGGGGTCCGCGCCGCGACGTACGGCGTGTCCGGCCGCATCCGCACCGGCGCGGGCAGCCGGCCGCGGTCGACCTTCCCGGCCGGCGTGAGCGGAAGCGCATCCACGCGCTCGACGTGCGCCGGCACCATGTACTCGGGCAGCCGCCGCGCGAGGAACGAGCGCAGCTCGCTGCCGTCCGGCGGCGCGCCGGCCGCGACGACGTAGGCGACGAGGACGAGCCCGGCCTCGGGGACGTCGTGGGGCACGACGGCCGCAGCACGCACTCCCGGATGCCGCGCCAGCTCGTGCTCGACCTCGGCGGGCTCCACGCGCTGGCCCTGGAGCTTGACCTGCTGGTCCATGCGGCCGAGGTACTCCAGCGTGCCGTCGGGTAGGTGGCGGGCCCGGTCGCCGGTCGCGTACAGCCGCCCGCCCGGCCGGGCGCCGAAGGGATCCGGCACGAAGCGCTCGGCAGTCAGCGCCGGGCGCCGCTGGTAGTCGCGGGCGAGGGCGTCGCCGCCGAGGTACAGCTCCCCGGGCACGCCCACCGGCAGCAGCCGCAGGTGGCGGTCGCACACGTACGCGCTCGTGTTGGCGATCGGCCGACCGATCGGCACCGTCCCCCCGAGCCCCTCGGCGGACGGCACGGTGTGGGCGCACGCGAACGTCGTCGCCTCAGTTGGGCCATACCCGTTGATCATGCGGCAGCCGGGATGGACGGCGAGAACCGCGCGCACCGCCGCGACCGGCACCACGTCGCCGCCGGCGAGGAGCTGCCGGACGCCGTCGAGGCTGTCGAGGTGCGCGCCGACCACCTGCGCGAACAGGCCGGACGTGAGCCACAGCGTCGTGACACCGTTCTCCGAGACCGACCGCGCGATCTCGCTCAGGCCGAGCGGCGGCGGCGGCGGGACCACCAGCCGGCCGCCGTTGAGCAGGGCGCCCCACAGCTCGAACGTCGAGACGTCGAAGGCCAGCGGCGAGATCTGGAAGAGCGTCTCGTCAGGCCCGAGGTCGACATAGTCGGCGCCGCGAACGAGGCGGACCACGGCCCGGTGCTCGACGCGGACGCCCTTGGGCCCCCCGGTGGTGCCGGACGTCGTCATGACGTAGCAGAGGTTCGTCGCGCGCGCGCCCTGCCGCGGGTCCGGCGGAGCGGCGCCCGGCCCCGTCCCGGCTCGGGCGTCGAGCCACAGCGGCCCCTGGTCGTCCGGCAGCCGGGCCGCGAGGCGCTCGTGTGCGAGCACCGCGACCGCTGCGGCGTCGCGCAGGATGCCGGCGTTGCGCTCGGCCGGCGCCCGCGGGTCGAGCGGCAGGTACGCGCCGCCGGCCTTGAGGATCGCCAGCAGCGCCACGACCATCTCGAGCGAGCGCTCGACGCACAGCCCGACGACGGTCTCCGGACCGACCCCGCGACCGGCGAGCTCGGCGGCGAGGCGGTTGGCGCGCCCGTTCAGCTCGCCGTAGCTCAGCTCGCGCCGGCCGTCGGTCGCCGCCACCGCATCCGGCCGCAGGCGCGCCTGCTCCTCGAAGAGCCCGTGGATCGTCGCGTCGCGCGGGTACCCGCCGAGGCGGCCGGTGGAGAGCGCCCGGCGTTCGGCGGCCGCCGGCCCCCGCAGCAGCGGGCGAGGCCCGCCGGGCGGCCGGCCGGCATCCGCGACCGCCATCGAGTCGAGCGTGCTCCGGTACAGGTCGGCGACGGCCTCCACCCGGCCTCCACCTGCTCGCCGGGCAGCACGCGCAGGTCGCACGTCAGGGACAGCCCGAGTGCTCCGGTCTCGGGGTCCAGGTTGAAGTTGGCGGCGAGCGGAAACCCGGCGAGCGTGAACGACCGCCGGCCGAGCACCGTCAGTCGCGGGTCGCGCGGCAGATCGGAGAGCAGATGGAAGTTCGTGTAGTTGAACCACGTGTCGTAGAGCCGCGTCGCGCCGGAGTCGCGCAGGATCCGCTCCATCGGGACGTGCCGGTGGGCGACATGCTCGCGCTCCGCCGCGAAGACGCGCCGCAGCACGTCCCCCAAGGCTCCCGTCCCGATCGCGGCGCGGAACGGCAGGCTGTTGAGGAAGAGGCCGAGCACCGACTCGCCGTTCGGCAGCGGCAGGCGGCCGTCTGCGACGACGCCCGTCAGCACGTCGTCCCGGCCGGTGAGTGCCCCGACCGCCTCGCAGTGCGCGGTCAGCAGCGCCGTCTTCAGGGGCACCCCCGCGGCGCGCGCGAGGTCCGCGAGCGCCTCGGCCCGCTCGCGTCCGAGGTCGAGCTCGACGGTACGGTGCCCGTCCTCCGTGCAGGAGCGGAGCGGCAGCCACGCCGGGAACATGCCGTCGCCGGCGTCGCCCACGACGCGCCGCCAGTGGTCGCGGCTCTTCGAGCTCTGGGACGCCCGCCGCTCGGCTGCGACGTAGGCGCGGAGCGCGGCGGGCGGCAGCGGGGGCAGAGCCGGCTCACGGCCGTCGAGCAGGGCGAGGTAGGCGGCGGCGAGCTCCGTGCACAGCGTGGCGAGGCTCCAGCCGTCGAGGATCGCGTGGTGGTGGGGCAGCGAGAGCTGGAGCGTCTCGTCGCTGCGCCGGTGGACGCGGAAGCGCAGCAGCGGCGGCGCCGACAGGTCCCAGTCCCGTGTCTTCTCGCGCTCGAACCAGTCGGCGAGGAGCCGCTCCTGGCCCGCGTCGTCCATCCCGCGCAGGTCCTCGATCGCGAGCGGCGCGGCCACCTCCGCGTGGACGAGCTGGAGCGCGCGGTCGTACGCGTCGAACTCGAGCGACGTGCGCAGGGCGTCGTGCCGGTCGACGAGGAGCTGGGCCGCCGCGCGCAGCGCGGCGGCGTCGAACGGCGCGCGGAGGTGCAGGCTGTCGACGTTGTTGTAGAGCGGATCGCTCGGGCGGCTCAGCGCCTCGAAGACCATCCCGGCCTGCAACGCGGTCACCGGATACGCGTCGACGACGCCGCTGGGGAGGCGTGCGCGATCGCCTGCAGACACCCCTGGGAACGGCGCCGCGCCCGTGACGGGCTCGGGGACGGCGCCCCCCGCGGCCGCCGCCAGCGCGCCGAGCGTCGGGTGGAGGTAGACGTCCGCGAGCCGCACGACCAGCCGGGCCTGCGCGGCGCGCGCGACCATCCTGAGCGCCCGGATGGAGTCGCCGCCGAGTTCGAAGAAGCCGTCGTCGACGCCGACCCGGTCGACGCCCAGCACGTCCTCCCAGATCGTCGCCAGCGTCCACTCGGCCGGCGTGGACGGCGCGACCCACTCGCGCACGGCCAGGGCCGAAGGATCGGGAGCGGGCAGCGCCCTGCGCTCGACCTTGCCGCCCGGCGTGCGCGGGAGCGCGTCGACGACGACGAAGAGGGACGGCACCATGCCGGCGGGCAGCCGGGCGCGGAGGTGCTCCTCCAGTCCCTCGCGGCCGACCGGCTCGGCGGTCGCGTAGTACGCGGCCAGCCGCGTGCCGGTGCCCTCGCCGACGGCGGCGACCGCGCACTCGCGCACGGCGGGGTGCGCCGCGAGCGCCGCCTCGACCTCCCCGAGCTCGATCCGCTGACCGCGCACCTTGACCTGGTCGTCGATCCGGCCGAGGTACTCGACGGTCCCGTCGTGCCGGTGGCGTGCCCGGTCGCCGGTCCGGTAGAGCCGCGCGCCGGGGACGCGCGCGAAGGGATCCGGGCGAAAGCGGTCGGCGGTGAGCCCCGGACGCCCGACGTATCCGCGACCCACCTGCACGCCGCCGATGCAGAGCTCGCCGACCGCACGCGGCGACACCAGTCGCATCTCGTCGTCGACGACGTGGATGCGGGTGTTGGCGACCGGCGTGCCGATCGGGACGGCGGGGTCGTCGTCGGTGCGCCGGCACTCCCAGGCCGTAACGTCGATCGCAGCCTCGGTCGGGCCGTACAGGTTGAACAGCCGCGCCGCGGACGCGGCGTGGAAGCGGTCGCGCAGCTCGCCCGTCAGCGCCTCGCCGCTGACGATGACGCGGCGCAGCGCACGGCAACGGCCGATCGCCGCGTCCTCCAAGAACGCGCCGAGGAGCGACGGGACGAAGTGCACGGTCGTCACGGCGGACGACGCCATCAGGCCGGCCAGGTACGGCCCGTCGCGCTCGCCCCCCGGGGCAGCCATCACCATCGTGGCCCCGGTCGCGAGAGGCCACAGCAGCTCCCACACGTGGACGTCGAAGCTGATCGGCGTCTTGTGCAGCACGCGGTCGGTCGCGTCCAGACCGAAACGCTCCTGCATCCACAGCAGCCGGTTGCGGAGCGCAGCGTGCTCGATCGCGACGCCCTTCGGGACTCCGGTCGAGCCGGACGTGTAGATGACGTACGCGACGTTCGCGCCGCCGGCGCCCCCGGACGCGTGCGGCGGCGCGTCGTCCCGCGGCGGCGCGCCGGCGACGACCAGCGGCCGAGCGCCGAGGGCGGCGGCGCGCGACGCCAGCTCCGGGCTGCAGAGGACCGCCGCGGGCCCGCTGTCGGCGAGCATGAACCGCAGCCGCTCGTCAGGCAGCGCCGGGTCGAGCGGCAGATACGCCGCGCCGGCGCGGAGCGCCGCGACAACGCCGATCGCCAGCTCCGGCGAGCGCTCGGCGAGCACGCCCACGCAGGTCTCCGGACCGACTCCGAGCGACCGCAGCCGCCCCGCCCACGCGCCCGACGCGCGGGCGAGCTGGCCGTACGTCAGCGAGCGCTCGCCGACGACGACCGCCTGCGCGTCGGGCGCGCGTTCGGCCTGCGACAGGAACAGCTCCTGCACGGTGACAGGGCCCGGCAGCTCGCGCGCATCGGCGTCCCACTGCGCCTCGAGCCGCTCGCGGTGCTCGCGGGCGAGCAGGTCGAGCTCCCCCAGGCGCGCGTCCGGCCGGCGCGCGACCGCCTCCAGGACGCGGCGGAACGCGAGGTCGACGCCCTCGACCGTCGCCGGGTCGAGCACGTCGGCCGCGTACGTCCACCGGCCACCGAGCGTTGCGCCCGATTCCCAGGCGTCGAGCTCGAGGTCGAAGCGCGCCGCGCCCGCACCGAGGTCCACCGGGCGGGCGACGAGGCCCTCGAACAAGGCGGGATCGAACGGCCGGCGCTGGAAGTCGAGCAGGACCTGGAAGAGCGGCGTCCGGCTGAGGTCCCGCTCGCGCGCCAGCTCGTCGATCAGCCGCTCGAATGGCAGGTCCGCGTGCGCGAGGGCTTCCGCGACGATCGTCCGCTCGGCCGCCAACAGCTCGCTCAGCCGCTGGTCCGCCCTGACCTCGCCGCGCAGGACGACGGTGTTGAGCGCCGGTCCGACCGTCGCCTCACAGCCCGGCATGTCACGCCGCGCGACCGGTGCCCCGATCGCCACGTCGCGCCGGCCCGCAAAGCTCGCGAGCGCCGTGCGCAGCGCGGCCAGGAGCGTCGCGAACGGCGTCGCTCCGTTGCGCCGCGCGACCGCCGTCACCGCCGCCCACAGCTCGGGCGGAAGCTCGAAGCTCCGCTCGCCGGCGGCGTACGACCGCGCGGCGGGCGGGCCGCGGTCGGGGGTCAGGGCGAGCGCGGGCGAGTCGCGCAGGCGCTCGCGCCAGAAGGCGAGCGACGCCGCGAGGCGCGCGGGCTCGCGCCGCTCGCGCCGGGCGAGATCGGCGTACGCCGGGGCCGCGGACGCCGCCGGCGGCGCCTCGCCGCGGAGCGCGGCCGCGTAGTCGCGCGCCACCTCGCCGACCATGACGGCGAACGAGCGACCGTCCGAGACGATGTGGTGGGCGACGAGCGCGAGCAGGTGGCAGCCATCGCCGATGCGGTAGAGGCGCAGCCGCAGCAGCGGGCCGGCGGCGAGGTCGAACGGGGCGCGCGCCTCCTCGCGCGCGAGCTCGAGCGCACGCGCCGCCGGCTCGCCGTGCTCGTCCGTCAGGTCCACCTGGACGAGCGCGAACCGCTCCGGCGGCAGGAACGACTGCGCGACGCGCCCGTCCTCCATGCGAAAGACCGCGCGCAGGATCGTGTGCCGTGCGACGAGCGCCTCGACGGCGACGCGCAGTGCGTCCGGCGACAGCGCGCCCTCCAGGCGCACCGCACCGAACGTGTTGTACGCCGCCTTCGTCGGGTCGAGCTCGTGGAGGACGAAGAACCGCGACTGCGCGGCGGAGACCGGCGCGTCGTCCGCGGTGGAAGCGCCTCCCGGCGCACCCGCCGCGGCCTCTCCGGCGCCCAGCTCGTCCGCTCGCGAGGCGAGCCGCGCGATCGTGCGGCACTCCAGCACGTCGCCGGCGGTGAGGTCGACGCCGAGTCGAAGTCCCGCAGAGGCCGCCACCGCCATCGCGGCGAGGGACTCGCCGCCGACGAGGAAGAAGTCGTCCAGCGCGCCGAGGCGGTCGACGCCGAGCACGGACTCCCACAGCTCGGCGAGCACGCGCTCGGTGCTCGTGCGCGGCGCGATGTAGGGCTGCTCGAGAAGCTGCGGCCGCTCGCTCCTGGCGGCCAGCGCGCGGCGGTCGGTCTTGCCGGCGGGCGTCCGCGGGATCGCCGCCAGCGCCTCGAAGCTCGACGGCACCATGTGAGCGGGCAGCCGCCCCGCCAGGAAGGCAGCGAGCTCGGACGGCGCCGGCTCGCCGTGCGCCACGACGTAGGCGGCGAGCGCGGGCGAGCCGGCGCGGCGGACGACCGCGGCCTCCACGACCGCAGGGTGCGCGACGAGGTGTGCCTCCACGTCTCCGGGCTCGACCCGGTGGCCGCGAACCTTGACCTGTGCGTCGATGCGGCCGGCGTGGACGAGTCGGTCGTCGTCGTCGAGCCGCACGAGGTCGCCGGTCCGGTACATCCGGGCGGCCGGCTCGGCGGCGAACGGGTCGGGGAGAAAACGCTGCGCCGTGAGCGCCGGATCGCCCAGGTAGCCGAGCGCCAAGCCGTCGCCGCCCACGTACAGCTCACCGGTGATGCCCGGCGGGACGGGGCGCAGTAGGGCGTCGAGGACATACAGCCGCGCGCCGGCGATCGGCCGACCGATTGGGACTGCCGGCGCGACCGGGAGCGCGCCCTGCCCCCTGTGCGCACAGCAGGCGACCGTGGTCTCGGTGGGGCCGTACTCGTTCCAGATCGTCGCCTCCGGAAGCGCCTCGCGCCACGGCCGCACGACGTCCACCCGTAGGCTCTCCCCGCCCACCACGAGGTGCCGCGGCGGGTGTCGCGCGATCGCGTCGAGTGCGCCCTCGCGCGCGAGCAGCTCGAGGTGCGACGGCGTGAGCTTCAGCACGTCGACCGGTCCTGCCGCGCGCAGCACCGCGGCCGGGCCGGCGTCGCGCGCATCCGGGTCGGGGAGCGCGACGGTACCGCCCGCGATCAGCGGTCCGAGCAGCGCCGTGACGGAGAGGTCGACGGCAGCCGGCGCGACCGGGACCGCGCTCGTCCCCGGGCCGAGATCGTAGGCGTCGCGACACCAGCTCAGATAGCCAGAGAGGGCCCGGTGCGAAACCACGACGCCCTTCGGCGTGCCGGTCGTACCGGACGTGTACAGGACGTACGCGGGGGCGTCCGTCGCGCACACCGCGGCGGCGGGCGCGTCCGCCGCGGGCTCGGCGACGGCGTCGAGCCGCAGGACCGGCCAGCGGCCGTCCAGCTCGCCGGCGAGCGATGGATCCGCCAGCACGGCGGCAGGCCTCGCGGCCTCGAGCACCGCCGCGCGGCGAGCCGGTGGGTCGAGCGGATCGAGCGGCACGTATGCCGCGCCCGCCTTCAGCACGCCGAGCAGAGCGGTCAGGAGGGACGGCCCCGTCGGCGCGAACAACGCGACGAGCGTCCCGGGACCCGCGCCGGCGCGGGACAGCGCCGCGCCCACGTGACCGGCGGCGCGGTCCAGCTCGGCGTACGTCCGCCGCTCGGCACCGCAGCGAACGGCGACGGCGTCCGGCGCGCTGCGCGCCCACCGGGCGACGGCGACGTGCACCGGCTCGTCACGCTCCCGGCTCGTGCCGGTGGCTGCGTTCCACTCGACCACGACGCGCTGCCGCTCGCCCGGCGGGAGGCTGGGCAGCGCGGCCATGTCGAGGTCCGGCGGCGCTCCGGCGAGCGCAGCGAGGAGCATCCGGAAGTGCTCGGCCAGGCGCGCCGCCGCGCGCGCGTCGAACCGCGCGGTCTGATGACGCAGCTTCAGCGTCCCCTCGCCGTCGGGCACCACCAGCATCGTCAGCGGGAACCCGGTCCCGCCGGCCCACGCGACGTCGGACACGTCGAGCCCGGGGAGTCGCTCGCCCACCTCACGGTCGGCGGGGTAGTTCTCGAACGCGAGCGCGGTGTCGAACAGCCCCGCCGGATCGCGGAGTCCGCTCCACCGCTGCACGTCGCTCAGGCTCGCGTGCGCGTGCTCCGCGACGCCGAGCTGGCGCGCGTGCAGCTCGCGCACCCACCTGGTGAGCGAGCCGTGCCGGGGCACGAGCGCGCGCACCGGCAACGTGTTCACGAGCGGCCCGAGCATCCGGTCCGCGCCGGCGAGTCCGGTCGGCCGCGTGGAGACGGTGAGGCCGTACGCGACGTCGTCTGCGCCGGAGTGATCCCGCAGCAGCAGCGCCCACGCCGCCTGCAGCGCGGTCGCCAGAGTGACGCCGCGGCCGGCGGCCCACGCGCGCAGCGCGGCGAGCAGCTCCGAGCCGGCGGCCGCGATCTGCTCGGCCTGATCGGTCCGCCAGCGCGCACCGTCCAACTCCGGCCGCCGGTCGAGCGCAAGCCGGCCCGGCGCCTCGAAGCCGTTGAGGTGCGCGCGCCAGAACCCCTCGTCGCCGTCGTCGTCGCGGTCGCGCAGCCAGTCGACGTAGCGCGAGTGCGGCACCGTGGGGCCGCCGGTCGGGGCGCCGGCGCGCGAGCCCGCGGCCTGCGCCGCGAGCACCTCGTCGAGCAGCAGCGCGACCGACCAGCCGTCAAGCAGCAGGTGGTGGTGCGTCCAGACCAGCACGTGGTCGTCCGCGGCGAGGCGGGCAAGCGTGAGCCGCATGAGCGGCGGGCTCGCGAGGTCGAACCCGCGGCGGCGGTCGCGCTCGATCAGGCCGGCCACCTCGTCCGCGCCCGCCTGCACGACCTCGAACGGCAGCGCGACGCGCCGGTGCACCGCCTGCACCGGATGCCTCAGGCCGCGCCAATGGAACGAGGTGCGCAGGATCTCGTGCCGGTCGAGCGCGGACTGCCACGCCGCCCGGAGCGCCATCGGATCGAGGGGGCCCCGCAACCGGCAGCGCAGCTGGACGACGTACGGGTCGGCCGCGCCCGCCGACGTGCTCTCGATCAGCAGCCCTTGCTGGATCGGCGCGAGCCGATGGACCTCCTCGAGGTTCGCGGCGGCGTTCAACCTCCGTCCCTGGCCCGGGACACCTCGCCGAGCAGCGTCTGCAGTTCCGCCTCGTCGAGCCCTGCCTGCGGGAAGTCCTCCGCGGCGAGCTGCGTCGCGGCCGTCGCACCGTCGTCGCCGACGATGCGCAGCAGCGCCGCCTCGAAGCTGTGTGCGAGCCGCTCGATCGTCGCGGCGTCGTACGTCTCCTCGGAGAAGTCGAACGTCATCGTCAGCCGGCCACCGACGACCTGACCCTGAACCGAGAGCGGCGCCGGGCGCGGCCCGTCGGGGTCGACCATCCGCGCGATCGGCTCGGCGGCCGGGCGGAACATCGACGCGCCGCCGAACAGCCCATCGAAGCGCCCGAGGTAGTTGAAGCGCACCTCCGGACGCGGCCCGGCGGCAAGGGCCGCGCCGACCGCGCCGTCGTCGGTCAGCATCTGCAGCAGTCCGTAGCCGATGCCGCGGTTCGGGATCTCGCGGACGCGCCGCTTGACCGCGCGGACGACCCCGCCGGCACCGCCCTCCGCGACCGTCGGCAGCGCGAGCGGGAACATCGTGCTGAACCACCCGATCGTGCGCGAGAGATCGACGCCGTCGATCACGTCCTCCCGCCCGTGGCCCTCCACCTCGACGAGCAGCGCGCCGTCCCCGGTCCACTCGCCGTGGGCCATCGCCAGCGCGCTGAGCAGGATCTCGTCGATGCGCGCGCGGTACACGCGGGGCACCTCGTGCAGCAACGCGTCGGTGGCCGCCTCGCTGAGGCTCACGGCGACGCGGCGCGAGGTGCGCTCGGCACCCGTGCCGCCGTCGCGGTCGCGCGGGAGCGGCGAGAAGCCGCCCGCGGTCACGCGCGTCCAGTAGTCCAGCTCGCCGCGCACGGCGTCGGACTGCGCGTGGTCGCGGAGCCTGCGCGCCCACTCCTGGTAGGAGGTCGTGCGGGGCGGCAGCTCGATGTCCTCGCCGGCGACCGTCTGTCGGTACGCGGTCTGCAGATCGTGGAGCAGGATCCGCCAGGAGACGCCGTCAGCCACCAGGTGGTGGGCGACGAGCAGCAGCCGCGAGGGCCCGCCGTCGAGGCGGATCGACGCGGCGGCCAGCAGCGGGCCTGCGGAGATGACGATCGTGCCCTGGACCTCGTCGATCAGGCGCGCGATCGCGGCGGGCAGCTCCGCAGCATCGACGCCGCGGAGGTCGCTCTCACGCGCCGTGACGGCGGCCGAGGCGGCGACGGGCGCCTGCATCCCGCCCCGGAACGTGAGCCGCAGCGCCTCGTGGTGCTCGGCGAGCGCCAAGAGCGCTCGCTCGAGGTGGCGCACGTCGAGGGCCTCGTCGACCTCCAGCAGCACGGTGATGTTCCAGAGGTCGCGGTTCGGCACGCCGAGATCGAAGAACCACCGCTGCACGGGCGTCAGCCCCGCCGCGCTCTCGTCGGCAGGTCGCCGCTCGCGACGCACCGTTTCGCGCGGGGCGATCGCGGCGAGCTCGGCGATCGTCGGGTGCAGGAAGAAGTCCCTGACGCGCAGGCTGAGCCCGCGCCCGGCCGCGAGTGCGACCGCCTGCGTCGCGAGGATCGAGTCGCCGCCGAGCTCGAGGAAGTCGTCCGTCACGCCGACGTGCTCGACCCTCAGCACCTCGGTCCAGACCTGCGCCAGCGTCTCCTCCGCCTCGTCGCGAGGCGCGACGAAACCCGCAGCGTGCGCGTCGGCGGAGCGCTCGGGTTCCGGCAGCGACCCGTGATCGACCTTGCCGGAGGGCGTCAGCGGCAGCTCGTCGAGGAACGAGATCGTGCGCGGCAGCATGAACTCGGGAAGGTGCCGGGCGAGGTGCTCGCGCAGCTCCGCCTCGCCAGCGGATCCCCGACCGACCACGACGTACGCCGCCAATTGCGTACCCGCGTCGCCGTCGACCCGGCCGACCGCCGCCGCCTGCGCCACCGCCGGATGGCCGAGCAGCACGGCCTCGATCTCCTCGGGCTCGACGCGGAAGCCGCGGATCTTGACCTGGCGGTCGTCGCGTCCGAGGTACTCGAGTGCGCCGTCCACGCGGACGCGCGCGAGGTCGCCGGTGCGGAAGCGCCGGCCGGCGCCGGCGGGGCCCGTGACGAAGCGCTCGGCGGTGAGGTCCGGGCGCCCGGCGTAGCCGTCGGCGAGCGCGACGCCGGCGATGTGCAGCACACCGGCGACGCCGGTGGGGACCGGGTTGCCGAGCTCGTCGAGCACGGCCATGGTGACGTTGTCGATCGGCGTGCCGATGGGCGGCAGCGGCTCCCACTGCGTCGGCGCACCCGTCAGCGTGTGCGCGGTCACGACGTGGGACTCCGTCGGCCCGTACTGGTTCTGGAGCGTGCATTCGGGATGCCGACGGAAGAGCTCCACGAGCGCGGGGGTCACCTTGAGCTGCTCGCCCGCTGTGATCACCTCCCGCAGCTCGGGCATCCGCAGCTCGCGACGGATCGCGTCGGCGGCGAGCAGCTGCAGCGCGACGAACGGCAGGAAGATCCGCTGCACGCCGCGCTCGGCGATCAGGTCGGCGAGCGCCGCCACGTCGCGCTGCGCGTCGGGCGGCGCGACGACGAGCGCGCCGCCGCCGCACAGCGTCGCGAACAGCTCCTGGAAGCTCACGTCGAACGACGCCGCCGTGCGCATGAGGGTGCGGCCGCTCGACAGCTCCGGCCCCGACGAGCGCAGCTGCCAGCGGATGAGGTTCGTCAGCGCGCGGTGCGGCATCCGCACACCCTTCGGCCGGCCGGTCGAGCCGGAGGTGAACATGACGTAAGCGGTGGCGTCGCCGGGCACGGTGGCGGGGGGCACGGCCTCCGCCGCCGCATCGGGGTCGAGCACCGGCAGCCCGTCCCCGACGACTCGGCGGGAGTCCCGCGTGGCGATCGCGGCGACCGGGCGTTCGTCCTCGAGCATCGACGCCACCCGCGCCGGCGGCAGGCCCGGGTCGACCGGCATGTACGCCGCGCCCGTCCACAGCGCCGCCAGCGCCGCGACGACGAAGTCGGGCGAAGTCCCGAGGCAGATCGCCACGGTCTCGCCGGGCCCGGCGCCGGCCTGGCGTGCGGCGCCGGCCAGCCGCGCCGCGCGCTCGATCAGCTCGGCGTACGTCATGGTCGCGTCGGCGGCTACGACGGCGGGTGCCCCGGCCGTCCGCGACGCCTGCGCGGCGACGAGCCCGTGAACGTGCTCGGGCGCGCCGCCGGCGCCGACGAGCGGCCCGCGCGAGCGCTCGGCCAGCAGCGCGCGCTCGTCGGCGGTGAGGATCTCGAGCGCGTCGATGCGGCGTCGCCTGTCCGCGACACCGGCCGCCAGCAGCGTGGTGAGGTGACCCGCGAACCGGCGCACGGTGTCCTCGGCGTGGAGCCGGTGGTTGTACTCGACGTGGCCGCCGAGCTCGCCGTCGCGCCGCTCGAGCACCACCGTCACGTCGTTCGCGAGATCCGGCAGCTGGTCGTGCAGGCCCTCGAGCGCGAGGACGACGTCGAAGAACGGCTCGCGGCTCTCGAGGCGCTCGACCCCGAGGTCGGCGGCCAAGCGATCGAGCGGATATCCGGTGTGCGCGTAGGCCTCCGTCAGCGTGTCCCGCGTGAGGAGGAGGAGGTCCTCGAAGGTCGCGTCGGGCGGCGGCGCGACGGCGATCGGCACCATCCCACCGGCGCGCCCCGGCGTGGGGCTGCCGAAGACGACCCGGCCGCGCGCGCCGTAGCGCCGCAGGCAGGTGACCGCCGCGGTCGACAGCGTCGCGTAGAGCAGCAGGTCGGACTCGCCACAGAGGTCGTCCACCGCCGCGGTGAGCGCCGCGCCCAGCGCAAAGGGCAGGGATCGGCGGCGGCGGAGCCTGACGGCCGATCGCCTGCGGTCGAGCGGCAGCCCGCCGGGCTCTCCGGCGCCTTGCATGCGGGCCACCCAGTAGTCGCGTGCCGCCTTCGTCCCGGCGTCGAAGATGACGAGGTCGTCGCTCATGCGCCGGCCTCCCCGCTCTCCCAGAGCACCGGGCAGATGTCGGGATCGCCGTAGTCCGGCGCGCCGTCCGGCCGGCTGCGGCACAGGACGTCGTTGACGTGCAGGATCGGGTTGCCGCTCTCGTCGAGGTGCCGCTGGTACGCGTTCGTCTCGTCCGCCATGTGGATCGCCAGCGCGATCCGCGGGTTGCGGGAGCGGTTGGGCAGGCTCCCGTGGAGCATGCGGCAGTGGTGGAAGCTGACCTGGCCCGGCTCGAGCTCCATCGGGACCCGCACGACGGGTTCGCCGTCGCTCTCGAACTGCGCCTCGAGTCCGCGCATGTCACGGTCGTTGAACGTGTCGAACGCCTCGACGTTCGGCCACCGGTGGCTGCCGTCGATCATCGTCAGCGTGCCCGACGCCTCGGAGACGGGCACGAACGGCACCCACGCTGTGAGCATCCGCTCCGACGTGCAGGTCTTCCAGTACGAGCGGTCGCTGTGCCAGCCGACGGTCGTCGCCACGTCGTCGCTCGGCGGCTTGTAGATCAGCTGATCGTGGAAGAGGCGGATCGTGGTTGCGCCCGCGAGCCGCGCCGCGACCGCGCCGATGATCGGGTTCGAGACGAGCTCCCGGATCTCGTCGTTCTGCAGCGAGATGTAGTCGTTCTGCCGCAGCACGTCGCCGTCCTCCGGCTTCCAGTCGAGGTAGCCGCGACGGATCGGAAGCGTGCGGTCGCGCTCGCCGGCGTAGAACCGGTCGATGCCGTAGAGGGCGTCTTCGATCGCCTCCTCATCGAGGAGCTTCTGCGAGACGTACCACCCGTGCTCGCGGTAGAACGCGACATCCTCGTCGGTGGGCAGCAGGTGATCGAGCTCCGAAACGGTCATCGCGTCGCCTCCTCGGCTTCGTCGGGCACGCCGCCCAGGCATCGCTGCAGCTTGCGCAGCCAGTACGGGATCATGAACGCCCAGTCCGCCCGCGGCTCGAGATACGGCAGGAGCCTGTGGCGGGTCAGCGCGGCATGCAGGATCGCCAGGGGACGGGCCGTCTCGAACGCCGCGGCGAGCTCCGCCTCGGCGTGCGTCTCGGCCCACGGCTTCAGGTATGCCGCCCGCAGCGCCCCGCGCACCGCGGCCGGGGACCCGGCCTGACGCGGGAGCGGCTCGAAGTCGAGCATCGTCACCGCGCTGAAGAAGGGGTGGCTCACGGCTCCGTTCGAGACGTCGAAGAAGGCGTGGGCGCCGGGACGCACCACGACGTGCTCGGGTCGGAAGTCGCCGTGCTCGAACGACGCCGGCACTCCCGCGAGCTCGAGCTCGTCCCAGAGGCGGTCGAGCGTTCCGCCGCTCGCCGACAGGGCGGCGATCTCGGGCTCGCTGAGCCCGTCGGGGTGCCCCGGGAGCATCGCCTCCCGGTCGGCCAGCAGCTCGGTCGTCTGCTCGCGCAGGACCGCGATCCGCAGATCCGGGGCGCCGAGGTCCAGCAGCTCCTGCGTGGCGCCGACGCACTCGCGCTGGATGCACGCGAACGACTCGAGCGCGCGCCGCCACGGCTCGAGCGACTGCACCTGGTCGAGCCGCTCGCCCTCGAGCTTCTCGAGGAGCATCCACCCACGCGCGGAGTCGAAGGCGCGAACCGCCGGGAAGCGCCAGGGGAAGCGGCCGGCGAGCCATCCGGTCAGCGCCGGCTCCTGCGCGTACGCGGGCGGTGCCGCCTTGAAGATCAGGCGGGTGGAGCCCGCGTCGACGGACAGGACGCACGACCGCTGCCATGTGCGCAGCTGGCGCAGGACGGGCTTGGCGGGCGCGGTCGCCGCAGCCACGAAGGCGCGGACCTCGGCGAGCCATCCCTCGCGTGACCACGGTTCGGGCGCGGGCGGCGCACGAAGGAAAGCCTCCAGGGCGTCGCGCTGGGCGTCATCGGCGACCAGGTGCGCCTCGTCTCGGCCGAGCCAGCGATGCTTGGAGGCCGGCGGCTCCAGCGCCTCGCAGACATACGCCCGGGCGCGCGACGGGCGAACGTTGTCCGACCCCGCAACGCAGCGCCGGACGAACACGTTCAGCCCGTGCTCGGAGCGCAAGGCGTCGACGAACTGACGCACGTCGTACCAGTTGCCGGCCCGGGTCTCCACCGCGGGCAGCGACCAGCCGGCTTCGCCATGCAACACCAAAAACCGTGCGTCGCGGTCCGCTGTGACGATCGCGCGGCACAGCACCCGTCCGCGGCGGGCGCTGCCCACGGCGGCGCGCGGGTCAGCCACGAGCGTCGCTTTGCCGAAGCGGGAGGACGAGGCGGGACGACGGTCCGCGGTGCACGGTCAGCGTCGGCGGCGGATCGATCGCCGGCGTCTGCGCGTTGTCGCGATCGGCACAGGCGAGTGTCAGCCGGATGCGGCTTCCCGCGGCGAACAGCCACGACGTCGGCAGCAGATCGATCACGAGCTCGACCGGGGCGCGGCCGAGCGGCTCGCAGTCGCGCTCGCAGCTGCCGTGGTAGGGCAGCCCGAGGTTGTCGTACGGCGCCGGGTGCAGCGCCCGATGCGACGCGCGCAGGGCACCCTCGGTGATGTAGGTCGACGAGCCATCCGAGCTCACCTGCTCGAGGTACGCGAAGAGGTCGATGTCGTCCGCCGACGACCCCGCGAGCACGTGGAGCAGCGGGTGGCCGGTCATCTCGGTGGGCTCTTCGAGCGGCGGGGTCGTCCACGTCAGCGCGCGGTCGTCGTTCGTGCTCATGTCGGGATAGCCGAACGGCCCGCCGTAGGCGTTCGTCCAGCGCGTCGCCCGGCCCGAGGTCGTCGAGTAGTCGACGACGTACTCCTCGACACCGCCGGCCGGCGGCTCGCCCGCGGCGAGCACGCCGTCGTTGGCGGAGGCGCACGTCCCCGACGGCCCCTCGGCCAGTGCGAACGTGATCGCGTCGAACCCGGACGGCGGCCACGACTGGCAGCGACGCCAGCGCTCGCCGGGCGGCGCGCCGAGCGTGTAGTAGTCGATCTGCGCGGCCGGCACGCCATCGGGCTCCTCCTCCGCTCCGCCGCGAAGCCACAGGTCGAACCACCAGCGGTACAGCTCCGCGAGGTCGATGCCGGCGCTGCCGGCGTGCGCCCACGGCCCGACCACGAGGCGCTTGACGCAGTCGATGTTCGCGAACCACACCAGCGCGTCGCGGACGAACGGGTCGTACCAGCCGGCGATGTGGAACGTCGGCACGCCGGGTTGACGCACGCGCGTCGCGTCGTGGCCGGGGTTGCTCGAAAGGTACGGTCGCAGGCCCGTCGCGGCGTCGACCGAGTCGCGGAACGGCAGGCGGGAGAACATCTCGAACAGGTCACGATTGGCCTGATGGCCGGATCGCGCGGCGGCGGACCGCACGCCGCCGGCGTCCGCGTCGACCGGCGTGCCGGGGTCCTCGGTGTCCCGCCGCCTGACGTCGTCGAACCACGACCGCGCGAAGTCGTGCCGGAAGATGCCGCCGCCGCGGATCGCCGCGTAGATGTCGAACGGCGCCATCTCGGGCAGGATCGCGCGCAGTGCGGGCGGCCGAAGCGCGGCGGCCGTGTGCTGGTTCGCGCCCATGTACGAGCGGCCGAACATCCCCACGTTGCCGTCGCACCACGGCCGGCTCGCCAGCCAAGCGGTGACGTGCGCCGCATCTAGCGACTCCTCCCGCGAGAACGGCGCCTCGCGCGTCCCGAACGAGGAACCGCTGCCGCGCGCGTCGACGATCGCCACCGCATAGCCATGCGGGATCAGCTCGAGCAGCTGGTCGGGCAGCTCCGGCGCGTTCGCGGTCTCCTCCCGCAGCTCCGCGAGCTCCCCCGCGAACTCCGGGAAGCGTTCGACCCACTTGCGCAGGTTGTCGCCGCAGCGCGTGGGCCGGTTGTAGAGGTTGTGCGTCCAGAGAACCGGCCACGGGCCCTCGCCGCCGGACGGGCGGAAGACGTACGCGGCCAGCTCGACGCCGCACGCCCCGGGGACGTATGACGCCTCGCGCAGCCACGTGCGGCCGTCGACCGTCACAGTCGCGGGCGGAGCTCGGCTCGCGCCGCCGCGCTACTTCTTGCGCGCGGAGGCTTTCTTGGCGATCTCGAAGGAGTCCAGCCGCTCGCTGAGGATCTTGTGGATCTCCGGGTTCCGGGCGATCTCGCCGTCGACCACCGCCGTCAGCGTGACGATGTCCTGCTCGCTGAGCGTGGGGAACACTCGGGGGTCGATGAGTGCGCTGAGGATTGCCATCTGAGAGACCTCCCGGTCGCCGCGTTCGGCCAAGCCTACTCGACGCCCACGCCCGCGGGAGATTTCCTTCGCGACCGTCGACCGGAGAGCGCGCATCGCACCCTCGGCGCAAACCTCGACCGGTTCGATCGGGGTACGTGCCGTGGTGCAGTCGGGGTCCCGCGAGTCGGGGAGACAGGATTTGAACCTGCGACCGCCCGGCCCCCAGCCGGGTGCGCTACCAGACTGCGCCACTCCCCGTGGTCGGGCAGATCGTAGCCGCTGTGTCTGCGGCTACGCGATCGGCGCGAGGGTCGTGAGGCGCGCCCGATTCGAACTCCGCCGTTGCGCTGTTCGCCGGCGGTGGCAGTTCGCGCAGACGACGTCACACTTCGCGATCTCCTCGAGGACGTCGACCCACGGGTACGTCACGAGCTTCGCGCCGATGTTGAATCGCTTGTCGCGAAGGTGGTCGAACTCCAGAACCACCGGATCACGCTCGCCGCAGTCGCGGCATGGATGCTCAGCGAAGTAGTCGAGCAGCAGCTGCGTTCGTTCGGCCCAAAGCTCCCGCTTGCGTCGCTGTGAACGCTCGATGTAGCGGCGCCGGTTCCGCAAGTAGTGCTCGCGCCGATACTCCGCCTGGCAGGGCCGACAATGGTGCCGACGCTGCCCTCTGTCACGGCGGTGCCAAGCGAAGTCGTCCAGTGGCTTCTCGACTCCACACCGACTGCAACGTCGCATGGGAGCAACGTACAGCGCGACCCGGACGTAGACTTGCTGGCCCGCGGGTGTGGTGTAGTGGCTCGCACGTCAGCCTTCCAAGCTGAAAGAGACGGGTTCGATTCCCGCCACCCGCTTAGTTCGGGCGTGCCGCCGGGCGCCGCTCCTCCGTGGGGACTTCCTCTCCCTCCCCGACGAGCCCCGGCGGGGGCCACGGGCCGTACCAGTTGTCGCGGGCGCCGTCGAGCGTGACGACGGAGCCGCTGAACACGCGGCCCAGCGGCGACGCGAGCAGGGCCACGAGCCACGCATGCTCCTCCTCCTCGCCCAGGCGCTGGAGCGGCACCGTGCGAGCCGCCGCCTCGCCGATCCCCGCCGGGTACTTCTTCAGGGCGTCCGTCCGGAAGTGCCCGGCGGCGACGGCGACGACGCTCGCCGGGGCGAGCTCGGCCGCCAGCGACCGCGTCAGCGACTCCACCGCCGCGCGGGCCGCGCCCGAGTGCGTCATCCCCGGCAGCCCGTGGTGCGGCGAGAACGTCACGTTCACCACCGCCGCGTCACCCGACAGCACCGGCGCGCAGGCGCGGGTCATCGTCATCGTCCCGCCGACGTTCAGCCGCCAGACCGCGTTCCAGCCCTTCAGCGCGATCGACTCAGCCGGCACGAAGTACTGGCCGCCCGCGTTGTTGACCAGGACGTCGACGCGGTCGCCGGCGGCGGCGACGATCCGCGCCGCGTCCTCCGCCGACCGGATGTCCCCGGCGCAGTACGAGCACCCGAGCTCCTCGGCCGCCGCGGCTAGCACCTCCTCGCGCCGCCCCGCGATCACGACGGACCCGCCGCACGCCAGAAGCTCCCGCGCGGTCGCCTTCCCGAGCCCCGTCCCGCCGCCGGTGACGATCGCCACCCGCCCGGCGAGGAGATCCGGCGCGAAGACGCGCGAGCTCACAACCACCCCGCCCGCTTGAACCGCACGTAGAGAAACGAGCACGCGACGACGATCACGGTCAGCACCGCCGGATACCCGAGCTCCCACTTCAGCTCGGGCATGTGCTCGAAGTTCATGCCGTAGATCCCGGCGATCATCGTCGGCACGGCGAGGATCGCCACCCACGCCGAGATCTTGCGCATGTCCTCGTTCTGCCGGACGCTGACCTGCGTCAGGTTGGCCTGGAGCATGTTGGCGAGCAGCTCGTGCTGGGACTCGACGTGCTGGTTGATCCGGACGACGTGGTCGTAGACGTCGCGGAAGTACGACCGCATCTCGTCGTCGCCGGAACCCGCGAGCCCGGCGCGCGCGAGCTGCTCGACCGGCGCGACCAGCGGCCCGACGGCGCGCGAGAACCCGAGCACCTGGCGGCCGAGCTTGTAGATGCGCAGGGTGACCTGGCCCCCGGCCCCGTCGCCGAAGAGCTGCTGCTCGACCTCGTCGACGTCGTTCTGGAGCCCGGCGACGACGGGCTCGTAGGCGTCGACGACGGAGTCGAGGATCGCGTGCAGCGCGGCGGTCGTCCCGCGGCGCAGCGTCTCCGGGTCGGCCTCGACGCGGCGGCGCACCTCGCGCAGGTCGTTGTTCTCGCCGTGACGCACGGTGATGACGAACGACTCGCCGACGAAGACCATCACCTGGCCGAAGCGGACCTCCTCGGTCGCGTCGACGTACGACGCCGTCTTGAGCACGACGAAGGTCATGTCGTCGTAGCGCTCGACCTTCGGCCGCTCGTGGGCGCCGAGCGCGTCCTCGACCGCCAGCGGGTGCAGCGCGAACTCGCGTCGCATCGCCTCGAACTCCTCCGGCGTCGGCTCGAACAGCCCGACCCAGACGAACGCGCCGTCCTGCTGGCTCGCCTCACACGCGCGCTCGAGCGGGATCTCGCCCGCCCGGCGCACGCCGTCCTCGTAGACCGCGCACTCGACGATCACGCCGTCACTCGATCACACCGGCACCCACGAGCGCCAGCACGACGGTCCCCAGGATCACGCGGTACGCGACGAACACCGCGGTGGTATGGCTCGCGAGGAAGCGCAGGAGGAACGCGATCGCCGCGTAGCCGGAGACGAACGCGAACACCGTCGCGAGCGCGGTCGGGACAAAGCCGACCGCGCCCTCGCCGCCGATGTCCCGCGACTGGTAGATCCCGGCGAGCACGACCGCGGGAACAGACAGCAGGAACGAGAACCGCGCGGCGGCCGCGCGCTCGAACCCGAGGAAGAGCCCCGCGGTGATCGTCGCGCCGCTGCGCGACACGCCCGGGATCAGCGCGGCCGCCTGCGCGAGGCCGATGATCACCGCGTCGCGCCACGTCTTGTCCTCCAGCGTCCGCACGTGGTCGGCGAGCCGTTCGGCCAGCAGAAGCAGCAGGCCGAGCGCGATGAGCGTGATCCCGATCAGCGTCAGGTTGCGCGCGTCGTCCTCGATCGCGTCGTCGAACGTGAGGCCGATGACCACGATCGGGATCGTCCCGACGATCAGGTACCAGCCCATCCGCGAGTCGGGCTCGCGCCGCTTGACCGGATCGCGCAGCCCGGCGAGCCATCCGCGCGCGATGTTCAGCAGGTCGCGGCGGAAGTACAGGAGCACGGCGGCGACGGTCCCGAGCTGGGTCACCGCGGTGAACGCGGCGCCCGGGTCCTCCCACCCGACGAACGCGGGCACGATCCGGAGGTGGCCGGAGGACGAGATCGGCAGGAACTCCGTGAGTCCCTGCACGATGCCGAGCACGATGGCCTCGAAGGCGTCCATGAGCGGCGGAGGACGGTAGAGGACGTGGCATCCTGAGCGCCGTGCGACGCCTGCGGCTCCCGCTCATCGCCCTGCTGCTCGTCGCCGGCCTCGGCGCCGGCGGGCTGGCGTACGCCGTCTTCGGCGAGACGTCGAGCGCCGCGCCCGCCGCGGCGTCGATCGAGGACTGGCGCTGGGCGCCGCGCGTCGACGAGCCCCAGGAGCGCCCGGCCGACGACGACGCCGAGGAGCGGCCTGCCAAGCAGAACACGCGCCCCGCCGTGCCCGACCCGGAGCCGGCGGAGACCGTCGAGGAGCCGCCCCCGCCGCCGCCCGAGCCTCCCCCGCTCCCCGAGCCGTCGCAGGACGACGCGACCACGCGCGCCGAGGTGCTCCCCAACGGCGTCGCGCTGCCGCCGCTCGAGGCGCCGCCGGAGGTCCGGGCGATCATCGAGGCCGGCAACACGATCGCGCGCAGCCCGTACAAGTGGGGCGGCGGCCACGGCAAGTGGCAGGACAACGGCTACGACTGCTCGGGCTCGGTCTCCTACGCCCTCGCCGCCGCCGGCCTGCTCGACTCCCCCTTGGCGTCCGGCCCGCTGATGAAGTGGGGACGGCCCGGCAAGGGCAAGTGGGTGACGCTCTACTCGAACCCCGGGCACGTCTACATGGTCGTCGCGGGGGTGCGCTTCGACACGAGCGCGGCGCGCCGCGGGAAGACGGGCTCGCGGTTCACCAACGAGCTGCGCGAGACGAGCGGCTACGCCGTCCGCCACTGGCCGGGCCTGTAGGCGGGCGCGCGCTCAACCCGGCGGCGCTCGCGCCGATCACCGTGTCGTGAGGCGTCTCACCGAGCAGCAGGACGTGACGCTGCTCGTCGGCGCGACGCAGCTGCGCTGCCACGTGGTCGCGGTCAACGGCGAGGAGGCCGCGCTGCGGCCGTCCACCGCCCCGCGCGTCAGCCGGCAGGAGCTCGAGGGCGCCGCCAGCCTGATCTTCGGCCACCGCGGGATCCTCGTGGCGCTCAAGGGCCGCGCCAGCTGGGGCGTCGAGGAGGACGACCTGCGCTTCGTGGTCCGCGACGGCGTCCAGGTCCCGCAGCAGCGCTCGTCCTCGCGCCTGCGGATCCCGCTCGACGTGACCGTCCTCACCCCGGATGGCCTCCGCGTGCAGGGCCAGACGATCGACGTCTCCTCGGACGGGCTGTCGCTCGCCGGCGGCGGGTTCGGCGAGGCCGACGACGTCGTCGGCCTCGAGATCGACGTCCCCGACCACCACCATCCGCTCGCCTGCCACGCCCGCGTCGTGCGCGCCACGATCGAGATGACGGCGATCCACTTCACCGACCTGAGCGCCGCCGACCACGACCGCCTCTCCCGCTTCATCTTCGCCGTCCAGCGCCTGCTGGCGAGCGGCGAGTTGCAGGCCTCGTAACCCCGCGGCTTCCGGGTAGGTTGGAGCCGGTATGGCTCCCCGCTCGATCTGGAACGGCGCCGTCGCCTTCGGCGCGGTCAACGTCCCCATCAAGGTGTTCGGCGCGCTCGAGGACAAGGCGATCCGCTTCCGCGAGCTGCACTCCAAGGACGGCAGCGAGGTCGGCCACCGGCTCGTCGGGCAGGCCGGCAAGGAGATCTCGCGCGACCGCGTGGTCAAGGGCTACGAGGTCTCGGACGGCGAGTACGTCGTGCTCTCCGACGACGAGATCAAGGCCGCCGACCAGCCGGCGCGCAAGGCGATCGAGCTCGCCGACTTCGTGCCGGCCGACCAGATCGACCCGGTCTTCTACGGCAAGCCGTACCACCTGGCGCCCCAGAAGGACGCGGAGGACGCGTACGCGCTGCTCGTCAAGGCGCTCGAGAAGAGCGGCCGCGTCGGGATCGGCCGGGTGTCGCTGCGCCAGCGCGAGCTGCTCGTCAGCGTGCGGCCGGTCGAGGGCGTGCTGCGCATGCAGGTCATGCGCTTCGCCGACGAGCTCGTCGACCCCTCGGAGCTCGACGTCGACGAGCCGTCGAAGGCGCCGGGCAAGCGCGAGGTCGACATGGCGGGGATGCTGGTCGAGACGCTCGCGGCCGAGTTCGAGCCCGACCGCTACGAGGACACCTACCGCGAGCACGTGCTCGACGTCGTCAAGGCCAAGGAGAAGGGCGAGGAGATCTCGATCCCCGAGCCCGAGGCGCCGGGCGACGGCGACGACCTGATGGCCGCGCTCGAGGCGTCGTTGAAGGCGAGCAAGGGCTGATGGCGCGCACGCTGTGGGGCGGGTCGCTGTCGTTCGGGCTCGTCAACGTGCCCGTCGCGCTCGTGAGTGCGGTCCAGGACAGGGACGTGCACTTCAACCAGCTCGACTCCGAGACGGGCGCGCGGCTGCACGTCGAGCGCTACTGCAAGGAGGAGGACGTCCCGATCCCCTACGAGGAGGTCGTGAGCGGCTACCCGCGCTCCGACGGCGACGGGTACGTGATGCTCTCAGACCTCGAGCTCGAGGCGGCGCAGCCGGAGAAGACGCGCACGATCGACATATCGGAGTTCGTCCACCTGGGCGACATCGACCCCATCTTCTTCGACCACCCGTACTTCCTCGTCCCCAACGCCGAGGGCGAGGGGGCGCTGCGCGCCTACAAGCTGCTCGTCGGCGTGATGGAGAAGACGGAACGGGTCGCGCTCGGGCGGATGGTGATGCGGACGAAGGAGTACCTCGTCGGGCTGCGCGTCCGCGACGGGCTGCTCGCCCTCGTGACGATGAAGTTCGCCGACGAGATCCGCGCGACCGGCGAGCTGCCGAACCTGCCGACGAAGAAGCACCAGCCGTCGAAGGCCGAGGTCGGCCACGCGGTCGCGCTGATCGAGGAGCTGAGCGTCGACTGGGACCCGTCGCAGTACAAGGACCGCCACCGCGACCGGCTGCGCAAGATCGTCCGCGACAAGCAGAAGGGCAAGACGATCAAGGCGCCGGAGGCCCCCGAGGTCCCGGCCGCCGTCCCCGACCTCATGGCCGCGCTGCGCGAGTCGCTCGACGCGGCGCGGGGCGAGGGCGGGGACGACGATGGCGGGAAGGCGAAGGGCGGCTCGAAGTCCAAGAGCCGCGCGAAGGCGAAGGCCTAGGCCCGCGTCCTCCCGCCGTGGGTGTCGTCGTCCGACGACGCGAAGCCCGCCACCAGGGCGGCGATCGTCAACGCGATGTGCAGGACGTTGTCCGCCGGGTTCACGGGGAGCAGCCCGAGCACGGTCTCGCCGTCGATCAGCCCGATGACGGTCACGAGCGCGTACGCCGCGCCGAACGCCAGGACGCCGTACCTCGCCGTCGCGCGCTTGGGCGCCACGGCCAGGAGCAGCAGGCCCGTCGCGATGTGGACGAGGTTGTGGATCCCGTTGACCTCGAAGATCCCGAGCAGCTTGTCGCCGTCGATGCCGCTGCCCGTGTCGAACGTGCTGTCGGCGAAGAAGCCGAGGATGCCCACGAGGACGAGCACTGCTCCTGCGAGGTAGGCGAACCACTGCGCGGGCGTCTTGTCGCCCCGTGTCGACGCGGCGTCGCCTCGGGTGGTGTCGGCTGAAGTGGCCATGTGACGTCTCCTCCTGGGATAGGCGGTAGCCCGCCGTGAACGCGAGCTTCTACACGCAATTCGTGCTGTGTGCGACGAGCCCTCCGTCGGGCGCAGGATATTTCGCTGCCTGCGGCTCCGCGGATCACTCAGCGGACGACGACGCGCCCGCGCATGTTCGGGTGCACCGTGCAGATGTACCGGTACGTGCCGGCCCGCCGGAAGCGCACCCGATGCGTGCCCTCGAGCTTCGTCGCCGAGCTGCGGAAGCGGGGACGCCCACGGCTCGTGACGTCGTGTGCGGCGACGCGGTCGAGGAAGCGCCACTCGACGGTCGCGCCGCGCCGCACGCGCAGGACCGCCGGCTTGATCTCGATGTCGACCAGCCGCACGACGTGCGTGCGAGAGGTGGTCGCCGCGCCGTCGCTGGGACCGCCGATCGCCGCCACGAGCACGATCACCACTGCACAGAGAGCGAGGCGTCTTCCCATGCAGAGGACTAGCGGCGCGGCACCGCCGTCGGATCACCGAGCTCGGGGACGCGGCGCGTTCGCCACCAGCGGGGGAGCCGGGATTCGAACCCGGATTCACGGTTTTGGAGACCGCGCGCATAGCCGTTAACTCACTCCCCCGGGAGCGGGAGGAGTGTAGCCCTCAGGCGGCCTTGCGCTCGGCCGCGGGGCGGGTGCGCCGGCGGGGCCGGAGTGGGCCTCGGCACGACGACGCCGGGGCGGCCGCGGTGGCGGCGCAGCTGGCGGCCGGTGGTGCGGATCGCGCGCTCGACGACCTGCTCGCGCCGGTCGCAAAACGGCCCCTTCCGTGGGGCCGAAAAGCCGAGCCCCCACCACCCCGGTGGGCCCGTCGCGAAACTGCTCTGCCGAGTCTCCGTCCCGGCCCTTACCGCTTACCGCTTGCCGCGCTTGCCGTCCGCGCCCTCGAAGAGCATCAGCACCGCGCCGCCCGCGAACTTGTCGTCGCCCTTGCGGTCCTTCGCCTTCGCGGCGATCTTGTCGATCCGCTGCGAGACGTCGTCGAGCAGCTTGCCCAGCTCGTCCCAGCCCTTCTGGTCGAGCTTCAGCTCGAGCCGGTGCAGGCGGGCGCCGTCGCGCTCGAAGCCGCCGCCCTTCACGGCGGCGGTGAAGTCGTCGAGGATCTGGCGGCCCGTCGCGTCCGAGAACGAGCGCCGGACCGACGGCGGCAGCGTCGCCCAGTCCTGGCCGGACAGGTGCGGTCGCTCGACCGCGCGGTAGTAGTGCTCGACCGCACCGCGTCGCGGCTCGGTCCGCATCAGCTCGACCATGCCGAGGTCGGCGAGCGTGCGCATGTGGTAGCTCACGTTCCCGATCGGCTCGTCGAGCTCGCCGGCCAGCTCGCTGGGGCTGGCGATGCGCTCGTTCAGCACCGTCAGCATGCGGATGCGCAACGGGTGCGCAAGCGCCTTGACGATCCGCTGGTCGATGACGTGTTCCGGCGAGGCTCGGCCCTCCTGGTCCGCGCGGTCCTTCGCGCGTCTCGGCGATGGGGTAACGCGGCGGACCATATAGGTTCCATCGGCATCCGCGCGCGCTCGTTTCCCCTGCTAATGCTGGGAAATCGCCAGTAAGCAGTCCGATCAGCACAAAGGGCTATGCGCGTTTACTCAGGCGTGTCGGCACGGGTGGCGCGAGCCGGCGGGTCCCGGTGGGCCGCTTGATGCGGCGCTCCCGCCGGAAACCCGGCGCGCCGGTCGGCGATGCGGGCGGAGGGATTCGAACCCCCACGGCTTGCGCCACCGGCTCCTAAGGCCGGCGTGTCTACCGGTTCCACCACGCCCGCGTGGGCCCGCGCGCGCGAGCGGCGCGCGTCCGGCGGCGGGATTGTATGTTCCGCGGCATGGCCGAACAGCGACGCGACGACGTGCGCCTGGAGTACCCGAATCGCGGCAAGGCCTCGAGCAAGATGACGAAGCTGGTCGTCGTGCTGCTGACGCTCGTCAGCGCGGCGCTCATGACGATCGTGACGATCGGCGGGTGGGACGCCCTCCAGGGCGCGAAGCTCGTCCAGGTCGCGTACATCCTCATCTACCTGCTCGTGGCGTACTACATCGCCCGCTGGCGCAGCGGAATGCTCCCCGTGATCGCCGCGCTCGCGATCATCATGCTCATCTTCGCCGCGGTGTCGGCGCCGGAGTGGTTCTCGCGCGACAAGGAGGGCTTCGACGACCCGGCCCTCCCGGCCAGCGTCCTCGGGATGATCACCGTCGTCATCGTGCCGCTCCAGGTCCTCCTCATCGCGTTCGCGATGAGCGGCTTCCGCCAGAACTGGCACGTCGAGGTCGAGCGCCGCGTCGGCGGCCGCGACCACGACCGCCGCGACGACGACTACGACGACCGTCGCGACCCGGCCCCCGCGCCGGCGTAGACCCCGCCACGTGACCGACTAGTCTTTCGCCGCCCGGCCCGGGTGGTGGAATTGGTCTACACGATGGCCTCAAAAGCCATTGGCCTTCGGGCCATGCGGGTTCGAGTCCCGCCCCGGGCATCGCGTCCGCGACGGACGGCATCATGCGAACGTGCGTTCGCGAGACGACGTCGAGCGAGTAAGGCGGCTGGTCGATGCGGGCCACAACGACTGCGCGATCGCGCAGCGCACCGGGATCCCTCGCACGACGGTCCGCGCCTGGCGCGTCGCCTGCCACGGCGACAAGCCGCTGCCGTCCGACGCGTGCCCGCGCTGCGGAGACGCCGAAGCGCTGCCGCGCGGCGCGTACGCGTACCTGCTCGGCCTCTACCTGGGCGACGGGCACATCGTGGCGATGCGGCGCGTCTGGCGGCTGAGCGTGTACCTCGACGAGCGGTATCCCGGGATCATCGAGGCGGCGCGGGACGCGATCGCGGCGGTGGTTCCGGGGAACGCGGTCGCGACGTACCAGCGCATCGGCTGCGTCGCCGTCAGCGCGTACTGGAAGCACTGGCCGTGCGTCTTCCCGCAGCACGGGCCGGGGCGCAAGCACGAGCGCGCGATCGTCCTCCAGCCGTGGCAGCGGCATCTGGTCGCGGCGCACCCGCGGGAGCTGCTGCGTGGGCTCGTCCACTCCGACGGGTGGCGCGGCACGAACCGGGTGACCGTGCGCGGCCGGCGCTACGCGTATCCGCGCTACAACTTCGACAACCGTTCCGACGACGTCCGCGCGATCTTCTGCGACGCGTGCGACGCGCTCGGCGTCGAGTGGCGGCGGATGAGCGCGACGACGATCAGCGTCGCGCGGCGAGCCTCGGTCGGGCAGCTCGACGAGTTCGTGGGCCCGAAGCGCTGACGCGCGAGCTAGCCCCCTACAACCCGACGCACTGAAGCGCGCCCCGCCGGGTAGCCTCGCGCAGCGACCGTTCCGACCGACCCGAGGAGACCACATGGCGGCGATCGAAGGACGCGCGAGGGAGCTGCTCGAGCTGCCGAACTTCAGCCACCTCTCGACGATCCGCGAGGACGGCACGGTCCACGGCGTCGTCGTCTGGCAGCACGTCGAGGGCGACCGCATCGCGCTCAACAGCTCCGAGGGCCGGGCGTGGCCGGCGAACGTCCGCCGCGAGCCGCGCGTGACGATCACCGTCCACAACAACGAGAACCCGTACGAGTACGTCGAGGTCCGCGGCCGCATCGTCGAGGACACACACGACGGCGCGAAGGAGCACATCGACGCGCTCGCCAAGAAGTACATGGACAAGGACGAGTATCCGTTCCTCCAGCCCGGGGAGCAGCGGATCCGCTTCCTCGTCGAGCCGGAGCGCGTCCGGCACGCGAACCCCGGCTAGCCGGGCTTCCGCGACCAGAAGAAGATCACGGAGCCCGAGCGCTGCGAGCGCTCGAGCTCCACCCCAGCGTCGACGAGCCACTGCTCGAACTGCTCGCGCGTGGCGATCGCATCGAACACGTTGCGCTTGACCCAGCCGTTGATGAACATGTCCTGCCGGCGGCCCGCGCCCCAGCAGATGATGCTGCCGCGCAGCTCGCCGCCGGGCCTCGTCACCCGCGCCATCTCCTTCAGCGCCCGGGCCGGGTCAGGCATGCAGTGCAGCCCGTTGTAGGTGGCGACGACATCGAACTCTCCGTCGGCGAACGGGAGGGCGCCGGCGTCCGCCTCGACCGCCTCGACGAAGTCGAGCCGGCGCTCGGCTGCCTCGGCGCGCACACGCTCGAGCATGTGGGGCGAGATGTCGCCGGCGACGTAGCGCAGCTGGTGCTCGGGCGTCAGCGCGCGGAGGATGACGCCGCCGCCGGAGGGCACGTCGAGGATCGAGGTGCCGGGCGGCAGCTCGGCGATCGTCCCCATGTGCCGGTACATCAGGCGGTTGTCGGTGCCGAAGATGACCCCGCCGTAGAGCATCGAGACGGGCCAGCTCTTCACCCCCCGGTCCCACACCTCGTCCAGCCGGCGGTTGACCCGCCACGTGTCGCTGACCGTGCCGCCCGTCATGCGCTCGCCCCCCGTCCTGTCGGTGTGTTCCAGAGCCGTGCCGAGGCGCGCCCGGCGCCCTCGACCAGCGTCCGCAGCTTCGCCCACGCCACCTTCGGGTGGACCACGGCCTGGCCGGCGACGGTGGCGAACCCGCAGTCGGTGCACGCGAGCACGCGCTCGCGCCCGACGACGTCCGCGTAGCGCGTCAGCCGCTCGGCGACGAGGTCGGGGTGCTCGACGTAGTTCGTGGTGGTGTCGATGACCCCGACGGCGAGCACCTTGCCGTCCGGCAGCGGGTGGTCGCGCAGAACCTGCCACTCGTGGGCGTGCCGCGGGTTGCACGCCTCGAGCACGAGCGTCGCCGGCCGCGCCTCGTAGAGGAGGTCGATCGTGTCGGCCAGCGCGACGTCGCTGTCGTGCGGGCCCTCGTAGTTGCCCCAGCAGACGTGCATCCGCACGCGCTCGGGGTCGATGTCCGCGAGCGCGCCGTTCAGCGCGTCGACGTGCATCGCCACCGTGCGCCGGAACTCGTCCAGGGACTGCTCGGCGAACATCGAGTGCCAGCCGACGCCGAGGTCCGGGCAGTCGACCTGGAGGTCGAAGCCGCCCTCCACGATCGCCTCGTACTCCGGCCGCATCGCCTCCGCGAGCGCGTACACGTAGCGCTCGTGGTCGCCGTAGTGCTGGTCCTCGAAGTACATCGGGATGACGCCCGGCGCGACCGCGTTGAGGAACGCGCCCTCGACCTCCTTGCCCTCGAGCGCGCGCCGCAGCCGGTCGACGTCGGCCCGGACCGGCCCGAGGTCGCCGTGGGCGACCGGCCCGGTGCAGGCCGGCACCTGCAGGAGCGCCATCGAGGGGTCCTGCATGCTCCGCTGGCCGAAGCCCGGGTACTCGACGAGGTCCTTCGGGACGAACGTGAACTTGCTCTCCCCGTCGAAGCCGCTCAACCGGTCGCGCACGTACGTCGAGTAGGAGATCTTCCCCACCTCGCCGTCGTCGACGATGTCGATCCCGGCGGCGAGCTGCCGGTCGACGATCTCGACCACGGCGTCGTCGATCCGCGCGTCGAGCGCGGCCGGATCGACCTCCTCGCCCTTCGCGCGCGCCTGGTACAGCGCGCTCAGGTCCTTCGGCCGCGGCAGGCTCCCCGTGTGGGTGGTCGCGATGCGGTCGGTGCTTCGGTGCATGCCTCGGTTCACGCTCCCCGGCCGTCCCCACGCGGACACCATGGTCTGGGTCAGCAGGTCGTAGGCCGGGTCGTCGAAGCGCGCGCGGAAGCCCGCGGCGTCCTCCTCGGTGATCAGCCCCAGCTCGCGCAGGCGCGGCTCGAAGAGCGCGAACGTGTGCCGGTACATGGGCTCGATCGCCGAGGACGCCCCGCGCAGCGTGAGCGACCGGCCCTCCGCGTCGACGTCCTCCAACCCCGCGTCGCGCAGCAGCCCCGGCAGCTTGCGGCCGAGATACGGGTCGAAGCCGGCGCTCTCGAGGACGCTCGTCCCCGCCGCGATGACCTTCTCCGCCGCGGGCAGCGGCAGCGCCGGCCCGTACGAGCCCCAGTCGAAGTCCTCGACGAGCAGCCACCCGCCCGGGCGCAGCGCCGCCACGAGCCTGTCGACGATCCGCGCGCGGTCCGGCAGGTGGGCGAGCAGCAGCCGCGCGTGGACGACGTCGAACCGCCCGGCCGGCAGCTCCTCGGCGATGACGTCGTGGCGCAGCACCTCGATCGTCGGATGCGCCTCGGGCAGCGCCGTCAGGAGCCGCGGGTCGACGTCGGTCGCGAGGATCCGCCCCGACGGGCCGAGCCGCTGCGCGAGCGCGGGCAGCAGGCCGCCCGCCCCGGCGCCGACCTCGAGCACGGCGGCGCCGCCGGTCGCTCCGAGCCGCTCGAGGTGCGCGAGCGTCGCCGGGTTGAAGCTGCGCTCGATCGCGAGCAGGCGCTCGCGCTCGACCGGCGCCGCGTTGTCGAGCGCGTAGTGGCTGTAGGTCTCGGTCGCCATCAGGGCATCCCGTCCCACGCGTCGAGCCGTTCGAGGATCGCGTCGACGTCGTCGCCGAGGTGCGCGGACAGCGCGGCCATCCAGCGCTCCAGCCCGAACGCCATGCAGCCGGAGAACGCGGGCTCGCCGTCGGCCGTGCGGATGTCGCAGCGCTCGCCGAAGAAGTTGCGGTGGAAGTTCAGCGACGCGATCGCGAGGTCCTCGCCGTAGACGACCTCCTCCTTGACCGGGAACAGCCGGGCCATGAGCGCCCGCCCGGCGTCCGGATCGAAGAACGGATCCTCCGACGGGACGATCCGCGCCGGCAGCCCGACGGCCGCCAGCGCCGCCGTCACCCGCTCGCGCCACGTCCTCAGGTGGTCGAGCACCGCATCGCGGTCACCGACGCACACGACCTCGCGCATCGAGAAGCCGAGCAGCCGGCGGAAGCCGTCGTAGCCGGACTCGCGCCGGAAGCAGTTGGCGACCGTCGTCACCAGCGCCGGCTCCGCCAGCGTCTGCCCGGCGAGCCGGAAGTACACGCTGAAGCACGCCGCCGACGGCAGCGCGTAGGCGCAGTCGTGCAGCGCCCCGGCGGGCACGACCCCGGCGCCGGAGGGATCGACGCCCGCCTCGAGCGCCGGCGCGTCGATCCCACTGGCCAGCACCGCGAGGTGCGGGAAGTTGTCGAAGTAGTCGATGCGGGCCAGGTCGACGACCCGCAGCAGCGGCGGGTAGACGGCGCGCCGCGCGCCCGCCCCGACCGCCCACCGCTCGAAGGTCCGGTCGAGCCGCTCGCGCAGCACCAGCTCGGCCTCGCCGATCCGGGCCAGCCCATCGTCGGCGTCGCCGTGGAAGCGCCGTGTGCCCGCCGCGCTCACGACAGGTACTTCGCCTCGATCGCCGACAGCGTCCGGAAGTCCTCGGGCTGGACGTCCTCCAGCGAGATCTCGTGCCCGGTGATCTCCTCGAGCGTGTAGAGCAGGCTGACGAACCCGAGCGAGTCGAGGATGCGGTTGTCGATCAGGTCGAGGTCGGGGTCGATCCGGTCGAGGTCGGGGCGCCTCGTGCGCAGGAGCTCGACGACCCGCTCGATGCCGGTCGTGGACGAGCTCACGACGCCGACCTGTCGCGGCGGATGACGGTCTTTCGGCGGACCGGCGCCGATCGCCCGTCGAGCAGGCGCAGCTCGAGCGGCTCGTCGGCGCGGTGGTCGGTGGCGAGCAGGCGATTCAGTCGCGAGCCGCGGCACGCCGTGCGGAAGTCCGGGTTCGGGTCGTCGACGAGCGAGGACAGCAGCGCGAAGATCGGGTCGATCGTCTTCACGACACCGTCGTCGTCGCAGACCTCGAGCCACGCGTGCGCGAGGTCGAGCATCCCGAGGACCCACCCGCGGCGCGTGCGCGCGCGGAGCCCGGCGTCGTGGCAGCGCCGCTCGAGGTGCAGGCTCGCCGCGATGCACGTCGCCACGCCGTGGGGCAGGAGCCGCTCCGGCTGGCGCTGGAGCTGCTCGGGCAGCTTGAGCCAGCGGTACGGCGTCGACTCGAACTCCTCGACGATGTCGCGCAGTCGCGGGGAGCGCAGCGCCATCCGCGCGCCGGTCGTCTCGATCCGGCCGCGCAGCGTCAGCCGGTCGACGCCGTCGGCGACGATGTCACCCTCGCGGGCCGCTGCCTCCGCCGGCTCGCTCTCGAGGTCGAGCAGCCGGCCGCCGAGCAGCTCCGGCCGTGGCCGCGCCAGCAGCAGCCGGGAGGCGCCGCCGGACCTGCCGTCCGGCGTCAGCTCGAGCGAGAACGACCAGCGCCGGGTCTCGAACCACGAGTCGGAGGGGTCCGTCATCCAGCGCAGCACGAACTGGAACGCGCGCTCGGGGACCGACGCGCGCGAGGACGAGTAGAGCGCGACGTTGAAGAGGTCGTTGCCGTCGAAGCGCTCGTCGCCGGGCGGCCCCTCGCAGGGCAGGCCGGCGGCGACGAGCGCGTCGAGCGTCGCCTCCGTGCAGCGCAGCATCTCGAGCGCGTGGGCGCGGGGAGCGTCGAGCCTGCGGTACTCGGGCGGGATCGCGAACAGCTGCTCGAGCGAGGCGAGCCAGCCCGCGGCCGCCGGCGCCGCGACGCCGCTCACGATGCGTCTTCCCGCCGGCGGAGGATCCCGATCACCAGCTCCTCGAGGTGCTTGACGGTGACCACGTCGATCGCCGCCTCCTCCGGGATCCGGTCGAGGTCGAGCTCGGTCTCGAGCGTCATCGCCATCTCGACGATCGCCAGCGAGTCGTACCCCAGGTCCTCGATGATCCGGTCCTCCGACGCCGGCTCGCGCGGACCGAGCGGCGACATCTGGCCCACAAGCCGGCGGACCTCGGCCGCGGCGTGCTCGAGGTCCACGGCGCTCATCGTGCCGCCCCCGCCCCCAGGGCCTGCGCCTGCCGGACCGGGTGCGGCGCGCCGAACGTCGCCTCGTAGTCGTCGAGCGCCGCCTCGCGCGCCTCGTCCCACGCCGTCACCACGCCGTCGACCGCGTCCTCGAGCCCGATCAGGCCGAGGTTGCGCGCGACCCGATCGCGGGCGACGCCCCACTGCCCCTCGATCTGCGCCGCCCGCGCGCGCAGCGCCGCCGGCACGACCGGCGCGGCGCTGCGGCGGTCGGGGCCGACGAGGACGCGGGCCGCGAGCTTGATCGCCGCCGTGTAGGCCTCGAGGATCGGCTCGCCGTGTCCGTCGGCGACGCCGCGCCGCGCGCTGGCGAGCCCGAACGAGATGTGCCGGCTCTCGTCGCGCGCGAGGTTGGTCAGCCCCTGCTCGAGCGCGGGCAGTTCCACCCGAACGCGCCGGGCGAACTGGCGCGTCGACCGCAGGACGGTCACGCCGAGCACCGCCTCGGTGACCAGGTGGTAGTGGACGCTCGCCGCGTACCAGCGGCCGGGGTCCGCGGGCTCCTCGCGCACGGCGCCGGTCGCGCGGCGCAGCGCCGGCTCGAAGACGTCCTGGTACGTGGCCAGGTCCGCGGCGGCGCGCACGTCGGCGATCGCGCCGACCGCTTCGAGGTACGCGTCGAAGAACGCGACGTGGCGCGCCTCGTCGGCGATCTGCGTGCACAGGTAGTTCCGGTCGGCCGGCGTGTGGGCGAAGTCGATGAGCGGCGTCAGCGTCTCGGTGACCGCGACCTCGCCCGCGTGCAGCTCGCGGATCGCCCCCAGCAGCTCGTCGCGCCAGAACGAGCTCAGCTCGTTCCAGCCCGCCGCGTCCTCGGCGAACGGCAGCGCTCCCACCGACCAGTGCTGCTCCTCCCACGCCGTGTAGAGCGCCTCCGCCGAGCGGACGGCCGGCAGGTCGTCTGCGGTCGCGCTCACGCGTACCTCCGGAAGTCGAGGGTCATGGCCAGCTCGAGCGCCGCCTCCGCGTCGCCCTCCAGGCGCTCGCCGGGCTCGGGCAGGTCCAGCGGCTGGTCGGCGTCGGTGCGGCGGATGAACCGCTGCCACCCCGAGAACGTGCCGACGTAGCGAGCGTCCCAGTCGTCGCCGCCCTGGGGCGACGCGACGATCTCGTCGGGCGTGGCGGCGACGAGCCAGTCGGGGGGCTCGACGTCGCGCAGGTGCACGGCGACGCGCCGCGGGGCGCGCAGCCGCGCCGGGTCGTAGAGGGCCTGGAGCCCCCCGTCCATCTGCCAGCGCAGGAACGTCGAGGGGTCGCCGCCGCTCCAGTCGACGCGGTCCGGGCCGCGATCCTGCCCCTGCATGTGGCGCAACCACACCTCGCGCGGGACGCGCAGGAAGACGCCGCGCGCCTCGAAGCTCGGCCGCTCGGCGTCGTCGGGGCGCCCCACCAACCGCACGACGCTGCTGCGGTTGCCGGTGCTCTCGACCCAGCCGCGCACGTGGCGCAGGCGCTCGATCGGCGTCGGCGCGCGGAAGTCGAGCTCGACGCGGCGCGTCCTCGCCGGCGAGCCGGCGTGCTCGGCGGCCACGAGCGCCAGCGTCTCGGTCCACGAGCGCGCCGATGTAGCCGCCGTGGACGATGCCGGGACCGCCCTCGCTGTAGGGCGGCGGCCGGTGCTCGAGCCGGGCCTCGTCGCCGGTCCAGCGCACGGCGAGCCCGAGTCCCTCGGCGTTCGCCGTCCCGCAGCCGTAGCAGCCCGGGTAGTGGCGCACGGGGAAGCTGACGTCAGCGTGCGACAACGGGGGTCCGTATCGGAGCGGCGAGGTCGTCGCCGGCCACGAGCTCGAAGTCGTGCGTCCCGTCCAGCAGCTGGCCGAACGTCACCCGGCGCCGCGGCTTGCCGCTCGACGTCCGCGGGATCGCGCGCGCGGCGCGGTACACGGCCACCGAGACGCCCGACCCGGTCAGGCCGCGCACGGCCGCGACGACGTCGTCGCGCCACTCGCCGCCCTCGTCCTCGACGACCGCGGCGGCCACCGTGCGCTCGCCCGCCGCGCCGAGCACGACGACGCACCGGCCGGGCCGGACGCCGCCGACGCCGGTGAGCCGCTGCTCGAGGTCCTCCGCGAACACCGAGCGCCCGCGGACCTTGATGCTGTCCCCCAGGCGGCCGATCACGTACAGCTCGCCGTCGAGCACGAACCCGGCGTCGCCCGTGTGGAGCCCGTCGGCGCGGAAGCGGTCGGAGCCGTCGGCGCAGCGTAGCCGTCGGCGACGCTCGTCCCCTCCGCGACGATCTCGCCCACCTCGCCGTCGCCGGCGGGCGCGCCGTCGTCGGCGACGACCCGGGCGCCGGCTGCGGCGACCGGCGTCCCGCACGCGGTGAGCCACGTCCCGCCGGTCGGCTGGTCGAGGCCCAGCCGGCCGCGGTCGAGCACGTCGACGCTCATGCCCGGCCGCAGCGCGGCGGATGCGGATCGTGGCGGCGACCCGCTCCGGCGGCACGCCGGGCACGGCGAGCGTCGCCTCCGCCAGCCCGTAGGCCGGCATGAACGTGCGCGGGTGAAAGCCGAACGGGGCGAGCAGGTCGGTGAAGCGCGCGAGCGCGCGCGGGTCGATCCGCTCGGCCGCGACGATCGCGCAGCGCCAGCCCGAGAAGTCGAGCCCCTCGAGCCGCTCGCGCGGGACGCGGCTGGCGATGTAGCCGTACGCGAAGTTCGGCGACGCCGTGCACGACGCGCGCTTGTCGTCGCCGAAGCACTCGACCCAGCGCGCCGGATCGCGGACGAACTCGTCCGGCGCCATCACCCACATCGGCGTCTGGCCGGCGAGCGGCGAGAGGAAGCAGCCGATCAGCCCCATGTCGTGGTAGAGCGGCAGCCACGTCGCGAGGTGGTCGACGTCGGTCCACCGCAGCCACGACCGGATCGCCCGGATGTTGGCGTCGAGGCTCTCGGCGGAGACGCGGACGCCCTTCGGGCTGCCGCTCGACCCGGACGTGAACTGGAGCAGCGCGTGGCGCGCGCGCGGGCGGGCCACGGCGTCGAACGGTCCGGGGTCGGCCCCCGTCAGCTCGAGCCGTGCGACGCGGTCGCGCCGGCCGACGCGGCCCGCGGCGTCGCGGACGATCGGCTCGAGCAGCCCGTCGACGAGGATGACGCCCGGGTCGGCGACCTCGAGCACGCCGGCGACGTGCACGGTGTAGCGCTCGACGTCGCGGAAGGCGATCGGCGTCGCGATCGGCGACGGCGTGCAGCCGGCCGCGAGCGAGCCCAAGAAGCCGGCCGCGAACTCGCGCGGGTCGCCGAGCAGCAGCGACACCACCGACTCGCGCGGGACGCGCTCGCGGAGCGTCCGCGCGACCTCGAGCGCCGACCGCGAGACCTCCGCGAAGGAGTGGTGCTCCCACCCCCCGTCCGGCCGCGATACCGCCATTCCCCGCTCGTCCTCCGGAGCGGCGAAGAAGTCGAGGAGCCGCCCCGTCGTCTGCCCCCAGCGGTCTGGCACGGTCCGGCACTCTACTGGTACCGTGCGCTGGATGGCACGCCCACCGGGTCCACGCCTCCCTCGCGCTGCGCAGGGGTTGGCGACGATCCTCGCGGAGCCCTGGCTGCTCGAGGAGTGCCGGCGCCGGTACGGCGACGTCTTCTCGCTGAAGGCGTGGCCTCCGTTCGAGAACTTCACCGTCGTGGCGGACCCCGACGTCGTCAAGCGGGTCTTCACCGCGAGCCCGGCCCAGCTCTACGGCGGGCTCGGCAACCGCATCCTCGAGCCGGTCGTGGGCTCCAACTCGATCCTGATCCTCGACGAGGACCGGCACCTGCGCGAGCGGCGGCTGATGCTGCCGTCGTTCCACGGCGACGTCGTGCGCAACTACGGCCGCCTGGTCGAGGAGGAGGTCGAGCGCGAGCTGCCGCGGTGGCCGGGCGACGGCCCGTTCGCGATCAAGCCCGCGATGTCGCGGATCAGCCTGCGCGTGATCCTGCGCGCGGTCTTCGGCGTCGAGGAGGCGCGCCGCCTCGGCCGCCTCGAGGAGCTCTACACCGAGGTGCTCAACACGGTCGGGCTGCCGCTGATGGTCCCGGCGCTGCGGCGCGACCTCGGCGGGCGCAGCCCGTGGGCGCGCTTCAAGAAGGCGCTCGCCGCCAGCGACGAGATCCTCTACGACGAGATCGCGCGGCGGCGCGAGGCGGCGGACACGAGCCGCACCGACATCCTCTCGCTGCTGCTCCAGGCGCGCTACGACGACGACGCGGGCGGCGGCATGACGGACCACGAGCTGCGCGACGAGCTCGCGACCGTGCTGCTGGCCGGGCACGAGACGACCGCGCTGTCGCTGTCGTGGACGTTCGAGCGGCTCTCGCGCACGCCGCGGGTGCTCGCCCGGCTGCAGGAGGAGGTGGCCTCCGGCGACGACGAGGACTACCTCGACTGCGTGGTCAAGGAGGGTCTGCGGGCACGCACGCCGCTCAGCTACGCGATGCGCTCGGTCATGCAGCCGATCGAGGTGGGCGGCTACGAGGTGCCGGCCGGCGCCACGATCGGCGTGTCGATCCGGCTGATGCACCAGCGCCCCGACCTGTACCCCAACCCCGCCGCGTTCTGGCCCGAGCGGTTCGCCGACAAGCGGACGGAGACCTACACCTGGGTCCCGTTCGGCGGCGGCGTGCGCCGCTGCATCGGCCTCCAGTTCGCGATCTACGAGATGCGGGTCGTCCTGCGCACGGTGCTGCGCCACCGGCGCCTGCTGCCGACGCTGGACCCGCCCGAGCGCATGCGCCGCAACGGGGTGACGTTCACGCCGAGCCGAGGCGCCGTCGTGCGGCTGGCCACGCTCGACGCCCCGGCGCCGGCGCGGCCCGGTGCCGCCGCTCAGAAGCCGGTGGCCGCCGCCTCCTGAGGCGCGCGGATCCGGCCGAACAGCATCGCGCCCGCCACCAGCAGCACGCACGCGACGGCGCCGGCGACGAACGCCGCGCTGTAGCCGGTGACCAGCGCGTCGACGTTCGCGGCGCCCCCGGCGAGCTCGTCGCCGGTGCGCTCGGCGGCCAGCGTCGCCGCCGCCGCCAGGGCGATGCCGCCGCCGAGCTGCTGCGCGCTGGTGATCACGCCGGACGCGATGCCCGCATCGCGCTCCTCGACGTCGACGCTCGCCCCGCTCGTGGTCGGCGCGAACATCAGCGACATCCCGGTGGCCACGATGACGAGCGCGAGGAAGAGCAGCAGGACGCCGCTTCCCGGGTCGAGCAGCGCGAGGAGGAGGAACCCGGCCGCCGACACGATCGCGCCCGCCGCGATGAACGGCCGCACGGGCTTGCCGGGCAGCGCCTTGAGCACGGCGCCGCTGACGACGAGGAACGCGACCGAGAACGGCAGCCAGGCCAGGCCCGCGGTCAGCGGCTCCCACCCCCGGGCGAACTGCATGTAGAGCGTCGCGAAGTAGAAGAAGACGAAGATCGCGCCGGCGCCGACGAGCAGCAGCCCGAGCGCGACGGCCAGCGAGCGCCGCGTCAGCAGCCTGAGCGGGAGCAACGGGTCGTCGGTGCGCGACTCCCACACGAGGAACGCGATCAGCAGCGCGACCGCCAGCGCCACGCCGCCGAGCGTGCGCGACGAGGTCCACGCGTGGTCGGTCGTCTCCATGATCGAGTAGATGAGGACGAGCAGCCCGCCCGTGCCGAGGACCGCGCCGACGGCGTCCAGCGGGCGCCTGCGGTCGGGCGCGACGTCGGCGGGCAGCAGGCGCGGGATCAGCGCGAGGACCGCCAGGCCGACCGGCACGTTGACGAGGAAGACCCAGCGCCAGTCGAGCACCTCGGTCAGCACGCCGCTGAGCAGGACGCCGACGCCGTTGGCCAGGCCGATCAGCGCGCCCCATGTCGCGAGGGCCCGCGTCCGCTGCTCGCCGCTGAACGACGCCATGAGGATGGCCAGCGCGCTCGGCGAGAGCAGCGCCGCGCCGAGGCCCTGCAGCCCGCGCAGCACGATCAGCGCGGTGTCGCTCTGGGCGAGGCCGCAGGCGAGCGAGGCCGCCGTGAACAGCGCGACGCCGAACGTGAAGACGCGCCGGCGGCCGAAGAGGTCGCTCGCGCGCCCGCCGAGCAGGACGAACCCGCCGAACATCAGCAGGTAGGCGTTCACCGTCCAGGCCAGCCGGTTCTCGCCGAACCCGAGGTCGCCCTGGATCGACGGCAGCGCGACGTTCACGATCGCGTCGTCGACGAAGACCATGAACTGCGCGACGCAGATCAGCGCGAGCAGCGCGCCCGCGTTGACCTGGGCGTGCGACGGCTGCGAGACGGAGGAGGCCATGCGCGTCATCCTTGGTCGTGGTGGAGGAGCGCCGCGCGCTGCGCGCGGCGGATCGCCAGCCCCTCGCGCCACGCGACGGCCAGCTCCGGCAGCGCGACGGCGGCGTCGAGCACCGCGTCGTCGATCGGGCCCCGGAACGCGAAGCCGGCGGCCACCTCGTTGAGGCGGCCGATCGTGATCCCGTGGCCCGGGTGCTCGAGCAGGCGGATCTCGTCGCCGGCGCGGACGTGCCCCGGCTCGAGGCAGCGGAAGAACCAGCCGGTGTAGCCCGTCTGCCACACCCAGGCCGTGAAGTCCTTGAGCCCGTACCGGGCGGCGATCCGGAAGCACGGCGTGCGCGGCTGGGTGACCTGGAGCACCGTGTCGCCGACCGCCACCACGTCGCCGATCGTCACGTCGTCCTCGACCGCGCCCTTCGTCGTGAGGTTCTCGCCGAAGGCGCTTGGCGGCAGCGGGCGACCGATCCGCTCCTCCCAGTGCGCGTAGCGCTCGCGGGCGTACACGCAGACGGCGCGGTCGCGGCCTCCGTGCTCCGGGTCGGAGTGCTCGTCGCCCTCGAGGCCGTCGACGCCGACCGCGATCGCGCCCTCGACGTGGTCCTTGTACATCCCGGACTCGATGCGATGACCGGCGAACACCAGGGACGGCGCCACCGGCCCCGCGTGCACGTCGACGATGGTCGTGCGGGGAAAGCGCACCGGTCAGGATTGGTATCAGATCCCGTCGGGGATCGGCGTCCCTGCCCGCCGGCTGCCGCGCGGCTCGAGCACCTGGTCGTAGAGCGTGACCACCGACGAGCCGGACCAGAACCCCACGCAGCGCGCCGTCGTCTCGCCGATGCAGCGGACGTCGTGGCGCACCCCGGCCGGGGCGACGGCGAGGCCGCGATCGCGGATCACCGCGCTCTCGTCCCCGACCGTGATCTCCACCTCGCCCTCCATCACCACGATCGTCTCCTCAGCGCTGTGGCGGTGGCGCCCGAAGCTGCGCCCGGGATCGACTTCGAAGTAGACGGCCGCGGAGCTGCGCGCACCGGCCATCCAGTGGGTGACGATCAGCGACCGCGAGTGCAGCTCGGCCTTCTGCTCGGACCACACCTCCTCCAACGTCAGGTCGCTGAAGCGCACCGCGCGCACGTCGTCCCTCCCAGTTCGTTCGGACGGCGGGAATCGAACCACATCCGCGCATCGCTCGAAGCAGGCGGCGCGAGTAAGGTGCGTCGAGCTGTGGCCGGTGCCGCCGAACAGAGCGTCGACGCGACGGGCGAAGAGCGCCGCCGGACGGTGACGCGGATCGCCGAGGAGGTGGCCGCGCCCGCGTCCGCCGAGGTCGACCGCGACGCGCGCTTCCCCCACGAGGCGCTCGCCGCGCTGCGCGCGGCGGGGCTGCTCCACGCCGCGCTGCCGGTCGATGTCGGCGGGGCCGGGCTCGACCTGCGCGAGATCGCCGAGCTGACCCAGCGCCTGGCCCGCGGCTGCGGCGCGACGAGCATGGTCTTCGCGATGCACCAGGCGCAGATCGCCTGCGTCGCGGTCTGCCTCGACGCCGGCGCAGACGCCGCGGCCGGCCTCGCCCGCCGGATCACCGCGGACGACGCGCTCGTGGCCTCGGTGACCTCGGAGGTGGGGATCGGCGGCGACGTCCGGCGCAGCAACGCGGCGGTCGAGCCTCGCGACGGCGGGGAGGGCGGGGTGGGCGGGATCCTCTTCCTCGAGAAGCGCTCGCCGACGATCTCGTACGCCGAGCACGCCCAGGCGTACCTCGTGACCGCGCGGCGCACGGCGGACAGCGCGCCGGACGACCAGGTCGCGACGCTTTTGTGGCGCGACGAGGTCGAGCTGGAGCGCACCGGCACGTGGGACGCCATGGGGATGCGCGGCACGGTCAGCCCCGGGTACCGGATCGCCGGGACGTTCCCCGCCGAGCGGGTGCTGCCGGTCGCGTTCGGGGAGATCGCCGCGCGGGCGCTGGTGCCGTGGTCGCACGTGCTGTGGGCATCGTGCTGGTACGGCCTCGCGCTCGAGGCGTTCCTGCGGGCGCGGCGCATGGTGCGCCGGCGCGACGCCGGCGCGGACCCCCGCCTCGCGGAGGCCGGCCTCGGGCTGAGCACCCTGCGCGCCGGGATCAGCGAGGCAATCGACCGGACCGTCCCGGCCAGCGGGCCGATGGCGATCATGGCGCTGGCGCGGCTCAACGACCTCAAGGTCACGAGCTCGCGCACCGCGGTCGACGTCGCGACGCTGTGTCTGGAGATCTGCGGGATGGCGGGCTACCAGGAGCGCAACCCGGTCTCGGTCGCGCGGATCCTGCGCGACCTGTACTCGGCCCGGCTCATGATCGCCAACGAGCGCATCCTGGCCAGCAACGCCGAGCTGGCGCTCGTCCGCGACGCGTGAGCGCCGCCGACGACCGCGAGGCGGTCCTCGATCGCCACGAGCGGCACGTGGGCCGCACCGCCGCGCGCCGCGCGCGCGAGGCGGGGCGGGGGATAGAGGCGCGGTCGGCCGGCCCCCGCGTCGGGGAAGCCCGCCGACCCGAGGACCACCCGGGCGGCCGCAACGCCCTGTTCATCCACGGCCACCGCCCCCCCGCGCTCC
>JAUJPF010000067.1 GCA_030447275.1 Solirubrobacteraceae bacterium | reverse complement strand
GGCCTCACCGTCATCCCCCTCGGGCCGTCCGCCGGACCGGCGGTGCTGCGGGCGTCGGTCCCCAACCGGCCCGGGGTGATCGCCGAGATCGCGCTGGCCCTCGGGCGGGCGGGTGTCAACATCGTGGACATGGCACTCAGTCCATCGGCGGACTTCCGGCAGGGGCGCGTCTCGCTGTGGGTGAGCGGCGACGAGCACGCCGCGCGCGCGGAGGAGCTGGTCGGCGGGCTGGGGTTCCCGGTCGCGCGCGCATGAGCGACGTCTTCTTCGCTCCCGCCGACCGTCTGCGCGGCACGGTCGCCGCGCCGCCGGACAAGTCGATCTCGCACCGCGCGGCGCTGCTCGGCGCGATGACCGACGAGCCGGTGCGGATCACGAACTTCCTCGACGCGGCCGACACGCGCTCGACGCTGGCGGCGGTGCAGCAGCTCGGCGCTCTGGCCGAGGTGCGCGCCGACGAGGTCGTTCTCCGCGGCGTCGGGCTGCGCGAGGCGCGCGAGGTGACGAACGCCATCGACGTCGGCAACGCGGGGACGCTGATGCGCCTGCTGCCGGGGTGGCTCGCGGGCCACGAGGGGCGCGCATGGATCGTCGACGGCGACGAGTCGATCCGCCGGCGCCCGGTCGACCGGATCGCCGAGCCGCTGCGGCAGATGGGCGGCCAGATCGAGGCGACCGACGGGCGCTTCCCGCCGTTCCGGGTCTTCGGCGGCCGGCTGCGGTCGATCGCCTACGAGCTGCCGGTCGCCTCGGCGCAGGTGAAGTCGTGCGTGCTGCTGGCGGGGCTCGTCGCCGACGGCGCGACGACCGTCACCGAGCCGATCCCGTCGCGCGACCACACCGAGCGCATGCTCGCCCGCGCCGGCGTGACGATCCACCGCAACGGGCGCCACGTGACCGTGGCGAACTGCGACGAGCTCGAGCTCGAGTCCGTGTGCGTCCCCGGAGATCTCTCCTCGGCGGCGTTCCTCATCACCGCGGGGCTGATCGTGCCGGGCTCGCGGCTCGTCGTGAAGGACGTCGGCGTCAACTGGACGCGGACCGGCTTCCTGCGGATCCTCGACCGCATGGGCGGCATCGTCATCGGCGACCTCGAGTCCGAGCAGATCGACGAGCTGCCCAGCGACGAGCCGATCACCGACCTCGACGTGACCGCGGGACCGCTGGTCGGAACGGTCGTCGAGGCCGACGAGGTGCCGCTGGCCATCGACGAGCTGCCGCTCGTCGCGCTGCTCGGGTGCTTCGCGGAGGGCGAGACCGTCGTGCGAGGCGCCGGCGAGCTGCGGGTCAAGGAGTCCGACCGGATCGAGGCGGTCGTCGATGGGCTGCGGGGCCTGGGCGCCGCGATCGAGGCGACCTCCGACGGCTTCGCCGTGCGGGGCACGGGCGGTCTGCGCGGCGGGACCCTCGATGCCCGCGGCGATCACCGGATGGCGATGATGGGCGCGATCGCCGGCATGGCGTCGAACTCGGGCGTGTGCGTTGTCGGGATGGACGCGGCGACCGTCTCGTACCCACGGTTCGCGGAGGACTTCGCCGGGCTGGTGTGACGCGCGACTGAGGGGTGGGCGACATTCCAACGAGTAGCTCGTCAGAAGGTCCCCCACCCCCGCGGCCACGGGAGCGACCTCCTCGGTGGCCGGGCTGGGCTATCGAGCAGGCCCGCGACCGGCGCCCGAGCCTGCCGCCCGGGTCAGGCCCCCGCGTCGAAGCGCCAGCGCCTGACGACCCAGAGCTGGACGCCGACGAGCACCGCCGTGATCGCGAACAAGGTGAGCGTCATCGCGGCTGCGTAGCCGTAGCGGAACTGCTCGAAGCCCACGTCGAACGCATAGAGCGGAAGGAACAGCGTCGCCCGATCCGGCCCGCCATCGGTGAGGAGGTAGGCCGGGATGAACGAGACCTGGAGGCTGAACGCGAGGTCGCGGACGGCGAGCAGCGTCAGCGTCGGCGCCATGAGCGGCAGCGTCACGCGCCGCAGCGTGTGCAGCACGCCCGCGCCCTCGACCCGCGCCAGCTCGTAGAGCTCCTTCGGCAGCTCCTGGCGCGCGGCGAGGGCCACGACGAAGCCTTCGCCGATCGTGAAGCCGCTCATCAGCACGATCGTCGCCATCGCGCCCGCGCCCGTCGTGAGCCAGCCGGGCTGTGGAAGGCCGGCGAGCCCCAGCGCGGCGTTGATCGGCCCGAAGAGCGGGTTGACCAGGAAGAGCCACAGGAGGGCGTATGCGATGTCGGGCACGACGCTCGGCAGGTAGGCGGCGGTCCGCGCCGCCCCTGCGCCGCGAAAGCGCTCGTGCAGCAGCAGTGCGAGCCCGAGAGCGCCCAGCAGACGCAGCGGCACCGCGAGCGCCGCGAACGTCAGCGAGTTGACGAGCGCCTCGCGGAAGATCGGATCCTCGAGCAGCGCGCGGAAGTTGTCGATTCCGGCCCACTCCGCCGGTGCGAGGAGGTCGAGCTCGAGAAAGGCCACGGCGAACGTCGCGGCGGCCGGGATGGCGAGCAGGACCAGGCCGCCGAGCGCATAGGGAGCCAGCAGCCAGCGCTCGCTCCTCATCGCGCGCGCCCGGTCGCGGCGTCGAAGAGCCGGATCCCGGCGGGATCGACGCGAAAAGCGATCTCGTCGCCCTCACGCGGCGCGCCGGGACCGCCCTCTCGCGCCGGCCGTGGCCGTGCGACGATCGCCACCCCGTGGGCGTCGAGGTGCCACAGCTCGTCGTGCCCGGTGCGCTCGGCGAGGACGAGCCGCGCCCGCAGCGGGGCCGACGGCTCGACCACGACGTCCTCCGGCCGGAACCCGACGAGGACGCCGTCGTGCGTCGTGCCGGGCAGGTCGAGGCGCCCCGCCTCGACCAGGTTCATCGGCGGCTCGCCGACGAACGACGCGACGAAGCGATTGGCGGGGCGGTCGTAGACCTCGTCGGGCGTCCCGATCTGCTGCAGCTGCCCGCGGTTCAAGACGGCGACGCGCTCGCCCAGGGCGAGCGCCTCGTCCTGGTCGTGCGTGACGTACAGCGCGGTGATCCCCGTCGCGGCGTGCACGCGGCGGATCTCGGCCCGCGCCTCGGCGCGGAGCCGCGCGTCGGCGGGAGCCGCGCGCGCGTCGAGGTTCGACAGCGGCTCGTCGAGCAGCAGCACCTCCGGCCGGCCGGCGAGGGCCCGGGCCAGCGCGACCCGCTGGCGCTCGCCGCCGGAGAGCTGGGCCGGCCGGCGCCCGAGCAGGCCGTCCAGCCCGAGCGGCCCCGCCAGCTCGCGGGCGCGGCGCCCGGCGTCGTCGCGCGACATGCCCCTCGCGCGCAGTCCGAAGGCGATGTTGTCCCGCGCCGAGAGGTGGGGGAAGAGCGCGAACGACTGGAACACCATCGCGACACCGCGCTCGGAGGGCGGGGTCGCGGTCACGTCGCGGCCGCCGATGCGCACGACGCCCGCGTCAGGCGTCTCGAGGCCGGCGGCCACGCGCAGCGCCGTCGACTTGCCGGACCCTGAGGGTCCGAGAACCGTCACGAGCTCCCCCGAGCCCACCTCGAGCGAGAGCGACGAGAGCGCGTTCGTCCCGTCCCACGCCTTGGTCACGCCTTCGAACGCGAGGCTCACCGCATCACCGGCCGAGCCATCCCGCCTCGCGCGTGCTCTGCAGAAAGCGCCGCTGGACGGCAGCGAACGCGAGGGCCGCCGGCAAGGTGGCCACGAGCGCGGCCGCGAGCAGCACCGGGAAGCTCGTGGGGCCGAGCGCGGCGAGCGACCGCAGGCCGAGGGGCAGCGTCGCCAGGTCGGGGTCGTTGACGAACAGCACCGGATCGATGAAGTTGCCCCAGGTCGTGACGAACGCCAGCGCGGCGACGGCGAACGTGGTCGGCCGCACGAGCGGGGCAGCCACCCTCCGCCAGAGCCCGTACGCGCCGAGGCCCTCGAGCCGCCCGGCGTCGAACAGGTCCCGCGGCACGCGCCGGTAGGACCAGTAGAACAGCAGGACGTAGAACGGCGACATGCCGAGCAGCGCCGGCGCGATCAGCGGGATGTACGTGTCGATCGCGCCCACCGCCCGAAACAGGACGAACCGGGGCAGCCACAACGCGGCCAGCGGCACCATCAGGAGGACGAGCGACGACCCGACCGCGAGCCGCCGGTGCCGGCGGGGCAGCAGCATCATCGCGAAGCCCGCCCACGACGCGACGAGCACGCTCAGCGGGACCGCGATCGCGGCGACGATCAGGGAGTTCACGAGCTGGCGCCCGAGCGGCACCAGCGCGAACGCCCGCTCGTAGGCGTCAAGGGTCACCCGCTCCGGAAGGAGCGGGAAGCCGCCCGCCGGGAGCAGCCCGGGCTCCCGCAGCCCACCCGTCACCAGGAACGACAGGGGCGCGAGGAACAGGATCGCGACGAGCAGGGCGCCGATCGGTCTCGCGGTCGCCTTCACCGCTGCGCGACCATAGTGCGCGTCGCGCGGTCGTGCGCCCGCTTCGAGCCGCGGTCGCAGTCCGAGCGCAGCCTGCCCACGCCCACGCGCGTCACCGGCCGGCGAGCAGCTGCCCCGCCTCCCGCTCGATCCTCGCGATCGTCTCGTCGAGCGAGAGGTCCCCGTAGTAGAAGCGCTCGATCGCGAGGTCCGCGGCGTCCTCGGCCTGCGTCCACTGCGCGTCGGTGGGCAGGCGCTTGATCGTGGGGATCGCGTCGAGGAAGACACGCGCCGACCGGGGGGGCCGAGAGGGGTCGAGAAACGCCCTGGTCCGGGCCACCGCGGGACGGGACGGCACGATGCGACCCCCGCGCGCTAGCACCTCCTGCCCCCGCAGGCCGGCGGCGAACGCGACGAACGCGTGCGCGGCCGTCGCGTTGCCGGACCTCGCGACGCAGTACGCGTCGCTGTGCAGCGTCGTGAACCTCCGCTCTGCGCCGGGGAACGGTGCGACGTCCCAGTCGAACCCCCGGATCGTCCGGAAGCCCGGGACCTCGCGGCGCGAGCTCAGGAACATCCCCAACGTGCCGTCCACGAAGCGCTCCTCCAACGACCGCGCCTGCGCCTCCTCGGCGGTCGGCGCGAGCGCCAGGCGCCGCAGGTCGGCGAGGCGTCGCAGCCCGCGCCGCGCCTCGGACGTGTCGAGCGTGAACCGCGTCGGCTCCACGGTGCGATCGACGACCTCACCACCCGCCGACCAGATGAACGCGGACGCGCGGACGATGCCCGGCTCGACGCCGACCCCGTGCCGTCCCTCCCGCGTCATCCTCCGCGCGGCCGTCACGAAGTCCTCGTATGTCCAGTCGGGCCGGGGGTCGGCGAGACCCGCTTCGCGGAAGAGGTCGCGGTTGTAGTAGACGACGAGCGACGAGATGTTCTGCGGCACGCACTGGAGCCGACCGTCGACCGTGAACGCCTCGAGCGGCGGTGGGTAGAAGTCCTCCCGCCGGACGCGATCCCCGGGCGGCGAGATGACGCCGCGCTGCGCGTACGCGCCGAAGTGGCGGTAGTTGATGAGGAAGACGTCGGGCGGATCGCCTCCGCCGAACGACGTGATCAGCTTGGCGAGATGCGCGTCGCGGTCGGGGATCTCGATGAGCTGCACGTCGCGGCCGGTGGCGCGGCGATAGTCGCGCACCACCTCGCGGTAGCTCGCGAGCTCCTCGGCGTCGCCGAAGAGCTGGAAGCTCACACGGGCATCGGGGCCGTCAGCGCTGCCGTCGCCGCCGCAGGCCGTGAGCGTCGCGCCCGCGAGCAGAGCCGCGACGATCCAGCCCCTCCATCTCCCGACGGTGCCGCCGAGGATGCCTAGAGCCTGCGCGAGGTCAGCACCGCCCGCACCGTCTTGCCCCGCCGGGGCACGACCGTGATCCGCACGCGGTAGTCGCCGCGCGGACGTCCTCCGGCCGGGAACGCGAGCCGATGCCGGCGGCCGCGGCGGCGCGTCCGCGTGGGGAAGCGCTCGACGACGCGGCCGCGGCGCAGCACCTCGACCGTCACGCGCGACTTCCGCGCCACGCGGTAGGCGATGTAGAGCGGCTCGCCCCTGGTGCCGCCGAACACCGGCCGGAAGAGCTTGAACGAGTTCAGCAGGCGGCAGCTCGTGCGGCGGTAGAACGGCGGCCGGCGGAAGAAGCGCCCGTTGACGCGCTGCAGCACCACGCGCCGCGTGTCGCTGGCGCCCCGGCCCAGCGCCATGCGGTAGCGGACCATGTAGAAGCCGTCGCGGACGGCGTCTCCCGCGCGGTTGGCCTCGCCGTCCCACGTGAAGGAGCTCAGCTTGCCGCGGAAGCGCGCGACCAGGTTCTCGCGCACGACGCGCCGCCCGAGCGACTCCTGGAAGACGTCGACGGTGACGGGCCGCTGGTTGCCCGGCTCGAACCCGAGCCGCAGCCGGCCGTCGTCCCGGCCGCGCACCGACACCGAGCGGAAGCCGACGATCCGCCCACAGCCGGCGGAGGGCGGCGCGGTCGGCGCGTCCGTGGCCGGGCCCGGGGCCGGCTCCGCCGGGGTCTCGACGGCGGCCGCGGCGGGCGGGGGCAGCGCGCCCGCGATGAGGAAGTCGAACGAGGGAGCGTTGTCGAACGGGTACAGGAAGGACTGCTCGCTGGTGTCCGACGAGCTGGTGATGCCGAGCGAGAACGCGGTGCCGTCGTAGAACCGCGATCCCTCGCCGGCATTGACCGCCCGCGGACGTTCATCCGCCCCGGTCCCGCCGGCCAGCGCGACGAGGTACCTGCGCGGGACGCTCAGGGTGATCGTGCCGGCCTGCTGGTCGACCTTGCCCCTCAGCGGCTCGTCGCCGGGGTAGGTCAGGCACTTGGTCGAGGAGCCTCCGCAGGAGGGCCCGGCGGTGACGAACCGGTTGAAGCCGAAGGTGAACCCGCGTTCGGGCCGGTAGTCGGCGACGGCGGCAGCCGAGCGGAAGCCGTTGACCCAGCGGAAGATGAACAGCAGGCCGCTGGAGCGGCTGTCGGTGAGCGCCTGCGTCAGCGACGCGGTCGACAGGTTCGCGACGTTCATCGTCACCGTGAAGCCGCCGTTCTCCACGGCCGCGCCGCTCGTGGGATCGACCTCCGGCCCGACGCGGACCGACGTGATGTCGGTCGCCGGCTCGTTCTTGCCGAAGCTCGACGGGGTGGGGCACGGAGTGGGGGCCGGCGCGCACAGGCGCGAGAAGTTGGCCAGGGCGTCGCCTGTCGGGTCCGCGGAGTTGTTGTTCAGGGCCGGGCCCTGCGCCGGCTCGAGCTGCGCGCCGTCGAGCGTCGGCCCGGCAATCTGGCTGATGACCGCCGGCGTCGCCACGAACCCCTCGGGGTCGTCCGGCCGCTTGTAGCCCTGGTTGTAGACCACGTGCAGCGTGTGGCGCCTGGGGTTGAAGTCCGCTGCGAAGAAGTCCGCGAGCGAGCGGTCGCCGCCGGTGACCGAGCAGCCGAGCCCGTTGAGGCAGATCGAGTCGTAGTGGAACGGGTGCGTCGTCGCCTTGACCTGCGCGAACGTCGCGTCCGCGGCGAGCGCGTTGAGCGACTGCGACACGTAGACGTCCCAGCTCCCGCGGAAGCCCGTGAAGCGGCCGTCCTCGTCGCGGCCGGGGCCCACGTTCGGGTCGCCGTCGGTCTCCGACCCGTAGAACGCCACCGCGACGCGCCCTGGCGCACCGCCGGCCGCGACCCACGAGAACATGCTCGTGCGCACGCGGTCGCGGTCGACCTGGATCGGCGGGTTGACCGCCGCCTGCACGGTCGTCGACCGGGTCTGCAGGCCGGAGGTCGGATTGACCTCGCTGCCCGCGGCGCGGCAGCTGTCGATCTGGGTGATCGGCAGGACGCTCACGTAGGTGTGGAACGTCGTGCGCTCGCTGTAGGCGACGTAGATGTTGCCGTCGCGGTCGTTGTCGACGGTCACGAACAGGGTGGGGTCGCCGGGCGCCTCGACCACCTTGCAGTTGTGCCAGTTCGCGCCGCCGTTGAACGACATCGCGAGGAAGATCTGCCGGCTGCGGTTCCACCCGAAGTACGCCACGCGCCCGTTCTGCGCGCCGGTCGGGTTCTGGCTCGCCGGCAGCGAGTGCATCGGGCCCGGGAAGCTCGGGTTCGTCGACGTCGCGGCGCGCGGCGGGCCGTAGGTGACCCCCCCGTCGTCGGCGCGCTGCACGACGACCTGCCGCGGCACCTGCTGGTTGTAGGACAGCAGCACGCTGTCCTTGTCCAGGAACGTCTGCCACTGGCGGTCGACGCCCGGGATCGACTCCGCGATCGGTGAGCTGCGCAGCGTCCGGCCCACGTCGGGTGAGGCGGCGGTCGAGAAGTTCGTCAGCGGTCCGAGGCCCGTGTACGCGTAGTTGAACTTGCCCTGGTCGTTGCGTTCGGGTGCCGTGGCCAGGCCGCAGTCGCCGCCGCCGCCGAACGCCTGCTGGCCGCGCGGCGGCTCGCCCATGAGATGGAACTGGTTGCCGCCGTCGGTCGAGACCTGCGCGTAGTCGGCGCCCTGGCTGGCCCCGGTCGGGCCGCACGTGTAGATGTTGCCGTCGTCGTCGATCTCGATGTTCGGCTCGGACTCGTCGCGCTGCGGGTCGGCCGGCACGGTCGCCGAGAACTCGAGCCCCTGCGCCGGCGCCGAGGCGAGGCCGTCGATGCCGGGGTTCTTCGACGTCGGCAGCGGGTCGCGCAGGGAGAAGCCCGACGGCGTGCTCGTCGAGTCGTAGTGGGCGCGCAGGCCGGGGCCGGTGTCGATGAAGCGCGGGGCGACCTGGATCGAGAGCTTCTCCCCTTCGTTCAGCGTGCCGTTGACGGGTACGACGGTCTGGTTGATCGTCGGCGTGGCGCCTACGGTCAACCGGGCGTTGTCCACCTTGCCGATGATGCGCGCCGAGCCGGTGGCCGGAAGCGCGAAGATGCGGATGTTGACGCCGACGCCGACCAGGATGCCGCCGGCGTTCGGGGAGCTGAAGAACCAGCGGAACACCAGCTCCTTGTTGACGGCCCCCGCCTGGAAGGGGCCCGTCCAGTAGATGGCGAGGTCCTCCTCCGGGACGTCGTCATCAGCCAGCGGCGACCCGTCCTGGGTCTGGCCCGTGCTGCCGGTCGGCGGGCGGCTGTCGAAGCCGGGATCGGCGCCCTTGGGACCGTGGAAGAAGAACTCGTTCTGGCCGGCGTCCGGCCCCTGCTGGGCCGCGGCGGGCGCGGCGGTGGCGAGCACTGCTGCGAGCGCGGCGGCGAGGGTGACCAGCCGCAGAGCCGACCGATGACGGTCCATGCGCCGGAAGGTAGCGCGCCGACTCGGGCGCCGCGCCGCTAGCCCCCGAGGCCGATGATCTTCCAGTCCCCGTCGCGGCGCTCGAGCTCGACCCGCACGTCCTGGCCACCGGCCTCGAGGCGCACCTCCGCCCGGTCGCCCCGGCCGCCGCGCCCGACCCCCCGCACCCCGGCCGGGGGCGGGCTGCCGGCGACGTAGCGCGCGCCGGTGGCGCGCGCGCCGTAGCCCAGCCGCCCCGGGGGGAGCGCGCGGCCGGCGGCGGCCGCGGCGGCCGCCGTGGGCGGCGGGCGGGGGGGGAGCGCGGCGCCGGCGCCCTCCAGCGGAGGGGGGGCGGCTGC
>JAUJPF010000066.1 GCA_030447275.1 Solirubrobacteraceae bacterium | reverse complement strand
CGATCCCGCGCTCGAGCAGGGCGCGCAGCATCCCCACCTCGTGCGCCCCGAGGTGCCCGCCGCCGCCGAGGACGAACGCGACCGTCACGGGCGGAATCCAACCAGGGAGCGGGGCGATCCGGGCCGCACGCCACAATGGAGGTGTGGCCACCACCGAGACCGGGCGGGCGGAGGAAGCGCAGGGCGCCTCGCCGCTGAAGGACCTCGTCGTCATCACCGGCTTCTCCGGCGCGGGGAAGTCGACGGCGATGAACGTCTTCGAGGACGCGGGCTACTTCTGCGTCGACAACCTGCCGCCGGAGATGATCCGCGGCCTGGTCGACCTGTTCAGCCATCCCGGCTCGAAGGTCGAGCTGGCCGCGGTGGTCTGCGACGTGCGCGGCGGCGAGTTCTTCGAACCGCTGCTCGAGGTCCTCGGCGAGCTCGACGACCGCGGGGTCCCCGACCGGGTGCTGTTCCTCGACGCCGACGACGGCGCGCTGCTGACGCGCTACAAGGAGACGCGCCGCCGCCACCCGCTCGCCGCGGACGGCAGCGTCGCGGCGGGGATCCTCGCCGAGCGCGAGATCCTCGCCCCGCTGCGCGAGCGCGCCGACCTCGTCGTCGACACCACGACGCTGTCGGCCGCCGCGCTGCGCCGCCGCGTCGTCAAGGACATGCTGCCGATCGGGCGCGAGCGGCTGACGGTGTCGTTCACGTCGTTCGGCTTCAAGCACGGCCCGCACCGCGAGGCCGACCTGATCTTCGACGTCCGCTTCCTCCCGAACCCGCACTACGTCGAGGAGCTGCGGCCGCTCACCGGGCGCGACGACCGCGTCGTCGAGTACGTCGGGCGCGACGGCAAGCTCGACGAGCTCTACGAGCGCCTCCACGCGCTGCTCGACTTCCTCCTGCCGCAGTACCTCCTCGAGGGCAAGGCGCACCTGACGATCGCGATCGGCTGCACCGGCGGCCGCCACCGCTCGGTCGCCATCTCCGAGCACCTCGCGGCGCGGTACAAGGGCCGCGACGGCATCGCGGTCGACGTCGTCCACCGCGACGTCGAGCTCTAGGCAGGGCGCGGCGGCGCCGCGGCGAAGTCCACGCGGTGCTCGATCACGTCGGCTTCGAGGTCTCCGACCTCGAGCGCTCCGCCGCCTTCTACGACGCCGTCTTCTTCGCGCTCGGCACCCGCCGCGCGCACCAGTCCGAGCACGCGATCGCCTACGGCGACAACGGCCCGGCCTTCTGGATCGTCGCGCGCGGGCGCGGCGCCGCGCCCGGCTACGGCCACGTCGCCCTGCGCGCCACCGGCAAGGCCGCGGTGCAGGCGGCGCACGCGGCGGGCGTCGCCCACGGCGGCGCCGACGACGGGGCGCCCGGCCCGCGGCCGCACTACGGCCGGCGCTACTTCGCGGCGTACCTGAGCGATCCCGACGGGCTGCGCGTCGAGATCGTCAGCGGCAACGGGTAGCTAGAGTCAGTCGCCCCATCTGGCGACTCAGGAGGACTGGAACCCATGCCCGTACGCGTCGGGATCAACGGCTTCGGGCGGATCGGCCGCAACCTCTTCCGCGCCGCGAAGGCGGCCAAGGCCGACATCGACTTCGTCGCGGTCAACGACCTGACCGACAACAAGACGCTCGGTCATCTCCTCAAGTACGACTCGATCCTCGGCCCCTACCCCGGGACCGTCGAGGAGACGGCGGAGGGGCTGCGCGTGGACGGCGACGAGCTGCGCGTCATGGCCGAGCGCGATCCGGCGAACCTCCCGTGGGGCGACCTCGGCGTCGACGTCGTGATCGAGTCGACGGGCTTCTTCACCGACCGCGAGAACGCCTCGAAGCACCTCGACGGCGGCGCGAAGAAGGTCATCATCTCCGCCCCCGCCAAGGGCGAGGACATCACCGTCTGCCTCGGGGTGAACTTCGACCAGTACGACCCCGAGCAGCACGACGTCATCTCGAACGCCTCGTGCACGACGAACTGCCTGGCGCCGTTCGCGAAGGTCCTCAACGACACGATCGGGATCAAGCACGGCCTGATGACGACGATCCACGCGTACACGGCCGACCAGAACCTCCAGGACCTCCCGCACAAGGACCTGCGCCGCGCCCGCGCGGCGGCGCTCAACCTGATCCCGACCACGACCGGCGCCGCGAAGGCCGTCGGGCTCGTGCTGCCCGAGCTCCAGGGCAAGCTCCACGGCTTCGCCGTGCGCGCACCCGTCCCCACGGGATCGGTGGTCGACCTGACGATCGAGGCCGCGCGCGAGACGAGCGTCGACGAGATCAACGAGTCGATGCGCGCCGCCGCCGAGAGCGACGCGCTGAGCGGGATCCTCCAGTACACCGAGGACCCGATCGTCTCGACCGACATCATCACCAACCCGCACTCGTCGGTCTTCGACGCCGGGCTGACGTCGGTCATCGACGGGACGATGGTCAAGGCCGTCTCCTGGTACGACAACGAGTGGGGCTACTCCAACCGCGTGGTCGAGCTGGCGCAGAAGGTGCTCGTGCCGCAGGCAGCGGCCACCTCGTGAGGACCCTCGACGACCTCGGGGACATCGACGGCAAGCGGGTCTTCGTCCGGGTCGACTTCAACGTCCCGATCAGGGACGGGGAGATCACCGACGACACGCGCATCCGCGCCGCGCTCCCGACGCTCGAGGAGCTGCGTGCGAAGGGCGCGCGGCTGCTGCTCGCCGCGCACCTCGGGCGCCCGAAGGACCGCGAGCCCGAGTTCAGCCTCGCCCCGGTCGCGGCGCGCCTGGGCGAGCTGCTCGGCGTCGAGGTGAAGCTCGGCGAGGACGCCGAGGGCGACGTGGTCATGCTCGAGAACGTCCGCTACGAGCCTGGCGAGACGAAGAACGACCCGGAGCTGGCGCGGCGCTGGGCGTCGCTCGCCGACGCGTACGTCGACGACGCGTTCGGCGCCGCGCACCGCGCCCACGCGTCGACGGTCGGCGTCGCCGAGCTGATGGAGCGGCGCGCCGCCGGCCGGCTGCTCCAGCGCGAGGTCGAGACGCTCGAGGGCATCCTCGCGGACCCGGCGCGGCCGCTCGTCGCCGTCGTCGGCGGCGCCAAGGTGACGGACAAGATCGGCGTGCTCGAAGCCTTCCTCGAGCGCGCCGACGCGATCCTCGTCGGCGGCGCCATGTGCTTTCCGTTCTTCGCCGCGCAGGGCCACTCGGTCGGCTCGTCGCTGTGCGAGGAGGAGGGCATCGCGCCGGCCAAGCGCATCCTCGCCGAGGCCGGCGACAAGCTCGTCCTCCCACGAGACCTCGCGATCGGCGACCGCTTCGCCGACGACGCGCAGCGCGACGACATCCCCGGCATCGATGTCCCCGACGGCTGGATGGGGCTCGACATCGGCCCGCGGACCGCGCAGGACTACGAGGACCGCATCGCGCAGGCGGGCACCGTCTTCTGGAACGGCCCGATGGGCGCGTTCGAGCTGCAGGGCTTCGTCCGCGGCACGCGCACGGTCGCCGAGGCGGTCGCCCAGGCGTCCGGCACCACCGTCGTCGGCGGCGGCGACAGCGCTGCCGCGCTCGCGCAGTTCGGCCTCGCTGACGACGTCACCCACCTGTCGACCGGCGGCGGCGCGGCGCTCGAGCTGCTCGAGGGCAAGCCGCTCCCCGGCGTGGAGGCGCTGCGATGAGCCGCCGCACGCCGTTCATCGCGGGCAACTGGAAGATGCACAAGACGGCGGCCGAGGCCGAGGCGTTCCTCCAGGCGCTCGCCGGCCGCTCGTTCGACGGCGTCGACGTCGCCGTCTGCGTGCCGTTCACGGCGCTGTGGGCGGCCAAGCGCGCCGCCGGGGCGGGCGTCGCCGTCTACGCGCAGACGATGCACGAGGCGCCGGACGGCGCTTTCACGGGCGAGGTCTCCGCCGCGATGCTGAGCGAGGTCGGGATCGACGGCGTCGTGCTCGGCCACTCCGAGCGCCGCCAGTTCTTCGGCGAGTCCGACAAGGCGCTCCAGCGCAAGGTGCCGGCGGCGCTCGAGGCGGGGCTGACGCCGATCCTCTGCGTGGGCGAGAGCGAGGAGGAGCGCGACCGCGGCGACACCGAGCGCAAGCTGCGCACGCAGGTCCAGGAGGGGCTGCACGACGTCCCGACGGCGCGGCTGCACGAGGTCGTCATCGCCTACGAGCCGATCTGGGCGATCGGCACCGGGAAGGTCGCGACGCCCGAGCAGGCGCAGGAGGCGTGCGCGTTCTGCCGCGCGCTCGTCGGCGACCGCTCGCGCGAGGCCGGCGACCGCGTCCGGGTGCAGTACGGCGGGAGCATGAAGCCGGGCAACGCGGCGGAGCTGCTCGCGCTGCCCGACGTCGACGGCGGGCTGATCGGCGGCGCGTCGCTCGAGCCCGACGACTTCGCCGCCATCGCCGAAGCGGCGAAGTGACGTTCCCCTCCGCCGCGCTGATCGTCCTCGACGGGTGGGGGCTCGCGCCGCCCGGCCCGGGCAACGCGGTCGACCTGGCCGACACCCCGGTCTTCGACGACCTCTGGAGCCGCTTCCCGCACACGCAGCTCACGGCGTGCGGCCCGGCGGTCGGGCTGCCCGAGGGCCAGATGGGCAACAGCGAGGTCGGCCACCTGAACCTCGGCGCGGGGTCGATCGTCAAGCAGGACCTCGTCCGCATCAACGACGCCGACTTCGCCGCCAATGAGGCGCTCGCCGCGGCGGTGCGCGGCACGCCGCGGCTGCACCTCGTCGGCCTCGTCTCCGACGGCGGCGTGCACGCGTCGCTCGACCACCTCGAGCGGCTCGTGGCGCTCGCGCGGTCGCGCGGCGCCGGCGACGTCGTCGTCCACGCCTTCACCGACGGCCGCGACACGTCGCCGACGAGCGGCGCGGACTTCGTCGCTCGCGTGGAGTCCTGGGAGTGCCGCGTGGGGACGGTCGTCGGCCGCTACTACGGGATGGACCGCGACAAGCGCACGGAACGCACCGAGAAGGCGCGCGCCCTGCTCGTCGACGGCGCGGCTGACCACCACGCCGCGACGGGCGCGGCCGCGGTGCGCGCCGCCTACGACCGCGGCGAGACCGACGAGTTCGTCGCGGCGACGACGGTCGGCGATGAGGCGCGCATCCGCCCGGGCGACAGCGTCCTCACCTTCAACTTCCGCCCCGACCGGATGCGGCAGATCGTCACCGCGCTGGGCGACGCGCGCATCACGACGCTGACCGAGTACGAGGAGGGCTGGCCGTACCCGGTCGCGTTCCCGCCGGCGCGCCCCGCGGAGACGATCGCCCACGTCATCGCGGCGCGCGGCGACCGCCAGCTCCACGTCGCCGAGACCGAGAAGTACCCGCACGTGACGTACTTCTTCAACGGCGGGGAGGAGGAGCCGTACGCCGGCGAGGACCGACGGCTCGTCCCGTCGCCGCGCGACGTGCCGACGTACGACCGCAAGCCCGAGATGAGCGCGCGCGAGGCGGCCGACGCGTTCATCGCCGGCTGGCGCGAGCGCGAGCCGCGCTTCGCGATCATCAACTTCGCCAACCCGGACATGGTCGGCCACACCGGCTCGATCCCCGCGGCCGTTGCCGCGTGCGAGACGGTCGACGCCCGCCTCGGCGACGTCGTACGCACGGTCACGGAGAGCGGCGGCGTGTGCGTCGTCACCGCCGACCACGGCAACGCCGACGAGATGCTCGAGCCGGACGGCTCACCCGACACCGCGCACTCGCTCAACCCGGTCCCGCTCGTCGTCGTCGCCGAGGACGCCTGCCTCGAGGGCGACGGCATCCTCGCCGACGTCGCCCCGACGATCCTCGCGCTGCTCGGCATCGAGCAGCCGGCGGCGATGACCGGCCGGTCGCTGCTGGCATGACGCCCTCGCGCGCGACGCTCGCGCTGTTCTGGCTCGCCGCCGGGACGATGCACTTCGTCCGGCCGCGGTCCTACGACCACATCGCGCCGCCGCCCCTGCGCGAGCACGCGCGGGCGATCACGTACGCCAGCGGGGTCGCGGAGCTCGTCGGCGGCGCGCTCGCCGCCGCCGGCCCGCGCCGCGTCGCCCGCTGGTACCTGCTGCTCCTGCTCGCGGCCGTCTACCCCGCGAACGTCTGGATGGCGTTCGAGCCCGAGCGCCACCCCAAGCTGCCGCGCTGGGCGCTCGTCGCCCGCCTGCCCGTCCAGTTCCTCTTCGCCTGGCACGCCGTCGCCGGCACGCGCGACTGAGCGCTCACGACGCCGAGCGTCGACTTCTTCGTCCATAGGACGACAAACTCGACGCTCGGGCTGAACGCGGCGGCGAGCAGCGGCCATGGTTCGGGAACGCCCTTCAGCTCGTGGGTCCCCCGCGGCTCGAAGCCGAGGCCGGAGCCGGACACGAGCGGCGGCACGGCGCCGGAGACGAGCACCTCGCCGGCCTCGGCGACGAACGCCAGTGCCACGTGCGGACTCTACGCACGCCGGCACGCGTGACCCCTGCGGGCGCTAGACGGCGGCGAGCGCGGCCTCGCGCCGCGCGGCGCGGCGGTGGCGCGCGTAGATCTCGGAGACCCAGCGGACGCCGCGGCGGTCGCGGGCCGCGTCCATCCGCGCCAGCCACGCCTCCGGCAGGTGCTTCGGCTGCCACGGGCCCTCGGGCGGCAGCGCGAGCGGGTAGAGCAGGCTGGCGGCGGTGAGGTCCGCGACGGTGAAGGTGTCGCCGACGAGGAAGTCGCCGTCGCCGAGCTCGCTCTCGAGGCGATCGAGCGCCGCCATGACCTTCTCCTCGGCGCGCTGCGCGCGCTCCTCGCTGCGCACCCTGAAGCGCAGGTCGAGGAAGTACGAGAGCGTCCTGGTGGCGACCGGCAGCTGCGCCGGCGTCACCCACGGCATCTGGTTGAACGCGAGCTCGGCCACCGACTCGGGGTCGCGCGTGATGAGGTGGTACGCCCAGCGGCGGATGTACGGGCCTAGCTCCTCGTCGAAGAACTCCTCGAGCTCCAGCGCCCGCGCGCGCTTCGCCGGGTCGGCCGGGTACAGCGCCGGGTCGGGGAAGCGCGCCTCGAGCTCGGCGATGACCGCCGTCGAGTCGCCGATGCCGCGACCGTCGACGGTCATGACCGGCACGGTCTGGTGCTCGCCGCGCGTGAGAAGGTACGTCATCGCCGGGTGCGTCCCGCCCAGCAGCCGGCGCCGCGTGTGCGGGATGCGCTTGACGTCGAGGGCCCAGCGCGCCTTCTCGCTGTAGTGCGAGATGGGCACGTGCCACAGGGTGATGCCCGTCACCGGCCGGACGCTAGGCGCGGGGGCGTCGCGACTGCGTGACGTCCCTCACGCAACCCGCACGCGGCGGCGCACGAGCGTGCGGCCGAAGCGCACGGTCAGCGTCGCGCGCCGCGCGCGTGTGCGACGCGCGGGGACGAGCGTGCGGAAGCGGCAGTCGGGTCGCAGGCGCGGGCGCCGCACGCGCGGGCCGACCGCGACGACGACCCGGCCGCGGCACGGCGCGCCGAGGACCCGCCCGGTGACGACGAGCGTCCGCCGGCCGCGGCGCCGCACGCGGACGCTCAGGCCGCTCTGAGAACCCGCCGCCGGACCGGACGACGGCCCGCCGGGCGAGCGCGCCCCGGGCGGCGCGCCCATCTGCGCGATCAGCCCGCCGAGCACGGCGAACGCCGGCTTGCGCGAGTAGTCGTCGCGCAGGAGGCCGACCGCGGAGAACAGGTCCGACCCGTCGGAGTCGTTGTCGCGCAGGTTGAAGTAGCGGTAGTCGGTGACGCCGAGCTCGCCCGACCACGCGTGGACGGCGTCGAGCGTCGACCTCAGGTCGGTCACCTGCGTCTGCTCGGTGCGCCCGAGGTTCGTGGCGTACCCGTTCTCGCTGATCCACGTCGCGACCTCGGGGCCGAGCTTGGCCTTCGGCATGTAGCAGTGGCGCAGCAGCGTCAGCGCCTCGACGGTTTCCTCGCCGGCGGTGCGGTCGGCGAGCGGCGCGGGGGGCCACACGAGCCCCGGGTAGATCTGGAGGCCGACGTAGTCGAGTGCGCCGCGGAACCCCGGGTTCGCGTCGGCCTTCGCGCCGATCTGCTCCCAGAAGCGGCGGTCGCTGTCGGGCTTGTAGCGCCACATCATCGAGAAGCCGAGCTGCACGTCGCCGCGCCCCATCGCGTCGAGCTCGGAGCGGGCGACGATCGTCCCGCGGACGAGCGCGTCGACCACGCCCGCGTAGGCGCCGTCCGACGTGTTGCGCGAGCCGTCGAAGTTCGCCTCGTTGGTGATCGACAGCGCGGTGAGCGCGGGGCGCTTGCCCAGCTCGCGGACGACGGCGCGCACGTAGCGCTCCCAGCCCTCGATGTCGCCCTCGCTCCCCTCGGGCGGGTGGTAGCGCACCTGCGACTCGACCTCGAAGCCGGCGGCCGCGTAGTCGTCGACGTAGCGCGCGAAGCGCCGGATGCCCTCGTCGCCGTCGGCCCAGAAGAGCCGGTTGAGGCGCATGACGAGCGCGCGCCCGTCCGGCCGCAGCTCGCGCAGCGCGGCGATCGCGCGCAGGTCGTCCTCGGGGGCGACGCTTCCCTGCGCGCCGCCGACGCTCCCCGCCGCGCGCGGCGTGATCCCGAAGCGCAGCGGCTGCGCGGGCTTCGTCACGGGCGGCGGGTCGGCGGTGAAGCAGTTCGGGTCGCTCGTCTGCGCGCCCGCCGGCGCGGCCGCAAGCGCCGCCACGAGGGACGCGAGCACGCCGAGGAGGACGACCTTCCTCACGGCGCGAAACGTAGCGCCGCGGCGGTAGCCTCGCGCCGCATGGACCAGCCCGACCTCGAGGCTCTCGACCGCGTCCAGCGGCGCGTGCTGTGGCTCGCGACGGCGATCGTCCACCACGCCAACCGCGTCCGGCCGAACCCGTCGGGGATCAAGGTCGGCGGCCACCAGGCGTCGAGCGCGTCGATGGTGTCGCTGATGACCGCGCTGTGGTTCGCGTTCCTGCGCGCGCCCGACCGCGTGTCCGTGAAGCCGCACGCGTCGCCGGTGCTGCACGCGATCAACTTCCTGCTCGGCCGGCTCGACGCCGACTACCTGCCGCGGCTGCGCGAGTTCGGCGGCCTGCAGTCCTATCCCTCGCGCACGAAGGACCCCGACCCCGTCGACTTCTCGACCGGCAGCGTGGGGATCGGGGCGACGGCGCCGATCTGGAGCGCGGTCGCGCACCGCTACGTCGCCGGACACTTCGACGTCCCCGTCGGCGGGCGGCAGATCGCGCTGCTGGGCGACGCCGAGCTCGACGAGGGCGCGATCTGGGAGGCCGTCGCCGACCCGATGGTCCCGCAGCTCGGCGAGGTGCTGTGGGTCGTCGACCTCAACCGCCAGTCGCTCGACCGGGTCGTGCCCGACATCTCGGCGACGCGGCTGGCGCGGATGTTCGAGGCGGCGGGCTGGAACGTCGAGCCGGTCAAGTACGGCTCGCAGCTGGCGGCGCGGCCGGCGCTGCGCGAGCGCATCGACGCGATGCCCAACGAGGAGTACCAGCGGCTGCTGCGCGAGCGCGACGCGACGCAGCTGCGCTCCCGCCTGGGCGAGGCGGCGCGCGACGTCGCCGACGAGGAGCTGCACCCGCTGGTGCGCGACCTGGGCGGCCACGATCTCGGCGCCCTGCTCGAGGCCTACCGCTCGGCGGAGGCGGTGCGCGACCGTCCCTCGGTCGTCTTCGCCTACACGATCAAGGGCTGGTCGCTGCCGACCGAGGGCCACCCCGCGAACCACTCGGCGCGCCTCGCCGGCGGCCAGTTCCGCGCGCGCGCGGAGAGCCGCGGGGCCGGTGCCGGGG
>JAUJPF010000065.1 GCA_030447275.1 Solirubrobacteraceae bacterium | reverse complement strand
AGTACACGCGGAAGTGAGCTTGCCGACGAACGGGTCGGCCATGATCTTGAAGGCGAGCGCGGCGAACGGCGCGTCGTCCTGCGGCAGGCGCGTGACCTCGCCGACGTCGTCGCCCTTGACAGGCTCCTCGCCGATCATCGGCGGGACGTCGAGCGGGCTCGGGAGGTAGTCGAGCACGGCGTCGAGCAGCGGCTGCACGCCCTTGTTCTTGAACGCGCTGCCGCAGAAGACCGGCGTCGGCTCGATGCTCAGCGTCGCCTTACGCGGATCGCCGCCTTGAGCAGCTCCTCGGCGGACTTTGTCGCCGCCGCCCAGCTCCTCGAGCGCGCGGGCTCGGCGAGATCGTCATCGAGCTCGGAGAGCTGGTTGAGCAGCTCCTCGCGCGTCGTTGGCGGCTGCTGGAGCTCGGCCAGGATGTCGACGATCTCGTGCTCCTTGCCGAGTTCGTCCAGGTAGTGGATCGCCTTCATCGCGATGATGTCGATGATGATGCCCTTGAGGTCGCCCTCGGCCCCCCACGGCAAGTAGACGCGGAAGTAGGTGAGCTTGCCGACGAACGGGTCGGCCATGATCTTGAAGGCGAGCGCCGAGAACGGCTCGTCGTCGGAGGCGTTGCGGACCGCCTCGCGATCCTCCTCCTCGCCGCGCACGGTCTCGTGGCCGGTGACGGGCGGGACCTCGAGCGGGCTCGGCAGGTAGGCGATGACCGCGTCGAGCAGCGGCTGCACGCCCTTGTTCTTGAAGGACGAGCCGCAGAGCACCGGCGTGAGCTGGATGTCGAGGGTCGCCTGGCGGATCGCGTTGACCAGGACGGCCCGCGGGATCTCCTTCTCCTCGAGGATGAGCTCCACGAGCTCGTCGTCGTAGTCGGAGACCTGGTTGAGCAGGTGCTCGCGGGCCGCCTGGGCCTCCTCGAGCATCTCGCCGGGGATGTCCGTGACGACGACGTCCTGACCCAGGTCGTCGTTGTAGACGGTGGCCTTCATGTCGATGAGGTCGACGATGCCGAGGAAGTCCGCCTCCGCGCCGATCGGCAGCTGGATGGGGACCGGGTTCGCGCCGAGGCGGTCGATCATCGTCTGGACGCCCTGCGCGAAGTTCGCGCCGATGCGGTCCATCTTGTTGATGTAGGCGATGCGCGGGACGGAGTACTTGTCGGCCTGGCGCCACACCGTCTCGGACTGCGGCTCGACGCCGGCGACCGAGTCGAACAGCGCGATGGCGCCGTCGAGGACCCGCAGCGACCGCTCGACCTCGACCGTGAAGTCGACGTGGCCGGGCGTGTCGATGATGTTGATCCGGTGGTCGCGCCACTGAGCGGTCGTCGCGGCGGACGTGATCGTGATGCCGCGCTCCTGCTCCTGCTCCATCCAGTCCATCGTGGCCGCGCCCTCGTGGACCTCACCGATCTTGTAGGTGCGGCCGGTGTAGTAGAGGATGCGCTCGGTCGTCGTCGTCTTGCCGGCGTCGATGTGCGCCATGATGCCGATGTTGCGCGTCTTCTCGAGGGGGAACTTGCGGGGCATGAAATGTGTGGTGGCGTCGGTGCTGTGGCTGGATGCGATGGCGGCTGCGGAAAAAGAAAACGGGCCCCGCGGGCCCGCACGCACAGCATCCTGCTTCGTGCCCAGCCCTATGTGGTCGAGGTCTCCATGTCCTGCTGAGGACTCCACGGGCGCGCACGCATGAGCGCTCCAGCCCGCGAAGCGTCGAACGACTATAGCACCGGATCGCGGGCCCGCCGGCGTCGAATCCGCCGCGCCGAGGGGGGTTCCTCGACCGGCCGGCGCGCCCTCGCGGCGCTCGCCCTCGGCGCCATCGTCCTGCTCGTCGTGAGCGAGTTCCTGCCGCTGTTCAAGGTCGTGGTCGGGACGCTCGAGACCGAGACGCGGACCGAGGCCGGCTGGCGCAACCACGGCTTCGCGATGCTGCTGCTCGGCGTGGCCGCGGTGCCGATGCTGCTCGGCGCGCTGCGCGGCGCGCGACCCGCGATGTGGGCGCTCGCCGCCATCGGCGCGATCGTCATCGTCGTCGCGCTGACCGTCGACCTGCCCGCCGCGCGCGAGTCGGGGACGCTGCGCGAGTCGGTCTCGTACGAGGACGCGCGCGCGGAGCCGGCGGCGGGGTTCTTCGTCGAGACGCTCGGCGGCGTGCTGCTGCTGCTCGCCGGCGGGCTGCTCCTGCTCACCGCGAAGCCGCGGGAGCCGGCGGCAGAGGAAAGTGTCTGACGCGCTGACCAGCGGGAACCGCTGGTCAGCAGATCGACTCTGCTACCAGCGGTAGTGGGCGAAGGCCTTGTTGGCCTGCGCCATGCGGTAGATGTCGTCCTTGCGCTTGAACGCGCCGCCCTGCTGGCTCTGCGCGTCGAGCAGCTCGTTGGCGAGGCGCTGGGCCATCGTCTTCTCGCGGCGCTGGCGCGCGAACTCGACGAGCCAGCGGACGGCGAGCGTGCGGGCGCGGCGGGCCGGGACCTCGACGGGCACCTGGTAGGTGGCGCCGCCGACGCGGCGCGAGCGGACCTCGAGGACGGGGGTCAGCGTCTTGACGGACTGGTCGAGGACCTCGACCGGGTCCTTGCCGGTGCGCTCGGCGAGGATCGCCAGCGCGTCGTAGACGATCTTCTCGGCCGTCGACTTCTTGCCGTCGAGCATCACCTTGTTGACGACCTGGGTGACCAGGCGCGAGCGGTGGACGGGATCCGGCTCGACGGCCCGGATCTGGGCTGCGGCGCGGCGCGGCATTACTTCTTCTTGACGCCGTACTGCGAGCGGGCCTTCTTGCGGTCGCTCACGCCGGCGGCGTCGAGCGTCCCGCGGACGACCTTGTAGCGGACGCCCGGAAGATCCTTGACGCGGCCGCCGCGCACGAGCACGACGGAGTGCTCCTGGAGGTTGTGGCCCTCGCCCGGGATGTACGCCGTGACCTCGATGCCGCCGGAGATCCGGACGCGCGCGACCTTGCGCAGCGCGGAGTTCGGCTTCTTCGGCGTGGTCGTGTAGACGCGGGTGCACACGCCGCGCCGCTGCGGCGCGGCGACCTTCTTCTTGCGGCCCTTCCCGGACTTCAGGCCCGGGGTGGCGAGCTTCTTCGACTTGGGGGTGCGACCCTTGCGGATCAGCTGCGAGGTCGTCGGCATGCGGCCGGGAAGCCTAGCAATCACGCGGCGACGGCCCGAAGCGCCTCGTCCGGCGGCGTGAACTCGAGCCCCTGGTCGCGGGCGACCGGCTCGTAGGTCAGGCGGCCGGCGGCGGCGTTCAGGCCCTTCATGAAGCCGGGATCGGACGCCAGCGCCTCGTGCAGGACGCCGCGGCCGCCGAGCGGCTTCTCGAGCATGAACGCGCCGGCCTGCGTCGCGAGCTTGCCGGCGACCTCGCTCATCGGCGCGAGCAGCGGCAGGCGACCCTCGCGGTCCTCGACGGTCTCGTAGGCGATGCACGTCGCGCCGCTGTCCATGAGCCCCTTGGTGAGGACGGGGTCGGGCGCGAGGTGCAGGTAGGTGAAGAGCGTGTGGCGCGGCTCGAGCAGCGCGATCTCCTGCGGCTGAGGCTCCTTGACGCCGAGGATCAGCTCGGCCTCGCCGAACACCGCCTCGGCGTCGGGGAGGATCCGCGCGCCCTGCGCCTCGTAGTCGCGGTCGCTGATCGTCGAGCCCTCGCCCGCTCCGCTCTGGACGACGACCTCGTGGCCGTGGTCGGTCAGCTCACGCACGCCCGACGGCGTGAGCGCGACGCGGTACTCGTCCGGCTTGATCTCCGTGGGGACGCCGACCTTCATGCCCGGACCCTCCGCGAGGCCTCCTCCAGGACGGGCCTGAGGATCCCCTCGATCTCCTCGAAGTGCTCGGGCCCGGCGATGAGCGGGGGCGAGAGCTGGAGGACCGGGTCGCCGCGGTCGTCGGCGCGGCAGATGAGGCCGGCGTCGTAGAGGGCGCCCGACAGGAACTCGCGCAGCAGCCACTCCGACTCGTCCTCGTCGAAGGACTCCTTCGTGTCCTGGTCCTTGACCAGCTCGATCGCGTGGAAGTAGCCGGCGCCGCGCACGTCGCCGACGATCGGGATGTCGCGCAGCGAGTCGAGCATCCTCCGGAACACGGGCTCGTTCGCCTGCACGTTCTCGAGCACGCGCTCCTGCTCCATCGCCTCGATGTTGGCCAGCGAGACCGCGCACGAGATCGGGTGCCCGGCGAACGTGAAGCCGTGGAGGAAGGAGGCGGTGCCGTCGAGGAACGGCTCGGCGACCTTGTCCGACGTGATGACCGCGCCGAGCGGCGCGTACGCGCTGGTGATGCCCTTCGCCGTCGTGATGATGTCGGGCTGGTAGTCGTAGCGCTGGGCGCCGAACCAGGTGCCGAGGCGCCCCCACGAGCAGATGACCTCGTCGGAGACCATGAGGACGTCGTACTGGTCGCAGATCTCGCGGACGCGCTGGAAGTAGCCGGGCGGCGGGGTCAGGCACCCGCCGGCGTTCTGGACCGGCTCCATGACCACCGCGGCGACGGTTTCGGGGCCCTCGAACTCGATCCGCTCGGCCACCGCGTCGGCGAGCATCTCCGCGCCGTAGCCCGGCTTGAGGCGGTACTGGTTCGTGTTCGGGACGTGGCAGCCGCCGGGGGTGAACGGCTCGAACGGCGCGCGCAGCGCGGTGATGCCGGTGGCCGAGAGGGCGCCGAGCGAGGTCCCGTGGTAGGCGATCTCGCGCGCGATGACCTTCGTCTTGTTCGGGTGGCCGGTGAGCTTGTGGTACTGGCGCGCGAGCTTGAGCATCGTCTCGACGGCCTCGCTGCCGCCGCTCGTGAAGAAGACGCGGTTGAGGTCGCCCGGGGCGAGCTCGGCGATCCGCGCGGCGAGCCTGATCGCCGGCGGGTGCGCGTACGACCAGTTCGTGAAGAAGCCGAGCTCCTTGGCCTGCTCGGCGCCGGCGGCGGCGAGGTCGTGGCGGCCGTGGCCGATGTTGACGCAGAAGAGCGCGCTCAGCCCGTCGAAGTAGCGCTTGCCGTTCTCGTCCCAGACGTGGCAGCCCTCGCCGCGGACGATGACGGGGATGTCCGCCCCGGCGGAGTACGCGCCCATCCGGCTGAAGTGCAGCCACAGGTGGCGCTTGGCCTGCTCCTGGAGGGTCGCTTCACGCTGCTCCGTGGTGGCCATGCCTTTCCCGTTCCTCCGTCTCGTACGACCGGTTCGCTGCCGCCAACACTAGTGGCGCGGGCGCGGGCGCGGGACGAGGAGGCTAGGCGGCTGCGCGCGACGGCGCGGCGGCGCCCTGCGCGGCCCGGACCGGGGCGGGCATGAGGGCCGAGGCGACGATGACCATGACGAAGGCGGTCGCCTGGATGGCGATGCCGAGCGCGTCGGACGGCATCGGGTCGCCGAAGACGACGATCCCGCCGGCGATGCACGAGATGTTGGCGGCGGTGCCGGTGATGGCGATGACGGGGACGGCGTCGCCGTCCTGGAGCGAGCGGGCCGACGCGTAGAAGGCGGTGACCGAGCCGGCGATGGCGATCAGGAGCCACGGGCTGAGCAGGACCCCGATGACGCCGTGGTCGCCGACGATGCCGGTCAGCGCCTTGACGCCGACGTTGCAGACCCCGAAGAGGATGCCGCTGGCCGCGGCGAGCATGACGCCGTGGTGCTCGTCCTTGCCGCCGAGGCGCTTGCCCATGATGAGGAGCGTGCCGACGGCGAAGAGGCCGGCCTCGAAGGCGATCATCGCCGGCAGTGAGAAGCTCGAGTGCGTGCCGTCGCTGTGCGGGAGCGTGACGCCGAGGAGGATCAGGCCGCAGGCGGTGAGCGCGAGGCCCCACCACTGACGCGGGCCGACCTGGAGGCCGAAGAGCTTCTCGGCCATCACGGCGAGCAGCGCGACGCCGCCGGCGAGGACGGCCTGGACGACCGACAGGGGCGCCAGGGCGATCGCCGCGACGTGGACGGCCCATGCGGCGGCGCCGATGAGCATCCCGAGCGCGAACCACTTCGAGCTCCACAGCGACCTCGCCGTGCGGAACGGGTGCTTGATGTCGACCGCGCACGCCTCGCACGCCCCGCGGTGCTTGAAGAAGAACGCGAGGTTCGAAGCGACGGCGCAGATCAGCGCCAGGAAGATGCCCAGGTAGAGGCTCATGTGTTCAGGTACAACGCGCCGGACCGTCGAACATTGCTGAGTTCACCGACGCCCTTGCCATCGGCAGGTGTCCGGGTCCTCTTGATGGAGAGGGACTGCCCCTGGACCGTAGCGGGAGAGGGTCACGAGCCATCCCGGTTGCGCGAAGTCGTCACGATTCTGCGGCGATGCAGGAGAAACCGCTCCTCTACGTCGACGTCGACGGGGTCATCTCGTTGTGGGGCTTCGACCCCGACACCCGTCCACCCGGCGCGTTCGCGGCGGTCGACGGGATCCCGCACTTCCTTTCGCACGAGGCCGGCGCGCACCTGCTCGACCTCGCGGGCGCCTTCGATCTCGTGTGGTGCACGGGCTGGGAGGAGAAGGCGAACGAGCACCTCGTCCCGGTCCTGGGGCTAGGTGCTCCGCTGCCCTTCCTGAGCTTCGACGCACATCGTGGGCCCGGTCACACGACGCCGGGCCACTGGAAGCTTGGCGCGTTGGACGCCCACGCGGGCGAGCGGGCGCTCGCGTGGATCGACGACGCCTTCAACGAGGCGTGCTTCGCGTGGGCGGACGCGCGGCGGGCGCCGACGCTGCTCGTCGAGACGGTGCCCGCGGTTGGCCTCGTGGCCTCGCACGCTGAGCGGCTCCGTGCGTGGGCCTCAGCGCTGGTGTGACCACTTGCGGCGAGGGGCGCCTTCGCGCGGGTGGTCCGTGCCCGGGCGTCTACAGCAGGCAGCGAGGGAGGCCGTCCTGCGCGAGCGCGTATACGTGACCACTCGCCGCGGCCCCAGTCACGAGTGGACGGTTGGTCGGCTCTAGCGCGCACAAGTGTCCACTCGTCGCGGCGGCGCGCGCGAATGGCGACTTATGCGCGCTCCGGCCGACCAGCTGCTGCCGCCGGCGATCCGGGGCCGGACGCGAGTCCTCTTCTCCCTCGTCGAGCCGTCAGCAACGCCGCCGGGCAACGAGCGGCGCGAGCGGCGCGCCGCGAGCGCGCGCCTAAGCCGCCAGCCGCGTGGCGCGCGCCGCGGTGACCCGGTTGCGCCCGGTCCGCTTCGACGCGTACAGCGCCTCGTCCGCGGCGCGGACGAGCGTGTCGCCGTCGCGGCCGTCGCTCGGGAACGAGGCGAGGCCGATCGACACGGTGACGGAGGGGTCGATCGTCGCCTCCTCGATCGCCAGGCGCAGGCGCTCGGCGGCCGCGCGGGCCTCGACGTCGCCCGTGTTCGGGAGGACGACGCCGAACTCCTCGCCGCCGTAGCGGGCCGGGGTGTCGAACGGGCGGCAGCTCTGGTCGAGCACGCGCGCGACGGAGCGCAGCACCTCGTCGCCGGTCTGGTGGCCGAGCGTGTCGTTGATCCGCTTGAAGTGGTCGAGGTCCATGAGCAGGACGCTCATCTCGCCGCCGGTGCGTCCCGCGCGGGCGACCTCCTGCGACAGCGACCGCTGGAACGTCTCGCGGTTCGGCAGCCCGGTGAGCGAGTCGGTGGCGGCGAGGTGCTGGACCTGCTCGAGCAGCCAGGCGTTGCGCAGCGCCAGGGCGCCGTGGGCCGCGAACCGCTCGAGCATGCCGACGACGCGGCGCTCGATCCGGGTCCCGGCGCGCATCGCGTGCTCGAGGACGACCGCCCCGATGGCCTGGCCCTCGGCCGACAGCGGCACGATCACGACGTTGCGCGCGTCGGGCAGCGCGGCGGCGAGGTCGGCGTCGGCCTCGGCGTCGAGGTGCGAGACCAGGCGCGTGGCGCGGTGGCCCATCGCGGACCCGATCGCCGAGCCCGGGGTCGGCTCGACCGTCGCCTCGACGCGCACGTCGCCGCGGTGGGCGAGGACCCGCAGCGGCGACCCGTCGGCCGAGGCGAGCACAGCGGCCCGCTCGACGTCGAACGTCTCGCGCACGTGGTCGACGAGGACCTCGGCGACCGGCGTCGAGCCGGAGGCCTGCTCCAGGCGGCGGGCCATGCCCGCGAGCGCCTCGAGGTCGTACCGGCGGCGGCGCAGCTCGCGCTCGTTGACCGCGGAGAAGCTCGCGGTGACGATCGCCACGAACCAGAACACGGTGCTGAAGGCCAGGAGCTGCTCCATCGACGCCTCCTCCCCGTTGGGGGAGGCGAGCAGGTCGGCCTGCTGCGCGTAGCGGACCACGAGCAGCAGCAGCGAGTGCCATAGCGCGAGCTTCATGCCCGTGCGGTGCGACGCCAGCAGCGCGACGGCGATGAGGTGCAGGATGATCAGGTACCGGACGGGGCTGGTCGCGCCACCGGTGGCCCACGAGGCCCAGGCGAGGTAGACGCCGTCGGCGATGAGCAGCGCGCCGAACGCGGCGAGGCCGGCCCGGCGGGCCAGCAGCCACGCGCCGTGGACGGCCAGCGAGCCCGCGAGGTACCCGACGGTGACGATGGCGACGAGGACCGGCGCGGCGGTCAGGTCGTCGCGCTGCGCCCAGGCGGCGAGGCCGACGACCGCCGCCAGCAGGAGGCGGAACGCCTGCAGGTAGCGGAGGCGGTCCGCGATCGGGACGAGCTCGCCGGCGGCGCCTGTCGTGGTGGTGTTCGGGGAGGTGCTCATTGGGGATCACCCGGCGAGGGCCGGAATTCCAGGTCGGGATCGGCAAATGTCGGAGCCAACGCGAGTTTCGGGTCGTTTCTGTCCAGGCGGTTCTGGACGGCCAGGAACCCGAGGACGAGGAAGAGCAGGGACAGCGGGAAGACGGACTTGTCGGGATTGCTGACGATGGCGCGCACCGCGTCCGAGACCACGCGGGTCGCGACGTTGCCTCCGCCGCGCTTGCGGGCGGGGCGCTCGGAGGGCGCGGGACGCGGCTCGGCCGACCCCGTGGCGCGCTCGGAAGCGCCGGCGGCGTCGGGTCGCACGCCGTCGCCCTCCGGCGCGGCGGCGTCCTTGCGGCGCGGGCCGCCGGGGCCGGTCGCGCCCGGTCCGGCGGGCGGCGTGGCGGGATCGTCGGCGGCCGGCGGCTCGGGCGCGGGCGGCGCGGCGGCAGGCCCGGGCGGGCCCTCCGGCGGCACGTCGTCCGTGCGGCCCTTCTCGCCGCCGTCGCGCTCGGTGGTCAGCGTGTGGTCGTCGCTCGCGCGCGTCCCGACGTTGCCGGCGCGGTCGGTGGCACGCACCAACAACCGGAAGTCCCCGTCGTCGCCCGTCGCCAGGTCGGCCGTGTACGGGCTGGCGCACGGCGTCCAGTCGACGAGCGTGGTGAAGGGCCGGCGCTCGACGCGGCACGAGAACGCCGCGCCCGCCTCGCCGGAGAACGTCCAGCTCGGCGTGCGGTCGGTGCCCGGCGAGGACGGCCGGCGGTCGAAGGACGGCGCGGCCGGCGCGGTCGTGTCGAGCTCGTAGGCCGCCTCGCCGACGGGGCCGAGGTTGCCGGCGCGATCGGTCGCTCGCACGGCGAAGGCGAAGACGCCGTCGGGGCCGCCTGTCAGGTCGAAGGTCGCCGGGCTCGCGCACGGGCCCCAGCCGCCCGCCGCCCCCGCGCGCGGCGAGAGGCGGCACTCGAACGTCGCGCCGTCCTCGGCCGAGTAGCGCCAGGCCGGCGCGCGGTCGCGCCCGACGGCAGCCGGCGCTCCGTCGATGCGCACGGCGCCGGGCGCCGTGTCGAGCTCGTACGTCGCGGCGGTCGCGCCGCTCGTGTTCCCCGCCGCGTCGCGCGCGCGCACGCCGAACGAGAACGGCCCGTCGGCGTGGCCGGCGAGATCGTAGCCGCGCGGGCTGTCGCACGGCCCCCACCCCTCGACGCTCCCGCTCGGCCGCTCGAGCGCGCACTCGAAGACGGCGCCGGGCTCGCCGGTGAACGACCAGGCCGGCGTGCGCAGCGAGCCCAGCGGCCCGGGCCCGCCCGCGAGCTCGGGCGGCGCGGGCGGCATGCGGTCGAGGAGATGGACTTCGGACGATGCGGCTCACACCGTGCCGTCGAAGTCGATCTCACGAAACTTTAACTATTATTAGAATTATTTATATAATTAAATTTAGTATACT
>JAUJPF010000064.1 GCA_030447275.1 Solirubrobacteraceae bacterium | reverse complement strand
ACCCCGAGCAGCGAGGAGCCGACGAGGATCGAGACGATCACCAGCAGCGGCGCGGGCGGCGGAGGAGCGGGCTCCTGCGCCGCGCCGGACGCGGCGAGGGCGGCCGCGACTGCGAGGAGCGCGAGCGAGAGCGGGACGAGGCGGCGCACCGGCGGCACGGTAGGCGATGGCGGGGCCGCTCCGGGCCGCTCGGCGCGTCCGCCGTGTGCCGCATACGCTGCGCGCGATGCAGCGCGCCTCCGCACCCGCGCACGGCGAGGTCGCCGCCGCCTTCCGGCCGGTGGCGACCGCGTTCGGGCGGATGGTCGGGCGCAGCACGGGCGCCGGCGGCGGCGCCCTCGTCGTGCGGATGCGCGGCGAGACCCTCGTGAACCTGTGGGCGGGCAGCGCCGACCGGCGCGCGTCGCGGCCGTGGACGCCGGACACGCTGGCCATCAGCTTCTCGACGACGAAGGGCGTGGCCTCGACGCTCCTGCACCGCTACGTCGACCGCGGGATGCTCGCCTACGACGATCCGGTCGCCGCGCACTGGCCGGCCTTCGGCGCCGGCGGCAAGGGGAGCGTGACCGTCCGCGACCTGATGACCCACCGCGCCGGGCTGCACAGCGTGCAGGCGCTCGCCGACCGCGCCGAGGACATCCTCGACCACCTCGCGATGGAGGAGAGGATCGCCGCGCGGGCGGTGCGCGCGCCGACCACCCGCTCCGCGTACCACGCCATCACGTACGGGTGGCTCGTCGCCGGCCTGCTGCGCCAGCTCACCGGGCGCGGCATCGCCGACCTCGTGCGCACCGAGCTGGCCGCGCCGCTCGGCACGGACGGCCTCCACATCGGCGCGCCGCCCGCCGTCCAGCCGCGTGTCGCCGAGCCCGTCGGCTCGGCGCTGCGCCACCTCGGCTCCGCCGCGCAGGTCCTCGCCCCGCTGTGGACGCGCGCGACGCGGGCGCGGTCGGCGATCGAGGCGCTGCACCTGCGCGGCTTCGACCGGCTCTTCCTCGGCGCCGTCCCGCCGATCTGGTCCACGGAGGCGGCCGCGGTCAACGGAGCGTTCAGCGCCGACGCGCTGGCGCGCCTGTACGGCACGCTCGCCAACGGCGGCACCGACGACGGCGTGCGGCTCCTCTCCGCCGAGGTGACGAACGAGATCGGCCGCGTGCAGGTGCGCAACGCCGACGCCGTCCTGGGTCTGCCGATGCGCTGGCGCACCGGCTACCACCACGCCTTCACGGCGGGGCGCCAGCCGACGCGCGCGTTCGGCCACTACGGCTACGGCGGATCGGGCGCGTGGGCCGATCCCACGCTCGGCCTCTCGGTCGGCTTCGTCACGAACCGGATCGGCTCGTTCAGCACCCCGCTCGGCGACCTCACGCTGCTGCGCCTGAACCGCGCGATCCGCGACTGCGCGCTGCGCGTCGCCCGCGGTGCACAGCCGATCTCATAGCCGGAAACCCCCGCTACGCTGGGACCTCCCACCCCCGGCCGCGCAACTTCGGCGCGCCGAACCAGTTCCAGTCAGCACACGCGTGGAAGCTACTGCCCTCAAGCACGTCGGGGCCGCGGGACTCCGTGGCCCGACTCCCCTGCTCCGGCTCCAGTCCGACGAGCGGCTGATCGCCCTTGTCCGGCGCGGGAACAACGCTGCCTTCGAGGCGCTCGTCGCGCGCTACCAGTCGCGGCTGCTCGCGTTCTGCCGGCACATGCTCGCCTCGCGCGAGGACGCCGAGGACGTGCTCCAGGAGGTCTTCACGGCGTCCTTCAACGCGATCCTCGCCGACGACCGGCCGATCAACGTGCGGCCGTGGCTCTACCGGATCGCGCGCAACCGGTCGCTCAACCACCTGCGCCGCCACACGGCGATCGGCGTCGACTCGATGGACGTCCACCTGTCCGAGGGCGGCCTCACCACCGCGGACAAGGTGCACAAGCGCGAGGAGTTCCGCCAGCTCATCGGCGACGTGCAGGAGCTGCCCGAGACGCAGCGCACCGCGCTGCTGCTGCGCGAGATCGACGCGCTCTCCTATGAGCAGATCGCCGAGGCGATGGAGACGACGGTCCCGAGCGTCAAGTCGCTGCTCGTCCGCGCCCGCGTGTCGCTGGCCGAGATGTGCGAGGCGCGGCTGCTCACCTGCGAAGAGGTCCGCGAGGAGCTGGGCGAGGTCGCCGAGGGCCTGACGCGTGTCAGCGCCCCGGTGCGCCGCCACCTGCGCACGTGCGAGAAGTGCGCGAACTTCCGCAAGCAGCTGCGCGAGACGAACAAGGCGCTCGCCTCGATCATGCCGGTCGGCCCGCTGCTCTTCCTCAAGAAGGCCGTCCTCGCCCACCTCGGCACGACCGCGAGCGCCGGCGGCGCCGCCACCGCGACGACCGCCGCCGCGGGCGCCGGCGGCGCGGGCATGCTGTCGGCCAGCGTCGGGGCGGTCGCCTCGCCGACCGCCGCGGGCATCGCCGCCGCCGCGAGCGTCACCACCGGCGCGATCGAGGTCAAGCGCGCCCGGGTGCCCGAGCCGCACCCGCCCGCCGCTGCCGCCGTCGCACCGCCCGCGATGCCGGCCGCCCCGGCCCCGGCCCCGGCCGCCGTCGCCGCCGCGCCGCAGCCCGCCGCGCTGCCGCCGGCGCGTCCCGCGGTCGCCGAGGACGACGAGAAGAAGGACGCCAAGAAGGTCAAGGCGAAGGCGGGGAAGCCGGTCGCCGAGGTGCCCGCGACCACCACCGCCGCGACGACGACGACCACCGCCGACGATCCGTCCGCGACCGAGCCCGGCGCCCCGACCGGCCCCGTGCAGCAGGGCGTCGACACGACGGCGCTGCCCCCGCAGCAGCCCGCCGGCAACGGCACCGGCTGGAAGCCCGCCCCCGGCACGAGCCAGCAGGCCCCGCCGCCCGCGCAGCCCCAGCCCCAGCCCCAGCCCCAGCCCCAGCCCCAGCCCCAGCCGCAGCCCGCCGAGCAGCAGCAGGACCACCAGTCGCCGCAGCCCGCCGAGCAGCAGCAGGACCACCAGTCGCCGCCGCCCGCCGAGCCGCACGCCGGCGACGAGCAGTACGGCGGCTGAGCCGCTCCGTCAGTCCGCGCTGACGCGCCAGCGCACGGCCGACGCGCGGCACCGCGCGTACTCGACGCCGTCGCGCTCGAAGCGCGACTCGACGTCGATCGTCCCCGCCGCCGCGCCGCCGTCGCCGTCGACCCGCCCCTCGAGGCGCGCCCACCCGACCTCCACCGACCCGCGGCGCCGCTCGCGGCGCCACGGGAACCACCGCACCGGCAGCGTGCTGTCGTCGGTGCAGCGCGCCCACGCGTCGGTCGCGAAGCCGTCGACCGGCGCGTCGCGCAGCGTCAGCGCCGCCGCGCACACGGCGGCGAGCAGCCCGAGGACGACACCCGGACGATCCAGCGGATCCCGCGCGCCGACACGGCCGTCACTCCTCCCGCGCGCGGAACGTCACGTCGCGGACGTAGCAGGAGCCTCGGCTCATGCCCGTGCCGGCGTGCGACCAGCGGAGCTCCGCGTCGGCGCGCCCCGCCGCCCTGCTCTCGCCGACGACCTCGGCGTCGACGACCACGGAGCCGCGCAGCACGTCGCCGTCGGCGTCCGGCGGCTCCTCCCACCGGTCGCGGATCCGTAGACGCTCACCGTCGCGATCGAACGTCCCGGTGACGCCGTCGCGCCCGGTCCACGCGAGGTCGTACGGCCGGCCCCAGCTGCACGCGAGCCGCAGGTCGACCCGAACGACGGCCACCTCGTCGTCCTCGTACTGCAGAAGGCGTCGCGATCCTGAGAGGTCAGGCCCTCGAGCATCCCCAGCTCGACGTCGGGTTCGCGCATGCCGACACGCCCGCATGGTCCAGCGGACCCGGCGCGGCGACATCGTCCGGGTGCATCGGTCGCCTCGCGCCGCTCTGTAGCGCCGTCTAGGCTCCTGCGCCGGTGAGCGCCGAGATCACGTTCGACGACTTCCTGAGAGTCGACATGCGCGTCGGGCGGGTGCTCGCGGTCGAGGAGTTCCCCGAGGCGCGCAAGCCGGCGTGGAAGCTGCGCATCGACTTCGGCCCCGAGCTCGGCGAGCGGCGCTCGAGCGCCCAGATCAGCAACTACGCGCGCGAGGAGCTCGAGGGCCGCCTCGTCGTCGCCGTCCTCAACTTCCCGCCGCGGCAGATCGGCCCCGTGCGCTCCGAGGTCCTCGTCCTCGGCGCGATGCGCGGCGACACGGTCATCCTGCTCGAGCCGCGCGACGGCGCCGAGCCGGGTGACCGCATCGCCTAGCCGCTCAGGCGCCGACGTCGAACAGCGCCTCGAGGTCGTGCTGCGAGAACGCCTCGAACGCGACCATCGTCTGCGTGCGCACGACGCCCGGCAGGCTTGCGATCCCGTGCGTGACGACCTCGGCGAGCCGCTCGTGGCGCTGGAGGTGGACGAGCGCGACGAAGTCCCAGTCGCCGGTCACCGAGTAGGCGGCGCCGACGCCCTCGATCTCGGCGAGCGCGCCGCCGAGCGTGGCCAGCGCGTCGCGCTCGGCCTCGATGAGGACGATCGCGTGCGTCACGGCGTGTGCGACTGCCCCGGCTGGAGCACGACGACCTCGGCGTCGGTCTGGCCCTCGGCGTCGGACTTGAACGCCTGGGCGTCGGTCTCGATCGGCGGGAACGTGTCGTAGTGGCAGGGGATCACCTTGCGCGGCTGCACGAACTCGACGGCGGTCACCGCGTCGTAGCGGTCCATCGTGTAGTGGCCGCCGATGCACACGAGCGCGACGTCGACCTTGTCGCCGCGGCGTGCGACGAGCTGGAGGTCGCTGAACAGCGCGGTGTCGCCGAGGTGGTAGATCGTCCGCCCGCCGATGTTGATCAAGAGGCCGGCGGGCGTGTGCGGCGTCCCGCTCGGCGTCACCGCCGTGTGCCACGCCGGGGTGAGCTTCACCCAGCCCCAGTCGAACCTGACCGTCCCGCCGATGTTGGGGTCGAGGACCTGGTGGTCGTCGCCGAGCTCGCCGGAGATCTCGTTGGCCAGCTCGACGATGGCGACGACCGGGGCCCCCGTGCGCTTCGCGATGGCGACGGTGTCGCCGAGGTGGTCGGCGTGCCCGTGGGTGAGCAGGATGTGCGTCGGGTCCACGTCGCCGGCCCCGCGCGCGGCCTTCGGGTTGCCGGTCAAAAACGGGTCGATCAAGAGCCGCGTCTCGGCTTCCTCGATGAGGAAGCACGAGTGGCCCAGGAACGTGATCTCCGGCATGTCAGGGACTCCCCTCACTTCGTTGTCTTGCCAGCTCGCCGGCCAGCTCGAGCCCGACGGCGACGCCGACGAGCATCCCGAGGCCGACCTCCTCGTCGACCAGCGCGCGGACCGCGGCCGCCCGCTCGGCCGGATCCTCCAGCGACGTCGTCCGCGCCAGCTCGGCCTCGTGCGCCGACCCGAACCAGCCGCCCTCGGCGAGCGCGGCGACGAGCACCCGCTGGAGCCCGGGCGCGGCGTGGGTGACGATCTCCTGTGCGTGGGCGAAGCGCTCGGGGTCGCCGAGCGCGGCGACGGCCGCGTCGACCTCTTCGGCCGTGTAGGCGGGGCGGTCATTCACGGAACGCGGGATGATAGGTGCGGATGACCGTCGCCCTCACCAGCCTCTCTCACGGCGCCGGCTGCGGCTGCAAGCTGCCCGCCGCCGAGCTGCACCCGATCGTCGCCGCGCTCCCCCGCGCCGGCCACGCCGACGTCCTCGTCGGCTTCGACACCGCCGACGACGCGGCGGTGGTGCGCGTGCGCCCCGACCTGGCGCTCGTCCAGACCGTCGACTTCTTCACGCCGATCGTCGACGACCCGTACGACTTCGGGCGGATCGCGGCCACGAACGCGCTCTCCGACGTCTACGCCATGGGCGGCGAGCCGCTGACCGCGCTCAACCTCGTCGCCTTCCCGCTCGAGAAGCTCGGCGGCGAGGTGCTCGGGGCGATCCTCCGCGGGGGCCACGACGTCGTCGAGGCGGCGGGCGCAACGATCGTCGGCGGGCACTCGATCGACGACGCCGAGCCGAAGTACGGCCTCGCGGTGACCGGCACCGTCCACCCGGACGCGGTCACGACGAACGCGGGCGGCCGGCCGGGCGACGCGCTCGTCCTCACGAAGCCGGTGGGCGCCGGGGCGGTCAGCACGGCGGCGAAGCGCGGCGCCGCGAGCCCGGAGCTGATCGCCGCGGCGGTCGAGGTGATGACGACGCTGAACGCCGAGGCGGCGCGCGCCGCGCGGGCGGCCGGCGCGCACGCGGTCACCGACGTCACCGGCTTCGGGCTGCTCGGGCACCTCCACGAGCTTGCGCTGGCCAGCGAGTGCTCGGCCGAGGTCGACGCTGAGGCCGTCCCGGCGATCGACGGCGTCATGCGGCTGCTCGCCACCGGCGACCGCGCGATCGCCGGCGGCACGAAGCGCAACCGCCGCTACGCGGAGACCTTCACGACGTGGGAGGGCGTCGCCGCGCCGCGCCGCTGGCTCGTCGCCGACGCGATGACCTCCGGCGGGCTGCTCGTCGCCGTGGCCCCGGAGCGGGCAGCGGAGGTGCCCGGCGCGATCGTCGGCCGCCTCGCCGCCGGCGAGCCGGGCCGGATCAGCGTGCGCTAGAGCGGGAGAGCAGCAGCCCGACGAGCGCCCCGGCGAGGATGCCGACCGCCGTCGCGATGAAGCTCACCTCGATCCGCGCCACGGGCATGAGGACGAGCAGGGCGAAGATCACCGCCGGCCCGAGCAGGTCGACGTCGTCCTCGTCGCGGGTACGGCGCCGCTCGAGCAGCGGCGGGACCGCCCACGCGCACAGGAGCGCGAGCGCGCCGCCACTGGCGCCCACGACGAAGTCGGCGCCGTCGACCGCCTTCACGACCGCCATGCCGCCGCTCGCGCCGAGCAGCCAGGTCAGGACGACGACGAGCGGGCCGTTGCGGCGCTCGAGCAGCCATCCGAACAGACCCACCGCTCCCAGCGCCGCGAACTGGTACCAGCCGCTGGCGTGGACGAACGGGGCGCTCAGGACCTGCCACCACTCGCCGAGCGGGTCGGTGTAGAGGCGGTAGCCCTCGTCGCGCAGCGGGATCAGCGCGAGCCACCACAGGCAGCCGATCGCGACGAGCACGATCGTGGCGACCGGGCGCCGCATCTCGTCGCCGCGGATCCCCGGGATCTCGCCCGTGCGCAGCGGGCCGAGCGACGGCGTCACCTTGCGGCGCTTCTTCTTCGGCTCGGGCTCGCGGCCCCCGCGCTCGATCTTCGGCGCGCGCTTGCGCAGGCGGGTGCCGCAGTACGGGCACTCCGTGATGTACGGGCTCACCTGCGAGTTGCAGTTCTTGCAGACGACGAAGAGCTCGGGCGAGCTGGCCATGCCCGTCCGATGATAGGGGGCGCGCGAAGCCGGTCGGCCGGGTGTCAGGCCGCGGGGTCGGGCGCGGCCGGCGTCGTCGCCGTGACGATCTCGCGCATGACCTCGCGCAGATCGTGGTTGGCCTCGTAGACGACCCGCTGCCGGTGCGCTCCGTTGCCGCGGGCGAGGATGTCCTCGACCGCGTCGAGATGCCCGCCGGCGCCGAGGTCCTGGGCGTGATCGACCAGGCGGTCGAGCAGCCGGCGCGTCAGCTCCCGCGTCGGGACGCGCTCGCGCGTCGGGAGGTCGATCAGCTCGCCCTCGAGCCCGTGGCGCGCGGCCAGCCACTTGTTCTCGTCGAGCATCTCCCACGGGTACTCGCCGAGCGGCGACCCGGCCTCGAAGTGCTCGCTCAGCTCGCGGACCATGGCCTGGATGAGCGCCGCGAGGCCCATCGTGTGCTCGACGCGCGTCTGCGAGTCGCAGACGCGGATCTCGACGGTACCGAGGTTCGGGTGCGGGCGGACGTCGTACCAGAGGTACGTGTAGTCCTCCATGACGCCCGACTCGACCATGAACGCGATCCGCTTGGCGTAGTCGTCCCAGTCGGCGTAGGCGGGCGGGACGCCGACGCGCGGGAAGGCGCGGAAGATCGGCGTGCGCGCCGACATCAGCCCGGTGTGCCTGCCCTGCCAGAACGGCGAGTTCGCCGACAGCGCGAGCAGCACCGGCAGGTGCACGCGCATGCCGTTGGCGACGTGGATGGCCTTGTCGGGGTCGTCGAGCCCCACGTGGACGTGCATGCCGAAGATGAGCTCCTGGCGGGCGACGAAGCGCAGCGCCTCGATCAGGTCGCGGTAGCGGGGGCGCGCGGCGATCCGCTGGTCCTCCCACAGCGCCGACGGGTGCGTGCCCGCCGAGCCGATGGCGAGCCCGCTCTCGTCGGCCACGCGGCACACGTGGCGGCGCAGCTCGATGAGCTCCTCGCCCGCGTCGTCGATCCCCGAGCACGGCGAGGTCGCGATCTCGCAGACCGACTCCATCAGCTCCGGCTTGACGCGCTCCTCGTCCTCCCGGAGCAGCTGCTCGATGGCGTTGGCGAGGTCGAGGGTCTCGCCGTCGAGGATCATGAGCTCCTCTTCGATGCCGATCGTGTAGCCGGCGGACATGAAGTTGTGGTCCATGGGTGCGCCGGAAAGGTACCCGGAGTACCGTTTCAACCATGGCAACGACCGCGGACATGACCACCTCTCGCCTCGAGGAGCTGCTCGGGGACGACGCCCAGGACCTGCTCCAGCACCGCTGCGAGACCTTCCCGGCATCGGGCCTCCACCTGCCCGGCCCCGACTTCATCGACCGCGTCTTCGTCGACAGCGACCGGCCGACGAACGTGCTGCGCAACCTCCAGTGGCTGATCAACAGCGGCCGCCTGTCGGGCACCGGCCACGTGTCGATCCTCCCCGTCGACCAGGGCATCGAGCACTCGGCGGGCGCGAGCTTCGCGCCGAACCCGATCTACTTCGACCCGGAGAACCTCGTGCAGCTCGCCGTCGAGGGCGGCTGCAACGCATTCGCCTCCACGCTCGGCGTCATGGGCTCGGTCAGCCGGAAGTGGGCGCACAAGTTCCCCTTCATCGTGAAGCTGAACCACAACCAGCTCCTCACCTATCCGAACGAGTTCGACCAGATCATGTTCTCGTCGGTGCAGCGGGCGTGGGAGCTGGGCGCGGCCGGCGTCGGCGCGACGGTCTACTTCGGCTCGGAGCAGTCGAGCCGGCAGATCGTGGACGTCGCGCGCGCGTTCGAGGAGGCGCACCGGCTCGGGATGTTCACCGTCCTGTGGTGCTACCTGCGCAACTCGCAGTTCAAGATCGAGGGCACCGACTACCACCTCGCCGCCGACCTCACCGGCCAGGCCAACCACATCGGCGTCACGATCGAGGCGGACATCATCAAGCAGAAGCTGCCGGAGAACCGGATGGGCTTCGGCGCGGTGAGCGGCCTCAACGGCGCGTACGGCAAGACGCACAAGCTGGTCGACGAGAAGCTCACGACCGACAACCCGATCGACCTCACGCGGTACCAGGTCCTCAACTGCTACAGCGGCCGCGCCGGCCTCATCAACAGCGGCGGCGCGTCGTCGGGGGAGACGGACCTCGAGGAGGCCGTGAAGACCGCAGTCATCAACAAGCGCGCGGGCGGCATGGGGCTGATCAGCGGGCGCAAGGCGTTCCAGCGCCCGATGGACGAGGGCGTCGCGCTGCTGCACGCGATCCAGGACGTCTACCTGTCGCCTGAGGTGACGGTCGCGTAGCGACTTCGCAACGGGAGTTTCACGCCGGCCGGGCGCGACCGTAGCCTGGCCGGCGTGCGCTTCGTCGGCGTCCTCCTGCTCCTCGCCGCTGCGGCGGCCTTCGCAGCCGCGGCGTCCGACGACGTGGCGCACGACCCGCCGACCGCGACCGTCGAGCGCGTGGTCGACGGCGACACCGTCGTCCTGTCGGGCGGCGTCGGCAAGAGCCGCCTGATCGGCGTCGACACGCCCGAGGTCTACGGCGGCGTCGAGTGCTTCGGTCGCGAGGCCTCGGCGTTCGCCGAGCGGCTGCTCGACGGAGCCCGCGTCCGGGTCGGCCGCCAGGCCGAGCCCACCGATCGCTACGGCCGCGCGCTCGTCGACCTCTGGCTGGCCGACGGGCGCCACGTCAACGCGCTGCTCGTCGAGCGCGGCTACGCCCAGCCGATGACGGTCCCGCCGAACGTGAGGTACGCGGAGCGGTACGTGTGGTTGGCGCGCAGGGCCCGCGCCGCGGGCCGCGGTCTGTGGGCGCGGGGAGCCTGCGACTAGGGGAACGGCTTACGCCGGCTGACCGGCGATCAAGGTCAGCGGCAACGCGCCGATGTAGGTGCCTGTTGTGACGTACGTCCATCGCTGCCCGTTCTGCGGCTGGGAGCGCCCCGCCGTCTCGTCGACGATCCTCGAGCCCGACTGCACCCGGTGCGGCGGCGCTCTGCGTGCCGTCCACGCCGACGACGTCGAGCGCGTGCGCGAGGAGGATCGCAACGAGGCGCCGCTGCGGCCGGTGCGCGGCGACGGCACCGCGACGTTCGCGCTGCTGGTGACCGCGCCGTGGGCGCTGCCGCTGCTCGGCGTCGAGCTGGGCGACGTCGCGTTCCTCGTCCCCCTCGCGATGCTCGTCTTCGCCGCCGCCCGGATGAACGCGCGCGCGGTGACCGAGCCCGCCTTCGCGGGCGTGTGGCGCCCGCTCGCGCTGTCGGCGTCGCTCGCCGCCGCCGCGTCCGGCCTCATGGTCGCCGCGGCCGTCGCCACCGGCGGCGTCGGCCGGCTCGGCTT
>JAUJPF010000009.1 GCA_030447275.1 Solirubrobacteraceae bacterium | reverse complement strand
GCGAGCCCGGCCAGCGCCGCCGAGCCCGGCAGCCACCACGCCGCGTGCAGCAGCCGCGCGAGCGCCATCACGACCAGCAGCAGCAGGCACAGGAAGAGCGCCTGGCCGCCGAGCCCGAAGAACCCGCCGACGACGAACTCGAGGTAGCCGACCTCGGCGGCGTCGTTGCGGCGCGCCCACCACGTCTGCAGGAGCCCGAACGGCAGCTGCACGAGCCAGACGAGCGCGATCCCCATCATCCCGAGGAGGAAGCCGGTGCCGATCGGGCCGGCCGCCGAATCGCGCTCGAAGCGCCGGCCCCACTTCGCGTAGAAGACGAGCGTGCCGACGAGCGCCGCCTGCGAGGCGAGGAAGAGCCAGCGCATGAGCGACTCGAACTCCTCGGCCTCCTCGCGCGTCGCGCGGTCGAACTGCGACGCCGCCGCGCCCGTCTCGAGCTCGACCCCCGCCGGGACGGTCGTGTCCCACAGCTGGATGACGCCCCAGCCGCACGCGACCGCGACCGCGACCGCCGCCGCGATGAACGCCCCGATCCTCACGCGCGGAAGTCCCCCGGGCCGCTGTACGGATAGCGCACGGTCACGAACAGCAGGTAGCCGTACGTCTGCGCGCTGTAGCGCGTCGCGAACACGATCAGGTTGCGCAGCCCCTCCGGCATCCGGCCCATGATGAGGGCATAGAACCAGGCGCCGATCGCCGCGAACGACACCGCCCCGCCGATCGCGCCGGCCAGCAGCAGCGCCGGCAGCGCAAGGATCGCCCGGAACGCCACGCTCCAGCGGTTGTGGCGCTCGGGCGGCGCGATCCCGATGTCGACCGGATACGAGCCCGCGGAGCCGACGAACCCGGGGAACGGCCCGCCGCCGAGGTTGGCGAACGCGTAGACATGCGAGAGGTAGCGGACGTACGCGGCGGCGAACCGGTGCAGCGCCGCCGGCGCGCGACCGAGCACGAGCGCGACGAGCCAGATGACGACCGAGAGCGGCAGCATCAGCGCCGTCCACAGCAGCGCCCAGATGACGTGCGGCATGGTCAGCATGAACCGGAAGGCCACCATCCACCGGTCGCGCCGCAGCTCGTCGCTCATGCGCAGCCGGACGGGGTGGTCGGGGAGCGGGGCGAGCGGGGCCAGCGCCGGGTCGCTGTTCGGGTAGCGCCCGGTGAGCAGGAACACGTACGCGTACGTCTGCGCCGCGTAGCCGAGCGCCCACACCGTCAGGTCGCGCAGGCCCTGCGGCATCCGGCCGCGGGCCATCGACGCCCACCACCCGAGGATCGCCGCTGTCGCCGCGACGCCGCCGCCGAGGCTGGCCGCCAGCCGGAGCCCCGCGCCCTGGTTCGCGTTCCCTCCGCCGCCGCCGAGCCCCACGAGCGCCCCCATCAGCAGCAGCGCCGGGAACGCGAGGAGGAACCGGAAGCCGATGCTCCACCGGTTCTGCGGGCCGCCCGGCGGGATCTCGACCTCGACCGGGTACGAGCCCTGCTTGCCGAGGAAGCCGGGGAACGGGCCGGCGGCGAGGTAGAGGAACGCGTAGACGTGGACCGCGTAACGGACCCACATCGCGTAGATGTCGCGCAGCCCCTCCGGCGACCGGCCGGTGAACAGCCCGACGACCCACAGGACCGGCGCGAGCAGGACCATCCCCGCGCTCCAGATCGACAGCCACAGCAGGTGCGGGATCGCCATGAACAGGCGGAAGAACACCGAAACCCGCCAGCGGTCGAGGTCGTCGCGGTTGAGCGTGCGGACGCGGTCGGAGTCGCGCAGCGACGGCCGCGCGAAGAGCTGCACGGGCTTCTCGGGAGCGATGCTCAGGTGGTCCACAGCGGAGGTCTTGTACCACCATGTCCGGCGTGCAGGTCTTGGTCGCCCCCGACAAGTTCAAGGGCACGCTGCGCGCGGCGGAGGTCGCGGCGGCGGTCGGGCGCGGCCTGGAGCGGGCCGGGCTCGAGCCGCCGGACCTCTGCCCGATCGCCGACGGCGGCGACGGCACGCTCGCCGTCCTGCTCACCGCGCTGGGGGGCGAGACCGCCGGGACCGAGGCCTCTGACCCCCGGGGGCGGCGGGTGCGCGCCGGCTTCGGGCTGCTCGAGAGCGGCGGGACGGCGATCGTCGAGGTGGCGGAGGCGAGCGGCCTCGCGCGCGTCGCCGCCGACGAGCTCGACCCCGAGGGCGCGTCCTCGTACGGCACCGGCGAGCTGATCGCCGCCGCGGTCGACGCGGGCGCGGCGGTCGTCCTCGTCGCCGCCGGCGGGAGCGCGACGACCGACGCCGGCTTCGGCGCGATCGAGGCCGTGCGCGACCACGGCGGCCTGCGCGGCGCGCGCCTCGTCGTGCTGTGCGACGTCCGCACGCCGTTCGAGCAGGCGGCCGCGCGCTTCGCGCCGCAGAAGGGCGCGGACGCAATGGCCGTCGCGCGCCTGGAGCGCCGGCTCGAGCAGCGCGCGCGCGAGCTGCCCCGCGACCCGCGCGGCGTGCCGATGACCGGCGCCGCGGGCGGGCTCTCCGGCGGGCTGTGGGCGGCGTTCGGGGCGCGGCTCGAGCCGGGCGCGCCGTTCGTCCTCGACGCCCTCGGCTTCGACGCGCGCAGCCGCGCGGCGCGCGCGGTCATCACCGGCGAGGGCCGCATCGACGCGACGACGCTCGACGGCAAGGCGGCCGGCGAGGCCGCGGTGCGCTGCCGCCAGGCCGGCGTGCCGTGCCACGCGGTGTGCGGCGCCAACGCGCTGTCGCTGTTCGACCAGCGGATCCTCGACCTCCAGCACGTGCTCGAGGCGGGCACCCTCGCCGAGCTGGAACGCGCCGGGGAGCTGCTCGCGGCGCGGCTGTGAGCGCGCCCGCACTACCTTCCCCCGATGGCCGAGCGCCACCGTCCGCACCGCCCGTCGCTGTACCTCCCCACGCCGGGCGGCCGGCGGGCGATCGTGCTCGGTGCCGGGTCGTTCGGGACCGCGGTCGCCGTGCTGCTCGCGCGCGGCGGGCTGCGCACCACGCTCCAGGCCCGCACGGCCGAGCAGGCGCGCCGCCTCGCCGAGGACCGCGAGAACGTCGCATACCTGCCCGGCGTGGAGCTGCCGCGCGAGCTGCGCATCGAGGACGTGAGCGCCGGGCTCGTCCGCGCGGACTTCGTCTTCCTCGGCGTGCCGTCGCGCGGGCTCGACGAGGTGATCGCCGAGCTCGGCAACGACGGGCTGCCGGGGCGCGCCGCGGTCGTGTCGCTCGCGAAGGGGCTCGTGCCGCCCGACGGCCGCGCGCCGAGCGTGCTCCTGGCGGCGCAGCTCGGCGAGGGGCGGGTCGCGGTCGTCGGCGGCCCCGCGCACGCGCGCGAGATGGTGCACGAGGGCGCCGGGCTCGTCGCGGCGTCCACCAACGACGAGCTGGCGGCGGCGATCGCCGACGTCTTCCTGCGCGCGGGCGTCGTGTGCGAGGAGTCGAACGACCCCGTCGGCGTCGAGCTGGCCGGCGCCGCGAAGAACGCCGCGGCGCTCGCCGCCGGCGCGACCGAGGCGCAGGGGCTGAACGCCGCGGGCGCCGCCGCCGGCCACATCTTCGCCGAGGTCTGGCGCTACGCGGCCGCGCAGGGGGCGCGACCCGAGTCGCTCATCGGGCTGGCGGGGACCGGCGACCTCGTCGCCACCGCGCTCGCGCCGCTGAGCCGCAACCGCCGCGCGGGCGAGCTGCTCGGCGAGGGCGTCCCGACGGCCGAGATCCCCGACCGGATCGGCCAGGCGGTCGAGTCGCTCGACCTCGTCCCGCTGCTCGCGCGCGCGCTCGAGGAGGCCGAGATCGACTCCCCGGTCACCACCGGCCTCGCGCGGCTGATCTCCGGCGACCTGCCGCTCGACGAATGGGTCGCGCTCGTCCGCACCACGGTCCCGATCCCGGCGCGGCGGCGCGTGGGGCGCCCGCGGCCGGGGGTCTGGCGGCGGATCCGCACGCGCGTGCGGTCGTGGTTCAGCGGCGCTCCGCCAGCTCCGTGACGACGGCCTCGTAGACGCCGGCGCCGTGGCCCTGCTCGGAGAGCCGGGCGTTGCGGGGGAGCTCCGCGGCCAGCAGCGGATCGCGGTCGAGCGCGTTGGCGACGAGCCAGACGGTGCCCACGGCCTCGGCGGTCGAGAGGTCCTCGCGGGAGTCGCCGACGGCGATCGCGTGCTCGGGCGCGTAGCCGCGGACGCGCATGTGGCGCCCGACGGCGCGGCCCTTGCTGACGCCCTTGGGGACGAGGTGGTAGGCGCGCAGCCCGGGCCGGTCGATGCCGCCGTTGTCGACGAGCCGGACGTGGTCGTGGCCGTGCTCGGCCAGCAGCGCGTTGGCGTCGCGGGCGTCGATCGCGCCGCGGAAGAGGTGCGAGACCTCGCGGCCGGTGTGCCACGGGGCGTGGTATTCGATGTCGAAGCGATCGAGGAGCAGCTCCGGCGCACCGCTGCGCTGTATCTGGTCGAAGACCGTGGCACCCTCGTCGGGCATGAACGGCTCGGTCATCCATTCCTCGTCGGCCCCGTCGACGATGCAGCTGCCGGCCTCGAAGACGTAGGACCGCCCGCCGAGCAGCCGGACGACGGGCGCGACGCCGGAGCGGCGGCGCCCGGACATCACGATGACCTCGACGTCCGCACGGTGACATGCCTCGATCGCGCGCGCCCCGAGCAGGCTCGGCGTTCCCTCCCCGTCGTGGAACATGCTCCCGCCCCGGCCGAAGAGGGTGTTGTCGAGGTCGACGTAGAGCGCGCGGAGCGGTGCCATGGCAGCGGCCTACGATGGCAGGGTGGTTGTCCAGACGCACGACATCGAGCCGTGGCAGGAGCTGCTCGAGGCCGGGCGCTCCGACGAGCGACTCGTCCGCGAGGCGCAGGAGTTCGAGCGGCCGCCGGTGCTCGGCGACATCCCGCCGCTGCACCCCAAGCTGCTCGAGGCGCTGCGCGGGATGGGCGTCGAGTCGCTGTACTCGCACCAGGTCGAGGCGGTCGAGGCGGCGATGCGCGGCGACTTCATCGTCACCACCGGGACGGCGTCCGGGAAGTCGATGTGCTTCAACCTGCCGACGCTGTCGCACCTGCTCCAGGAGCCGACGGCGCGGGCGCTGTACCTGTACCCGACGAAGGCCCTGGCCCAGGACCAGGCGCGGGCGCTGCACGCCTTCGGCCTGCACCGCCAGATCCGCCCGGCGATCTACGACGGCGACACGGCGCGCGAGGAGCGGGCGGCGATCCGCCGGCGCGCCAACGTCGTCCTCACGAACCCCGACATGCTCCACGTCGGGATCCTCCCCACCACCGCGCGGACCGACTTCCTGCACCGGCTCGACGTCGTCGTCGTCGACGAGGCGCACGTCTACCGCGGCGTGTTCGGGTCGCACGTCGGCAACGTCCTGCGGCGGCTGCGGCGGATGGCGCCCGACGCGCGGTTCTTCATGGCGAGCGCCACGATCGCCAACCCGGTCGAGCTGGCCGAGCGGCTGACCGGCGTCGAGGAGGTCGCGCTCGTCGATGGTTGACGAGGACATCGGCGCGCGGCGCTCGGCGCTGGCCGAGGCGGCGGACATCCTCGCCGACCTCATCCGCGGCGGCTCGCGGACGATCTGCTTCATCAAGTCGCGCAAGGCGGTCGAGCTGACGACGAAGCTCGTGCAGGACAAGCTGCGCGACACCGACCTCGGCGAGCGCATCGCGCCGTACCGCGCGGGCTACACGCCGCAGCAGCGCCGCGACATCGAGGGCCGGCTCGTGAGCGGCGAGCTGCTGGCGGTCATCACCACCGACGCGCTCGAGCTCGGGATCGACATCGGCGCGCTCGACGCCGCCGTCGTCGTCACGTTCCCCGGCACCATGGCGTCGCTCAAGCAGATGTGGGGCCGCGCGGGGCGCCGCGGGCGTGGGCTCGCCGTCTACATCGCCGGCGAGGACGCGCTCGACCAGTTCCTCTGCCGCGAGCCCGATCAGCTGCTCGAGCGGCCGGTCGAGTCGGCGATCCTCGACTACGAGAGCGAGCAGATCCACCTCGCGCACCTGCTGTGCGCGGCGCACGAGGCGCCGCTGACCGACGCCGACGCCGAGGCGCTCGGGCCGCGCTGGCGCCTGCACGCCGAGGCGCTCGAGGCGCGCGGCGAGCTGCGCCAGGTGCGGGGGAGGTTCGTGCTCGCGGCGCCCGAGGACTATCCGGCGGCGCGGGTCTCGCTGCGCTCCGCGTCCCCCGACACGTTCGCGGTCGTTGACGTCTCCTCCGGCGAGCTGCTCGGGACGGTCGAGGCGGCGCGCGCGTTCTCCACCGTCCACGACGGCGCCGTGTACCTGCACCTCGGCCGCTCCTACGAGGTCACAGAGCTCGACGTCGAGTCGCGCCGCGCGCTGGTCAAGCCGTTCACCGGCGACTGGTACACGCAGCCGAAGAAGGAGACCGACACCTGGATCGAGGAGCTGCTCGACCGCCGCGACGTGCTCGGGTGCCGGCTGTCGTTCGGCCGCGTGAGCGTCGCCGAGACGGTGATGGCGTACCAGCGCAAGCGGCTGCCGGACCACGAGATCATCGACCTCGTCGCGCTCGACCTGCCTCTCACGGAATTTTCGACGCAGGCCCTCTGGTACGAGCTGCCCGACGAGATCGCGGCCGACGGCTTCCCGCGCGAGGCGCTGCTCGGCGCGCTGCACGCGGCCGAGCACGCGCAGATCGCCGTGCTCCCGCTGCTGGCGATGTGCGACCGCTGGGACATCGGCGGCCTCTCGACGGCGGGGCACCAGCAGACGGGCGGCCCGACGATCTTCATCTACGACGGCCACCCCGGCGGCGTGGGGATCACGCGGCAGGCGTTCCTGCGCTTCGAGGAGCTCGTGACCGACGCCGCGACGCTGATCAGGGACTGCCCGTGCGAGAGCGGGTGTCCGTCATGTGTCCAGTCGCCGAAATGCGGGAACCTGAACGAGCCGCTGTCGAAAAGGGGCGCTCTTGAGCTGATGCGGCGGATGTTGGCCAAGTAGCGCACAGGTTCGGCGCGCGAAACCTCCACGCGGCCGCGGGGAAGGCCGCTTCAAGAGGGCGGGTCCTGCGTTCGATTGTCGGATCGATGCGTTCCCCCGCCGCGAAACTCCTCCTCGTCTGCCTCGCCCTGCTCTGCTTCGCGCCGCCCGCGGTCGCCGCCGACGGCACCGGCGGGACGCTCGGCGACGCGCCCGACGAGCACGGCGGCGTCGAGTTCGGCACGCCCGCGCCGCCGCGCCCCGTCGCGCGGATGTTCCGGGTCACGCCGAAGAACCTCGTCGAGGGGTCGCGTCCTCGCATCAAGCTGCGGATCGAGCAGCCGGGGACGGAGCGCGTGCGCGCCCGCGTCGTCGTGCAGAACGTCCGCACGCGCGACGTGCCGGCGCGGATCGAGCTCGGCGAGATCGAGGTCGGGCAGACGATCGCCGTCCGGTGGCCGAAGCGCGCGAAGCTCGGCGCCGGGAAGTACGTCGTTCGCGTGCACGCTCGTGACGGGCGGGGCGCCGTGCTGGCGCGGGCGTCGCACGCGAGCGGCAAGGCTTTCGTGACCGTCAAGGCGAAGCCCAAGCCCAAGCCCGCGCCGAAGCCGGACCCTGCGCCTGCGCCTGCGCCCGAGCCTTCCCCCACGCCGGCGCCCGCGCCGAGCGGTTCGGGAGTGTTTCCCGTGCGCGGCCCGTACACCTTCGGCGGCGAGGGCTCGCGCTTCGGCTCCGCGCGCAGCGGCCACTCGCACGAGGGCCAGGACATCGCGGCGGCCGAGGGCGTGCCCGTCGTCTCCCCGCTGAACGGCACGGTCGCCTTCGTGACCTACCAGAAGGGCGGCGCCGGCTGGTATGTCGTGATCAACGCCGACGACGGCCGGTCGCTCTTCTTCGCGCACCTCCAGGCCGGGAGCGCGACCGTCAAGCCGGGTGCGCGCGTCAGCGCCGGCACCCAGATCGGCCGCGTAGGCAGCACGGGCGCGAGCAGCGGTCCGCACCTGCACTTCGAGATCTGGGAAGGCGGCTGGCGCGACCGCGGCGGCAAGCCGATCGACCCGCTGCCGCAGCTGCGCGCCTGGGCGAAGTAGCGCCGGCGCGTCCCCTCAGCGAGGCGGGCGCGACTCCAGGTGGAGCCACTCCCGCCAGTCGCTCCCCGACCGGTCGAGAGCATCGCGAAGGGTGTCCCACCCCTTCCCGCCCCGCCCGTCCATCTTCAGCCGCACGACGCCGGAATCATCGGCGACGACGTCATCCCGCCCGAGCTCCTGGCCGAGCCGCTCGAGCAGCTCCGGCCCCCGCGGCCCCTTGCGCCAGATCCGCAGCACGATCACGCTCTCGGCCATCCCCCGACGCTACCCTTTCGCGCGCGGCGAGATAGCTCAGTTGGTAGAGCACACGACTGAAAATCGTGGTGTCCCCGGTTCGAGTCCGGGTCTCGCCATCTTCGGAAAGCCCAGTTATTGCTGGGCTTTCGTGCGTTGTCCTCCATATCCGGCCCGAGGGGCCGGGTGCGCGCAGCAACTCTCATCGGCCTCGCGTGGCGCCGCTAGCAGAACAGCTAGCTCGCGGTGTGACGTCGCCTCTTCTTCGGTGCGGCGACGTGGCTCACGCCGAGCGACGATCCGCAAGCGAACGCGTCAGTGCGACTAATGGCGTCGCGCTTCGCGAGCGTGATTCTCGGTGGGTCCGCGCCGACGCGTACGGTGGCTCCATGGCAAACGATGAGACACCCGGGATCGGCGGCGATCGTGCGCTGCTGGCGCTGAGCGCGGTGGTGCTCGCGCACCTCGATGCGCGTGCCGACGCGGCCGGCGTGCGGCGAAGCGAGTTCGTCCTGGACGAGGCCGGGTTCACGCGGCCGGAGATCTCCGCCGTCACCGGGCGCAACCCGGAGGCCGTGAGGTCGACACTGCGCCGCGCAAAGCCGGCCGCGCAGAAGGACAAGCCTGCGCCGAAGAAAGGGTCCTAGACCTCGGGGTCTCCGGCCGCCGGCTTCTTCTTCGTGCGCTTCGGCTTCGCCTTCTCCGCGTCCTGGAGCTTCAGCTGGACGGCGCGTTCGGTCTTGCCGAGGAGCTTCGAGATGTCGCCGGTCGAGACGCCAACGTCGGCGAGCATCTTGTCAATCGAGCGCTCCTTCGGCTTGGCGACGCCGGTGTCGCGGATGTAGGCATCGACCGTCAGGGTCAGGATCGCGCCGAGCTTGGCATCAATCGAGGTGAGCAGGTCGTTCGTCGTGCGGGGCGCGTCAGGCATCGGGCCTCCGGATCGTCAGGTGGGGAGCTGGCCGAGGATCTCGCCGATGCCGACCGTGATGCCGGTCGTAAGCGCGCCCGCGATGCCGCTCGTCGCGATGTCGGCCAGCATCTCCTTCGCTCGGCCCTGCTTCGGCGGGTCCTCCTCGAGGACCTCGACGGTGATGTCGTGGACGTCGCCATAGTCGATGTCGTCGCGGGCGTCGACGAGCTCGGCGAGCTCGCGCGCCGCGTCCGCGTTCCAGTCGCCGGAGGCCGCGGCGCGGACGAGGGCCGCGACGCCGGCGAGGATCTCCTCCTTCGGCGCGTCGAAGCCGACGACGATCTGCATGCCGCCGACGTTGACGTTGCCGCCGGTTATGCTCGCGTTGCCGGAGAGCGTCAGGTTGTGGCTGTGATCGTTGATGACGAGCGTTGCGCCGCTGGTGTCGGCGACGGGCGTCCGGTCGCCGATCGCGGCGGCGATCGCGTCGGTGAGGTCCTCGACCGTCGCGTCGTTGTGCTCGCGGAACAGGCGCGGGACGCGGCGCGCCAGCGCCGGCGGGTCGATCGCGCCCGTGCGCTCGATGTGCTCGATGAGGTCGCCGACGACCTCGGCGTCGTACTGCCAGCGGCGGCGCGCGAACTCGGCGCCGAGCTTGCGCTGCAGGACGGCGGGGGTGGCGGTCATGCCTTCTTCCTCCGCGGCTTCGGCGCCGGAAGCGGGACGGTCTCGCCCGCCCGCTCGAGCCACTTGCGCATGTTCGTCGTGAGATTGAGGATCGTGTTCATCTGGCGGTTCTCGCCGTAGACCTTCGAGCCGCGGGCGTCGACCAGGTCGACGAGTCCGCGCTTGACCATCTCCTGCGTGATGTGCCGCGAGACCGTCGCCTCATGCACGCGAATCCCGTACTTGCCGAGCTCGGCGACGATGTCGCGCTGCGTCCGCTTGCCGTCCAAGACCAGGTAGATCTGTGCGATGAGCGGCTTCTTCGGAATGAGCTCTGCGAGCTGCGTCTCGATCGGGTCGCTGAGCGAGCGCGCGAGGAGCGTGACCTTGCCGTCGATCGTGTCGACCTTCGCATTCATGGCGATCAGGGCGTTGTGGATTTCGCGCTGTGTGTCCGACATCAGGTGTCGCCACTCCTCTTCGTCGCGGCGAGCCTCTTCTTGTCGCGCGAGACGGTCGAGCGGACTGTGGCCGGGCTCCTGCGCAGCAGGCCGCCGATCTGCGTCGAGTTCAGGCCGGCCTCGGCGAGCAGCGTCTCGGTCGAGAGCGCGTCGCGCTCGCTCGTCACGCGCGCCTCGCGCTCGTCGACGAGCAGCGTGAGGACCGCGAGGCCGATCACGGAGACATCGGGAGCGCTCGGGACGCGATTGTCGTCGGGCATCAATCTTCCTCTCTGTCAGACCAGGCCGCTTGCGCGGTAGACCCTGTCCCGGGTCGAGCCGTGCTCACGCAGCGCGCGGCGGTCGACGAGCTCTCGGGTACGGCGCTGGACGGTTCGCAGCTTCGCGTCCGGCACCGCCTCCAGCACGCGCTCGTGCATCTCCTTCGCCGGGCACCACTCCTCGCCGGTGCAGGCGTCGAGGATCGCTGCGGTGACCTCGTCCTCGCGCAGCCGCGTCCGCGCGCGCTCGATCGCGTCGTAGTGCGCGAGCTGCAGTAGCCCGGCGATGAGGTCGAGGCGCTCGAGGACGTCCTCGTCAGCCACGGGGCACCGCCTTCTCCCTCTTCTTGGCCTTCTGCAGCGTCACGTTGACCGTGTTCGGCGAGGTGCCGAGCAGCTCGCCGATGCGGCGGGGGCCGATCCCGACGCGGGCGATCTCCGTTATCGCCTCCGTCTGGCTGTCGCAGCCACGCCGGATGAGCACGGCGAGCAGCCGCGCGACCTCGTCGACGGGGTCGATCTCCATGCGCGGCTCAGCCATCGGACCCTCCCTTCGCGGGCTTCTTGCGGGCGCGCTCGATGGACTTCCGAACCGTGTCGGGCTTCTTGCCGGTCAGCGTCGCGATCGCACCGGTGCTCAGCCCGGCGTCGGCGAGGATGACCTCCGTCCGGCGCGCGTCGGCGTTGCCGAGGCGCTCATCGCGCTCGGTGGCCTGCAGCGCCAGCAGCCCGCGAAGGGCGGCGGCGACGTCGGGCTCGTCTGACGAAGTGGATGTCATGGGTTCTTCTCCTTATCCCCTGCCAACTCTTATAGCGCCTCTAGCCGACAGCAACACCCGTTCATTCCGTTCTTACCAGCATTTTGTGGGGTTTCCCACGCGGTACGGGCAGGCGATCACGTGTTCGCTACGGACTTTTCGGCGCACGTGGCGGGATTCGAACCCCCGTCCCGGTGCGCGGTAGCACGAATTGGTGCAGATATACAGCGTGCCTGCACGCGGAAACCGCCGCGACTCGGGGTCTGGACTTGATCGGAAACAGCTTCGTTGTCTCTTGGATTCTGGCTCTATCATTTACTTGGATCATTCCTAGACCCCAGTGGAGGAACTCTACCCCGATGCCCGACGAGCTTCCAGTCCCCCCCGACCAGGTGCAGTACGCCCTCTTGGCGCTGTACGTGCACGACCGTGACGTCCGACACTTCCAAGCGGAGCCCAAACGCAACGAGGTCGTGCTTAGCGAGGCGGGGTTGTCCCTCGCAGCGATCGCGGGCGTCACGGGACGGAATTACGAGACCGTCAAGACGGCGGTCCGCCGCGCGCGTGCGTCGACGGCGAAGCGGAAGGGCGCGTAGTGAGCAACAGCGAGGCGCTTGAACGCAAGCTCGACTTGCTCATCGCGCTCACGCGCATCGGGATCCGCGACCAGCTCGAGCGCGAACGGCGCGTGCTCATGGCCGATGACGTCAGCGTGGCGATCCTGCGCGGTTGCCAGAATTGGGTCAGCGCTGGCGAGCTGAAGTCCGTCGTGATGCAGGCGACGAAGCAGTCGGAGGCGACGGTGAAGCGGCGGATCTCCGAGCTCGTTTCGAGCGGAGCACTGCTGCGCCGCGGCGCGACGCGCAGCGTTACCTACAAGACATCCGGACTGTTCGATCTATGACGGCGGACCGGTCTCCGTAAAGCGCCCCGAAGCGCGCGCCGACACCCTCACGCGGGCGCGCGCCGGTTGCGGTGTCGCCGCAGAGAGGTCCGCGCGCGGGACTGGCGCGTCACTATCAGCGAGGTGGAACTTCCTCCCGAGATCGCTGAGCGCCGGATCGAACCGAACGAGTTCCCGCGCATCCGACGCTGGATCGAGCAAACGCGCGCGCTGGCGGGGGGCGGACTCGTACGGCCGGACGTGGGTGAAATCGCCGAGCTCCTCGCGACTGTCGCGCTGGACGGAACGCGGGCGCGTCGCGGCGAGCGCGTGTGGGACGTCCGACGCGCCGCTGACGGTTCGCTCGTTCAGGTCAAGTCCGTGTGGCACCTGCCTCACCGGCGCCGGCAGAACCTCGGCGGCATAGCCGAGGGCTTCGACGGCGATATCTGGGTCGTAGAGTTTGCGAAGGATCTCTCGGTGCAGTGTGTGCGGACGTTGCCGGCCGCTCGTACGCAGGACGCCGACTGCGAGTGCGCGACGCCGAATCGGATGTCCGGGTGGAAGGGTGGGAGCCAGCCGCGGAAGCCCTCGGACTGCTCGCGACGAGGCCATGCGCGGCGTCTCGAGGCCGGAACAGACCACCGAGGGCGACACGGCCGTGGGCACGCGCCCTTCCAAGCTCGAAACGCCGCTAGTGAGAGCCTCAGATTGCGCATCGTTTGGGCGACCGAGTAGCGGCCCTGCCGTGGGAGCTGCCCCACCTCCTACGTGAATGCGATCATCGCCGGATGGCCGTGGCAGCTCCGCGCGTCCTTCTGGACACGACGGCGATCATCGAGAGCGGGTTCGGCCGCTCGGGTGCGTTCGCGCACCTGCTGCGCGATGCCGCGGACCAGCGCGTCGAGGTCATCGTCCCGGAACTCGTCGTGCGCGAGGCCGTCTTCGTCTACCGGCGCACGCTGTTCAATTACCGCGAGGCGCTCGAGGATCTCCCCTCGCTCGCCCGCGCGGCGGGACACGAGTGGGACCTGCCGCAACGGTCTGAGGTGGTCCAGCGCTTGGAAGCCGCACTGCGCCAACGTCTGACCGACGCGGGAATCACGCCGGCGCCGGCACCGGCCATCGAGGGCGACGCCCTTGTGCGGCGCGTTCTTGGGAGACGCAAGCCCACGAAGCAGCTAGCCGTCGGGCAGGACGGCCGAGAACTCAAGGATCAAACCGAGGGCTTCCGGGACCAGCTCGTGTGGGAGCATGTACGCGCCGCGGCGGAACACGGGCCGGTCGTCTTCGTCAGCGACAACACCAGCGACTTTGGCGTTAGGAAGTCGCGTAAGGACGGCCGCGCGGAACTGCACCCGGATCTGGTGGAGGACCTCGAGGACGACCGCAAGAGCAAGCGCTCGACGGGCGAGGTCGAGCTGCTGCTCGACGTCGAGACGTTCGTGCGCGACTACCTCCATGACGAGGACGCGACTCAGGACATGGAGCGGTTGCTGGAGGCTGGCGCACGTGACGCCGCCGCGGATCAGCTGCGACTGCTGGTCAGCCGGGACGGCCTCGGCGTTGACGTCTTCGTTCCGCCGGTCGCCGTGCAGGGGGACGTGGAGGAGGCGACGCTGCTCGACTTCTTCGGTCCCTTCGACATCGAGCTCGTCGACGCTTACCTCGAGTCCGCCGAGGACGAGCCCCGCGAGTACGGCGTCACGCTGAGGGTGAGGGGCGGTGGAACGGTGGACTGGCTCGTGACCGCGCCAGCGTCCTGGGACCTCGACGTTTACGCAGGGCTCGTCGAAGGTGACGTCGGCGGGGGCGGCTTCATACAGGACGTCGACACCTCGCCGGTCGAGATCACCGCGTACGGGCGCTACCGGCCGCGCGGCGAGTCATGGGAAGAGCTCGAGGCCGAGCCCGCGGAACAGACCGAGGACGAGGCCGAGGCGCGCCGCCGCAAGCACGATCAAACATGGTTCGAGATGGAGCAGGAGCTCGGGCTCGCGCCGTCGGACGAGGAGATCGACCGTTACGGCGGCGACGGGCGGCCACCACGCTCTGGCACCTTCCGGCAGACACGCTCGCCGGGGCCGGGTCGTCGTGCGGAGCGCCGTAAGCGCCTGCGGTGACCGCGCCTCGGCGCGAGGATGGCACGCCCCGATGACGACCGCCGCGCGGCGGGCCTCGCATCGCTAGTTGAATCCGCCGGCCACCGTGGGAACCTAATGGGAAGGCAACCGACCGAAGCGACGCGAAATCCGCGGGTCGGGTGTGAGAGCAGAAATGGCAGCGATGCAGGCGTTTCCTCAGATCAGCCGAGACACCCCGAAGCGCTCAGGCGCTCCTGAAAATCGTGGTGTCCCCGGTTCGAGTCCGGGTCTCGCCATCGGCTGTTCCCGCGCCCCAGCAGGTGATGGCCCTACCCTGCCCAGACCAGATGGACGGCCTCGACCCCGACCGGCTGGCCGACGCGCTGCGCGTGCTGGCCGAGGCAGAGCAGCTCCCGACCGAGCATCCGGACGCGGTCGCCGTCCAGCGCGCGACGGCGAAGCTCTACAAGCGCGTCAAGGAGCGGCGCCGGGCCGAGAAGCGCGCGGCGATCGTGGCCAACGACGAGGCGGTGACGGCGGCGACGGCCACCGGCGCCCCCGGGCGGATCGACGACGAGACGCAGGGCCTCGAGCTGACGCCGAGCGCCGCGGGGGACCGGGCGGGGACGCTCATGCAGGCCCGGGCGTGTTACGTCTGCAAGCAGCGCTACCGCGACGTCGACGCCTTCTACCACCAGCTTGCGCGGCGCGCAACCGCGAGCGCCGCGATGCGCGCACCGACCTCGCCGGGCGCCGCGCGCTTCTCACCGGCGGCCGCGCGAAGATCGGCATGTACATCGCGCTGCGGCTCCTGCGCGACGGCGCGCACACCACGATCACGACGCGGTTCCCGCACGACGCGGTGCGGCGCTTCACGGCGATGGCCGACAGCGGCGAGTGGCTGCACCGCCTGCGGGTGGTGGGAATCGACCTGCGCGACCCCGCGCAGGTCGTCGCCCTCGCCGACGACGTCGCCGCGCAGGGACCCCTCGACGTGCTCATCAACAACGCCGCGCAGACGGTCCGCCGCTCCCCCGAGGCGTACGCGCACCTCTCCGCCGCGGAGCAGAGGGCGCCGGCGGGAGAGCTGCCCGAGCTGGTGACTCTCGAGCGCGGCGCGCGTCCGGGGACGCCCCCGCTGCCGGGGCGGCACTGGGCGCCGACGCCGCACGCGCTGACGGCGCTGGCCCTCACGGCCGGCTCCGCGTCGGTCGACCGCCTCGCCGCGGGCACCGCCGTCGACGCCGGCGGCCTTGCGCCGGACCTCCAGGCGCACAACAGCTGGAGCCAGATCGTCGACGAGGTGGACGCCGTCGAGCTGCTGGAGGTCCAGCTCTGCAACCAGACCGCGCCGTTCCTGCTCGTCGGCCGGCTGCGGCCCGCGCTGGCCGCGTCCGACGCGCGGCGCACGTACGTCGTCAACGTGTCGGCGATGGAGGGCCAGTTCAGCCGCGGCTACAAGGGCCCCGGCCATCCGCACACGAACATGGCGAAGGCCGCGGTCAACATGCTGACCCGGACGAGCGCGAAGGAGCTCCTCGCCTCCGACGGGATCCTCATGACGAGCGTCGACACGGGCTGGATCACCGACGAGCGCCCGCACCCGACGAAGATGCGACTGGCGGCCGAGGGGTTCCACGCGCCGCTCGACCTCGTCGACGGAGCCGCCCGTGTCTACGACCCGATCGTCCGCGGCGAGGCGGGCGAGGACGTCCACGGCGTCTTCCTGAAGGACTACGAGCCCGCCCCCTGGTGAGCCGCTGCGCCGGCGGCGACCGTACACGCCCCATGGAGCACGTCTGGGACTACCCCCGCCCGCCGGCCATCGATCCGTGCGCGCTCACGGTGCGCGTCGAGCTGGGCGGCGAGACCATTGCCGAGTCCGACCGCGCGCTCCGCGTGCTCGAGACCAGCCATCCGCCGACGATCTACATCCCGATGGACGACGTCCGCACCGGAGTGCTGACGCCGAGCGACGCCCGCTCCACGTGGTGCGAGTTCAAGGGCGCGGCGCGGTACTACGACGCGAGCGCCAGCAGGCGGCGCGTCCACGCGGTCGCCTGGGCCTTCCCCGCGCCGAGCCGCGGCTACGAAGCGCTCCAGGACCACGTAGCCTTCTACCCGGGCCGCGTCGACGCCGCGTGGCTGGGAGACGAGCAAATCGCCGCGCAGGAGAGCGACTTCTACGGCGGCTGGATCACCGACGACCTGATCGGCCCGTTCAAGGGCCCGCCCGGCACGCGCGGCTGGTGACCGGCGTCAATCCGCGGACGCCGCGGCGACGACCTCCACGTACACGAACTCCCCGTACGGCGCGACCCGCTCGAACGTCCGCCGCTTCACGCCGTACTTCGCATCGAGCGCGCGCTCGGCCGCGTTGTCGTCGGGGCCGGTGATCCGCGCCCTCCCCTCGACCGGCCGCCCCGCCGGCTTGCCGCGGACGTTGCACGGCGCAACCAGGACCCGCGGGTCGTTGCGCATGCGCCGGACCTTCGCGGTGTCGCCCTCCGTGCGGAAGACGAGCCGGTCGCCGTCGCGCGCCGTCCACAGCGGCGTCGCCACCGCCTCGCCGCTGCGCCGGTACGTGGCGACGAGGACGTACTGCGTGTCGGGGAAGGGGCCGTCGACCGGCGGCTGGTCGGCGATGCTGTCCGCCCGCCGGTCGCGGATGAGGTCGTAGAAGCGGTTGATCCTCGAGGGCACGCGCCGAGCCTAACCGCGGGGCGGCGCCAGCGCGTAGGCTCGCGCTCGTGGCGCCGGACCCGATCCTCCTCCTCGGCTCCGGCGACCTCGCCGACGAGGTGCGCGGGGCGCTCGACGCGCTGGAGGTCGACGTCGTGCGGCTCGTCAACCCGACGCAGCGCGAGGTCGCCGACGCATTCGAGCGCGGGCCTATCGAAAGGGCCGTGGTGGTGTCGGGCGACGACGCCTTCGCGCTGCGCGCGGCGCTGATGGTGCGCCACGCCGACGCCGACGTCGAGCTCCTCATCACCTACTTCGACCTGACGACCGCGGACGAGATGTGCGAGCGGATCCAGAACTGCCGTGTGACCTCGATGGCCGACATCGTCGCGCCGACGCTCGCCGGCCCGTGCCTCGACGATGAGCTCGGAGCGCTGAAGCTCGAAGAGGACGGTCGCGTCGTCGGCGTGAAGACCGAGGGCGAGAGGATCGAGGAGGTCCCGGTCGACCCGCCGCACCGCAACAAGACCGAGTCCCTCCTGCGCTCGCTGCTCAACCCGTACGACAGGAGCGCGGCGCTGCTGCTCTACGGCGCGGTCGGGCTCCTGACCATCCTCGCCGTCGAGACGATCTCCGCCGCGATCGTCCTCGACCAGCACATCGTCGACGCGTTCTACGGCGCGGCGAAGACGCTCGTGACCGTCGACCCCAACGACAAGGTGGCCGACGGGCCGAAGTGGTTCAAGACGTTCATCGCGATCCTGATGCTGCTCGCGCTGCTCTTCGAGGCGTTCTTCACGGCGGGGATCGTCAACCGGCTGATCGACCGCCGGCTCACCGGCATCACCGGCCGCCGCGCGGTGCCGCGGCGCGACCACGTCGTCGTCGTCGGCCTCGGCCAGGTCGGCCTGCGGCTGAGCCTGCTACTGCGCGACTGCGGGATCGCCGTCGTCGCCGTCGACGATCGCGAGGACGGCGAGAACGTCGGGCAGGCACGCGAGGCCGGCCTGCCGGTCGTCATCGGCCGCGGCGCCGATCCGTCGCTGCTGCGCAGGCTGTCGATCGACCGCGCTCTCGCCCTCGCCGCGGTCACCGACGACGACCTCGAGAACCTCTCGATCGGGATGGCCGCCCTGTCGCTGCACGAGGACCTCCGCGTCGTGCTGCGCGTCGGCGACGGCCGCCTCGCCAACGAGACCCGCTCACTGTTCAAGCTCGGGATCGTCCGCGACGTCCACCGCATCGCGGCGGGGCTCATCGCGGCCCAGGCCACCGGCTCCCCGGCGTCGAGCGTCGTCTGCGCGGAGGACAGGGCGCACCTCGTCCACGACGACGGCAGGGTCGAGGAGGCGGCGATCGCCGCATCGGCCTAGCGCCTACGCAGCGCGCCGGCGGCGAAGCGCCAGGCCCGTCACGAGCAGCAGCAGGCCGAGCAGCGCGACGAGCCCGACCGCGAGCCCGGTGAAGGGGAGCGAGCCGCCGTCGTCGCCGTCGTTGTCATCGCCGCTGCGGCGCGTGGTGCGCCTGCGCGGGCTCAGCCTCCGCGGCCGGTCGGGCTCGGCGCCCGGCTGGATGGTCGCCCCTCCGGTCTGGTTACGGACGTAGCCGCGGTTGCCCGCGTCGTCGACCGCACGGACGGCGACGTGCGCGAAGCGCGCGCCGTCGGGGATCGTCAGCGTGACGCGCTCCGCGGGAGGCGCTTGGGCGGCGCGCGCACGAACACGCGCGCGACGCGTCCGGCGAGCCGTGCGCGCCCGCGCCCGCTGCGCCACCTCGAGCCGCGTGCCGGCACTGAACTCGGCGCCGTCGTCGATCGCCTGCGCCGCACCGGCGACCTCGTACTTCGCCGCCCGGCCGCACAGCAGGTCGTCGCCCGCCGCGTCGAACGACACCCGCAGGTCCCGGCCCGGCAGCCTCTCGACGGTGAGCGGCCCCGGCCGCGACGGCGGCCGCGCGTCGTGGCCGTACTTCGCGGTGCCGTGCTCGTCGTGGTGGAACGTCCACCACTCCTCGTTGGTCGCGTTCCCGTCGGCCGAGCACGCCGGCGCCTCGGTCCCCCACGCGAACGACCATCCCTCGCGTGTGAACGCGAGCACGTCGAGCCGCCCGTCGCCGTCGACGTCGCCGACCGCCGGCGTCGACTGGATCCAGCCGCCGAGGAACTTCGGCCAGCCCTTCGGCTCCGCGCCGAGCGCCCCGTAGGCGTGCAGCTGGTAGAGCGCAGTCCCGACGAGCGCCTGGCGCCCGCCACCGGCGCCGTCGACCTTGGCGACCGCCGCCTGGGAGAGGAGCTGGTAGTCGTCGGTCGCCACCGGATAGCCGGGCAGGTACGTGCCCGCGCGCGGGTCGGACCGGTTGGTGCCCAGCGACCAGGCCTGCACGGCGTGGTTGAAGGGGAGGTTCTGGTTGACCGCCAGCAGGTTCGCCACACCGTTGAGCGACAGGCCGCCCTTGATCACCGCGAGCGGGTCGCCCGCCGCGAGCCGGCCGATCGCCGCGTTCTCGGCGAGGTTGAGCTGCGGGCCGCGGTCGGTGAGCTGCGCGTCCGGCCCCGGGACCTGCTGGAAGCTCTTGATCGTCGAGCCGTCGGCCGCGACGAGCCGCGCGCCGCCGGTCGCCGCCGACACCGAGACCTCGTCGCGCCCGTCGCCGTCGACGTCGGCCACCGCGGCGTCCTGGCTGGGCACGACGAGCGGGAGGACGTCGCCGGCGAGCACCCCGATCTCGATCGGCCAGCCGGGCACCCGCGAGCCGTCGCCGTCCACCGCGTAGACCGGCGTCGACCCGGTGGCCGCCGAGACGAAGAGGTCGAGCAGGTCGTTCGGGTTGAGCTCGTCGGGCGGCTGGCGCCGCGCCCCGAGCACCTCGTTCGTCGGGATCACGACCTCGGCGCCGGGCGTTCCGTCGAGCTCGGCGATCGCGGGCGAGGCGACGATCTCCGCTCCGTCGGAGGCCTTCCCGCTGTCGAGGCGCGTCGGGAAGCCGGAGAGCAGGCGCCCGTCGCCGCGCCACGCGTAGAGGTGCTGGTCGGCCGCGCCCACGACGACGTCGAGGCGCCCGTCGGCGTCGAGGTCGGCCAGCGCGGGTGAGCCGAAGAACCCGCGCTTGAGGTGCAGGTCGGGCGTGAGGAAGCGCTTGTCCTCGTCGAAGCACGGCTTGGCGACGCCCGCGACGCACGGCTCCGACAGCGCCGGGTCCACCCCGACGGGGAAGCCGGGCAGCGGCGTCCCGTCGCGCGCCCAGCCGTACAGCCGCTCGCCCGCGGTCACGAGGATCTCCGGGTCGCCGTCGCCGGTGACGTCGCCGATGGCCGGGACGCGCAGCGGCTCGCGCGGCAGCTCGGCGAGCACGCCCTCGCCGAGGCCGCCGGCGGTCGCGTGCGCGGCGGCGGTCGCGTACGTCTCGGTGCGCACGGGGCGACCGCCGTTGAACGACGGCAGCGGCGTGCCGTTCGCGCGCAGCGCGTGCAGCTCGCCGCTCGACGTCGGCAGCAGCACGTCAAGCCGGTCGTCGGCGTCGAGGTCGACGAGCCGCGGCGAGCTCTCCCCGCCGGTCATCTCCTCGCCGAGCGGCCGCGGCCAGCCCGCGAGCGTGCCGTCGTCGCGGTGGGCGAAGAGCGTCTTGCGGTACATGCCGACGTTCGCGGGGTCGGCGACCTCCTTGGCCGTCAGCTTGATCTGGAAGGCGTGGCGCTCGGGATCGGGATCGGGGTACGGGTCGCGCGGCCAGACGTCGGTCGGGCGGCCGGCGGGGCGGCCCGGGTCGTCGGCGACGCTGCCGTCGCAGTCGTCGGCGAGCTTCTCGAGCAGCGGCTTCGACAGCCGCGCGACCTCGCCCTCGACCTCGCCCGTCCCGCTCGCGATCACCTCGAAGCGGTCGCCCTCCTGGCCGCAGGCGTACCCGAGCTCCCACGCCACCGCGCCGTCGAAGTGCGGCGTGCGGACGCGGCCGGTGACGGCGACGCCGTCGGCCGGGACCTTGTCGACGTTGAGCGGCGTGAACCACGTCGGCGTGTCGATCTGCACCTCGGGCGGGATCCGGCCGGCCTGGATCATCCTCATCGCGCCGGCGAGGTTCACGCGGCCGTAGCCGAAGTGCGTGTCCCAGCCCTTCTCGGCGCGGTCGGCGAGGCCGATCGAGCCGGTGTTGGCCGGGAGGACGTCCTCGGCGCTCATGGTCAGGAGCTGGCGGATCTCGTTGCCGGTCAGCGACTTCGGGAACGCGTCCTGCCCGGCGAAGCGCTCGCGCGCGTAGGACTGGAGCAGCGCGGCGGCGCCCGACGCCTGCCCGGTGTTGACGGAGCCCGTCGCCCCGACGAGGACGAAGTCGTTCTTGCCGCCGTACTGCGTCAGGTTCGAGTTGCGGAAGAAGCTCGTCGTCGGCGGCTGGCCGCTCACCGCGGGGACGCCCGCGCCCTCGAGCACCGACAGGAACGCCTTGCACCCCGGGATGTTGCCCACGCCGGTCGGGTTGCCGACGCCCGGGAACCCCGCGATCTCGCAGCGTTCGCCCGGCGCCGAGTCCGGCAGCGACCCGGAGACGTACATCGCCTCCTCGTAGTTGGTCGGGTAGTTGTGGTTGGCGCTGTTGATGTCGCTCGATACGAGCGTGAGCGCGACGCCCTTGGCGTCCGCGTAGCGGAACGCGCGCCGCGCGAAGCTCGTGTTCAAGAGGCCGCCGACCGCGCCCTCGACCACGCTCGCGCCGTTGTCGGCGGCGTACACCGTCGCCAGCGCGTAGAGGTTCGTGTCGACGACGAACGAGTCCCACACGCGCAGCGGGATGACCTGACAGCGCGGGCACAGCCCCGCGCCCTTCTCGGCGTTGTCCGTCGCGCTGACCGCCTCGACCGCGCGCCCGGTCCCGTGCCCCTCGGCGTTGCAGCAGCTCGATGCGTCGAACGGGTCGTTGTCGTCGTCGAAGAAGTCCCAGCCGGCGATGTCGTCGACGAAGCCGTTGCCGTCGGCGTCGGTCTTGTCGGAGAAGCGCGCGATGAGGTCGGACGCGTCGAGGAGCTTGTCGGCCTCGGTGTCGCCGCCCGCGATCGCCACGCGCGGGTCGCACGCGAAGTCGGCGACGCTGAACGCGCCGTCCCCGTTCGCGTCGTCGCCCGCGGCGTACGTGCCGCAGTCGAGGTCCTTGCGCAGCGGCGGGCCCGCCCGCTCGGGCTCGGGCAGCTCGGCGGCGTTGAGCCGCACCTTGTCGACGAGCTCGGTCTCCTGCCAGCGGATGCCGGTGTCGAGGATCGCGACGGCGACGTCCGGGCGCCCCGTGGAGTACTTCCAGGCCGTGTCGGCGCGCACGCCGGAGAGCTGCGAGCACTCAGGGTCGCCGGCGGCGACGTTGGCGGCGCGGCCCTGCGCGTCGAGCTGGTCGCAGTCGGCGTACTGGACGGGCTGGAGCAGGGCGTTGACCGCGGAGTCGGGGCGGAAGCCGAAGAGGCCGAACTGCTCGTTGAAGTAGCTCGTGCACTCGCGCTCGGGCGTGTCCTCGTCGTCGGCCTCGCACCTGTCGAAGTTGGGATCGTTCGGCGTGTTGACGCGCGGGCTCTCGGGCTGCTCGCCCGCCGGCGGCGCCGGGCCCGGGAAGTCGGCGCGGGCCGTGGCGCCGAGCGCGAGCGCGATCACGAGCAGCGCGACGAGGATCGCCGCCGGTCTCCGCGTGGCGCGCATGGCCGCGGACTGTGCCAGCGGCGGCCCGGCGGCGCGCCGCTTCGCCCTCACTCGGCGTCGCGGCCGAGGCGCCGCAGCAGCGCGCCGCCGCCGAGGCGCGCGAGGGCCGCGAGCACGATGGCGGCCAGGCCGAGTCCGGTGAACGGCAGATCCCCGCCGCCGCCGTCCTCCGCGGCCGGTTCGGACCGATCGGCGACGCGGCGCGTCGTGTCGCGGCGCTTGCGGCGGTCACCGTCGTTGTCGTCCCGCGCGCGGAACGGCCCGGGAACGGCGGCGTCCTGACCACAGCGCAGCTCCCGAGCCGCCAGCGCGCGCACCCGGGCGAGGACGGCCGCACTCGGCTTGCCGCTCGTGACAACGCCCGAGGGATCGCCGTTGCGCTCACCGTTGGCGTCGGCGACGCCGAAGCGGCTGACGACGGCGGCCTCGCCCGCCCTCAGGCGCGCGTCGGCGACGAACCGCCCGCCATCGCCGCTGGCGCGGACGCGGTCGACGGCGCCGTCGCGCCGCACGACGGTGGTCTCGACGCACGACGCCGGGGCCGCGTCCAGCCAGGGACGGAAGCTGCACTGAAGGCAGAACCACTCGAACCGAGCCGGGTCGTTGGGCGCGGCCGGATCGCGGCACACCGTGCGGTCGGTGGTGACGAACGCGGCCGGCGACTCGTAGCTGTCGGGGTAGTCGATGGGCCCGATGACCGCGGCCACGGTCCCTTCGCCCTTCTTCACGTCGCGGCACTCGGTGACCTTCGGCCCCTTCGGGGCCTGGGCCGCACGGGCCCGCGTGGGCGCTGGGGTTCCGGCGCCGGAACCGGGGCATGTGTCGTCGTCGCCGGTGCCGCAGTCCGGCGGCGGGCTCTTCGGCTCCACGACGCGCGGGACCTCGAGCGTCTTCGTCGGCCCCACCGACAGGCTCACGCTCCCGTCACCCCGCGCCGCGATCTCGGGCACGGTGATCCCGTCCCACGGCTGCACGCGGAACGCACGCGACTCGAGGTGGTACGGGACCTGGTCGCCGCTCTCCCGTCGCCGGCCGTCGACGACGAACCGGTAGCGGCCCTCGGGGGTCGCGCGCGGACGGGCGCCGGTGTCGAACCCGGAGATGAACGCCTCGAAGTGCGCCGTCCACTCCCAGCGATAGGAGCCCTGGAGGTAGCTCGCGGTCTCCGGGCCCTGCGGGAACTCCAGCGTCGTCTGGACCTCACCGGACTGGTCGGCGTAGTCGACCCAGCGGCCGTCGACCTCGCGCTGGACCCTGACGACCGGGTTGTCGACGAAGTTGTTGCCGCCGTTGAAGGTGAAGAACGCGGTCGCGAAGCGGCGGATGTCCTCCGGCTCGGAGACGACCTCTGCCCGTCCCCCGTCGTCGCGCAGCAGCGCCTCCTCGTACGCCGCGATCGACCGGTCGCCGATCTCCCCGAGCGCGGTAGCCCTCGTGTCGTTGTTGCGCAGGTCGGCGTCGGTCTTCGGCTGGAGGATCAGCTCCTGCTGCTGGTCGCGCGGCAGCGGGTACCCGCGGTCCTTCAGCAGCCCGCCGAGCGTCACGAGCCGCGACGCCATGTAGTCGCTCGAGTGCGGGCCCCAGCCGGTCAGCGCCTTGCGGTAGTGGTCGCCGCGCTGGTACTCGCGGTAGGTGGCGATGTAGCCGTTGTAGTCGTTGGCCATCCCGATCGGGACGGTCAGCCGGTAGCCCTGCGTCGGAGTCAGCTCGCCGCGGGAGTAGTTGCCCCTGATCTGCCGCGGATCGTCGGGCTCGTTCTCCGCCGTCGAGAAGTTCTCGAGGTCGTTCCAGCCGTCTGCCGGGTTGTTGACCTGCGCCACCATCCGGCGGTAGGCGGCGTCGGTGACCTTGTCGAGGAGGGGCGCCCTGTCCGGGTTCGTCTGGTTCGCGCTCGGATTGGGGCACGTCCACGTCCCGGTGCCGGTCCCCGCCGGCGAGTACGTGCCGTCGCCGTTCTGGCGACACCCCGCGTGACGGCCGTCCCCGCGGATGCCGGGCTGCGGCTTCGACCAGTCGTAGCCGGCGTACTGATCGTCCTGGCGCTCGTTCGTGCGCGTCTTGATGTTGCGGCTCTGGTCGGCCCACTGCTCGCACGAGCAGACCGTGAAGAGGATGTCGCCGAGGCGGATCGCCTGCAGGTGCACGCTCACGTCCTCCTCGAGCAGCGTGTAGCTCGGGGTGGAGACGTTGTCGGGCAAGAAGCCCCCGAGCTGCGCGACGCTGAGGCCCGGGTTCGCGCCGGCGACGTCGGGCAGCGGCGGTCCGTCGACGCCGGCAAGCCCGAACAGCTCGCCGATGCCGCTGTTCGCCGACTCGCAGGTCGGCACCCCGCCGAGCCGCGGGTCGCCCTCGAGCGCCGGGTCGACGCGGCAGTTCTGCGCGCTCGGGTACGGGTGCGAGAACGGCCCGGGGTAGAAGCGGTCCTCGACCGCCACCGGCATGTCGGTCGAGAAGGGCACGAAGCGGTCGGCGTACGCGGCCTCGGGCGTCCCGCGGGCCACGTCCTGCGAGGTGTCCACGACGGCGTCGGCGATCAGCCGCGCGGCGTACTCGGACTGCGCGTACTCGCGATGGGTGAACTCCTCGCGCTCGTGGACCGAGCGGTAGGTGCTGCGCTCGGGCTCGGCGGTCCCGACGGCGTTCTGCGTCCAGATCGTCAGCGCGCCGGTCTCGCGGTCGACCATGCGCTCGAGCGGGGCGAGGTAGTCGGCGGAGATCAGGTTGTTGCCGTCGAGCATCTCCGGATGCAGGCTCCAGTTGACGAGGTTCGCGAGCGGCTTCGGGTTCGCGGGATCGGAGATGTCGTCGAAGCGCACGACGGTCAGGTCGTGGTCGGCGTCGGAGTTCGGGTAGCCGGCCGGCGAGCCGTCGTCGGCGATCGCCGGGCCGAACGAGTGGCGGTGGGCCTTGTCGAGGTAGGACACCGATGCGCCGACCCGCACCGGCTTGAGGTTGCGCGCCGCCTTCTCCACCGCCTCGGCCATGCGCTTGGCGTAGTAGTCGAAGAACCGCACGTCGAAGACGTCCTGGAACGTCCAGGCCCCCGGCGAGGTCGAGGAGTAGAAGGGCGACGAGTGGTTGTGGGTGACCGCCATCGTCAGGTTCTGACGGCCGATGCCGATGCCCTTCGACTCGAGGATGAGCGCGGTGCGCCGCCACAGCAGATCCTGCGGGATGTAGAGGTCGTTCTTGACGATCGCGACGCGCTGCCCGTCCGCTCCCTCGATGACGATCGCGCGCGCCTCCAGGCGCGACTGCACGCCGTAGGAGCCGCGCCTCAGGGTGCTGTGCGCGCCCGGGTCGAGCGTGCGCTCGGTCGGGTCGATCTGCGGATCGCTCGCGTACTGGCCCGCCGAGGCTCCGACGTGCCAGCTCGCGTCGACGGCGGCGGCGCCCGCCTTGACCCCGGCGCCCGAGGCCGTCGAGGGGCCGGCCGCGGCGGCGACCGCCAGCAGCGCGACGAGGATCGCCGCCGGTCTCCTCGTGGCGCGCATGGGGGCGGACTGTGTCAGTCGAGGCGCAGCGGCGCGCCGTTTCGGTCGCGGGCGGTAGCGTCCCGGCGATGCGGGGGCGCCGAGCAGCGGTCGTGGTCGCGCTGGTCGCGCTGTGCGCCGGCGCGGCGCCGGCGGCCGCGCAGGAGCAGCGCGACGGCGACGTCTACGCGCGCGTCGAGGCCGGCGAGGTCGTGCTCGGCAACGCGGTGGCCGAGCGGCGCTGGAGCCGCGCTGCGCTGCGCACGACGCTGCTGGCCGACAAGCGCGGCGGCGGCCGGGGGGGGGGGGGCGGCCGGGCCGCCGTACCCCGGTCGGGCGCGGGCGCGCGCGGCGGCGGCGGGCGGTGGAGCGCCGGCGGGCGCGACTTCCCGCTGTCGGTCGCGGGCGCCGAGATCGGCTGCGAGGCGTTCGCGGTGCGGGCGGTCGAGCTCGAGCGCCTCCCGCGCGGCGGCGTCCGGGTCCGGATGCGGCTCAGCGGGCCGGGGCTCGCCGCGCAGCGGATCGCCGAGGCGTACCCGGGCATCGCCGGCTTCCGCACCCAGACGATCCTCGAGCCGTCCGCCGCGCTCACGCTGACCGGCGCGACGCTCGACGAGGCCGCGGTCGGCGCGGAAGCGACGCCGACGATCCACGCGTTCCGCGCGGGCGCCGACTGGCGCCAGCCCGGCTACGACGGCCCCGACGTGAGCGTCGGCGACCCGCACGGCGGGACGTGGCGGGCCACGCAGACCGCGCAGGCCGGCGCTTCGCTCGAGGGCCCGGCGCAGTGGCTCTCGGCGGCCGATGGCGAGCGGTCGCTGTTCATGGTCATGGAGCGCAACGACTTCCCGTCCTCGCGCGCCCGCTTCGCCGACGGCGTCGCCCGGCTCGAGCTCGACTACACGCGCGACGTCGTCATCCTCGGGCCGCTCGAGGAGCAGCTCCACGTCGAGAACCCGCGGGGCGGCGAGGCCGGCCGCGCCCGCACCCTGGCCCCCGGGCGGCCGTTTGCGCTCGAGGCGGCGTTCACCGGCTTCGGCGACCACGACGGCGACGAGCCGTGGCAGTTCCACCGCTACCTCGTCGAGCACCGGCTGACGCCATACCGCAAGGCGGTCACGTTCAACTCGAACGGCACCGACGCCAACCGGATCTCCACCGGCGCGAAGGACGACATGGACCTTGCGACGACGACCGCCGTCGCCGCCATCGCCCGGCGCCTCGGCGTCGACACGTTCATCCTCGACGACGGCTGGCAGGCGCGCTCCGGCGACTGGCAGCCCGACTCGCCCGAGTTCCCCGAGCCGCGCTGGGACGGAAGCGCGGAGTCGAAGTTCCGCCCGCGCTTCCCCGACCCGCGCTTCGAGGCCGTGCGCAAGGCGATCGCGCCGATGGACCTCGGCCTGTGGATGAGCCCGATGCACTTCCACCCGACCTCGCGCACGTTCGCGGCGAACCCGTCGTGGCTGTGCCAGCCGGCGGGCTCGGCGCTGCTCGCGCTCAACACCGCGGAGCCGGAGTCGAGCTCGAACGAGGCCGGCATCGTCGAGTGGAACACCGCAGCGATCGGGCACATCGAGGCGCGCATCCGCGACGCGGTCGTCAACTGGGGCGTGCGCTACTACAAGTTCGACTTCATGGCGTGGCTCGACTGCGCGGGCCAGAACGACGTCTACGAGATGCACGACGAGTTCCTGGCGATGATCGACCGCATCCAGGCCGACCACCCGCACGTCACGTTCCAGATCGACGAGACGAACGACTACCGGCTGTTCCCCTTCGAGTCGGTCAGCCGCGGCCCGTCGTGGTTCCAGAACGGCCAGCCCGCCCCCGAGCTGCTGCTGCACAACCTGTGGAACCTCAGCCCGTACGTCCCGGGGTTCTCGCTCGGCCAGGACGTCCTGGGCGGGGAGAACTGGCGCGAGCATCCCGTGTCGACGCTGATGGCGGCCGCGCTGCCCAGCCACATCACCTTCTTCTCGGACATCCGCAAGCTGCCTGATGACGTCATCGACCAGGCGCGGCCGTGGGTCGACTTCCACGCGCGCCACCGCGACGTGTTCGGGCAGATGGTCTATCCGCTGCTCGAGGACCCGATCGAGAAGGGCTGGACCGCGCTCCAGTCGTGGGACCCCGACCGCGGGCGCGGCGCGCTCTTGGCCTTCCGCCAGGACGGCGCCGAGACCGAGCGGCGGATCGCGCTGCGCAACGTGCCGGGCGGGCGGCGCTTCGACCTGCTCGAGGGGCCGACCGACCGCTACGTCGCGACCGTCACCTCGGAGGACCTCCGCCGGGGGATCGAGGTCCGGCTGGCGGCCAGGCGGGAGTCGCGGGTGCTGCTCGTCGTCCCGGCGCGGCCGGTGCGGCTCGCGCTGCGCGTCGGGTGCGCGCGCGGGCGGCCGCGGGCGTCGGTCCGCGGCCCTGACGCCGGGCGGGTGGCGCGCGTCGCCTTCGTCGTCGGCGGGCGGACGGTGGCCCGCGACGGCCGTGCGCCGTTCGCGCGCCGGCTGCGCGGCGCGCACCGCGGGCGGCGGGTCCGCGCCCGCGCGATGACGCACGACGGCCGCGTCGTCACGCTGCGCGCGCGCCTGCCGCGGTGCACGCTGCGGGCGGCACGGCCCGATCGCCGCGCGCGCGGCCGAAGCTGACGGGCTGACCGACTGCGCCGCCCGCCCGGCGCGAGGTCTAGGGTCCCGCCCCGTGACTGGGATGCGTGTCGCCGGGGCTGCGCTCGCCGCGGTCGTGGCCGCCCTCGCGCTCGCCGCGACGGCCGGCGCCGCGGCCCGGGCAACCGAGGGCGCCCGCGCCGCCGCGGCGCCGCTCTCCGTCCGGATCCTCGACGCGGGCCAGTCGGCGCTGCTGGACCGCCGCACGCTGCGCGTCCGGGTGACGAGCCGCCGCCGCGCGCGCGTCGTCCTCACGGCGTCCGTGCGGTCCATGGGTTCCCCGACCGTCCGCCTCGCGCGCCAGCGCACCGTCAGGCTGAGCGGCACGCGCACGGTGAGGCTCCGCTTGACGCGCGCGGGCCGGCGCGCGATCCGGAACTGCCGGCTCACCCGCCTGGCGGTGGTCGCCCGCTCGACCCGCCTCCAGGGCCCGCCGCGGCGCAACCCGGCGCTGGCCGGCGCGACCGTCCGCGCGCGGCGCACCCTGCGCCGCGACCTCGCCGCCTGCCGCGCGCCCGACCCGGTCGCGACGGAGATCCGCGCCGCGGCGTCGGCCGACCTCACGCCGCCGATCGGCACGCCGATGTTCGCCTACACCGCGCGCTCCGGCATCGCCAACCCCGAGAACGCGCCGAACCTCGGCCTCCAGGTCGTCGCCGACCCCGACTCCGGCCTGTACGCGAAGACGTTCGTCGCGAGCCGCGGGATCCACACGCGGGTGAAGGCGCGGGCGCTCGTGCTCGAGACGGCGGCGGGGAAGTTCGCGCTCGTGCAGGTCGACCTCGGCGGCATCCCGTACGCGATGACCCAGGCGGTCCTCCAGCGCGTCGCCGGCACCGGCCTGCGCGCCGACCGCGTCCTCATCTCGGCCACGCACACGCACTCCTCCACCGGCCCGATCTGGCCCGGCGGCAACCAGGGCTACGCGGCGCTCGGCGGCGACCTCTTCGCGCGCGCGTCTTCAACATCACCGCCGACGGGATCGCCGAGGCGATCCGCGCCGCGAACGACCGTCTGGTCCCCGCGCTCGTCGGCATCGGGTCGACCGAGGTCCGCAACGCGTCGCGCAACCGCCGTCTCGTGCCATTCGCCCGCAACCCCGACGTCCCGCAGGACGAGGCCGCGCGCAAGGCGGCGTCCATCGAGCCGACGCTGCACGTCGTCCGCGTCGACACCGCCGACGGGCGGCCGCTCGGCGTGTGGTCGAACTTCGCCATCCACGAGACCTCGTTCGGCGACGAGAACCTGCTGTTCTCGGGCGACAACGCCGGCTTCACCGAGCGCATCGTCGAGAGGGCGATCGAGCGCGATGCGGCCTCGCGCGGCGCGCCCGCGACCGGCGAGGTCGTCAACGTGTGGACGAACTCCGCGGAGGGCGACGTCTCGCCGAACGGCGACCCGGACCTGCCCGGCGACGACATCGGCGACCCGCCCGTCGGGCCCACGGCGCGCGCGAGCCAGGACACGCCGAAGGACCCGTTCCAGTACGTGGCCTCGAGCTTCGGCAAGGCGCACCTCGCCGGCGGGCGCGTCGCGCGCGGTGTCCTGCGCGCGTGGGAGGATGCCGGCGCGCGGATGCAGGGGAGCATCGCGCTCGACAGCCGCCGGGTCTTCCTGCGCTTCGACGGCACGCCGTCGGAGGGCGAGCCGGTCGGGCCGGTCGCCGTGCTCGGCGCCGGCATCGTGCGGGACGGCTTCTGCGCCCCCGCCGACGACTTCGCAGGCCCGGGGCAGGGACGGAAGTTCCCCGGCCTCGCCGGGGCCGGGCTCGTCCCCGACACCGGCCCCGTCTCGGTCTGGCGGATCGGATCGCTCGGGCTGGCTGCGTTCGCGTCGGAGATCACCACGCAGATGGGTCGGCGGATCGGCGACGCCGTCCGCTCCGCCACGGGCGGCGGGCTGGACCGCGTGGCGATCGTCGGGCTGACGGACGCCTATCAGTCCTACACCTCGACACCCGAGGAGTACGACGCCTGCTACTACGAGGGGAGCTTCACGCTGTGGGGCCGCCGCCAGGGCCCGCGCATGCGCGACCTCGCCGCCGCGCTCGGTGGGGCGCTCTTCGGCGGCCCACCGCCGCCGAGTGCCGACGAGCCGGAGGAGCCGCTGCTGCCGCAGGTGCCGTTCGTGGCGCCCCAGCCGACGCCCGGCGCCGGCGCCGTCGTCGCCGAGCCCGAGCCGGTCGTGGCGCGCTTCGACCGCGCGAACTTCCGCTGGCGCGGCGGCAATCCGCAGGTCGACGCGCCGCGCGGCGAGACGCTCGTCGCGCTCCAGCGCCGCGGCGACGGTGGCGGCTTCGCGACGGTGGCCACCGACGACGCGTTCGAGGACACCGTCGAGCGCGACGACCAGAACGTCTGGACCGAGCGCTTCCAGTTCGACGAGTGCTCGCCGGAGGGCGTCTACCGCTTCCGTGCGACGGGGCGCGCCGACCAGGGCTCGGGGCCGGCGCCTTACGAGGTGACGTCGCGGGCGTTCCGCGTCGAACCGCTCACGACGCTGGCCGCCGACCCGCCGGTCGTGGCCGGGACGCGGGTCTCGGTGCGCGCGCTCTACCCCGACCCCGGCAAGGAGGCGCTGCTCGCGCTGCCGCGCCGCGTCCGCACCGGGCACGTCACGCTCGAGGTCCGCGCTCCGGGGCGGGCGGCCGAGCGCGTCCGCGCGGTCCCCGACGGCGCGGGGACCTTCTCCGCGACCGTCCCCGCCGGCGCGACCGCGAGCGTCGTCGAGGTGCGCGACCGGTGCGGCAACACCGGCCGGTGAGCCGCCGCCCGACCGCGCTGCGCGCCGCCGCGGCCGCCGTGGCGATCGCGCTCGCCGCTCCCGCCACGGGCCACGCCGCCGGGAGCTGGCTGGCCGGCGACCTGCACGTCCACACGACGTACTCGCACGACTCCTACGGCGGCCCGTCCGACGACAACACCGGCCCGGACGACGCGTTCGCGCTCGGGCACTCCGTCGGCAGCCAGTTCGCGATCGGCGCGAGCCGGCGCCTCGACTTCCTGGCCATCACCGACCACAACGACGTGCGCTCGCACACCGATCCAGGGTTCGGGACGAACGGGCTGCTCGGCGTCCCCGGCTACGAGAACTCGCTCAAGGGCCACGCGCAGATGCTGGGCGCGGTGCGGCTGTACGACAACGGCGACAGCTCGGCGCGCGAGGTCCGGCGCGTGGCCGAGGAGCTGCGCGCCGACGGCGGCGTCTTCCAGGTCAACCACCCGGCGGAGGGCTCGACCGAGTTCCCGGACGACGTCGACTGGAAGTACGGCTTCGAGGTCCCACCCGAGACGATCGAGGTCTGGAACATCTCACGCCTGTATCAGCCGCCGCTGCCCTCGGCGTCCTCGAACGACGACGCCGTGCGCTACTGGGAGTCGTCGCTCGACCGCGGCGCGCGCGTCGCCCCCACCGGCGGCAGCGACAACCACTTCGTCTCGACGACCGCTGTGCAGGGCGTCGGCCAGCCGACGACCTGGGTCTACGCCGAGGAGCGCAGCGTGGCCGGGGTGCTCGAGGGGCTGCGCCGCGGGCGGACGTCGATCTCGCACCAGCCGCCGGGATACGGCGGGCCGACCCTCCACCTCGAGGGCGACGGCGACGGGGACGGAGGCTTCGAGGCGATGGAGGGCGACACCGTCGCGCCGGGGTCCGAGCTGCGCGTGACGGCGACCGGGGCGACGGGATCGCTGCTGCGGGTGATCACCGACGGCGGGCGCCAGGCGATCGAGCCGGTGCCGGTCGCGGGTGCGCGCTTCGAGCACCGGCTGCGCCTGCCGGAGACGGCGACGTGGGTGCGCGCGGAGCTGTTCGACCCGGACCTCGCCGCCGAGCGCGGCGTCGTGTGCGACGACGCCTTCGGCTCGGAGACCACCTACTGCCGCAACCAGCTGCTGATCCTGGCGATGACCTCGGCGCTCTACCTCCGTGCGCCGGCCTCGGTGACGGCGCCACTGGATCAACCCGTCGCGCTGCGCGGGACCGCGCGGCTGCGGGCGCTCCGCCGTGGCTGCCGCCGCCGGCCGTTCGCGCTCAGCGTCAGCGGCCGCGCGATCCACAGCGCCACGTTCACGCTCGACGGGCGGCGCCTGCTCGGCGCGCGCCGGCGCGGCGACCGCATCTCCGTCCGCGTCCGCCCGCGTGGGCTGCGGCCCGGCCCGCACCGCGTGACCGCGCGCGTGACGTTCGTGCCGTCGAGCGCCACGCCGCCACGCACGCTGCGGACCCGGTTCGCCGTCTGCGGCCGCGCCGCGCGCCGGGTGGCGCCGCGGCTCGCCGGCTGATCAGACGACCTGGACCGGCGTCCCGAGGCCCATCAGCCGCCGCAGCCGCGCGATCCGCGCGTTGGCCACGCGGACGCAGCCGTGCGACACGCGCCCGGGGAGCAGCTCGGGCTGGTTCGTCCCGTGGATGCCGATCATGCCGCCGCCGGGCCAGTCGGTCAGCGTCTCCGAGTACGCGCTCAGGCCGAACGCGAAGACGCCGTACAGGCCGTCGGGCTCGGTGGGGATCAGCCGCTCGCGGACGTAGAAGCGCCCGCGCGGCGTCGGCCACTGCGGCTCGCCGACGCCGATCGGCGCCTTCCACACGACCCGCCCGCGGCGGTACAGCGTCGCGGTCAGGCGGCGGCGATCGACGCGCAGGAACGTGCGCACGAGCCGGTAGCGCCCGAGCGCGCGCCGGCGCACCCAGCCCGTCGTGTTGTTGGGCCGCATCGGCAGCCGCACCCGCACCCACACGCTGCCGTCGCGCAGGCGCCGCTCCTCCAGCGCGAGCACGACCTCGGCGGTGCCGTCCGGCGTGACGAGCCCGAGGCGATGGACCGCGCGCCCCGCGGGCCGCGGCGCCGCCCGCGCGACCGCGCGCCGCACGACGTACGCCCACGTCGACCGCCGGCGCTCGTCCGACAGCCGCGTGCGCGACGGCGCGGGCGGCTTCGCCGGCTCGGCCCGCGGCTCGGAGGCCGGGGGCGGATCGGGCTTCGGCTCCGGCCGCGGCTCGCTCTCCGTCTCCGACGGCGGCGGGCGCTCGGGCACGAGCACCGGCGGCACGGCGACCTGCGCCGCTGCCGCCGCCGGCAGCGCGAGCGTGACGAGCACGGTGAAGAGCGCGAGCCTCATCGCCGTGCCGACGGTAGCGCGCTCCTACACGGGATCCGCCACCAGCATCCCGCGGTCGCCCGCGCGCACGCCGTCGGGCTCGATGAGGATCGCGCCCTCGCCGCTGGCGTAGGCCTCCTCGCCGTGCTCGAGGACGTCCATCCCGATTGCCTGCTCGTGGTCGCCCGCGCGCAGCGGCATGATTGCGGCGACGAGCTTCAGCAGCGCGAACGTCGCGATGAACGCGTAGGCCGGCGTCACCAGCGCGGCGATCGCCTGCCACAGCAGCGTGCTCGCGTCGCCGTAGAAGAGGCCGTCGGCGACCCCGTTCCACGACTGCTGCGCGACGAAGCCGGTGAACAGGATGCCGGTCAGGCCCGCCGTGCCGTGCGCGGCGAGGACGTCGAGGGTCTCGTCGACCCGCGTGCGCGGGCGCCACTGGATCACCGCGTAGCTCGGCAGCGTGCCGAGCGCGCCGAGCGCGATCGCCCACCCAGGGCTGATGAAGCCGCCGGCCGGCGTGATCAGGACGCAGCCGACGATGATCGCGGTGGCGGCGCCGATCGCGGTCGCCTGCCGGCCGCGGATGAGGTCGAGCACGATCCACACGACGAGCGTCGCCGCCGGGCACAGCAGCGTGTTGACGAAGGCGAGGATGCTCGCGTTGCCGGTGCCGAACCCGCTGCCGCCGTTGAAGCCGAACCAGCCGAACCACAGCAGGCCGGCGCCGAGGAGCACGTAGACGGCGTTGTGCGGGAGCAGCGCCTGGCGCCCGTAGTCCTTGCGCGCGCCGACCACGAGCGCGGCGGCGAGCGCCGAGAAGCCCGAGCCCATCTCGACGGGGACGCCGCCGGCGAAGTCGAGCGTCCCGTTCTCGATCAGCCAGCCGCCGCCGAACGCCCAGTGCGCGAGCACGGCGTACACCACGACCGACCACAGGCCCGCGAAGAGCAGGAACGCGCCGAAGCGCATCCGCTCGACGACCGCGCCCGCGATCAGCGCGACGGTGATGATGCAGAACGTCGCCTGGAAGGCCATGAACAGCAGGTGCGGGATCGTCGAGCTCTCGTCGCGCGGCTCGAACGTGACGTCGCGCAGGAGCGCGTGGTCGAGGCCGCCGATGAACCCGTTGCCCTCGTCGAAGGCGAGCGAGTAGCCGACGAGCGCCCACGTCAGCGTCGCGACGCCGATCGCGGCGAGGCACATCATGAACGTGTTCAGCGTGTTCTTGCCGCGCACGAGGCCCGCGTAGAAGAGCCCGAGCGCGGGCGTCATGAGCAGGACGAGCGCGGTGGCCGCCAGCATCCACGCGGTGTCGCCGGTGTCGACGTTCATGCCTGCACCGGCGTGACCGCCGTGTCGTCGGTCTCGCCCGTCCGGATGCGCACGACGCGCTCGAGCGGGACGACGAAGATCTTGCCGTCGCCGACCTCGCCGGTCCGGCCGCCCTCGCAGAGCGCCTGGATCGTCGGCTCGACGAACGGCTCGGAGACCGCGATCTCGAACCGGACCTTCTCGGCGAGCGCCATCTTCACGGTGGTGCCGCGATAGGTCTCGACGCGGTCGAGCTCGCCGCCGTGCCCCTGCACGCGGCTGAGCGAGATCCCGCGCACGTCGGCGCGGTACAGGCTTTGCAGGACGTCGTTGGCCTTCTCCGGCCGGACGATGCCGATGACGAGCTTCACGTTTCTTGTCACGCTCCCGAGGCGCTTGGAATCCGCGGGCCAGTCTCACGGCGGGGTGGGGCCACGTCCTTGTCCCGTTGTCCAAAGTCCTCGGGCGGGCTTTGATCCCGCTGTCTAGATCCGCTCGAGCACCCGGACGCCGAGCAGGTCGAGCCCGGTGCGCAGCGCCCCCGCCGTCGCCTCGCACAGCCGCAGGCGCAGCGGGTCGACGCGCCCCTCGCTGACGACGCGCGAGCGCTCGTAGAAGCGGTTGAACTCCTGGCTCACGGCGAAGAGGTACTCGGACACGTCGCTCGGCTGGTACTCGGCCGTCGCGCGGTCGACGACGTCCTCGAAGTCGGCGAGCACCTTGGCGAGCGCGCGCTCGGAGTCGTCGAGCGGGCGCTCGCCGCCGGCGCCGGCGACCTCGTCGGCGCCGCGCGCCTTGTCGACGATCCCGCGGATCCGCGCGTACGCGTAGAGCATGTACGGCGCGGTGTTGCCCTCGAGCGACACCATCTTGTCGAACGAGAAGACGTAGTTCGTCATCCGGTTGTGCGACAGCTCGGCGTAGCGGATCGCGCTCAGGCCGAGGTGGGAGCCGACGTCCTCGGGCGCGCCGTGCTCGTGCGCCAGCGCCCGCCCGCGCTCCTCGGCCTCGTCGAGCAGCGACCGCAGTGCAACGGAGTCCCCGGAGCGCGTGCGCAGCCGCTTGCCGTCCTCGCCGAGCACGAGCCCGAACGGGACGTGCACGGCCTCGACGTCGTCGGGCAGCCAGCCCGCGCGCCGCGCGACGGCATAGACCATCTCGAAGTGCTGCGACTGGCCGTGGTCGACGACGTAGACGATCCGGTCGAAGCCCTGCTCGACGCGGTGGCGGATCGCTGCGAGGTCGGTCGAGGCGTAGTTGTAGCCGCCGTCGGCCTTCTGGACGATGAGGGGCAGCGGCGTGCCCTCGCGCGTCGTGAAGCCCTCGACGAAGACGACCTTGGCGCCGTCGGAGACCTCGACGAGACCCTGCTCCTCGAGGTCGGCGACCACGCCCGCGAGCAGCGGCTGGTAGAACGACTCGCCGACCTCGCGCACGTCGACCCCGAGCTGGTCGTACAGCTCGTGGAACTCCGCGCGCGAGCCCTCGCACAAGAGCTCCCACAGCTCGCGCGCCCGCGGCTCGCCGGCTTGGAGGTCGACGACGCGCTGACGCGCCTCGTCGCGGAACGCCTCGTCGGCGTCGAAGCGCCGCTTGGCCTCCTTGTAGAGCGCGTCGAGGTCGGCGATCGAGAGCGTGCTCGGGTCGGCGACGTCGTCGAGGTGGCGGATGAGCATCCCGAACTGCGTCCCCCAGTCGCCCACGTGGCTGACGCGGTCGACGCTGTGCCCGCGGGCCTCGAAGTGCCGGCAGACGCTGTCGCCGATGATCGTCGAGCGCAGGTGGCCGACGTGCATCTCCTTGGCGACGTTCGGGCTCGAGAAGTCGACGACGACGCGCTCCGGCTCGGCCGCGGGGGTCAGCGCGACGTCGGCGGCCAGCCGCTCGACGAGCCACTCGTCGCGCAGGCGGAAGTTCACGAACGCCTTGCCCGACACCTCGCCCGGCGCGAACAGCGGGCCCGCGTCGATCGCCCCGGCCAGCTCGGCCGCGATCTCGGCCGGGTTGCGCCGCAGCGTCTTCGCCAGCGCGAACGCGGCGTTGACCTGCACGTCGCCGCGCTCGCCGCCGCCGCGGTTGCGCTGCACGAACCGCGCCGCCTCGAAGTCCTCGGGCGCGCCGAGCCGAGCGGCCGCGTCGCGCAGCGCCTCCGTCAGGAACGCGAGCGGCGCGGCCACCTAGATGCGCTCGAGCGCGCCGTTGACGCGCTGAAGCGTCGTCTCGCGGCCCAGGGCCGCGAGCGACCCGCACAAGCGGGGGGCGCCCGTCCTCCCCGTCACCGCGACGCGGATCGGCGCCTGCGCCTTGCCGAGCTTCAGCCCGTGGCGCTCGCCGATCGCGACCGTCGTGTCCTTGAGCGCCTCGGTCTCCCACGCCGCCTCGACGTACGCGGCCGCGGCGTCGCGCAGCACGTCGGCGCTCCACTCGTTCTTGGCGATGCCCTTCTCCCACGACGCCTCGTCGAACTCGACGCGGTCCGAGAAGAGGAAGCCGAGCAGCTCGGGCACGTCGGCCAGCCGGTCGACGCGCGTCTGCGCGAGCGGCGCGACCTGCGTGAACAGCTCGGGGTCGAAGCGCTCGACGGCGGGCTCGACGAACGGGCGCGCCGCGGCGGCGAACTCGCCGGCGCCCAGCTCGCGGATGTAGTGCCCGTTGAAGTGGTTGAGCTTCTTGACGTCGAACATCGCCGGCGACCGCGAGACGTCCTCGAGACGGAACTGCTCGACCATCGTCTCGAGCGTCGCGATCTCCTCCCCTTCGCGCGGCGCCCAGCCGAGCAGCGCGAGGTAGTTGCGCAGCGCCTCGGGCAGGTAGCCCTCGTCGCGGTATGAGAGGAGCTGCACCTTGTCGCGGCGCTTGGAGAGCTTCTCGCGGCGCTCGTTGACGATCAGCGGCAGGTGGGCGAAGGCGGGGTCGGTACCGAGCCCGAGCGCGCGCCGGATGAGCAGGTACTTCGGCGTCGTCGAGAGGTGCTCCTCGCCGCGGATGACGTGGGTGATCCGCTGGAACTCGTCGTCGACGACGTTGGCCAGCACGAACATCGGGGCGTCTCCGCGGCGGACGATCACGAAGTCGTCGATCGTCGCGTTCTCGAACGTCGGCGTGCCGCGCAGCACGTCGGTGACCGTCGTCGCGCCCTCGCGCGGCACCGCGAAGCGGATCGCGCGGTCATCGCCGGGGCCGAGGCCGCGGTCGCGGCAGAAGCCGTCGTAGCCCCCGCCAGGCCCCTTCCTCGCCTCGATCGCCTCGCGCGTGCAGTCGCACCAGTACGCCTGCCCGCCCTCGACGAGCTGGCGCGCCGCCGCCAGGTGCTCCTCGCTGCGCTCGGACTGGCGCATGATCTCCTCGTCCCAGTCCATCCCCAGCCAGCGCAGCCCGTCGAGGATCCCCTCGAGCCAGTGGTCGGAGCTGCGGGCGCGGTCGGTGTCCTCGTTGCGCAGCAAGAACGCGCCGCCCTCGTGGCGGGCGAAGAGCCAGTTGAAGAGGGCCGTGCGGGCGCCGCCGACGTGGAAGGGGCCCGTCGGCGACGGCGAGAAGCGCGCGCGCGGCGTCACATTTCTGACGATACAACGGCCGCCCTGGCCCGTACCCTTGGACATGGTGCGCAGCCTGGCCATCCCCATCTGGCGCGAGGGACGCTTCGCACTCGAGCACGCCGCGCTCCAGCACGACCCCGTCCAGCGCGGCGAGGGCGTGCCGCGCGGCGACGGCTCGCCGGTGCTGCTCGTGCCGGGCTTCCTCGCCGGCGACCCCTCGCTGGCGACCATGGCGGGCTGGCTGAAGCGCCTCGGCTACAGGCCGTGCCGCAGCCGCATGCGCGTCAACGTCGACTGCGCGACGCGCGCGCTCGACCGCCTCGAGGCCGAGCTCGAGCAGCTCGCCGAGCGCCATGGCCGCAGCGTGGCCATCGTCGGGCAGAGCCGCGGCGGCACGTTCGCGCGCGGGCTGGCGATGCGCCGGCCCGACCTCGTGCGCGGCGTCGTGACGCTCGGCTCGCCGCACACCGACCAGCTCGCCGTCCACCCGCTCGTGCGCGCGCAGGTCACCGCGCTCGGCGTGCTCGGGACCGTCGGCGTGCCCGGCCTGTTCGGCCGCGGCTGCACCCACGGCGCGTGCTGCGAGCTGGCCCGCGAGCAGGCCGAGCAGCCCTTCCCCAGCGCGATCGGCTTCGTCTCGATCTACTCGCGCAGCGACGGCATCGTCGACTGGCGCTCGTGCCTGGACCCGGACGCCGAGCACGTCGAGGTGCGCAGCAGCCACATCGGCATGTCGGTCAACGCCGACGTGTTCCGGATCGTCGGGCGCACGCTCGCGCCGGCCCGCGGGCGCGCCCGCGCCGCCGCCTAGGTGGAGGAGACGGCGCGGATGACGCGCCTAGCGGCCGGTGGTGTCACTCAGCACGCAGTACTGGCTGCCGGCGAAGTCGTAGGTGACGCACTGGTCGTTCTTGTACGCGGTCCCGACGGCGTCGAGGGTGGCGATGCAGCGTCGGAGCGTCGTCGCGTCGCAATCGAGCGAGGGATAGACGATGCCGAGCATGACGTCGCAGACGGGGCCCTGGTCGGGGCCGAACAGGATCGGCTCCCGGTCGACCAGCTCCTCCGGGTTGCAGCGGTCCGCCCGCGCCTCGGGCGCCGCAACTGCGGAGAGCGCAAGACAGGCGGCGAGAGCGAGCGCGGCGGCGACAAGCCGGATGGGATGAGAGCTGGCGGACATCGAGGACCCCCCTGGGTCGTTGCGTTACTGCCCTCAACGCCTGATCGCACAGGGACTTGCGATCGCTCATGAGTTCCTCCGCGCCACGTTGCACCTCTAGCCGGCCGCGGTGCCGAGCGGCTCGCGCTGCGGCGCGGCCGTCCGCGCGACGTACGACCGCGGGTCGAAGCGCCGCGTGCGCCGCCGGAAGCCGTACGTGAAGCCCGGCCAGATCGAGGCGTTGCGCCCGTTGGCGTCGAGGTAGTAGCTGCGGCAGCCGCCGCTGCTCCACACCGTCCCCTTCAGGCGCTCCTGGAGCTCTGCGTTGTACGCGCGCTGCGCCTCCTCGCGCACCTCGACGCTCGCCACCCCGTGCGCCGCCATGTGCTTCAGCGCGTCGACGACGTACGCGACCTGGGACTCGATCATGAACACGATCGAGGTGTGGCCGAGGCCGGTGTTCGGGCCGACGAGGAAGAACAGGTTCGGGAAGCCGGCGACCGCGCTGCCGACGTACGCCTCGGGGCTGCCGCCCCACTCCTCGGTGAGCGTCGTCCCGCGCCGGCCGCGCACCCAGTCGGCGATCGGCAGGTCGGTGACGTGGAAGCCGGTGCCGAAGATCAGCGTGTCGACCTCGCGCTCCGTACCGTCGCGCGCGACGACCGACCGCTCGCGGACCTCGGCGATCCCGTCGCTCACGAGCTCGACGTTCGGCTTGGTGAGCGTGCGGTACCAGTCGGTGGAGATCAGCACGCGCTTGCAGCCCATCCGGTACCCCGGCGTCAGGCGGCGGCGCAGCTCCGGGTCTGAGACCTGGGTGTGCAGGAACTTGCGCGCCACCTTCTCCTGGAGGCGGCCGATCCGCGGGTTCATGAACCCGAGCACGAACGACTCGCGCGCCCAGTAGATCGCGCCGCGCATCGCGAGCTGCGCCCGCGGGGCGGCGCGGTAGACGCGCCGCTCGAGCGCGGTCAGCGGCCGGGCGCGCTTGGGCACGATCCACGGCGGCGTGCGCTGGAAGACGTGGAGCCTGCCGACCCGCGGCTGGATCTCGGGCACGAACTGGATCGCCGAGGCGCCCGTGCCGATCACCGCGACGCGCTCGCCGTCGTGGTCGTGATCGTGGTCCCAGCGGGCCGAGTGGAACGCCGTGCCCTGGAAGCGGTCGAGCCCGGGGACGTCGGGCAGCGACGGCTCGCTCAGCGGGCCGGGCGCGGCGACGACGACGTTCGCGGCGATCTCGCCCTGCGTCGTCTCGAGCCGCCAGCGCTGGGCGTCGTCGTCCCACGCCGCCGCCGTGACCTCGCAGCCGAAGCGGATGTGCGGGTAGACGCCGAAGTCGCGCGCGCAGCGCTGGAGGTAGGCCTGGATGTCGCGCTGCGGCGAGAACGTGCTGCTCCACTCCGGGTTCGGCGCGAAGGAGAACGAGTACAGGTGCGACGGCACGTCGCACGCGCAGCCGGGGTACGTGTTGTCGCGCCAGGTGCCGCCGACGTCGTCGTCGCGCTCGAGGACGGCGAAGTCCTCGATGCCGGCCTCCTTGAGCTTGATGGCCATGCCGAGGCCGGCGAAGCCGCTGCCGATGATCGCGATGCGAGGCATGAGGTAAGACACGTATCCTGTTTGTAGCGGGTCCTAACCTGACCGCTGTGAGCGAATGGACACACCACGCGCTGACGACGCTCGAGCGCGAGGGCTACCGCGCCGGCTCGGCCCGGCGGACGGTCGTCGAGCTGCTCGGTCGCCAGCACTGCTGCCTCAGCGCAAAGGAGATCGAGGAGGCGCTGCGGGCGGAGGGGACCGAGGTCGGCCTGGCGTCGGTCTACCGCGCGCTCGAGGTCCTCGACGAGCTGCGGCTGGTCCAGCGCCTGGACGCCGGCGAGGGCGTCGTCCGCTACGAGCCGGCGCTGGCCGGCGGCGAGCACCACCACCACATCGTCTGCGACCGCTGCGGCAGCGTCGCCTCCTACGAGGACGAGGAGCTCGAGCGGGCGATCGGCCGGCTAGCCGAGCGGCTGAGCTGGACGGTGGACTCGCACGACGTCGTGCTGCGCGGGCGCTGCCCGCGGTGCTCTATCTGATGAGGACCGGCGTCCCCATCGGGACGCGGCGGTACAGCTCGATCACGTCGGAGACGCGCATGCGGATGCAGCCGTGCGAGGCGCGGGTGCCGAGCGACCACTCCTCCGCCGTGCCGTGGATCCCCACCGAGCCGCTGACGCCGAGCCACCGCGCCTTGAGCGGGTTGTCGGGCGCGCCGCCGGGGATCGTGCGGCCCGCGTAGCTGCCCGCCCACGGCCGGTTCGGCGCGTGCCACGCGGGGTTGACCTGCTTGCTCTGGACGCTGAAGAGGCCGGCGGGCGTGTCGAAGCCCGCCGAGCCGATCGCGATGTCGTAGGTCTCGCGGTGGCGCAGGCCCTTGAACAGCCGCAGGACGAGATGGTCGCGGTCGACGGTGACGACCGTGTTGTAGCGGCGGCGCATGTCGCGCGAGCGCACCGCCGGGCGGTCGGGGTTGAGCTTCGCGCGGACCTCGCGGTTGCGGTCCGGGTCGGCGAGCAGCTTGTCGATCGTGCGCGCGAGCTGGTGCTCGTTGATCGTGCGCCCGCTCTTCCCCTTGCGCAAGAAGACGCGCGTCAGCGTGATGCGCACGCTCGCGTTGCGCGGCCTGCGCGAGACCTCGCGGTCGACGCGCTCGGCGAACGCGCGGACGCGGTCGTCGCTGTGCTTGAGCGCGAGCTCGACCTCGACGCCCGGGCCCTTGTCGCGGCCCTCGTAGTACGCGCGCTTGGCCGTCCGCAGCGGGTCGAACTTGATTCTCGCCTGCGCGGCGGTGAGCTCGAACTCCCGCCCCGCCGACTTCACGAGCACCGGCCGCTCGACGTGCGGGCGCAGCGCGAGGTCGAGGCTCTGCGCGGCCTGGGCGACGCTCTGGCCGCCGACGTCGATCCCGCCCGCCTTCACGCCCGGCGCGATGATCTGGCGCTCCTCGAGCGGCGGCTCCTGGGCGGTCGCCGGCGCGACGGCGAGCGCCGGCGCGAGGAAGGACAGCGCGATCGCGCGTCGAAGTCTCACGGTTGCGAGCGTACTCACGCGCGCGTGCGGGGCCGCAAGACGCCTTTCACGCGGCGAGCGGAGCGTGCTCGCCCAGCGCGCCATTGCCGTGGGCGACGAAGAACTCGTCGACGTAGCGCCACGTCGTCCGCTTGGCCGAGCGGGGGCCGAGTCGGCGAAGCCGTGGAGGAGGACGGCGGGCGCGCCGGTTCCCTCCAGCTCGAGCACGCGGGTCGAGCGGCCGGCCAGGTCGAGCCGGTGCTCGAAGAGCGGCTCGCGCGTCATCGCCGGACGAGCGCCACCGCGGCCGCCGCCGCCGCGAGCGCGACGAGCGCGCCGATGAGGAGGATGTCGTCGAGCGCGCCGACGAAGCCGGCGTGGGCGGCGTCGCGCAGCGGCGGCGGGATCCGGTCGAGCGGGATGTTGGCCAGGACCTCGCCGGGCGCCGGCCCGGGCGTCCGGCTCTCGACGCGCGCCTGGAAGACGGCACCGAGCGCGGCGATGCCCGTCGCGATCCCCACCTGGCGGAACGTGCTGTTGATCCCGCTCGCCATGCCGGCGTCGCGCGGCTCGACGACGCCGACGGCGACCGACGCGATGATCGGGTTCGTGCACCCGACGCCCGCGCCGGCGACGAGCATCCCGGGCAGCAGCGCGGTCCAGTCGGAGTCCGGCGTGATGGCGCGCATGAGCAGCAGGCCGAGCCCGACCAGACCGAGGCCGATGCCGAAGAACACGCGCGCAGGCCCCCGCTCGGCGAGCCGGGCGGTCAGCGGCGCGACGGCGAACGAGACGAGGGTCAGCGGCAGGAAGCGCAGGCCGGCCTCGAGCGGGCTGTACTCGAGCTGGTTCTGGATGTAGAGCGTCAGGTACAGGAACATCGAGAACATCCCGGCCGAGAGCCCGAAGGCGGCGATCGAGACGCCGTTGAACGACCGGTTGCGGAAGAGCCGCAGATCGAACGTTTCGGCGACGGCCAGCTCCAGCGCGAAGAAGCCAGCGAACAGGAGCGCGCTCGCGACGAGGCAGCCGACGATCAGCGCGCTCCCCCAGCCCTCGACGTTGCCGCGCACGAGCGCGTAGACGAGCGCGAACAGCGCGGCGCTGAACACGACCACGCCGGCCCAGTCGATGCGGCGCGGGCGCGGGTCGCGCGACTCCTCGACGTAGCGCAGCGTGACGAACACGGCCGCGGCGCCGATCGGGATGTTGATGAAGAAGATCGACTCCCAGCCGAGGTGCTCGACGCAGAGGCCGCCGACGAGCGGCCCGACGGCGACCGCGGCGCCGATCGTCGCGCCCCACGCGCCGATCGCGTTCGCCCGCTCGCGGCCGACCGGGAAGGCGGCGGCGATGAGCGCCAGCGACGTCGCGAACATGGCCGAACCGCCGACGCCCTGGAGCGCCCGCGCGAGGTTGAGGAAGGTCGGGGTCCTCGCCAGCCCGCACAGGACCGACGCCGCGACGAAGAGGACGAGCCCGCCCGTGAAGATCCGCCGGCGGCCGAGGCGGTCGCCGAGCGAGCCCGCGACGAGCAGGAACGCCGCGAGCCCGAGGGCGTACGCGTTGACGACCCACTCGAGGTCGCTGAAACTCGCGCCGAGGTCCTGGTCGATCTCCGGCAGCGCGACGTTCACGATCGTGATGTCGAGCAGCAGCATGAACGTCGCGACGCAGATCGCGAGGAGCGTCCAGCGGGGGGAGCGGCTCTCGGACGCCACGCCCGGCATCATCCCCGCCCGTGGAGACCGACGACCGCCCGCCGCTGCCCGACGGCCTGCTCGCCTCGCTGCGCGCCGACCCCAAGCGCGCGCCCGAGACGCTGGCGCTGGCCGCCGCCGCACGGCACGGCCCCGCGGCGGCCGAGTGGCTCGCCGAGCGCGGCGGCGGCGACCCGTCGAAGCTCGCGCGCGGCGCGAAGCGCTCGCACGCGCGACTCGCGCGGTTCAGCGGTGCGGCAACCGGCGTCGGCGGCTTCGCGACGATCGTTCCCGACCTCGCGCTGATGCTGTGGATCCAGTCGCGGATGGTCTTCTACATCGCGGCCGCGCACGGGTTCGATCCGCGCGACCCGATGCGGCCCGCCGAGCTGCTCGTCCTGTGGGACCTGTTCGACGATCCGGCCGCCGCGCGCGCCGCCCTCGACGGCGCGGCGGGCCCGCTCGCGGTGACGGCCACGACGCGCCGGCTCGACCGCGGCAGCGACGAGAAGGTCGCCGAGCGGCTCATGCGCGTGGCCGCGCGGCACGGCGCGCGGCGGGTCGGCGCGAGGCTCATCCCGGGCTTCGCGGTCTTCGTCAACTCGATCGGGAACGAACGATCGACGCGCGCGCTGGCCGACGACGCGATCCGCTTCTACGGGGGCTGAGCGCGGGGCGGATGCGTCCGCTCGCGGACCTATCTTCCGCGCCGTGCTGGTGCGCGACTTCAACGAGGGACAGGACGTCGAGGCGGTACTGCTGCTGCGCGGCGTCGAGCGCCGCCAGCGCCGCAACGGCGGCGAGTACCTGAAGCTCGAGCTGGGCGACCGCAGCGGCCGCGTGACCGGCTGCGTGTGGGAGGGCGTCGCCGAGGTCGCGAGCCAGGCGCAGGCGGCGACGCCGGTCCACGTCTGCGGCCGCTTCTCGCGCCACCCGCGCTACGGGCCGGAGCTCGCGATCCGCACGCTGCGCCCGGCCGCGCCCGGGAGCTTCTCGCTCGAGGACCTGCTCGACGGGCCGCCGCGGTCGGCCGAGCAGCTCGAGGCCGACCTGCGCGAGCTGCTCGCCACGATCCGCGAGCCGTTCCTCGCGCGGCTCCTCGACCGGTTCTTCGGGGCGGGCTCGGCGGCGTGGGAGCGCTTCCGCGTCGCGCCCGCCGCCAAGCACTTCCACCATGCGTATCGGCACGGACTGCTCGAGCACTGCCTGTCGGTGGCCCAGGGCGTCAGCGCGATCAGCGCGACGTTCCCGGGGATCGACCGCGACGTCGCGGTGACCGGCGCGCTGCTGCACGACATCGGCAAGCTCGAGGCGTACACCGCCGACCCGCTCGCGCACGACCTGACCGACCTCGGGCGGCTCCAGGGCGAGATCCCGCTCGGCTACTACCGCGTGCGGCGGGAGATCGAGGACCTCCCCGGCTTCCCCGCGCCGCTCGCCCAGGCCGTGCTCCACATCATCCTCAGCCACCACGGCGCCCTCGAGCACGGCTCCCCGGTGCGCCCGTGCACCCGCGAGGCGACGCTCGTCCACTTCCTCGACAACCTCGGAGGCCGCCTCGGCTCCTTCGACCGCCTTGAGAAGGAGCTGCCCGACGGCGCCTCGTGGTCGGCCTTCGACCGCGCCCTCGGCGCCGGCGCCTACTTCGGCGCCCGCGAGGAGCCGGTGCGCGAAGCGGCGTAGAGCGCGCGCGGGGCGGCGCGGGGCGGTCGGTTGCAGGACGACGGTGTTGAGTTCGTATGTGCCAACTCCGGGTAAGGCGACGCGGTCGGCTGCCGCCAGGTGCAGCCCACCCCCCGAGAGGAGGGCCACCCATGGCCTCAGACCCCCGTCCCACAGGGACCGGCAGTAGCGGCCTCGGCCGCACCGGCGCGCGTCGTCTCACCACCGAGACGAAGGCCGCACCCAAGACGACCGAGTTCATCGCGTTCCTCGTCGTCCTCGCCGGCATCCTCATCGCCGCCGCGATGGTCGACGAGACGAATCGGGGCGGGTTCGGCGCGAGCCAGGCGTGGCTGTACGTGACGATCCTGACCTTCGGCTACATGATCTCCCGCGGCCTGGCGAAGTCCGGCAGCCGCGAGCCGTACTGGGACGACAACGACGGCGACCGGTAGCACCTCGCGCCGCGGGTCGGATCCGACGTCGTGATCCGGCCCGCGCGCGCGGAGGACGCCGCGGCGCTCAGCGCGCTCGCGTTCCGGTCGAAGGCCCACTGGGGCTACGACGACGCGTTCCTCGAGCGCGCGCGGCCGGAGCTCGAGGTGACCGCCGGCGACATCGCCCGCCTACGTGTGGGCGTGGCCGACGACGGCGGGCGACCGGTCGGCTTCTACGCGCTCGACCTCGGCCGCTCGCCGGCGGAGATCGTCGCGATGTTCGTCGACCCGGAGCGCATCGGGTCGGGCGTCGGGGCGCGGCTGTTCGCGGCGGCCGTCGCGACCGCGCGCGAGGCCGGCGTCACGTCGCTGGTGGTCGAGAGCGACCCCAACGCCGAGGGCTTCTACCGCTCCCGCGGCGCGCGCCGGACCGGCGAGCGCACCTCCGCGACGACGGGCCGCGCGCTGCCGCTGCTCGAGCTGCGGATCGACGGTCAGTAGCAGGATCGTCACATCCCGGTCACGACCGCGTAACGGGATCTTGCTGCAAATCGCCGATTTTGCGGTCATGCAGGAGATCATCGCCCACCGAGGCGCCTCCGCGTACGCCGCCGAGCACACGCTCGCGGCCTACGACCTCGCGCTCGCACAGCGCGCCGACGTCCTCGAGCTCGACGTCCGAGCCACCGCCGACGGGACGCTCGTCGTCGTCCACGACGACACGCTGCTGCGCACGGTGGGAGACCCGCGGCGGGTCGACGCCCTCGACGCCGCCGCGCTCGCCGCCCTCGACCCCGACGCCCGCCCCCTGACGCTCGACACCGTGCTGACGCGCTACGCCCGCAGCGCCCGCTTCCTGCTCGACCTCAAGCGCCCCTCGCCCCGCTGGGAGCCGCGCCTGCTCGCGGCGATCGACCGCCCGGGCCTGCGCGGCCGCGTCGTCGTGCAGTCCTTCGACCACCGCGCCCTGCGCCGCCTGCACCGCGCCGCGCCGTGGCTCGAGATCGCCGCCCTGTTCCCGGCCGGCCTGCCGCCGTTCGGCCTCGGAGCGATCGCCCGCTTCGCCACCGGCCTCGGCCCGTCGCACGGAGCGGTCACCCCGAAGCTCGTGTTCCGCGCCCGCGCGGCCGGCCTCGCCATCCGCCCGTGGACCGTGAACGACCCGGCGGAGATCGAGCGGCTCGTCGCCCTCGGAGTCGACGGCGTCATCACCGACGTCCCGGACGTCGTCGCGACGATCCGCGACCGCGCCGCGGTCCCGCTCGCGGCGTAGCTCAGGGCGCCGCGTCGAGCAGCGCGCGCATGTCCGCCATCGCGGCGGCGACGCGGCCCGCGAAGTCCGCCCGCTGCTCGGGGGACAGCGTTCCCGTGTCGCGCGCGAGGAGCTGCGCGAAGCCTTCGGCGACGGTCAGCGAGCTGCGGAGGTCGTGGACGAGCTTGGCGAGCCGCGCGTCGGCGTCGTCAGCCATCGCCCGGCTGCGGCTCGAGCTGGATCTCGCCGCGCTCGAGCGCGATCGCGATCGCGTGGACCCGGTTGCGGGCCTGGAGCTTGCGGATCACGTTGCGCACGTGGGTGCGCACGGTCTCGATGCTGACCGTGATCTTGTCGCCGATCTGCTCGGCGGTGTGGCCCTCGGCCATCAGGTGCATGATCTCGCGCTCGCGCGGTGAGAGCTGCGGCACGTGCGAGGTCGCGCGCGGGGAGAGCAGGATGCGGTCGAGCCGCGGATCGACGTAGGACCCGCCGTCGGCCACCTGGTTGATCGCCGACAGCAGCTCGTCCATCGAGCCGGCCTTCAGGACGTAGCCGCGAGCGCCGCTGTCGAGCCCCTCGTACAGCAGCTCCGCGTCGGCGTCGCCCGTGTAGAGGACGACGGCGAGGTCGGGGTGGCGCTGGAGGAGCTGGCGCGTCAGCTCGATCCCGCTGCCGTCGGGTAGCCGGATGTCGACCAGCGCGAGGTCGGGCTCGGTGTGGTCGATGAGATCGAGGCCGGCCGCGACGTTGCCGGCGGCGCCCATCACGTCGAGCCCCGCCTGGCTCAGCAGCACCTCGAGGCCGCTCCGCAGCGCCTCGTGATCGTCGATCACCACCAGCTTCGTCACGCGGCGGCAGCATACCCCCAAGAAATGCCGCAAAGAGCGGCGGGATCGAAACGTCGTCCGTGACCGGCCCCCTATCGTGGCCGCCAATGGCGAAGGACACCGAGAAGCTGATCCGGCAGCTCTCGCTGATCTCGTACCTCATGGCGGAGCGCCGGCCGGTCACCGCGCTGGAGATCCGCCGCGACGTCGAGGGCTACAGCGGGATGAACGAGGACGCCTTCGCACGGCGCTTCTACGCCGACCGCGCCGAGCTCGACTCGCTCGGGATCCAGCTCACGGTCGACAAGCCGATCGACGCCGGCGGCGAGCAGGAGACGTACTCGCTGCGCCCCGAGAACTTCCACCTCCCGGCGATCCAGTTCACCGACTCCGAGCTGGCGGCGCTGCACACGGCGCTGAGCCTCCTCGACGGGGAGTTCGCCTACGCCGAGCCGCTGCGCCTCGCCCTCCAGCAGATCTCGTGGGGCCGCCCGAGCCCGCTCGAGGCGCCCGAGCAGCGCGGCCTCGCGCTCGGCATCACCGCGAGCGCCGGCGGCCACGAGCTGAGCCAGCGTCTGGCCAAGGTCGAGACCGCGATCTTCCGGCAGAAGACGATCACGTTCGACTACTTCACGATGGAGCGCGGGGACGTCGCGCCCAGGAAGGTGGATCCGTACCACCTGCTCTTCCAGGGCGGCCAGTTCTACCTCGTCGGGCGCTCGCACGAGCGCGACGCGATCCGCGTCTTCCGCCTCTCGCGCATGCGCGGGAAGGTCGCCTACGCGACGAAGGCCGAGCACGACTTCAAGCGCCCGACGGACTTCGACCCGCGCGAGTTCGCCGGCCGCGCCGAGTGGCAGTTCGGCCAGCCCGTCGGGACGGCCGAGGTGTGGGTGTCCGAGCGGATCGCCTGGCAGGTCGAGCGCCACTTCGGCCGCTTCGGCGAGATCCGCCACGAGGCCGACGGCGCGGTCGTCCTCTCCACGGCGTACGCCAACAGCCGCCAGGTCGCGTCGTTCGTGCTCGGGCTGCGCGAGCACGCGCGCGTCCTCTCGCCGCCGGAGCTGGCCGGCGAGGTCGCCGAGCGCGTCGAGCGGCTGGCGGAGAACCACGACGGCGGCCCCGAGCTCGCGGCGCCGGTCCCGCCGCGCGACACCGACGACGAGCCCGCGGCCGAGGCGCCGAGCGGGGCCAACCGCCGCGAGACGTCGATCCGCCCGGAGCGCTTCGCGCGCCTCGTGACGCTCGCGAGCATCCTCATCGACGCCGGGCGCCGCGGCGTCCTGCTCCAGGAGGAGGAGGTGCGCGAGCGCCTCCAGGTCTCCGCACAGGAGCTCCAGGAGGACCTCAACGTCCTCAACGTCGTGAGCTTCGGCGGCGGGACGTACGTCCTCTACGCCGAGCTGCACCCCGACGGGACGATCGAGGTCGACCCCGAGCCGTACGCCGACAACTTCGCGCGCCCGGCGCGCCTGCTCCCCGTCGAGGCCAAGGCGCTCGTCGCGGCGATCGACCTCATCGGCGGCCACCTGCCGTCCGGCGACCTCATCTCCGCGCGCGACAAGGTCGTCGCCGCGCTGGGCGAGGACCCGCGCGAGCAGCTGCACATCGTCAGCGCGACCGCCGACGACTCCGAGATCGCCCGGCTCGTCTCGCAGGCCATCGCCGACCAGCACCTGGTGCGGATCGTGTACTTCAAGTCCGTCGACGAGCAGTCGGAGCGCACCATCGAGCCGTACGCGCTGATGAACGGGCGCGAGGGTTGGTACGTCGCCGCGTTCGACCCCGCCAAGGACGACGTCCGCCACTTCCGCCTCGACCGCATCAAGACCGCCGAGGTCACCGACACGCGGTTCGAGCGCCGCCCCGAGGTCGACCCCGCCGCCGACGTCGAGGGCTGGCCGCGCACCGGCGAGGTCGAGGCGTCGCGCGCCGCGCGCGTGTGGGTGTCGCCCGATCGCGCCCGCTGGGCGAGCGAGGAGCGCCGCGTCGCCCAGGAGCTCTCCGACGGCGCCGTGATCGTGGAGCTGCGCTACAAGGGGACGGACTTCCTCGTGCGCGAGATCCTCAAGGAGGCCGGCGACGCCGCCGTCCTCGAACCGGTCGACGCCCGCGAGGCCGTCCGCGAGGCGGTCATGCGGCTGCGCGACGGCGCGGCCGTCTAGCGGCGACGGCGAGGAACGCGAGCACGAGCGCGCCGGCGAGCACGTCGGTGAAGATCGTCGCGTACCAGAACGCCGGGATGTCCGGGTTGCCCGACGTGAAGTGCCCGAGCGAGACCATCGCCCACAGCCCGTAGGCGACCAGCAGCGGCCGCGCGCCGCGGACGTCACCCCGGGCCCACAGCCGGTAGGCGCGGACGGCGATCCACGTGAAGATCGGCCACGAGACGACGATCGCGACCTGCACCGCCCAATCCGGGATCGACGAGCTGGGGTACTCCTCGATCTCGACGAAGTTGTGGGTGAAGTGGACCGCGGTCGAGACCACTCCGAACCACAGGATCCACTTGAGGCTGCGCGTCTGCATCGTCAGCGATCCCTTCCCCCGATCACGTCGCCGGCAGCGTGACGGCCGGCACATCGCGGTGCAGCGCGACGCCGGCGACGACGAGCGCGATCCCCGCGACCTCCGCCGCGGTCGGCACCTGCGCGAGCACGACGATCCCGATCACGGTCGCGGTCGCCGGCAGGAGCGACACGAGCAGCGCGTACGTCGCGCGGGCGAGGCGGGCGAGCGCGAGCTGGTCGGCGACGTAGGGGACGACCGAGGACGAGACGCCGACGCCGACGCCGGCCAGCAGCCCCACCGGGTCGCCGAGGACCGGCACCGCCTGCCATCCGCCGATCAAGCTGACGACGACCGCGGCGATGAGCATCGACGCGGCGAGGCCGTCGATGCCGCTCAGCCCTTCGCGCTTGGCCACGCGGTCGGCGAGCACGATGTAGAGCGCGAACAGGAGCGCGTTCGCGAACGCGAGCGCGAGGCCGAGCGGCTCGGCCGCGATCTGCACGCCGGTGAGCAGGTAGACGCCGGGGACCGCGAGGGCCAGGGCGCCGGCGTTCCGCACCGTGCGCGCGCCGAGCGCGGCGAGCGCGACGACCGGCACGAACTCGATCGCGGCGACCGTGCCGAGCGGCAGCCGGTCGATCGCGAGGTAGAAGCACGCGTTCATCACCGCGAGCACGCTGCCCCAGGCGACGAGCAGCCGCCGGCCCTCGCGATCCTGCGCGCGGAACGCGCGCCACGGCCGGCGCCACAGGGCGAAGACGAGCGCGGCGGACGCGATCCGCAGCCACGCCACGCCAAGCACGTCGACGCGCGCGAACAGCAGCACGGCGAACGCGGGACCGAGGTAGTGGAACACGGCGCTGACGACGAAGTACAGATGCGGGGCACGCCCTTCAGCTTCACCGCCGGCGACCGCTGTTCCCATGCCCGATCGCAGGTATGTTCCGCCTCGTGCCTACGAACGAGGGCCTCCTCGATGCAACGAACCTTCGACTGCTCTCAGAGCTCCAGGAGGACGCGCGGACGTCGCTCGCCGAGCTCGGCCGCCGCGTCGGGCTCTCGTCGCCCGCGGTCGCCGAGCGCGTGCGGCGCCTGGAGGACGAGGGCGTCATCACCGGCTATCGCGCCGAGGTCGACCCGCGCCGGCTCGGCCTCGGGCTCGGCGTGCACCTGCGCATCCGCCCCGCGCCCCGCCAGCTGCGCGACGTGGCGGAGCTGGCGCGCCAGTCGCCGGAGGTCGTCGAGTGCCACCGCGTCACCGGCGACGACTGCTACGTGATGACCGCGTACGTCCGCGACGTCGAGCACCTCGAGACACTGATCGACGAGTTCGCGGCCTACGGCCAGACGACGACGGCGATCATGCAGTCCTCGCCCGTCCCGCGCCGCAGCGTCGCGCCGTGACCGTGCGAGCGCTCGTCGCGTCGCTTGCGGCCGCTGCGCTCCTCGCGGGCGGCTGCGGCTCCGACGACGATGACGAGCCGGAGGAGCCGCTCATCCCGCCCGCGACGACGCAGCAGGCGCCGCCGGAGGAGGAGCCGGGGCCGGCCACGAGCACGGCGCTCGACGGGCGCTACGCGGCGACGATCACGCGCGCCGACGTCCGGCGCTACCCGAAGCTGCCGGTGAAGCCCGGCCGCTGGCGCCTCACGATCGTCGCGCCGACCATGTACTCCTCCGGGCCCGATGGCGGCGGCGAGCAGTTGCAGTTCCAGATGGACGGCGACATCGTCGTCACGGCTCCGAAGACCAACTGCACCGACCGCCGCGGCAGGCAGACCGGCGGCCGGTATCGGGCGACGCAGACGCCGGACGGGCTGCGGTTCAAGGCGATCCGCGAGCCATGCGGCGACCACGCGTTCACCCTGACGAGCGCCACCTGGCGCGCCCGGTAGCGTCCCCGCCCGTGAGCCGCCGCGACCAGATCACGATGAGCGCCGAGGAGGTCGACGCGTTCCTCGACGAGCAGCGCGTCGTCGTCTGCGCGACGAACGGGCGCGACGGGTTCCCGCACCTCATGCCGCTCTGGTACGTCGTCCGCGGCGGCGAGCTGTGGGCGTGGACGTTCGCCAAGTCGCAGAAGGTCCGCAACCTCGAGCGCGACGCGCGCGCGTCGCTGCAGGTCGAGGCCGGCGAGGAGTACCAGGAGCTGCGCGGCGTGATGCTCAAGTGCGACGTCGAGCTCGTCCGCGACACCGAGCGCGTCGGCGAGCTCGGGCTCGAGATCTTCGCCCGCTACACCGGCGGCGAGCTCGGCGACGAGGTGCGGGCCATGGTCTCCAAGCAGGCGGCGAAGCGCGTCGCCATGCGGTTCGTCGAGCGCGAGCGCGCGACGTGGGACCACCGCAAGCTCGGCGGCACCTACTAGCCTCCCCTCCCGCCGTGGAGCCGCTCAAGGGCCTCATCCTCTCTGGCGGCCGGGGAACCCGGCTGCGCCCGATCACCTACACCAGCGCGAAGCAGCTCGTGCCGGTGGCCAACAAGCCCGTGCTCTTCTACGGGATCGAGGCGATGGCCGCCGCGGGGATCGAGGAGATCGGGATCATCATCGCCCCCGAGACCGGCGACGAGATCAAGGCGGTCACCGGCGACGGCGAGCGCTTCGGCGTGCGGATCACCTACATCCTCCAGGACGAGCCCGCGGGCCTCGCGCACGCGGTGCTCACCGCCGAGCCCTTCCTCGCCTCGAGCCCGTTCGTCATGTACCTCGGCGACAACCTGCTCCAGGGCGGGATGACCGAGCTGGTCGAGGACTTCCGCAACCACGAGCCCGACGCGCTGATCCTGCTCACGCCCGTGCCCGACCCCGAGCACTACGGCGTCGCCGAGCTCGACGGCGACCGGGTGACGCGCCTGCTCGAGAAGCCGCCCGAGCCCAAGACCGACCTCGCGCTCGTCGGCGTCTACATGTTCACCTCCGGCATCCACGACGCGGCCCGCGCCATCCAGCCCAGTCCGCGCGGCGAGCTCGAGATCACCGACGCGATCCAGCACCTCGTCGACTCAGAGCAGCGCGTCGAGCCGCACATCGTGCAGGGCTGGTGGAAGCGGCCGCCTCGACGACATGCTCGAGGCCAACCGGCTCGTGCTCGACACGATCGAGACGCGCGTCGAGGGCGACCTCGTCGACTCGCACACGCACGGCCGCGTGATCGTGGAGCCCGGCGCCCGGCTCGAGCGCTCGACCGTGCGCGGCCCGGCCATCATCGGCGCCGGCGCGAAGCTGACCGACTGCTACATCGGGCCGTACACCGCCGTCGGTCCCGGCTGCGAGATCGAGCGCGCCGAGGTCGAGCACTCGATCCTGCTCGAGGGGTCGGTGGTGAAGGGCCTCGACGGGCGGATGGAGTCGTCGCTGCTCGGGCGCAACGTGCGCGTCGGGCGCTCGGTCGGCCAGCCGCGCGCGTTCCGGCTGATGGTCGGCGACAACAGCGAGATCGGGATCCTCTAGCCGTGCGCCTGCTCGTCACCGGAGCCAAGGGGATGCTCGGCCACCGCGTCGTCGACGTCGCCCGCGAGCGCGGGCACGAGACGCGGGGCACCGACCTGCCCGAGCTCGACCTGACCGACGCCGGCGCCGTGCGCGCGTTCGTCGACGCCGAGCGACCGGACGCGATCGTCAACTGCGCCGCGTTCACCGACGTCGACGCGTGCGAGGCGAACGAGGAGCTGGCCACGCGCGTCAACGGCGACGCGGCCGCCAACGTCGCGCGCTGCGGCGTGCACGTCGTGCACGTCTCGACCGACTACGTGTTCGCCGGCGACGCGCGCCGGCCCTACGTCGAGTCCGCCCCCGTCGCCCCCACCACCGCCTACGGCCGCTCGAAGCTCTTGGGCGAGGAGGGCGTGCGCTCGGCCGACGACGGCCACGCCGTCGCCCGCACGGCGTGGCTGTTCGGCGAGGGCGGCAAGAACTTCGTCGACACGATGCTGAAGCTCGGCGAGGAGCGCGACGAGCTGTCGGTCGTCTTCGACCAGATCGGCTCGCCGACGTGGACCGGCCACCTCGCCCCGGCGCTCGTCGACCTCGCCGAGCGCCGCGCGAGCGGCCTCTTCCACGCCGCGGGCGGCGGCGCCTGCTCGTGGTTCGAGCTGGCCATCGAGGCGATGCGGCTGCGCGAGCTCGACTGCCGCGTGGTCGCCGTGACGACCGAGGAGTTCCCCCGCCCCGCGCCGCGGCCGGCGTTCAGCGTGCTCGAAACCGAGCGCGAGGACGGCATCCGGCTGCCCGACTGGCACGAGGGCGTCGCCCAGCACGTCAAGGAGGTCGTTCCCGCATGAGGCTGCTCGTCTGCGGAGGCGCCGGGTTCATCGGCTCGAACTTCGTGCGGATCCGCGTCCGCGACCACGGCGACGACGTCGTCGTGCTCGACAAGCTCACGTACGCGGGGCGGCCCGAGAACCTCCAGGACGTCGAGCACACGTTCGTGCACGGCGCGATCGAGGATCCCGAGGCCGCGGCCGAGGCGATGGGGAAGGGCGTGGACGCCGTCATCAATTTCGCAGCGGAGACGCACGTCGATCGCTCGATCGCCGAGCCCGACGCGTTCGTCAAGACGCACACGCAGGGCACGTACGTGCTGCTCGAGGAGGCCCGCCGGCGCGGCATCCGCTACGTGCAGGTCTCGACCGACGAGGTCTACGGGTCGATCGAGGAGGGCTCCTTCACCGAGGAGTCGCCGCTCGCCCCGTCGTCGCCGTACAGCGCGACGAAGGCCGGCGCGGACCTGCTCGTGTGGAGCTACTTCCACACGTTCGGCATGGAGACGGTGATCTGCCGCGGGTCGAACAACTACGGGCCGTACCAGTACCCCGAGAAGCTCATCCCGCTGATGATCCTCAACGCGCTGCACGCCGACCGGCTGCCGGTGTACGGCGACGGGATGCAGGTGCGCAACTGGCTCTACGTCGAGGACTTCGCGCGCGGGATCGGCCACGCGCTCGAGCACGGCGGCGCCGGCGAGGTCTACAACGTCGGCGGCCCCGACGAGTGCCCGAACCTCGAGGTCGTCAAGCGGATCGTCGAGCTGACGGGGGCCGACGAGTCGATCATCGAGTACGTCACCGACCGCCCCGGGCACGACCGCCGCTACTCGCTCGGCTCGGAGAAGATCCGCGCGCTCGGCTGGGAGGCGCAGGTGCGCTTCTCCGACGGCCTGCCGCGGACCGTCGACTGGTACCGCGACAACGCGTGGTGGTGGGAGCCGATCCGCTCCGGCGACTACCGCGCGTACTACGAGCGCCAGTACGGCAAGGCGCTCGGCCGCTAGCTGGCCGAGCCGGGGAGCGCGGCGACCCGCCAGCCGCCGTTCTCGCGCACGAGCTCGATCGTCTCGACCTTCTCCTCGTCGACGCCGGTCTCGACGCGGGCCGTCGCCTTGTCGCCCGTGACGGTGACGTCCTCGACCGTGAGCGTGAACGTGTCGGCCTGGTCGAGCGCCCGCTCGACGGCCTTCGTGCAGTCGCCGTCGCCGGCCTGCTCGATCCGCTCGACGACCTCGCGGGCGAGCAGCGCCTGGCAGATGCGCCGCGGCTCGTCCTCCTGGCCGGCCTCCTCGAGGTCCTCGATCGCGCGCGCGACCTCCTGCTCGGCCCCGCTGAAGTCGGTCGCGGAGTCGCCGCCGCCTCCGCCGCAGGCGGCGAGGACGAGGATCGCGAGGGCGAGGAGCGGCAACGTGACGAGGCGCGACACGGCGCGGGAGCCTACCGGCCCGGTTCCTATCCTGGGACATGATGTCGTCGGAATCCCCACCCATCCCGCGCGGCCGCCACGCGCCGCCGCTGGAGGTCCGCCGCCAGCGCCAGCGCGCGCGGCTGTTCGACGCGGCCGCGACCGTCTTCGCGCGCGTCGGCTACGCCGAGGCCAGCGCCGAGGCGATCAGCCGCGAGGCCGGCATGTCGAAGGCGACGTTCTACGAGCACTTCGCCAACAAGGAGGAGTGCATCCTCGCGCTGTTCGACGCGGCCGGCCGCCAGGTCAGCGAGGCGGTGGCCGGCGCGGTCCAGGTCGACGTCGCGGGGTCGACGCCGGAGCAGCGGGTGCTCGGCGGCGTCCGCGCCTTCCTCGCGGCGATCGAGGCGTATCCCGACTACGCGCGGACCCTGCTCGTCGAGATCATCGGGGCCGGGCCGCGGGCGACCGCGCGCCGCGACGCGGTGCTCGAGGACTTCGCCCGCCTCGTCGACGCCAAGAACGCCACGGCGCACGACCGCTACGGCGCCGCGCGCCTCGCCTCGCTCGACGACGCGTTCGCGATCGTCGGGGCGATCGTCGAGCTGACCTCGCGCCAGCTGCGCCACGGCCGCCCCGCCGACATCCGCGAGCTCGAGCCCGTGATCGCCCGCGTGGTCACCGGGATCGTGGAGCAGGGCCCCGCCTGAGCCCCGCCGCGCCTGACGCGCTCGCGAGGCTCGAGCACGAGGTCACGCGCTGCCGGCTCTGCCCCCGGCTCGTCGCGTGGCGTGAGGAGGCCGCGCGGACCAAGCGGGCGGCCTTCGCGCAGGAGGAGTACTGGGCCCGGCCGATCCCCGGCTTCGGCGACCCGCAGGCGCGGGTCGTCGTCTTCGGCCTCGCGCCGGCGGCACACGGCGGCAACCGCACCGGGCGCGTGTTCACCGGCGACCGCTCGGCCGACTTCCTCTACGCGTCGCTGCATCGCACGGGCTTCGCGAACCAGGCGCTCTCCGTCTCGCGCGACGACGGACTGCGGGTGAGCGACCTGTGGGTGACGGCGGCCGTGCGCTGCGCGCCGCCGGCCAACAAGCCGACCCCCGCCGAGCGCGACACGTGCCTCCGGACGTGGGCGGTGCCCGAGCTGGGGCTGCTGCCGGACGCCCGCGTGCTCGTGTGCCTCGGGGCGTTCGCGTGGGACGCGGCGCTCCACGCGCGCGCGGCCATGCCCGGAGGCGACCCGGTGCCCCGGCCGCGGCCGAAGTTCGGCCACGGCGCCGAGCTGGGGGGCGCGCCGTGGACGCTGCTCGGCTGCTTCCACCCGAGCCCGCACAACACGTTCACCGGCGTGCTGACGCCGCCGATGATGGACGCGGTCTTCGAGCGGGCGCGCGTACTCGCCGGCTAGGCCGCCGGCCTCGCGACGATCAGATGCGTCCTCCCGCCGGGCGGCGTCTCCACGTCGGCCTCGGCGAACCCCGCGTCCCGCAGCGCCGCGGCCAGCTCCTCCGGGCCCCGAAGCGAGAACACCGCCGGATCGAGTTGCTGCATCACCTTCATGTCCCGGATGGCCACCACGAGCCGTCCGCCGGGCGCGAGCACGCGCCGCACCTCGCCGAACGCCGCGGCGAGGTCCGGCCAGAAGTAGACGGTGTTGACGGTCAGCACGCGGTCGACCGCGCCGTCGGCCAGCGGCAGCCGCCCGACGTCGCCCGCGTGCAGCTCCAGCCGGCCGGCGGCCACCTCGTCCGCGAAGCGCGTACGCGCCGCGCCCACCATGTCCTCGGCGCGGTCGATGCCGACGACCGTCGCGCCGCGCTCCCACAGCGGCGCGAACGTCAGCCCGCCGCCGAAGCCGAGATCGAGGACGCGGCTGCCCCGCTCGACCTCCAGCCGCGCGATGGCCAGGTCGTTGAGCCCCCGGTTGCCGCGGTTCATCAGCCGCGCGACGATCCTGCCGCCGGCCCCGCTCGGGTGCGAGAGCTGGCGGGACAGCGCGGCGCGCAGTCGAGAGATCACGCGCGGACCGCCTAGCGGAAGAAGCGTCCGAACAGCGGGCCGCGCACCTCGTGCGGCGTCACGCGCCCGGCGGCGACGATCGCCTGCATCGCGCGGCCGGGGACGACCTCGACCCTGTTGCGCTCGAGGCCGTCGAGCGCGACCCGCGCGCACAGCTCGGCGTCGACCCACGCCGGCTTCGGGATGACGTTCTCGATCGGCGTGGGGCCGGAGACGTCGAAGAACTCGGTTTCGACGGGCCCGGGGCACAGCGCGGTGACCGCGATCCCGAACCGCTTGACCTCCTCGTGGACCGCCTGCGTGAACGAGCGCGCCCACGCCTTCGCCGCGCCGTAGCCCGCCATCCGTGGCAGCGCGGCGTACCCGGCGGTCGACGCCACGTTCAGCACCGCGCCGCTGCGACGCTCGACCATCGGAGGCAGGAACCGCCCGGTCAGGTCGACGACCGCCTCGACGAGGATGCGGACCTGCTGGATCTCGCGCTCGACGTCGGCCTGGTGGAAGCACCCGGACGTCCCGAAGCCGGCGTTGTTGACGAGCACGTCGACCTCGAGCCCGAGCGCCTCGACGCGCGCGGGCAGCGCCGCCCGCGCGCCGGGGTCGGTGAGGTCGGCGGGCAGCACCTCCGCGCGCACGCCATGCCCGTCGGACAGCTCGGCCGCCAACTCCTCGAGCCGCTCGCGCCGCCGCGCGACGAGCGTCACGCCATGGCCGCGCCGCGCGAGCTCGCGGGCGATCTCGGCGCCGATCCCGGCGGAGGCGCCGGTGACGAAGGCGGTGCCGTCGGTCCGCGGCTCGGGAAGGCCCATACGGGTTCGCTACCCGGATCAGCGGTCGTTCTCGCGCAGCGCCCCTGGATCGTCGCCCCCGAACGGGTAGACGGGGCGATCGCGCGTGCGGCGGACCGCGAACGGCAAGCTCGCGTTGCCGCGGCCGACGCGCGCGCGCAGCATGGCGCCACGGTGCCCGCGCAGCGACCCGCGGAAGATGCCGTGACGGTCGGCGCGCAGCACCAGGAAGCCGTCCCACCCTCCGCGGCGCGTGCGTCGCTGGACGAGCACGCGCGCGGCGCGGCTGTCGGGGGTCCGGCCCCACAGCACCACCCGCCGCCCCCGCGGCAGCGCGACGAACGGGAACCGGAACGCGCGCAGCGCCGGCTTCGGCTTCTCGTTGTCGTAGAGCGCGGTCGTCCGGTAGTACAGGCCGGACTGGAAGGTCTGGCCCCACGCGAAGCCCTCGTGCGGGTTGTCGCGCAGCTGGAACCAGACGACGAGATCGACGCCGCTCGTCCACATCCGGTACAGCGCCTCCGCGACCCAGCGGGCGTGCTCGCGCACGGGAACGCCGAACGGGTCGGGCGGCTTCGTGTCCCACGAGAACTCCGTCACCCAGAGGCGCGTCGAGCGGATCCGGCCCGCGCTGCGTGCGCGGCCGAGCAGCCGGCGGATCTCGGGCAGATCGCCCAGTGAAGCGTCGTCCTTGGCGTACGCGTGTCGCGCCGGCGACCCCGACGTGTACGGATGGTGCGACCACACGTCGAACGGGGTCTTCCTGCGGAAGAGGGCGCGCATGAACCTCAGCGGCGCGATGCCGTACCTGCCGTTCGGGCCGCCGAAGGGCCCGAGGCCGCCGGCGACGACGACGTTGCCGCGGTGGACGGCCTTGATCGCCGGGTAGCTGCGGGCGACCATCTCGCGGTAGTCCGCGGGACCGTTCTCGGTCGCCATGAACGACTTCAGGTTCGGCTCGTTCCAGATCTGCCACAGCGAGACGCGGGGCTGCCCCGACGCGCCGTCGTAGCGACGCGCGATCGCGCTCATGAAGGCGCCGAGGTCACCGGCTTGCGGCGTCTGGCCCCGCTTTCGCGCCCACGGCGGCGCGGAGTACACCGACAGCAGCGGCCGGCACCAGGCCGTTGGCGACGATGCGATGCACGCGATCGTCGACGAACTTCCACTCGTAGGCGGCGTCGGCCGGGTCGGTCGCGTTGCGGGCGCCCGCGACGCGACGCCGCTCCACGCCACCGGCACGCGGACGACCTGGATCCCGGCACGGCGCGAGACGTGGTACGAGGCGATGCCGTCGCGCTCCGCGAAGGCGGCATCGAGGGGATCGGTGATGCCGGTGGTAGCAGCGTGCGGAACGCGACGAGAAGCACGGGCATCGCGTCGTTAACCGGGACGCGGTCCCGATGTTTCGCTGGCGTAGACGCGGGCCATCGCCCGGAACACCGCCGCGCGGTCGCGGTGTCCGAGCAGGCGGTGCGCGAGCGCGCGGGCGGCGAAGCCACCGCCCACGATCGCCCGGATCGCCGCGCCGCGCGGGCCCGGGTAGTGGGTCTGGAGGAGGACGACCTCCGCCCCGGCGACCCGCTCGGCCCGCTCGGCGGTCGACAGCCGCTGAGCGAACGAGTGGTTGCCGATGTGCATGATCCGGGCGGAGCGCTCGAACCGCACGCGGGCGCCGCGCCGCTGGGCGCGCAGGGCGAGGTCCTGCTCCTCGGCGTACAGCCGCGGCCAGAAGCCCCCCAGCTCACGGAAGAGCTCCGCCCGCACCGCGACCGCCGCTCCCTTGACCCACGGAACGTCACGCGAGCGGTCGTGCGACCAGCGCTCCGGCTCCACCCGCGCGAGCAGCCGGTCGGGCAGCAGGCGGTGCACCCCGCTCGTCACCACCAGCGCCCGGCCGACGCCCGGATGCGCCGCGCAGGACGGCTGGAGGGTTCCGTCCGGGTTGACGAGCATCGGCCCGGCCAGGCCGACGCCGGGGTCGTCGAACGCGCGCAGCAGCCGTTCGAGGCCGCGGCTGTCCTGCACCTCGGTGTCGTTGTTCAGGAACAGGAGGATCTCCCCTTCAGCCACCTCCGCCGCCTGGTTGTTCGCCGCCGAGAACCCGACGTTGCGGTCGTTGGCGATCACGCGCACCCGGTCGGCGTGCCGGCGCAGGACCGCCGCGGTGTCGTCGGTCGACGCGTTGTCGACGACGATCGTCTCGAAGCCGCCCTCGAGCTCCTGGCGCTCGAGGCTGTCCAGGCAGGCCCCGAGGACGCCGGCTGCGTTCCAGGACGGGATGACGATCGACAGCCGGAGCGGCACGGCGGCATCCATAGCAGCCGCGAACGCGGACGCAGGACCGACGAGCCCCGCAGCGCCCGCGCGCGCCCGCTGCCATGATCGCGGCCCATGCGCCCTTCGGCAGAGATCGCGCGCGCGGACGTCCTGGCGCAGTTGGAGGCGCTGCGCGCAGAGATCCAGGGCGCGATCGAACGCGTCCTGGCGAGCGGGCGCTACATCCTCGGACCGGAGGTCGAAGCCTTCGAGGCCGACTTCGCGGCCTACTGCGGGACGGCGCACTGCGTGACGACCGCGTCGGGGACAGACGCCCTGCACCTGGCCGGACGCGCCTGCGGCCTCGGGCCCGGCGACGACGTGCTGACCGTGTCGCACACCATGCCCGCCACCGCGTTCGCGATGCAGCTGTGCGGCGCGACCCCCGTCCTCGTCGACGTCGACCCGATCACCTACACGATGGATCCGCAGCGCGCGGCCGAGCAGGTCACGCCCGCCACCCGGGCGATCGTGCCGGTCCACCTGTACGGGCAGTGCGCGGACATGGACGCGATCGGGCGGTTGGCCGAAGAGCGGGGGCTGTGGGTCATCGAGGACGCCGCTCAGGCCCATGGCGCCACCTTCCGCGGGCGGCGGGCGGGTGCGCTCGGGCACGTCGGGTGCTTCAGCTTCTACCCCACGAAGAACCTCGGGGGCTACGGCGACGGGGGCGCTGTCGTGACGGACGATCCCGAGCTCGCGGAGCGCGTACGACTGCTGCGCGACCACGGCCGCGCTGCGGACGGGCGGCACGTCGCGGTCGCCGGCAACAGCCGGCTCGACGAGCTCCAGGCTGCCGTCCTGCGGGTCAAGCTCCGCCACCTCGACCGCTGGAACTTCGCGCGCCGGCGGCTCGCCGCCGCGTATGGCGAGGCTCTCCGCGGACTGCCGCTGACGCTCCCGCACGCCGACGAGAGGGGCGAGCACGTGTTCCACCTCTACGTCGTGCGCAGCCCTGAGCGCGACGCGCTCCGGGCGCACCTCGCGGCAGGCGGCGTCGGCAGCGGGATTCACTACTCGCCTCCGGTCCACCTCCAGCCGGCGTACGAAGCTGCCGCGCCGGGAGGCGACCTCGCGGTCACGGAAGCGTGCGCCGACGAGGTTCTGAGCCTGCCCATGTACCCCGAGCTCACAGACGAAGACCTGGCGCGGGTGGCCGCGAGGATCAGTGACTTCGCGGCATGATCCACACCGTCAGCGACTGTCAGCCGACGCCGTTCTCGAAGGTGAGCGACCCGCGCGGGAACCTCACGTTCGTGGAGGGTGAGCGTGATGTGCCGTTCCCGATCCGGCGCGCGTACTGGATCTACGGGGTGCCGGGCGGCGAGGAACGCGGCGGGCACGCCTACCGGCGGCTCCACGAGGTCATCATCGCCCTCTCCGGCAGCTTCGAGGTCCACGTCGACGACGGATCGCGCCGCGCGACGCACCTGCTCAGCCGCGGCTACGTCGGGCTCTTCGTCCCGAACATGATCTGGCGGCAGCTCGAGAGCTTCTCGACGAACGCCGTGTGCCTGATCCTCGCGTCGGAGCACTACGACGAGGATGACTACATCCGCGACTACGGCGACTTCCGGGCGCTCCAGGAGCGCCGCCCGTGACGCCGTCGCTCGACGACGCGCGCCTCATCGAGCTGCCGCGGATCCAGAGCGAGTCCGGCTTCATCACCCCGGTCCAGGCCCATGTCGAGATCCCGTTCGACCTCGCGCGGGTGTTCTTCCTGTACGACATCCCGGCGGGCGCGAACCGGGGCGGCCACGCGCACCGCCGGCTCGAGCAGGTGATCGTGGCGGCGATGGGGGCGATCACGGTCGAGCTCGACGACGGCAGCGGCCGGCGGACCGTCGAGCTGCGCCAGCCCAACGTCGGCCTCTACGTCCCGGCGATGCTGTGGTCCGAGCTCGTGGACTTCGCGTCCGGCTCGATCGCCGTGGTCCTGGCATCCTTGCCGTATGAGGAAGAGGAGTACGTGCGCGATCACGACGAATACCGGCGCTTGGTGATGAGCGAATGACGGCGCTCACCCGCGTCCTCCTGCTAGTGGAGCCAGCCTGTCTCGCCGTCGCGGCGTCGACAGCAGCTCGGCCAACGGCACCTTCAGGGGCACGGTCCCGCGGAGCTGAGTCGCGCGGCCACCCAGTCAAGCCGTCACCCCGGCGGCGCCGTAGCGCTTCGCACCGACCGCACCAGCAGTCGGTAGGTATCACGAAGGAGCGCACGGCGGACGAGGGTCAGCCCGCCCACGAGCACGAGCTCACCCACGGCCGCGCCGAGCAGGCCTCGCAGCACCGTCTCCGTCCCCGCGGACGCGGTCAGCCAGCCGAGCGCGCCGGCCAAAATCGCGATGCCAGTCGGCGCGGCGAGGCTCGCCCCGACGGCGGCGGCGGTACGCCTGATCGCCTGCCTCGCGAGGATCACCGCATTGACAGCGGCGCCGGCGACCCAACCGAGGCCGATGGCAGGCGGGCCGATCGACGAGATGAGCGGCAGGGAGACCGCGAACCAGCACATCGTCTGGGCGAGCACCGCGCGCACGACGGTCCCCACGTCGTCGGCGGCGTAGAGGTGGCCGACGATCACCACGTACGTTGGAGCGCCGACGATCATCGCGAGCGATGACCAGAGCAACGTTGCAGGGACGTCGCCCCACGCGCGGCCGACGAGCGTCGGTAGCGCGGGGGCAAAGCTCACTATGCCCACGAGGATGAACGCCGTCGCGACCGCCACCGTCGCGAGGCCGCGTTCGATGACCGGACGAGGGTCCTCCCCCGCGGCAAGCAGACGTGACATGGCCGGGTAGGCGATTCGGCCGACGGCCGCGAAGAGCGTGAACGGCACCTGCAGGACACGCCATGCCAGGTTCCACACGCCGAGTGCGCCGACGCCCGCGATGGCCGCAACAGCCACGTTCAGCCCCTGCTCGCGCACGATCGCGACGACAACGACGACCTGTACCTTGGCGCCGAAGCTGAGCAGCGGGCGAACCACCGACCAAGACCACCTGGGTCGGAGCAGGCCCACAGGGCCCATCCTCGTCATCACGGCGGTGCCGGCCACGGCCCGCACGATCATGCCGCTGGCCATACCCCAGACGCCCATGCCCAGCGCCACCGTGCTAACGGCCCACACGTAGAACGAGATCGCCTCAACGACGTCGACCGTTGCGAGCGGGCGGTACTCGAGCCGTCGCTCCAAGAGGATGACCGAAGGCGCTCGGAGAATCGTGATCGGGAGCGCTGCGACCATGACAGCCACCACGAGGCCGTCGCGCCCGAATGGGATCGAGGCGGCGGCACAGGCGAGCGCCACGCCCCCGGTTGCGGCAAGCTGCGCCCCGTTCACCGCCTCGAGCTCGCTCTTCGTGGGCGGGTCGGGCCGCCTGATCAGCGCCGCGCCCAGCCCCCCATCCACGAGATAGCCGCCGAGCGTGAGTAGGACGGTCCCGAGGGCGACGATCCCGAAGTCTCGCGGCACCAGGAGCCGAGCGAGCAGGACGTTGGCGCCGAGCCCGAGCACCAGGATGAACGCACCGCGCGCACCGAGTAGCAGCGCCGCACCAGTGGCACGCCGCCGCAGCTCGGGACCCGCTAGCGGCTCGCGCACCGGCGGCCGGGCAGGGCCGGTATCGCGCGAGCCGTCCATGCCGGGTTTCTAGCCGATACCGTCCGCCCGGTGGACGGGCTCGACACCGCGCCGAACAGTGCGTTGGCGTGAAGTGGCGTAAGCGCGGGCGTATCTACGCGCCCGATGGAGCTCGGTGGTGGGCGCGCGGCTACGCGGCGTTCCCAACGGTCGAGGTTCTCGACGATCGACTCAGGGTCTACTTCACGGCGCTCGACGAGAAGAGGTTCGGCCGAACCGGATTCGTCGACCTGGACGCCCACGATCCACGGCGGATCGTGCACGAGTCGCCCGAGCCGGTGCTCGACGTCGGCGATCTCGGGGCGTTCGACGACTCCGGCGCAACCGCGTTCTCCATCGTCGGCGAGGGCGGGACGCGGCGGCTGTACTACCAGGGCTGGCAGCGTGCGGAGCGGGTTCCGTACCTGATCTTCACCGGGCTCGCGATAGATGACGGTCGCGGCGAGGGATTTAAGAAGCATGGCCGGACGCCGGTTCTCGATCGCACCGACGACGACCCGTTTCTGCGGGGCGCGCCGTACGTGATGCCGCAGAACGGAGCCTTCCGCATGTGGTACGTGTCCGCTCGGGGCTGGGTCTCGGATGAACACGGGCTTCACTACGAGGTCGCGATCCACCATGCAACCTCACCGGATGGCGTCAGGTGGGCCGCCGACGCGGGCCCATGTATCTCACCCGAGGCACCCGGCGAGTACGCGGTCGGGCGCCCCTCGGTCCTGCTCGATGACGGGCTCTACCGGATGTGGTACGCGATCCGCTCGTTCAAGGAGCCCTACCGCATCGGCTACGCCGAGTCGCGCGACGGCCTTCAATGGACGCGGCGCGATTCGCTTGCCGGGATCGAGCGGTCGACCGACGGATGGGACTCCGAGATGATTTGCTACCCGCAGGTGGTGTGCGTCGGCGATCGCCTGCTCATGTTTTACAACGGTAACCAGCACGGGGCGACCGGTTTCGGATACGCCGAGGCCGGCTAGCACCCGCGGATAGGCGAATGAGAGTGCGTGAGCAACAAGTCAGCTCTTACGGCGTTGTCCTGGCGAGCGAAGGGGGGGACGAGCTCGACACGAAGGTCGAGGAGCTGACGCGCATCGGATACACGCAACTCGACAGCGGGCTCGACGCGGGACGCCTTGAAGACCTGCAGGTAAAGCTCGCGACGGTGTACTCACGGCAGGCCGACGCCCTCGCGGACGCGTCGCTCGAGGACTCCGACGACGCCGACGTGGCGCGCTGTCTCCTCGCGTACGACCGCATCTTCCTCGATCTCGCGACGACTCCGGCGCTGATGGATTTCTGCCGGCGTGTGTTTGGCGACAGCTTCGTCCTGCTCCAGCAGAACGGCGTGATCAACCGCCCGTCACGCCCGCACTACCAGCTCCGATGGCACCGGGATCTGCCGTTTCAACACTGGGTTGCCTCAAGGCCGATCGCCATCGCTGCGCTCCTCTGCCTCGATGAGTTCAACTCCACGACCGGAGGTACGTGCGCGCTTCCGGCGAGCCACAGGCACGAGGAGTTCCCCACCGACTCGTTCGTGCGGCGGCACGAGCAGGTAATGGCTGCGGCCCCCGGCACGTTCATCGTGATGGACGCCATGATGTTCCACCGTGCGGGAGAAAACTCCTCGGGTGAGCCGCGGCGCGGCATCAATCACTTGATCGGGCTGCCGTTCCTGTCGCAGCAGATCGACCTTCCGCGCATGCTGGGCGGCGCTCACGCGGACGACCCATTCATGGCCCGCTACCTCGGATACCGGTGGGCCCCCGCGGAGAGCGTGGAGAGCTGGCGGAGCAGCCGGATGGGCCGCAGCTGACGCGGGCCGCGGGGCTCGATCCTAGGAGACGCTGGAATGCAGCGAGCCGCGGCCGAGACCTACCGTTGCCCCTACAGCGGGGAGGCACTTCGCATCGAGCCAGCCGAGGAATCCGGCGAGGACGTCGTACGCGGCGTCCTGGTGTCCGCGAGCAGCCGCAGGTATCCGGTGGTCGACGGCGTCGCGCACCTCATCGAGTCCGAGCAGGAGTCGTACAGCGCGGAGGAAGTGAGGGAGAAGGAGTACTACGAGGCGACGGCTCGTTCCTACGATGCTGTCATCGACTGGCTCTTTGCGAGCTTCTACGAGGACGAGGCCGCGGTCCGCCGCAAGATGATCGACCTTCTCGAGATCGGCCCCTCCGATCGAGTGCTCGAGACGGGCGCCGGGACGTGTCGCGACAGCGTGCGTATCGCTGAGCGGCTCGGACCCGGGGGCGAGCTCTTCGTTCAGGATCTCTCGCCCGCGATGCTCGCGCTTGGCCGCGATCGCATGCGGGCAGCAGGAGTTCTCGACGGCTCGCACGGCCGCGTGGAGTTCTCGATCGGCAACGCCGTCCACCTTCCGTTCCCCGACCGCTGCCTCGACGCGGCCTACCACTTCGGGGGCCTCAACCTCTTCAGCGACAAGCGGCGGGCGCTCGCCGAAATGGCGCGTGTGGTACGGGTCGGCGGCAAGGTCGTCATCGGCGACGAAGGCCTCGCGCCGTGGCTCCGTGAAACGGAGTACGGCGCGATCTTGACGAACTCGAACCGGCTCTACAGCTACACCGCGCCGCTTGAGGACGTGCCGCACTGCGCTCGTGACGCCGCCGTGCGCTGGTTGATCGGCGGGGCCTTCTACCTCATCGACTTTCGAGTCGGCGACGGCCCGCCGAGCGCCGACCTCGATCTCCCCATCCAGGGCAGGCGTGGCGGGACGCACCGTACGCGTTTCTACGGGACGCTCGAAGGAGTCACGCCTGAAGCCAAGAGGTTGGCCGAGGAAGCGGCCGACGCAGCCGGCCTCAGCATGCACGAATGGCTCGATCGCGCGGTTCGCGTCGCGGCGAGACAGACGAGCGAGCGACGATGAGGCCGTGCGTGGGCAGACTCAGCGCTTCGGCCGTACCTGGCGCCTCGCCCACAGCAACGCCTTCATAGGCCGACCCCCGCCCGCCGTTTCGAGCAGCAAGGCGGGCAGCCGGCGGTCCGCGAGTCGGCGCGGACTGCGCGCGACGGCCGCGAGGGCGGCCGCGTGCGCGCGGGGCGCTCGTCCTTCGCGCGCGAAGCGCACAGCTCGCTCCGCAGCGCCGGCGGCGGCAGCCTCCGAGTGAAATGCACCGGCGGCCTGTGCCTCTAGAAAGTGCTGAAGATGCTCCTCGGCCCACGGAGCGAACGACGGGTCCGCCATCGGCAGCAGCCCATCGAGGGCTCGCGCCCACACCCAGTCCCCGAGCCAACGTCCATCATCCTTCAGCGAGGGATCGCGCTGAAACGCGGCGGCGACGCTGTTCGCTGCGCCGCCCTGGTCGCCCGAGGCGAACCGAAGGTAGCCGAGCTGGAGTTCCAGAATGGCTCGCACGCGCGGGTCGGCGAGGCGGCCGCCGATCTGCGCCGCGCGTTCCCTCAGGAGCGAAGTGACCTCCAGCGCGCGCACCAGGTTCTGCTCACGCGAAACGCTGAGGCTCGTGTTTGCACCGTGGACCCGGTGCATTGCGAGCGCTCGCGGCAGAAACCCGACCTCCCAGTGGGAGGCCGCGCGGGTGAAGAACTCCCAGTCGCTGTACGTGACCGCCTCTTCCGGGCCGACTTGGTCAAGACATTCGCGGCGGAACATGACCGTCATTGCGGGGATCTTGTTGCCTTGGACCAGCCGCTCGACGGCGCTTCCTCCTTGCGTGATGTCGCTACCGAAGGTCCATCCCGCCGTCCGACGACCAGAGTGGTCGATCCGGTGCGCGAACCCGTAGACGAAGCCGAGCGTCGGACGGCTCTCTAGGAAGTCAACCTCGCGCTCCAGCATGTCTGGGTACAGCACGTCGTCGGAGGGGAGGCCCACGACGTACGTCCCGCGTAACCGCGATCTGTAGAGATTCCCGGTCGCTCCGATGCCAAGGTGGGCCTTCCCGGGATGAGTCACGACGCTGATCCGATCGGGATACGCGCTCGCATAGCGCTCGGCGATCTCGAGGCTCGAGTCATCCGAGCCGTCGTCGGCTATGACCAGCTCCACATCGCGCAGCGTCTGCCCCAGGACGCTCTCTATGGAGGCAGGCAGATAGCGCGCGTGGTTGTAGGACGGAATCCCGACGCTGACGAGGGGCCTCAGCTCCCGTCACCGCCCAGCGTCAGCTCGTAGCTCTCGTGAATCACTCCGCCGCCCCCGAACTCCGCCTTGAAGCGGTGGAGGCCGGTCTGGAGCTCGTGCCCGCCATCCACCATGCTCGTACCGAAGTCGAAGTAGCGAACACCATCCGCGCGCGCCAGCGCGATGCAGCGTTCGACGACGGCGTCAAGCGCACCGTTCCGCATCCCGCTCTCGCTGGCCGCCATGTACTGCACATGCGCGACCCTCGGCGTGCGGAAGAGGACGATGCCGGCCACGACGTCGCCGGCGAGGCGGCCCGTGACGAGGCCGACCGAGTCGGGAAAGCGCGCGCGCAGAAGCTCGATCTCCTCGAGCGTATGTACCGGCCGGGCGACGTGCCGCCGCTGGAGGGTCGCCTCGAGAACCGGCCAGAAGTCGGCTAGCGCGGGGTCGGTCCCCGCGTTGATGCCCGCGCCGCGAGCCTTCCTGAGCGAACGCTCGCGCCGCGCGGTCGGGCTCCGCCGCGACGCGAGGTCGATCGCGCACGACAGCGCGCAGCCGACCCTTGTCGCGCCGAGCGCATCGAGGGCCCATACGTCGTCGCCACTGGGGGAGCGGTGGTAGATGTGCGGCACGGGCTTGTAACGGATCCTTGCGACGCCCTTCTGTCTGTAGTGAGCGAATGCCGCGGCGAGCGCCTCTCGGACTTCCTCGGGATAGATGCGGCCGTCGTGAAGCAGGCCCCCGAATGTCACGCCCGGGTGGCTGATGACGCGCCTTGGATCGTGCGGGTCGCGCGCAGCGGGCAAGACGGCACGGAGGGCCCCGCGGTCGTCCGTCAGCAGCAGCGACGCGTCCTGCAGCCGCTCACCGTGGTACGACAGGAATCGGCGCGTGTGGAGGAACGTCGCCATCGGCGCGCGCTCGACGAGGTCGTCCCAACGCTCAGCGTCGCCAGCCGCGAACGGCAGCACGAGCACCTAAGGGAGGAACCTCTCTCGCGCGCTCTCGTCTCGCACGGTGCTCTTCGCCGGTGTGAGGAACGAGTCGCGCTCGACGTCGCGGGTCACGGTCACGGCCGGGCCGATCCAGCAGTCGGTGCCCACCTCGATGTCGTTCACCAACGTCGCGTTGACGCCGAGGAAGCTGTTGTCGCCGATCCGGACGCCGCCCGAGATCACGACGTGCGAGGAGATGAAGCAGTTGTCGCCGATCCGCGAGTGGTGGCCGACGTGGTTGCCGCTCCACAGCACGACGTTCGCGCCGACGCGCACGAACGGCTGGAGCGTGTTGTCCTCGAAGACGAAGCAGTGCTCGCCCAGCTCGACGTTCGGCCACACGAAGGCCCGGCTCGAGACGTACGACGCGAGCGCGAACCCCTTCGCCTTGGCCTCCGCGGCGAGGCGCGCGCGGATCCGGTTGAAGCGCAGGTACGTGACCGCCACGTGGACGCTGTGGTCGGCCGGGTCGCACACCGACTCCAGCGATTCGAACGGCACCATAGGCAGCCCGCGGAAGGTCTCGCCCTGCAGGTACTCGCGCTCGACGGAGAACGCGACGACCTCGTAGTCGGAATCGTGCGTGAAGTACTCGTGAGCGATCTCGGCGAAGACGCGGTCTCCGACGAGCACGAGCTTCCTCAAGGCCGCACCACCAGGACGTCCTCCCGGCGGTCGGCGAGCGGAAGGCCGGCGCCCAGCGGCAGCACGTACGCGTCGCAGCCGGCCGCGCGGGCGTGGGCGAGCAGCGCCAGCACGATCTCGTCGTCGATCTGCCCCGGTTCCGGATGCGTAAGCTCGCGCGGCGGTGGCTCCTCCGTGTTCATGAAGCGCCGATGGAACGCGACACCCGCAGCGCTCGAGAAGAACCGCGCGCGCTTCGAGGCGTTCGGCACATCGCCGAGGAGTAGCGCGCCGCCGCCGCCGAGGAGCGCGAGACAGCGATCCATGAAGGCGAACACGTCGCCTTCTGCGAAGACGTACTGCAAGACGCTGTAGGCGAGGATCGCATCGAAGGGCCGCTCGGGCAGCGCCACGTCGGGGAACGCGCCGGCGACCTTGACGACGCGAGGACCGTCCGGCAGCTGCCCGAGCATCTCGGGCGAGTCGACGAGGACCGCCTCGTGTCCCTGCCGCGAGCAGACCTCGAGCAGCATGCGCGGCAGCTCGCTGCATCCCGGCCCGATGTCGAGGAACCGCCTGCCCTGCTGGGAGAGGGCGGGCAGCTTCGCCGAGATGTCGGCGACGATCGCGCCCTCCGCACCGGCGCGGTACGAGTCCGGAAAGCCGATCCTCTCGAACGGCGTCAGCGACTCGTCGAGCGCCATCCTGCGGAAGTCCGCGAACGTCGGCTCTCCGGGCCGCGCGAGGCCGCGCCTGTCGACCGACGTCATGCACCGCATCCTACGGGCGGCGCAGGGTTCGCAGGACGCTCGGCGCGTGAGCGCGATCCGTCTCCATCGTGGGCGAGCTGCCGATGCCGACGACGTAGATCAGGATGCCGCGCGCGCCGAGCAGCGCTGCGCCGGCAGTGGCGCGGAGACGGACCTCTTCGGCGCCCAGGACCTCCGGGGCCGTCACCTGTCCTCTCTCGGGTGTCTACCGTCCAGGAGCATGGGAGGCGGATCGGTCGTCACCGTCAGCGCCATCGTCGTCAACCGGGATGCCGCCGCGTTGTTGCGCGACTGCCTGCGGTCGATGCAGGCTGCACTCGACGCGACGGGCCTGCGCACGGAGATCGTGGTCGTCGACAACGCTTCGAGCGACGACTCGCGCGACGTCGTCCGCCGGGAGTTCCCCGAGGTGGCGCTCGTCGAGAACCCCGACAACGTCGGCTTCCCTGCCGCCGTCAACGCCGGCATCGAGCGGACCAGCGGCGAGTGGATCGCGCTGCTCAACAACGACGCGACGATCGAGCAGGACGCGCTGCGGCGCATCCTCGCGCGCCCGATCCCCGACGACGTCGGCTCGGTCGCCATGCAGATGCGCTTCGCGGCGCGGCCCGACCTCGTGAACTCCGCGGGGATCGGCCTCGACGCGCTCTGCGTCGCGTACGACCGCCTCCTCGGTACGCCGGCCGCGGGCGAGGCGGCCCGCCCCGCGGAGGTGTTCGGCGCCTGTGGCGGCGCCGCGTTGTACCGGCGCGCGATGCTGGACGACATCGGTGGCATCGACGGGCGCATCTTCCTCTACCTCGACGACGTCGACGTCGCATGGCGGGCGCGCATGGCGGGATGGAGGACCCTGTACATCCCGGACGCCGTGGTCTGGCATCACCATTCCGCGACGACGCGCCATGGCTCCTCCTTCAAGTACTTCCACGTCGGCCGCAACCGCGTGCGGCTGCTGGCCCGCAACGCAGACCGCCGCCACCTGCTGCGCCGCGGGCCCGCGATCCTCGCGTACGACCTCGGGTACGTGGCGTACGTCGCGGTGACGGATCGCACGCTCGCGCCCGTGCGCGGCAGGTTCGCGGGACTGCGCGAATGGCGCAGCCTGCGCGCCGAGGGCGCCCCGCTGCGCAGGCCGGTGGAGCTCGCGCCACGCGAGGGATTCCGCGCGGCGCTGCGGCGGCGGCGCGCATGGGCGACCGGAGCATCCGCTCAGCAGGGCTCCTGAGGCCACCTAGCGCCTCCGCGGTCGGTCCGGCGGCACCAGCACCAGCCATGTCGCCCAGAGCGTGACTGCGACCAGCAGGCCCGCGAGCGCCGCCCAGAGCGGGCTCGGACGCGGCGGGAAGGCGCCGGGCAGGTCGTCGATCAGCCGGTCGGCCCAGCGCTCCATCCGCGGCAGCGCCGCGGGGGAGCCGTAGAGCACCCGCCCCGGGGGCAACGGGCCGAGCCGCTCGACCTGGCTCAGCCGCCTGCGCAGCGCGCGCCGGCTCTCGGGCGCGAGGCGGCTGCGCAGCCGAGCGCGCAGCTCTGCGACGTCGCGCGCCGTCACGCGCGCGAGCTCCTGCCGCGTCGCGCCGGCGATCTGCGGCGCCAGGACATTGACGAACCGCTGCGCGTCCGCCGGAACGGGTGCCGCAACCGTGACCACCAGCTGCCCCGGGCGACCGCGGCTGAACGTGACGTCCTCGTACTCCGCGACCCCCGAGCGGACGCTAAGCCGCATCGGCTCGACGAGCGCGGGGTCCTCGAGCAGCGAGCGGTAGTAGGCGATGTCGAAGACCGCCGCGTACGGCCCGACCGCCCGCGGGAAGAGCTGCACGGAAGCCTTGAACTCCGGCGCCCGGCCGACGGTGATGGCGAGAGGGGCGAGGACGAGGACCGCGGCGACGGCGACCCACGCCAACCTGCGCCGGCGCGACTCACCGGTCGCGTCTGCACGCAGCGTATCCAGACGCGATCTGAGCGCCCCGAACCTGCTCATCGCGGCTCGCTCGCCGGCGCGGCGCCAGAGCCTGCGAAGGCGTGGGCCGCCGCCGCGCCGAGCAGCCCCCACGCGAGCACCTTGCCCGGCTGCTCCACGGACTCTCCGGTCACCGCGACCGCGAGGAACGTCACGAAGCCCGCGAGCGCTGCGATTCCCGGTGCCTGCGACCCCGACGCGCCGCCACGGAGCCTCCGCGTCAGCACGGCCACTGCACCGAGCATGCCGCCGGCGAACAGGACAAAGCCGATCACGCCCTGCTCGACGAGCACCTTCAGGAAGCTGTTGTCGGTCGTCAGGACCCGCTCCCGGACCGGCGCGCTGGCGGCGCCGACCGCGCCGACGCCCTGGCCGAGCGGCCGGTCCGCCACCGCTTCGAGCGTGCGGCTCCAGGTTTCGAAACGCAGGCGAACCGACCGATCGCCCAAGGGGTCGAGCACGCCCGCCGCACGCTCGCGCAGCTGGGGCGAGCCCTGACTGGCCACCAGCAGGCCGCCGTACGTCGCGCCGACGATGGCGATCGCGGCGCCGGCGAGCGCAAGCTTGCGGCGCGGGGACATCGCACCACCCGCGAACACGATCAGCAGGGCGAAGGCCACCCCGAAGGCGACGGCGACCAGTGAGGCGCGGCTGTAGGAGCCGACGACGCCTACGACGGCGAGAGCGCCCACCGCCCACGCGACGGCTGTAGGAGCCGACGACGCCTACGACGGCGAGAGCGCCCACCGCCCACGCGAGCGGCCGCAGTCGCCGTACGAGCAGCCCGAGGACGATCGCGAACACGGCCAGCGGCGCCATGAAGCTGCTCAGCCCGATGGCGCTCGAGAACGAGCCGATCGAGCGGACCGTGTCGCCGTAGAACGTCACGGTCGGCACCGAGAGCGCGAAGTCGCGCTCGGCCTCCGCGGCACCGAGCGTCACCCGCACCGCGGCGTAGAGGCTGACGACCACGCCGATGGCGAGCACGCCGGGGCCCGCCGCGGCGCGCAACCGCGGGTGCGCGAAGATCGTGAGCGCGGCCAGCGCAACGAGCGTGTAGGACTGGAACAGACGGAACCCGTGGACGCCGCGGGTTACGTCGCCGCCCTGCGCGATCTGGACGACCGACAGCACGAGCCACGCGCCGAGAACGGAGATCACGACCCGCTCGAGGCGGCCCGCGGACGACCACAGAGCCCTCGGGGCACGCAGCCGGTCGCTCGCCAGGACCGCGGCGACCGCGCCGAAGAGGGCGAGATCGAGCGCCGCCGCCCCGACCGCGCGGTTGCCGCCCGGCAGCGGCGTGTCCTCGATCCCGAGCAGGATCTTGACCGAGCCCTCGAACGCGAACAGCAGCACGGCCGCACCGAGCGCGAGCGCAGGCGAGCGCCGCGCGAGCACGAGGACCCCGAGCACGAGCACGGCGAGCAGCGTGGTGGCGGGATAGACCGCGACCGCCACGGCGCCCGCCGCCGCAGCGACGCACCCCGCGGCCAGTGGGAGCGCGTGCGCGGCCGCGCCGCGTGCCGCCCAGCCCGCTGCCAGGACGAGCGCGCCGGCGGCCGCAGCCACGCCCGCGACCGGACGCGCGGCGACGACCGCGGCGAGGACCAGGCACGTGAGCGCGGCGAACCCCGCGCGCGCGAGCCGGAGCAAGGTCGCTGGCCCGCGGTCGGTCAAGCGCGGTCGCCGCGCGATCTGCCCCCAAGCCGCAGCGTGCGCATCACGAAGCGCTTGCCCGGGCGAAGAACGTCGACGAGGACGCGGACCGACAGCCGATCGAGTCGAACGAGCTGGAGCAGCGGCGGCGCATGATCGCCGTCCTGCCCGGGCGCGGGGCCGCGCACCCTGCGGTAGAGGCCGGTGCAGCCGAACGTCCCGGCGAACTCGCAGTCGCGCGCGACCCAGCTCTCCGCGATCGCGCGGGTGACGCCGTACGCCTTGTCGGCGGGGTCGTCGTTGCGGGCGTCGACGAAGTCGTGGAACAACAGGAGGCTCGACGCGGGCAGGCGATGCTCAAGCGTCGCGAGGTCGCGGCCGAGGCCCTCCGCCGAGTGGTCGCCGTCGAGGAAGACGAATCGGGGCTCGAGGGCGGGAACGGCCCGGACGAGGGCCGTGACGCTTCCGTGGACGAGCGTCACGTACCGGCCGAGGCCCCGCGCGGCCAGCGTCGCGCCCGCCGATTCGAGGGCCTGGCGATCGATGTCCAGCGAGTAGAACTGGACGTAGCGCCCGGCATCGCGAAGCGCGGTCGCCAGGACCGTCGCCGACTTCCCTCGGTAGGTGCCGATCTCGAGGAACGGCCCAGGAGCGAGGTAGCCGAGCTCGTACAGCTTCAACGAGTCCTCGGGCTCGAGCCAGCCGTCGACGGCCGCGACCTGCTCGTGGACGGCCGGCTGGTTCTCGTCGACGACGCCGTCGAAGTCGAAGCTCGGCGCGTAGTGCCTGTCGGTCTTCTGCCCGCGGGCGATGAAGTTCGTCTCGTGCACGATCGGTGGCCGGAGGGATAGCACGAGCGCGGCGCGGGCTACGCTGGGCGCCGCCTTGGCCCTCTCCGACGCCCCAGAGCACACCGCCGCCCCACGCAGTACGCCGCGGCGACCGCGCAAGGTCGTCGCGGCCTTGCACCAGAGCGATTCCGGCGGACCGCTTCGGTCGCTTCGGCCCGTCCTTTCGCGGCTCGCGGCGGACGCGGAGATCGTCGCGGTCGTTCCCGCGGCCGGGCGCGCCGCCGCGGAGCTGAGCGATGTGGCCCGCACCGAGGTGCTCGGCCATCAGCCGCTCGTCCTCCCGCGCGACGCGCGGGCCGCGTTGACGCTCGGCCCGCGTCTCTGGACAGAGGTCCGTGGGTTCCGGGCGCTTCTACGGCGGGAGCGACCCGACCTCGTCGTCATCGCGACGACGTCGCTCACGACGCTGACGCTCGCGGCGCGCCTCGAGCGCGTCCCGACGATCGTCTACGCCGCGGAGCTGTACCGGCAGGGCTCGCGCGGGGACGTGCTGCGCTCGCGGCTCGGTCCGAAGGTCCTCCGGCTCAACGCGGCGCTTGCGACGGTGACCGTCCCGTGCTCGCGGACGGTCGCGTCGCTCCTGCGAGCCGGGACGCGCCACGTCGTCGTCTACCCCGCCATCGACCCGCGGGTAGCGCGCGGCGACGGCGAGGCCTTCCGCCGCCGGCACTCGCTGCCCGCGGCGGGCCCGTACCTCGCCACGCTCGGCAACATCGCGCGAGGCCGCGGGCAGGACGACGCGATACGCGCGCTCGCCGAGCTGTGCCGTACCCACCCGACGGCGCAGCTCGTGATCGCCGGCACCCCGCATCCGCGACGAATCGACCGCGCGTTCGCCGACGAGCTCGTCGAGCTGGCCGGGTCGCTCGGGGTTCGCGACGCCGTCCATCTCTGCGGCTTCGCGCCCCCGGGGGACGTGTTCGCCGTCGCGGACGTCATCGTGAACCCAGCCCGGTTCGGGGAGACGTTCGGGAGAGTCGCGATGGAGGCGCTCGTCTCCGGGCGACCCGTCGTGTCCACGGACGTCGGCGCAATCCCCGAGGTGCTCGAGGACGGGCGACACGCCCTGCTCGTCCCGGCTGACCGCCCGGACGCCCTGGCGGCGGCGCTTCGACGGGTGCTCGACGACCCGCGCCTGGCCAGTCGCCTCGTCGAAGAGGGCCGCGCGCACGTCACGTCGTCGTTCAGCGCCGAGCGCCAGCTCCCGCGCTTCGACGCCGCCATCGAGATGGCGCTGGGCGCGCGGCGCGACGGCTAGGACGCCGACGAGCGCCGGCGCGCAACCGCCGCGCCCGCGACGACGGCGGCGGCGACGAGGCCGCCGAGCAGCAGCAGGAGGGTGCTCGACGAGCCGCCGTCGAGCGTCGCGTCCACTGCCGCGGGCAGCGGCGCGCGGTCGCCGGCCGGCGGCGCGGTGTCGGGCGCGTACGGCTTCCGCCCGTCGCGACCGCGCCCACGTGCGTCCGGCGCGGCCGCGGCCGCGGGGGCCCCGAGCCCCGGGTCCGTCGTGATCGCCTCGAGGTCGCGGGCGTCCGCCCCACCCTGCTCCTGGATCCGCCGGCGCACGTTCGGGGGCAGGCGCGGCCGTTCGCCGCCACCGCCGCGCGAGGAGGGCTTGGGACCGCGTGTCGTCGGTACGCTCTCGCGGTACTGGTCGACCGACGGGCTCGGGGGCGCGCCGCTGGGATCCTGACCGAGTGCGGGAGCCGGGAGGACCAGCAACGAGATGAGCGCAACGACGCCGGCACGCCCGCTCAGGACCCTTCCCACGGCGCTCGTCGCCGCGGGCGCGTTCGCGCTCGCGATCGAGGATGGCTCGGCGCAGCTCACCAGCCGCAGCGTAGCGGCGATCCTGAGCCTCTGGGCCATCCTGCTCGCGGCGGGGTTCGGGCTCTGGCCGCGGTCGCGCCCGCCGCGCGCCGCGATCGTCTGCGGCGCGCTGCTGCTCGGGTTCACGCTGCTCGCCGGCCTGTCGGCGCTGTGGGCACCCGCGGCCGAGCGCGCATTCGTCGAGTTCGACCGCGCCGCGCTGTACGCGGCGCTGTTCGTCGTGACGGTCCTCGCCACGCGCCACGGCGACGCGCGGCGGTGGGTGGACGGGCTGGCGCTGGCCATCGGCGTGGTCGGGATGCTCGCGCTCGGCCAGCGACTGCTGCCCGGCGTGCTCCCGGAGGGCGACATCCCACGGCTGCTGCCCGCCGCCGCCACGCGGCTCAGCTACCCGCTCGGGTACTGGAACGGGCTCGCGATCTTCCTCGCGCTCGGCGTCCCGCTGCTGCTGCGGCTCGCCGCCTCCCACGCTGGCCCGCTCGTCCGCGGGCTCGCGGTGGCGCCGCTCCCGGCCCTGGCCGCCGCGGTCTATCTGACGTCGTCGCGCGGGGGCGTCGCGGTCGCCGCGATCGCGGTGCTCGTGTTCCTCGCGCTGACCGCCCGGCGATTCGCGGTCGTGCAGGCGCTCGTGGTCGCCGGCGTCGGGTCGGCGGTGGCCATTGCCGTGCTGCGCTCGCAGCCGGCGCTCGTGGACGGCCTGCCGGGGACGCCCGCGGCGGAGGACGCGGGGCCGGGCGTTGCGGTGATCGTCGCCCTGACCTGCCTCCTGTCGGGTGCCCTACACGCGCTGGTGGCGGCGGTCGCCCCTCCCCGGCTCGTGCTGGCGCGGCCGGCCGTGATCGCACTGGCCGCCATCGTCGTGGCGGCGGCCGGGGTGGGCCTCGCCGCCGGCGACCCGGCCGACCGGTTCCGCACGTTCAAGCAGCCGCCGCCGCAGGAGGTGGAGAGATCGGGGTTCGTCCAGGATCACCTCCTCAGCAGTACGGGCAGCGGGCGCTGGCAGTTCTGGGACGCCGCCGTCGACCAGTTCCGCGAGCATCCGGTCGCGGGCGAAGGAGCGGGCACCTACGAGGCCTGGTGGGCGCAGCACGGCACGCTCGACTGGTTCGCGCGCAACGCGCACTCGCTGTGGCTCGAGACGCTGGGCGAGCTCGGCCTCATGGGTCTCCTGCTTCTGGCCGGCGCCTTCGCGGCGGCGCTCGCCTCCGGCGCCGCCCGCATCGGCGGTGCCTCCCACGAGGATCGGACCGTGGTCGCCGCGCTGCTCGCGGTGGTCGCCGCGTTCGTCGTCGGCGCGGGCATCGACTGGATCTGGCAGATCCCGGCGATCGCGGCGATCGGCGTGGTGGCTCTCGGGCTGCTGACCGGCCCCGCGACGGCGCGCGCCGTCCGCGGCGGCACCGAGCGGCCGCTGCGCTTCGCGGCGCGCGCGGCCGTCGTCCTCATGGCCTGGGTGGCGATCCTCGCCGCGGCGATCCCGCTGCTCGTGAGCAACGAGATCACGGCGAGCCGTGAGGCGTCCTCGCGGGGCGATCTCGAGGCGGCGGAGGAGCATGCCGCGTCGGCGCGCGCGATCCAGCCGTGGGCGGCGACGCCGCACCTCCAGCTCGCGCTGGTGCGTGAGGAGATGGGCGACGTCGAGCGCTCCCGCCGCCACATCGCCGCAGCGATCGAGCGGGACGCCTCCGACTGGCGGCTGCGCCTCGTCGCGGCGCGTCTGGCCACGAAGGGCGGCGACATCCCGGCGGCGCGCGCGGCGCTGCGCGCGGCGCGTCGTCTCAACCCCCGCTCACCGGCCTTGCGTAGATCGGGGTGACGGTTTGCGCGTCGATTTCGCGGATCGAGGCTCTCTACTTGCTCAAGCACCACAACCTTCGACCGAAACGACGTTTAACGTCGTGAGGGCCGTCCCCCGCGGCTCCGGAGGAGAAGCCCGCTGAGCACGTCACGCACCGAGCCGGTCCTGCTGCCGGCGGCCGACGCCGCCGCAGCTGGCCCGCGCGCCGCCACGGACGCGCGCTTCACGAGGACCCCGGACGCCCCGGACGCCGGGCTTCCGCGGCACCTCGCGCACGACGCGCTCCGGCGGCGGATGCTCGCCGCCGCGGACGCCGCGGCGGTCGCGGCGGCCGCGGGCCTGGTCGGCGGGCTCGGCGGCGCGTCGTTCGGCGCGACCTTCTGGACGCTCGCGGCACTGCCGCTGTGGCTGCTGCTCGCGAAGCTGCACGGCCTCTACGACCGCGACCACCGGTCGCTGCGCCACCTGACCGTCGACGAGCTCGCCTCGCTGCTCACGTGGAGCACGGTCAGCACGGCGGCCGCGATGGCACTTCTCGCGCTGACGCCCGCCGGCGCGGTGAGCGCGGGCGCCGCCGTCGGGTTGTGCCTGTCGGTGTTCGTCCTGGCGACGGGGCTGCGAGCGGTCGCCCGCCTCCTCTGGCGCAGGTCGACGCCGCCGGCGGCCGCGCTGCTCGTCGGTGACGGCCCGCTGGAGCGGGCGACGCGACGCAAGCTCGAGCTGTTCGGAGACATCCACGTCGACGTCGTCGGCCGGATCGACTCCCGTGCGCTCGTCCGCTCTCCCGGCGACGCGACGTTCGAGGCCTCCGTAGCCGCGGCCTGCGGGGACGCGCTCCCGGATCGCATCGTCGTGTGCAGCCACGACGTCAACGAGGCGCTGCTCGCCGACGTCATGCGCTTCTGCAAGCGGCAGCGGGTGAAGCTGAGCGTCGTGCCGCCGCTCAGAGGCATGTTCGGCACCGCGGTCCGCCTCGCGCACGTCGCCGAGCTGCCCTTCGTCGAGTACCACACGTGGGACCGGTCGGCTTCGACCGTGACCCTCAAGCGCTGCTTCGACGTGATCGTCGCGGCGGTGACGCTCGTCATCACGTCTCCGCTGTTCGTCTTCGCCGCGCTGGCGATCCGGCTCGAGAGCGGCGGCCCGGTCTTCTACGTCCAGCGGCGCGCGGGTCTGAACGGCCGGCCGTTCTCGATGATCAAGTTCCGCACGATGGTCTCCGACGCCGACGAGCGCCTCGCCGACCTCGTCGCGCTCGACGACCTGCCGGAGCCGCTGTTCAAGCCGCGGCGCGACCCGCGCGTGACGCGCGTCGGCCGGATCCTGCGGCGCTGGTCGATCGACGAGCTCCCGCAGCTCCTGAACGTGCTGCGCGGCCAGATGAGCCTCGTCGGCCCACGGCCGGAGGACCTGCGGCTCGTGGAGCGCTACCCACCGGAGCATCTCTTCCGGCTCGACGCGACGCCCGGCATGACCGGGCCGATGCAGGTCTTCGGCCGCGGCGACCTCACGTTCGAGGAGCGGCTCGCGATCGAGCGCGAGTACATCGAGAACGCGTCCCTCGGGCGGGACCTCCAGATCCTGCTGCACACGCTCCCGACGGTGCTGTCGGGCCGCGGAGCGTTCTAGGCGAAGCTGCGCCGCGCGACCGCGCTGCGCGTCACGCTGATCCCGAGCTTCCCCAGGATCGCCAGGTAGATCGCCGCATCGATCGCCGGGTTCCGGCCCGCGTAGAACTTGCGGTAGAACCGGCCCATCGACCGGTGGAAGGCGAGGTTGTGGCGCAGGCCGAGGTGGCGCTTCTTCTTCGTCGCGCCACCCTTGATGTGCAGGGCGGTGACCGTCCCCTCGTACCAGACCTTCCAGCCCTTCTCGTGGAAGCGGAAGCACCAGTCGAGGTCGTCCATGTAGAGCCAGTAGCCCTCGTCGAGCAGGCCGACCTCGCGCAGCGCCTCCTGCCGGACGAGCATGAAGGCGCCGTTGACGGCGTCCACCTCGCCGGAGTCGTGCTCGCCGAGCTGCGGCGCGCGGTACTGGGCGAGCCACTTCGGCGCGTTCGCCCGCCGCCCGACGCCCGCGAAGTGCGCGAGGGCGCCCAGCGGCGTCGGGAAGGAACGCTTCGCGGCGTGGTCGAGCGAGCCATCGGCCTGCACCAGCCGACACGTCGACATCCCCACGTCCGGCCGGGCGCGCATCACCTCGACCATGTGGTCGAGGACGCCCGCGTACACCTCGGTGTCGGGATTCAGGCACAGCGCGAAGTCCGCCTGCGTCTCTCGCAGGACGACGTTGTTCGCGATGCAGAAGCCGGAGTTCCAGTCGAGCGCGTGGAGCACGACCTCCGGGAAGTCCTCGCGGACCATCGGCGGGGTGCCGTCGGTGCTCGCGTTGTCGACGACATGGACGCGCATCTCGCCGCCCGTCAGCGGATTCTCGCGCAGCGACCGCAGGCAGGCGCGCAGCACCTCCCGCGCGCCCGTCGACGACACGATGACGATCTCGAGCAGCGGCATCCCCCGTACCCTAGAAACCCATGCCGCTCTCCGCCTTCAGTCCCCGGGTCCGCGAGTGGTTCGAGTCCGCGTTCGAGAGGCCGACGCCCGCCCAGGAGCAGGCGTGGCCGGCGATCGCCGGTGGAGAGCACGTGCTCATCTCGGCGCCGACCGGCAGCGGCAAGACCCTCGCCGCGTTCCTGTGGGGGCTCGACAAGCTCGCGCGCGAACCCTCCACCGGCAGGACCCGGCTCGTGTACGTCTCGCCGCTGAAGGCGCTGTCGTACGACGTCGAGCGCAACCTGCGCGCGCCGCTGCGGGGGATCGGCGCCGATCTGAAGGTCGCGCTGCGGACCGGCGACACGCCGCAGAAGGAGCGCGCCGACATGCGGCGCAACCCGCCGGACGTCCTCATCACGACGCCGGAGTCGCTCTACCTGATCCTCACCTCGCAGGCCCGGGAGATGCTCACCGGCGTCGAGGCGGTCATCGTCGACGAGATCCACGCGGTCGCGGGGACGAAGCGCGGCGCCCACCTCGCGCTGACGCTCGAGCGGCTCACCGACTCGAGCGAGCACGACCCGCAGCGGATCGGGCTGAGCGCGACGCAGAACCCGCTGGAGGAGGTCGGGCGCTTCCTCGTCGGCCCGCGCCGCACCGTGAAGATCGTCGACGCCGGCGTGCGCAAGCCGCTCGACCTGAAGATCCAGGTGCCGGTCGAGTCGATGGTCGAGCCCGACGCGGGCGTCGAGACGCCGGGCATCGACCCGCTGGCCGGCGGCGAGGCGACCCGCCGCTCGATCTGGCCGGCGATCTACCCGCAGATCCTCGAGCTGGTCAAGGAGCACCGCTCGACGATCGTCTTCGTGAACAACCGCCGCACCGCGGAGCGGCTCGCGCTGCGCCTCAACGAGCTGGCCAACGAGGGCCACGCAGAGGGCCCGCCCGTCGAGATCGCGCGCTCGCACCACGGCTCGCTCGCCCGCGAGGAGCGGCTCGTCGTCGAGGAGATGCTGAAGGCGGGCGAGCTGCCGTGCCTCGTCGCGACGTCGTCGCTCGAGCTGGGCATCGACATGGGCGCGGTCGACCTCGTCCTGCAGGTCGAGTCGCCGAAGTCGGTCGCGCGCGGGCTCCAGCGCATCGGCCGCGCCGGGCACGGCGTCGGCGACACGTCGAAGGGGCGCATCTTCCCGAAGTTCCGCGCCGACCTCCTCGAGTCCGCCGTCGTCGTCAAGCTCATGCGCGAGGGCAAGATCGAGCCGACGGTCGTTCCGCGCAACCCGCTCGACGTCCTCGCCCAGCACGTCGTCGCGATCGCCGCCTCTGCGGAGCCGGAGCCCGTCTCGGTCGACGACCTCTACGCGCTCGTCACCCGCACGTACTCCTACGGCGACCTGCCGCGCCCGCTGCTCGAGAACGTGCTCGACATGCTCGACGGCCGCTACCCGAGCCGGGAGTTCGGCGACCTGCGGCCGCGCATCGTGTGGGACCGCGTCGGCGGCACGATCCGCGCGCGCAAGGGCGCGCGCCAGCTCGCGGTCACGAACGCGGGCACGATCCCCGACCGCGGCCTCTTCATGGTCACGCTCCCCGACGGCAGGAAGGTCGGCGAGCTGGACGAGGAGATGGTGTACGAGGCGCGGCCCGGGCAGACGTTCCTGTTGGGGGCCTCGACGTGGCGGATCGAGGAGATCGGCCGCGACCGCGTCGTCGTGACGCCCGCGCCGGGCGCGCCGGGCGCCGTGCCGTTCTGGCGCGGCGACAGCATGGGCCGCCCGAAGGAGCTCGGGCAGGCGATCGGCGCGTTCAGCCGCTGGGCGGTCGACCAGGAGCCGGCGCTGCTCGAGGCCGACTACGACCTCGACCCGCTCGCGGCCAGGAACCTCGTCGACTACCTGCGCGAGCAGCAGGACGCGACGCGCGTCGTGCCGAGCGACCGCACGATCGTCGTCGAGCGCTTCCGCGACGAGATCGGCGACTGGCGGCTGTGCGTGCTCTCGCCGTACGGCGGGCGCGTCCACGCCGCGTGGGGCTCGCGCTGAGCGCGCGGCTGCGCGACGAGCTCGGCCTCGAGTCCGACGCGATCTGGTCGGACGACGGGATCATCGTCCACCTCCCCGACGCCGACGAGCCGCCCGGCGCCGACCTCGTGCTGCTCGACCCCGACGAGCTCGAGGACATGGTCGTCGCCGAGCTGTCGGGCAGCGCGCTGTTCGGCGCGCGCTTCCGCGAGAACGCCGCGCGGTCGCTCCTCATCCCGCGCGCGTACCCGGGCAAGCGCACGCCGCTGTGGCAGCAGCGGCTGAAGTCGCAGACGCTGCTCGAGGTCGCCAAGCGCTACGGCGACTTCCCCGTGATCCTCGAGACGTACCGCGAGTGCCTGCGCGATGTGCTCGACCTGCCCGGCCTCCAAGAGCTGCTGCGCGCTGCACCGGCGCGAGCTGTCGGTGGTCGAGGTCGAGCACCTCGACCGCGTCGCCGTTCGCCTCGTCGCTGCTGTTCGACTACGTCGCGACGTACATGTACGAGGGCGACACGCCGAACGCCGAGCGGCGCGCGGCGGCGCTCTCGCTCGACCGCGACCTGCTGCGCGAGCTGCTCGGCCAGGAGGAGCTGCGCGACCTCATCGACCCCGACGCGCTGCGCCGGCTCGAGGACGACCTCCAGCACCGCTCGCCCCGCACCCGCGCCGAGACGCGCGACGCCCTGCACGACGTGCTGCGGCGCGTCGGCGACCTGCGGCTCGCCGAGGTCGCCGAGCGCATCCTCCCCGGGCTCGACGCTGAGTCGATGCTGCTCCAGCTCGCCGACGAGCGCCGCGCCGTCCGGCTGCGGATCGCCGGCGAGGAGCGGTGGATCGCCGCCGACGACGCCGGCCTCTACCGCGACGCGCTCGGCGCGGTCCCGCCCGGCGGGCTGCCGGAGGCGTTCACCGCCGACGTCCCGGACGCGCTCGAGAAGGTGTGCGCGCGGTGGGCGCAGACGCACGGCCCGTTCACGACCGCGGAGATCGGCGAGCGCTACCGCGTCGACGTGACCGCGGCCCTGCGCGCGCTCGAGCGCGGCGGCGACCTCGTCCGCGGCGAGCTGCGGCCGGGCGGGTGCGAGCGCGAGTGGTGCGACCCGGAGGTGCTGCGGCGGCTGCGGCGCGCGTCGCTCGCCGTGCTGCGCAAGGAGGTCGAGGCGGTCGACCAGCGGCGGCTCGCCGGGTTCCTGCCGTCGTGGCAGGGCGTCGACCGCCACCCGCCGACCGGCGCCGGCGTCGACCGGCTGCGCGAGGCGCTCGTGCCGCTCCAGGGGCTGGCGCTGCCCGCCGACGTCTGGGAGCGCGACGTCCTCCCGCGCCGCGTCGGCGCGTACTCGACGACGTGGCTCGACCAGCTCTGCGCCTCCGGCGAGGTCGTGTGGGTCGGCGCCGGCGCGCTGGGGCGCAACTCCGGAAAGGTGGCGCTCTACTTCCGCGAGGACGCCGCACTCCTCGGCCCCCCCGGCACAAAGGGGACTGTCCCCTTCATCGAAACTCAACATTCGCTGCTTCGCGAGCGCCTCGCCGCGTCGCCATGCTTCTTCACCGACCTCCTCGCCGGCCTCGATCTGGCGCCCGAGGTCCTCCAGGAGGCGCTGTGGGACCTCGTCTGGGCGGGCGAGGCGACGAACGACGCTTTCGCACCGCTGCGCGCGCCGAAGCTGACGCTCGCCCGGGCGAAGACGGCGTCGTCACAGCGCACCGCGCGGCGCCGCTTCGGGACGCGCCGCCCCGGCGCCCAGGCGCCGGTGCAGGGCCGCTGGTCGCTGACGGAGTCGCTGTTCGCGGGCGCCGACGCCGATCCGTCGCCGCGGCGGCGGGCGTGGGCCGAGCTCATGCTGGAGCGCTACGGCGTCGTGACGCGCGAGCAGGTGCTGGCCGAGGGCTTCCCCGGCGGCTTCGCGATGCTCTACGACGCGCTCGGGCAGCTGGAGACGCTCGGCGTCTGCCGCCGCGGCTACTTCGTCGAGGGCCTCGGCGGCGCGCAGTTCGCGCTTCCCGGCGCCGTCGAGCGGCTTCGCGCGCAGCGCGAGGAGGGCGACGGCGCCGCCGTCGTGCTCGCGGCGACCGACCCCGCGCAGCCGTACGGCGCCGCGCTGTCGTGGCCGAAGCGCCGCGACGACGAGCGCAAGCGGCCCGCGCGGGCGGCGGGCGCGTACGTGGTCCTCGTCGGCGCCGAGCCCGTCCTCTACGTCGAGCGCGGCGGCAAGGGGCTCCAGACGCTCGCCGACGCAGGCGACGCCCGGCTCCGGACGGCGTTCGAGGCGCTCGCCGACTTCGTCCGCGCCGGCCGCATCAAGAAGCTCGACCTCGAGAAGGTCGACGGCGAGAACGTCGTCGGCTCCGACCTCGAGCCGCTCCTCGTCGAGCTCGGTTTCCGCGTCTCGCCGCGGCGGATGACGCTGACGGCGTAGCTAGAGGTTCTCGTCGCGGTCCACGCGCGGCGACTCGACGCCGGCGCGGGCCGCCTCGAGCTGCGCCGCCAGCGCGAGCCCGGCGAAGAGGGCGACCGAGCTGAGGAACGCCCAGAGCAGCACGCCGATCGTGCCCGCGATCGGGCCGTAGGTGCGGCCGAACGAGCCCGCCGCCTCGACGTACACCGCGAAGATGCCCATGAACACGAGCCACAGGACCGTCGACGCCGCCGCACCGAACGCGAGCCACGTCGGCTCGGGCTGCCGGCGGCGCGGCGCCCACTCGAAGAGCGCCGCCACCGCCGCGATCGCGAACGCCAGGCCGAGAGGCCAGCGCGCGACCGACCACGCCGTGTCGAAGCCGTCGCTCCAGCCGGCGGCGTCGCGCACCGCGCTGCCGCCGACGAGCACGAGGACCGACAGCAGCGCCAGGACGCCCGCCGACAGGGCGAGCAGCAGCGCCCTGAAGTACTTGCGCAGGAACGGGCGGTCCTTCTCGACGCCGTAGAGCCGGTTCGCGCCGCGCTCGATCTGCGCCATCGCGGTCGTGCCCGCGATCAGCGCAGCGAGGGCGCCCGCTGTGAGTGCCGTCTCGCCGTTCTCCTTCGACGCCGCGGTCGAGCCCTGCCGCAGCGCGTCGGTGAGGATCTCGCCGGCCGCGCCCGGCGCGAGCGCCTCGATGGTCGCGCGCACGGCGCGCGTCACGTCCTCCTGGTCGAGTGCCGCCGCCAGGCCGACGAGCGCGATCACCGCCGGCAGCAGCGTGAGCGTGAACTGGAACGCCAGCGCGCGCGAGTGGCTGAACGCGTCCGCGGCGCGGAAGCGGTCGATGCTGTCGACCACCAGCTTGAGGCGCCCGACCTCACGGAGGGTCTCGAAAGCCTCGTCGCCCTCGAGCTCGTCTCGGGTCGCGGGAACGGCGCTGGCGGTCGTCACGCCGGTAGCCTCCCCGGATGCCCGAGGAAGTCAACGCGGCCGGCGGCGTCGTCACGCGCGACGGGAGGATCTGCGTGGTCCACCGGCCGCGCTACGACGACTGGACGCTGCCGAAGGGCAAGCTCGACGCCGGCGAGTCCTTCGAGGACGCCGCGCTGCGCGAGGTGTGGGAGGAGACCGGGCTGCGCTGCGAGCTCGGCGAGGAGCTTCCCGCCGCGCGCTACCGCGACCGGAAGGACCGCCCGAAGCTCGTCCGCTACTGGGCGATGGAGGTCGTCGAGGACGAGGGCTTCGAGCCGAACGACGAGGTCGACGAGGTGCGCTGGATGGAGCCCGCCGCGGCGGCCGAGCTGCTGACCTACGAGCACGACCGCGAGCTCGTCGCGACGCTGTGACCGCGCGGCAGGCAGCGGCGCTCGTCGCGCTTGCCGCGCTGTGGGGCGCGTCGTTCATCTTCATCGACGTCGCGGTCCCCGCCCTCGGCGCGATCGCGATGGCCGGCTCGCGCGCGCTGCTCGCCGCGGCCGTGCTCGCGCTGTACGCGGTCGCCGCGCGCCAGGCACTGCGGACCGGGGTGCCGCTCCGCGTCGTCGCGCTCGTCGGCGCGGTCAACGTCGCCGCCCCGTTCGCCCTCATCTCGGCCGCGCAGCTCACGATCCCGCCGTCGCTCGCGGCGATCATCGACGCGAGCGCGCCGCTGTTCAGCGCCGTGTTCGCCGCGCTGTGGCTCGGCCAGAGGGTGACCGCCACCCTCGCCGCCGGGCTCGCGCTCGGGCTCGCCGGCGTCGCGCTCGTCGTCGGTCTCGCCCCGGTCGACCTCGACTCGAAGACGCTCCTCGCCGCCGCCGCCTCCACCGGCGCCGCCGCCTGCTACGCCGCGGGCGGCCACCTCCACAAGCGCCACTTCGCCGGCGTCTCCCCCGCGGCCGCGGCCATGACCCAGCAGCTCGCCGCCGGCCTGATCCTCGCCCCGCTCCTGCTCGCCGACCCGCCGCGCGCGACGCCGGACGCCGGCCAGGTCGCCGCCGTCATCGCCCTCGCCGTCGGCGCGAGCGGCGTCGGCTACCTCATCTACTTCCGGCTCATCGCCGAGCTCGGCGCGACGAGCGCGATGACCGTCACCTATCTCGTGCCGGTGTTCGGCGTGCTGTGGGCGGCGCTGTTCCGCGGCGACCGCATCACGGCCGGACTGCTCGCCGGCGGGGCCGTGGTCCTCGCCGGTGTCGCGCTCGTCACGGCAGCTTCTTCCCGGGGTTCAGGAGGTTCTTCGGGTCCAGCGCCACCTTCACCGACCGGTGGAGCGCCACCGCCGCCGGCGACCACTGCCGGCGGAGCTGCCCGTTCTTGAGCATCCCGAGCCCGTGCTCGCCGCTGACCGTCCCGCCGAGCCGCACGGCCATCGCGAAGAGGTCGTCGGCCGCGGCGTCGGCCCGCCGGCGCTCGTCCTCGTCGCCGGGCGCGAGCAGGAACGTCGAGTGCAGGTTGCCGTCGCCGGCGTGGCCCCACGAGCACGCCTCGAGCCCGTGCCGCTCGCCGATCGCCACCGTCTCCTCGATCGCTTCGGCGAGCCGATCGACCGGCACCGCGACGTCCTCTGAGAGCTTGCCGCCGCGCTTGGCCGTCACCGCGTGCGAGACCGCGGAGCGCCACTCCCAGAACGCGCGCACGTCGGCGGGCGTGGCCGGAGCGTGGACGACCGCGCCTGAGAGCGCCTCGCGCACCTCGGCGGCGGCGGCCGCGGCCTCGCTGGCCGTGCCGTCGGTCTCGACGAGCAGGAGGAAGCGGCGGTCGTCGCCGAGCGGCGCCGGGAACGTCGCCGCCGCGGCGTCGACCGTGCCCGCGTCGAGGTACTCGATCGCGGACGGGACGACGCCGCTGGCCAGGACCGCCTCGATCGCCGCGGCGCCCTCCCGCGCGCCGGCGAACGCCGCGGCGACCGGCACCGCCGCCTCGGGCGCGGGGATGAGCCGCAGCCACAGCGCGGTGATGATCCCGAGCGTCCCCTCCGAGCCGACGAGCAGCGAGCGCAGGTCGTAGCCGGCGACGTCCTTGCGCACGGGTCCGCCGAGCGCGACCAGCTCGCCCGGCGCGACGACCGCCTCCAGGCCGGTGATCCACGCGCCGGTGACGCCGTACTTGAACGCGTGCGGCCCGCCGGCGTTCGTCGCCGCGTTGCCGCCGATGTGCGACGACTCGGCGGCGCCCGGGTCGGGCGGGTAGAGCAGGCCGTTCTCGCGCGCGAGCCTCGCCACCGTCGCGGTCGTCACGCCGGCCTCGACCTCCATCCGCCACAGCAGCGGGTCGAACGAGCGGATCGCGCGCAGCCGCTCGAGCGCGAGCACGACGCCGCCGTCGAGCGGCACGGCGCCGCCCGCGTAGCCCGTCCCGCCGCCGCGCGGCACGATCGTCACGCCGTGCTCGTAGCACCATGCGACGACCGCGGCGACCTGCTCGGCGTCGCCGGGGCGGACGACGGCGTCGGCGCGACCGCGCACGCCGGACGCGACGCTCGCGTCATCGAGGTACGGCGCGACCGGATCGAGGACGTGCTCGGCCCCGACGATCCGCGCGAGGTCGCTCTTCACCGGCCGGACCCTACCGGCGGCGGTGTGGCGGCCCGCTGGCGCGGAGCGACACAAAACCTCCACACCGGCGACGGGCGCGGCGCTACGCGGCCCCGGCCTCGCGCGCGGCGGCCGCCGCCGCGGCGGCGCCGTTGCGCCACGGCTCCCCGTGCCCGACCACCAGCGTCGAGGCGCCGGTCGCCGCGATCCGGTCGAGCGACGCGAGGTTCGTCTCCACGTTCCAGGTCGCCGCGCGCGCGATGAGCCGCGGCCCGGTGCGGTCGGTGTACGGGTCGTGCGTGACGATCGTGTCGCCGACGAACAGGAGGTCGCGGTCGGGCAGGTGCAGCGCCATGTGGCCCTTCGTGTGCCCGGGTGTGAAGATCGCCTTCAACCCACCGGGAAGGGCGTCGCCCTCGCGGTACGGCGTCGGGTCCTTGACCGTCTTGCCGAGCATCCCGACCGCCTTCGCCCCGCGCCAGTAGATGCGCCGGGTCGGCGCGTACCGCAGCGCGTAGATGAGCGGCAGGCGCTCCGACTTGGCGTAGTACAGCGGGTTCTTCGCGAGCCCGACGTCCTTCTCGGGCACGTAGACCGGCGTCCCGTGCTTGCGCTGCGCGATCGGCGCGAAGCCGAGGTGGTCGATGTGCGCGTGCGTGAGGACGATCGCCCGCAGCTCGCTCGCGCGGTCGGAGATCTGCTTCCACGCCGTCGGGAAGCCGGCGTCGACGGCCACCGGCCCCTCGTCGGTCTCGACCAAGAACCAGTTGACGATCCCCTGGTCGGTGAACTGCTCGACTCCCTCGGCCACGCGCATGGGGGCGCACCTACCCTGATCGTGAGGAATTCCCCATGCCCGAGGGCGACACGATCCACTACGCGGCCAACCGCATCCGGCCGATCCTCGAGGGCCACGTCCCCGACGAGATCGCGATTCCCCACGCGCGCTTCCGGCGCGACCGCTGGGCGGAGCGGCTCGACGGGCGGACGGTGCGCTCCGTCGACGCGCACGGCAAGCACCTGTTCCTCCGCTTCGAGGGCAACCTGACGATCCACTCGCACCTGCGCATGACCGGCTCGTGGGGCACGTACGCGCGCGGCGACCGCTGGCGGCGCTCGCCGCGGCGCGCCTGGCTCGTGCTGCGGCGCGACGAGGACCAGGTCGTGCAGTTCGACGGCCCCGTCCTCGAGCTGATGACCGACTCACGCACGCGCTTCGACCAGCGGATCGCCGGGCTCGGCCCCGACATCATCAAGCCCGACTTCGACGAGGACGAGTTCCTGCGCCGGCTGCGCCTCGACGACCCGACGCGGCCGATCGGCGACGCGGTGCTCGACCAGCGCACGCTCGCCGGCATCGGCAACCTCTGGAAGGTCGAGGGCTGCTTCGCCGCCGGCATCGACCCGTGGCGCACGACGCGCGAGGTCAGCGACGAGGAGGCGCTGCGCATCGTCCGCTCGGTTCGCCCGTTGATGCAGGAGTCGGCGGAGCACGGGATGCAGGACGCGTACAGGACGATCTACGGCAAGAGCGGCCAGCCGTGCCCGCGGTGCGGGGCGCGGATCCGCGTGCGCGGCCAGTGGGACGACAACCGGCCGACGTTCTGGTGCGGGGGCTGCCAGGCGTGAGGCGCGTCGGCCACAAGGGCGCGGACCTCATCACGCCGGGGAACACCGCCGCGAGCTTCGAGGCCGCGCTCGCCGCCGAGGTCGACATGATCGAGTTCGACGTGCTGCCCGAGCGCACCGACGGCACCGGGGAGCTGTACCTCGCCCACGACTACTCAGACCTCGGCCGCCGCCGCGGCGACGCGCTCACCCTCGCCGACGGGCTCGCGCTGTTCCGGGGCGAGGCCTACGCCGGGATCGAGCTCGACGTCGACCTGAAGCTCCCCGGCTACGAGGACCGCGTCGTCGACGCGCTGCGCGACGCCGCCCTGCTCGACCGCACGCTGATCTCGACGATGGAGGAGCCGTCGCTGCGCCGCGTGCGCGAGATCGCCCCGCAGGTCAAGCTCGGGTGGTCGGTGCCGCGCGTCAAGCGCAACCCCTTCCGCAGCCCGTTCACCGCGGTGCCGGCCTACGGGATGCTCCAGATCATCCGTCGCCGGCTACCCGCCCAGGTCGCCGCGGCGATCCGCGAGGGCCGCGTCGACGCGATCATGGCCAACTTCCACGTCGTCACGCCGGCGCTCGTCCGCGGCGTGCTCGACGCGGGCGGCGAGATCTACGTGTGGACGGTCGACGACCCGCGGCGGATCGCGGAGCTGCGCGGGCTGGGGGTGACGGGCTGCATCTCGAACGACCCCCGGCTGCTGGCGCCGGCGCCCGCCTAGCCGACGACGTCGCAGGTCGCCGCGGAGAACCCGTCGGGATCGGCGACGCTCGGCTTCTGCCCGCCGACGGTCAGCTCCCTGACGCGGCGGACGACCCTGCGGCCGCGGCGCCACTCGAAGGAGACCGCGCCGCGCAGCCGGTAGGTGGTCCCCTCGGGCGGCTCGAACGGGAACATGTAGCCGGACTGGCGCGCCCGGTAGCGCGCGTGACGCCCGACGCGGATCGCCCCGGAGTCGGCGCCCTTGACCGTGAAGTTGTGCCAGATCCCCTCGCTCTGCGAGAAGTACTGGACCTTGAAGCGCATCCACATCGTCTCGCCCTCGCGCCCCGAGCCGGGCATCGAGCCGCGGATGCCGATCGTGTCGGGGTTGCGCTCGGTGTCGCAGACGTTCACCGTCGCCCACAGGTGGCGGGACTGGCGGGGATCGGCCGCGCCGGCGGGTGCGGCGGAGGCGAGCACGAGCAGGAGGACGAGAGCGGGGCGGCGCACGCGGCGCAGGGTACCGGTGTGACGGAAGGCGATCGTGCCGCGTAATAGGGACGTGGCGATCACGCTGACAGCGACCGCGCCGGCCCGCAAGACGACGGCCGCCGCCTTCGCCGACCTCTACCGGGCGACGTTCGCGGACGTGTACGCGTACGTCGCGACGATCGTCTCCGACCGTTCGGCGGCGGAGGACGTCACCGCCCAGGCCTTCGAGCGCGCGTATCGCAAGCAGCGCTCGTTCGACGCGCGCCGCGGCAGCCAGCGCGCGTGGATCTTCGGCATCGCGCGCAACGCGGCGCTCGACGAGCTGCGGCGCCGCCGGCGCACGGCGACGCTCGTCGCCGAGCCGCCCGACGAGGTCCTCGTCGCGCACGACGAGGCCGCGGTGCGGCGGACGACCGTCCGCGCCGCGCTCGAAGGGCTCGACGCGCGCGACCGCGAGCTGATCGCGCTCAAGTTCCACGGCGACCTCAGCAACGCCGAGATCGCCCGGCTGCTCGGCATGTCCGAGTCCAACGCCGGCACACGGCTGCACAGGGCCGTCACGAAGCTTCGGGAGGCGTGCGGATGAACGACTCAGACCAGCTGCGCGAGGACGTCCGCGCGACCGCGCCGCAGCCGCGACCGCACTTCGCGGCGCGGCTCGAGCGCAACGTCGAGGCCGGCTTCAAGCCGGCGAAGCCGCCGAAGGAGCCGCGGAAGCTCAACCTGTGGCGCCCAGCGCTTGCGCTCGCCTGCACCGCGCTGCTCGCGGTCGTGGTCGGGCTGGTTGCCGTGCAGGGCAACGGCGACGACGACTCGCTGATGGACGCCTCGTCGGACGGTGGGAGCGCCGCCGTGCAGGAGCAGACGGCGCCCCCGGACGAGGCGACGCTCAAGAGCCGCACCCCGGCCGACGGCCAGACCTTCCGTTCGGGAGCAGGTGCCCCCACGGCTCAGTCCGCGGCCGACCCCCGCGTCCGCGACGGCCGCCGCGTCGTCGAGCAGCGCACCGCACTCGAGCTCGAAACCGCCGCCGACACGTTCACCGAGACGACCGACGAGGTCCTCCAGGTCGCCGACGACAGCGGCTCGATCGTGCAGAGCTCGCGCGTCAGCGAGCGGGACGGCAAGGGCTTCGCGCGGTTCGACCTGCGCGTCCCTGCCGCGCGTCTCGACGCGACGCTGGCCGACCTCAGCCGGCTCGCCCACGTGACGTCGCGCACGGCGCAGACCGAGGACTTCACCCGCACCTACGTCTCCGCCGCCGCCCGGCTCGAGGACGCGCGCGGCGAGCGCCGCGCGCTGCTGAAGGCGCTCGAACGCGCGGACACCGACGAGGAGGCCGAGTCGCTGCGCCAGCAGATCCGCCTGGCCCGCAGCCGGATCGCCTACGCCGAGAACGAGCTGAACCGCCTGCGCCGCCGCGCCGACCGCGCGAGGGTCTCGGTCACCGTGCGCTCGACCGGGCGCAGGACCGAGGGCGGCGCGTGGACGCCGGGCGACGCGATCGGCGACGCTGGGCGGATCCTCGAGGTCGCCGCCGGCGTCATCGTCGTCACGGCCGCGGCGCTCCTGCCGCTGGCCCTCCTCGCCGCGCTCGCCGCGCTGGCGGCGCGGTCGCTGCGCCGCCGCCGCCGGGACGCGGCCCTCGACACCGCGTGAGGCGGCGCCCGGTAGCCTGCCCCGCCTATGGCGACCGCCGGTCAGGACGTCGTGGAGCTGCTGGGCCGGGTACCGGTCTTCGAGACGCTGGGCCCCGACGATCTCGGGCGGGTCGGGCAGGTCGCGGTGCCGCGGCGCTTCGAGCCCGGGCAGGTCATCTTCCGCGAGGGCGACCAGAGCGACACGTGCTACATCGTCGCCGAGGGCCACGCCCGAGCCCTGCGCGAGCACTCCGACGGGCGGACGATCGCGCTCGCCCGCTTCGGCCCCGGCGACATCTTCGGCGAGCTCGCGATGTTCGACGACGAGCGCCGCTCGGCCACCGTCGAGGCGATGGACGAGCTCCAGGCCTTCGCCGTCATGAGCACCGACATGCGCCGGCTGATGCGCGAGCACCCCGACATCGCGGTGAAGCTCGTCACCTCGCTGGGCCGGCGGCTGCGCGCGGCCAACGAGCGCCTCGCCCGGCAGTCGTTCCAGACCGTCCAGAGCCGCGTCGCGTCGGTCCTCACCGGGCTCGTGGAGCAGGCGCGGGCCGAGGGCGCGGTCGAGCAGGACGTGCTCGTCACCGCCACCCAGGCCGAGCTGGCACAGCTCGCCGGCTCGTCGCGCGAGTCGGCGAGCCGCTTCCTCGCCGTGCTCGAGCGTGCCGGGATCGTCAGCCAGGGACGGGGCAGGCTGACCGTCCACGATCCCGCGGCCCTCCAGCGCTACGTCTACTGACGGCCGCACCCCGAAGCCCGCCGAGGTCAGCGCGGGCGGCGTCCTCGTCCGCGGCGGCGAGGTGGCGGTGATCGTCCCCGTGCGGCGCGCGGCCGGAGGGCGGAAGGTGCTCGCGCTGCCGAAGGGCCACGTCGACGAGGGCGAGACGCCGGCGGACGCGGCGCTGCGCGAGGTGCGCGAGGAGACGGGGATGGTCGGCGAGCTCGTCGAGCAGCTCGGCGAAGTCCGCTACTGGTACCAGCGCAACGGCCGGAAGATCCCCAAGCTCGTGACCTTCTTCCTCTTCGAGTACTCCTCGGGCAGCGACGCCGACCACGACGGCGAGGTCGAGGAGGTGCGCTGGCTGCCGATGGAGGACGCGATCGGCGCGCTCTCCTACAAGGGCGAGCGGCAGATGGTCCAGCGGGCGCTGGCCCTTAGGCGCTAGTCTGCCGCCGGTCGTGCAGGTCCTGAACTTCTACTCGCGCATCTTCGCCGACCAGCTCAAGCGGGGTCGCAAGTCGGCCACGATCCGGCTCGGCGACAAGTCGCACAAGTACCGCAAGAACGAGGCGGTGCTCGTGACGATCGGCTACCAGCACTCGCCGCGCGAGAAGATCTTCGAAGCGGTCATCGACCAGGTCGAGGTCAAGAGGTTCCGCGAGCTGTCGCCCCGCGACATCGAGCACGACAACCCCGAGTTCCGCCGCCACGAGGAGATGAAGCACTTCCTCGAGCAGATCTACGGGCGCGAGGTCGACGACGACGACACCGTCACCGTCGTGCGCTTCTCGCAGATCGTCGAGAACCCGCCGGAGTTCACCGAGCGGCGCCTCGGCATCGGCGGCGCCCAGAACTAGCCGTCGCCTCTGGCGCGTCTCCTCGGCGCAACCGGCGCAGGCCCGCTGTGAAAGCGCTGTTAATGCCGGCATGGTCCGCGCCGCATTCCTCGGTTCTCCTCGCGCTCCTCGTCTCGGCGGCTCCCGCGGCGGCGATGACGCGCACCACCGTCGAGCGCTCGATCCTCGACGTCGACGCCGACAACCGGCTCGAGCCGGCGCCGGGCGAGCGGTACGGGCCGCCCCGCGAGGAGCTGGGCACGACGACGTCCTCGCGCGCGCGGACGCGCGAGCGGCTGATCTTCTTCGGCCAGCTCACCGACACCCACGTCGTCGACGAGGAGTCGCCGCTGCGCGTCGAGTTCCTCGACAAGTTCCGCGGCCCGTTCACCTCGGCCTACCGCCCGCAGGAGGGCCTCTCCCCACAGGTGCTCGAGGAGATGGCCGAGCAGATGCGCAACACGACGAGCCCGGTCCCGCCCTCGCGGCCGATCGAGCTCGTGATGACCACCGGCGACAACACCGACAACACCCAGTGCAACGAGACGCGCTGGATGATCGACATCCTCGACGGCGACCGCCAGGTGAACCCCGACTCCGGCCTGATGGCGGGCCAGCAGCCGGGCGGGTCGAACTGCAAGGTCGCACCGGAGCCCGCGGTCGCGGTGCCGCCGGCGTGCGACGAGCGCGCGACGCCCGACGATCGCTACGACGGCGTCCGCGGCGCGCACGAGTACTACGAGCCCGACTCGAGCGACGGCGAGGACGGCCCCGGCTACTCGCCGCGCCAGCCCGAGAACGTGCGCTCGTCGGAGGTCCGCGACTTCCCCGGCCTCTACCAGCACATGAACGAGCCGTTCAAGCCGACCGGCCTGCGCGACGTGCCGTGGTACGCGGTCTTCGGCAACCACGACGGGCTCATCCAGGGCAACCAGCCGCGCAACATGCTGCTCGAGGCGCTCGCCGTCGGGTGTGAGAAGCCGTCGAACCTGCCGACCGCGACGCTCGAGGAGATCGAGGGCTACATCGCGAGCGGCGACGAGGAGGCGGCGCTCGTCGTGCTCCAGAACGCGCTCACCGGCGGCGACGCCGAGACGATGGTCGTCCCGCCCGACCCGCGCCGGCGCCCGCTGCGCAAGCACGAGTGGATCGCCGAGCACTTCGCGACGACCGGCTTCCCCGTCGGCCACGGCTTCGAGAACCGCCCGGCGAGCCTCGTCGACGGCCAGGGCTACTACCACTTCGACAAGGGCGGGCGCGTGCGGATGATCGCCCTCGACACGGTCGCCGAGACCGGGCTCGAGGAGGGCAACATCGAGGAGACGCAGTTCCAGTGGCTGCACCAGCGGCTCGAGGAGGCCGACGACCAGGGGCGCTACGCGCTCCTCTTCGCCCACCACTCGCTGCGCACTATGGGCCAGCCGGCGGTCAGCCCGTTCCCGACGACCGGCGACCAGGGCGGCGACCCCAGCCCGCTCGTCCACTACGGCCTGCGCAGCCGCGCGGAGTCGCAGGACCGCGAGTGCCTGCTGCGCGACAACGCGACGCCGCCGTACCCCGACGAGACGCTCAAGTGCCTGCTCCTGCGCCACCCGTCGGCGATCGCCTTCGTCAACGGCCACGAGCACGCCAACCGGATCACGCCGTTCTCACGCCCGCCCACCGACAGCGCGAACCCGCTGCTCGGCGGGTTCTGGGAGGTCAACACGGCGTCGCACATCGACTGGCCGCAGCAGTCGCGCGTGCTCGACGTCTTCGACAACCACGACGGCTCGCTCTCGATCTTCGCCACGATCCTCGACCACGCGGCGCCGCCCGAGCCCGGCGGGCCGGACGCGCCGCGCGAGGGCCAGGGCGTCTCCGGCGAGGCCGTCAAACGGATGGCGTCCATCTCCCGAGAGCTGTCGTTCAACGACATCGACGCGTCCCACAACGACGCCGACGGCAACGGCGGAGCCCGCGGCGGACCCGAGGACCGCAACCAGGAGCTCGTCGTCCGCGACCCCTTCGCGGACTAGCTGGCACTCCTCCATCCGGAGTGCCAAAGAAGGGCCTTGACGCGGATCGTCGCCGCGCTAGAGTGAGCGACGTCACGACATTGGCACTCCCTGCTTTCGAGTGCCAACAGGTCCAAACGGAGGTCCACTTCACATGAAGCTCAAGCCCCTCGGCGATCGCCTGATCGTTCGGGCCCTCGAGGAGGAGATGACGACCGCGAGCGGCATCGTCCTCCCCGACACCGCCAAGGAGAAGCCCCAGCGGGGCGAGGTCATCGCCGCCGGCGACGGCCGCTACGACGATGACGGCGAGAAGCGCATCCCGCTCGACGTCAAGGAGGGCGACAAGGTCCTCTACAGCAAGTACGGCGGCACCGAGATCAAGGTCGACGGCGAGGACCTGCTCGTGCTGCGCGAGTCGGACGTCCTGGCCAAGATCGAGTCCGAGTAGGAGAACC
>JAUJPF010000008.1 GCA_030447275.1 Solirubrobacteraceae bacterium | reverse complement strand
GGGCTTTGCGCGCGGGGCCCAGGGCCTCCCGCAGCCGGGCGCGCAGGTCCTCAGCCGTTCCCATGCCCCGACATGCTAGGGGCGCGCTCGCGCAGGCGAGCCAGCAGCTCGTCGGCGGGCAGCGGCTTGCTGAACAGGTAGCCCTGGCCGTCGTCGCAGCCGAGCTGGCGCAGGCGGGCGCGCTGGGTGTCGCGCTCGATGCCCTCGGCGACCACCCGCTGACCCAGGGTGTGGGCCAGGGTCACGATCGCGCGCACCACGGAGGCGTCGCGGGCGTCGGAATCGACGTGGTCCACGAAGCCCTTGTCGATCTTCAGCTGCGACACCGGGAAGTGGCGCAGCTGGCTCAGGGAGGAGTAGCCGCTGCCGAAGTCGTCGATGGCGAGGCCCACGCCGAGGGCGGACAGGTCCTGCAGCATGGCCGTGGCCGCCACCGGGTCCTCCATCACCGCGCTCTCGGTGATCTCCAGGCGCAGCAGCCCCGCGGGGAGGCCGGAGTCGGACAGCGCGGTGGCGACGCGCTCGACCAGGGTGCGGTCGCCGAAGGAGCGCGCGGACATGTTCACGTTGAGCGACAGCGGGGGGTCGGTGGCGGCGGCCGCGTTCCAGCCGGCCACGTCGGCGCAGGCGTGTCCGAGCACCCAGCCGTCGATCGCCACGATCGTGCCGGAGTCCTCCGCCAGAGGGACGAAGGAGCACGGCGGCACCAGGCCGCGCTCGGGGTGCGCCCAGCGCACCAGCGCCTCCACCCCCGTCGAGCGGGCCGTCTCCAGCTCGACGATGGGCTGGTAGTGCACGCGCAGCTCGTCGCGCGCGATGGCGGTGCGCAGCGCCGACACGATCTGCAGACGCTCCAGCGCCCGCTCGTGCAGCTCCGGGCGGAAGCGCTCGACGGTGGCCCGCCCGCGCTCCTTCGCCTCGTACATCGCGGCGTCGGCGTCGCGCAGCAGCGCCTCGGGGTCCTCGCCCTGCGCGCCGTAGGCGATCCCGACGCTCGCGGTGACGAACACCTCCTGGCCGGCGATGGTGACCGGGTCGCGCAGCAGGTCCGCGACGCGGTGCGCGATCGGCTCGGCGCTGTCCGGGCGGCCGGGCACCAACACGGTGAACTCGTCGCCGCCGAGCCGGGCCAGGAAGTCCTCCGGCCGGGTGGCCTGCTCCAGCCGGCCGGCCACCACCACGAGCAGGTCGTCACCCGCCTGGTGGCCGAGGCTGTCGTTCACCGTCTTGAAGCCGTCGAGGTCGATGTAGACCACGCCGACCGCGCCGCCGTCGGCGCTGCCGAGCACGCGGCCGAGGCGCTCGGTGAAGGCGGGCCGGTTCGGCAGGCCGGTCAGGGCGTCGTGGTAGGCCTGGTGGCGCAGCGCGTCGTAGGCCAGCCCGAAGTCGGCCTGGATCCGGCGCCGCAGCGAGACCACCAGACACCCCGCGACGCCGATGGTGAGCACGCTGGTGGCCAGCAACAGGCGCTGGAACTGCGATCTGGCCTCCAGCGCCGCCAGCGTGGAGGCGAGCAGCCGCTGCTCCTGCTGGCCGTACAGCACCCGCGAGGCCACCTCCGAGCGTTGGAGCGCGTCGCGCAGCACCGGGACGACGCCCTCCACCTCGCCGGTGGAGGGCGGGTCGCTGAGCGAGGCGAGGGCCGCGTCGAACTCGGCCAGCGGCTCGCTGACCGCGGGGACCTGCTCGAGCAGCTCGGGCTGGCGTCCGGCCATCGCCGACATCCAGGACAGGTGGCGCTGGAGCACCGCGCGCTGAAGGCGCAGGTCGGCGAGGTCGCGCGTGCGCGGCAGCGCCTCCACGGCGTTGAGGGTCCGCAGGGTCTCGCGCTGGGAGTTGGACAGGCTGCCCAGCGCCTCGGCTTCGTCGGAGAACGTCTGGGTCGTGCCGTCGACCTGCACGTACGCGCGCAGGATGAGCAGCTGCAGGGCCGCTGTCAACGCGATCAACGCGACGATCAGCGCGACCTGTGGCGCCGACAGGTTTCGGCGCAGCTCCAGGTCGGACGGCGCCGTCATTCGACGACGATCTCCTTCACGCTCCAGATCCACAGGTTGGAGTTGCCGCCCTGCGAGGTGCCGTCGGCGAAGATCACGCGCGTCGGCCCGCCCTCCTCCACCGGGATGGCGTCGCCCCCGCTGCGGGTGGCGAGCAGGATGGGCTCGTCGCGCAGCTCCTCGAGGGACAGCTCGACCTCGTAGTCGTCGAGCGCGGTGAGCGTGGCGTCCTGCCCGTCACCGGTGGCACCCGCGACCTCGAGCAGGTCCCACAGCAGCACCCCGGAGAACTCGACGTCGGTCTCGAGGAACGGCTCGAAGACGGTGGTCTGCACGCGGCGCAGGCCCTCGATGGTCGGGAGGTCGAAGCCGACGCGCTCGCCCTCGGCGGTGACCACCGTCAGCACCGGGTCGCCCTCCGGCTCTGGCAGCGCCCCCGCGGCCAGCGTGCGCTCGCTGATCTCCTCCACCCCGGCGGCGGACGACGCCGCGCCTCCGCAGCCGATCACCAGGGCCAGCAGGCCCACCAGCAGCCCAGCCCGAACCTGTTCCATCGCCTGGCCTCCCCGAGAGCGTCCCAGATATGGTCGGCGGGTCAGGCGCGAACTGGAGGATGGCGGGGTGGCAGCCGAGCGCGAGCAGGTCACGGTCGGGTCGCGGGAGCAGTGGCGGGCGTGGCTGGCCGAGCACCACGACGCCTCGCCGGGGATCTGGCTGGTGACCTGGAAGAAGGGCAGCGGTGGCCCGCACGTGCCCTACGACGACATCGTGGAGGAGGCGCTGGCCTTCGGCTGGGTGGACAGCCTGCCGCGCAAGCTGGACGATCGGCGCTCCCAGCTCCTGCTCACGCCGCGCAAGGCGGGCAGCAACTGGTCACGGGTGAACAAGGAGCGCGTCGAGCGCCTCACCGCCGCCGGCCTGATGGCCCCGGCGGGGCTGGCGGTGATCGAGGCCGCCAAGGCAGCCGGCTCGTGGACCGCCCTGGACGACGTGGAGAACCTGGTGGAGCCCCCCGCGCTGCGGGCCGCGCTGGACGCCGAGCCCGAGGCGCGCCGCCAGTGGGACGCCTTCCCGCGCTCGGCGAAGCGCGGGATCTTGGAGTGGATCCTCAACGCCAAGACCGACGCCACCCGCGACGCGTTCGTCGCCCACCACCGCGGCGAGTGGGTGATGCCGTCGAAGGTCTACCTCGAGAGCCCGCCCCACGGCGACTTCCGCGCGATGCCCGCGCGGGGACGGGGCCTCGCGATCCTCAAGTGGATCTCCTCCTTCCCGTCGAACCCGGCCCGCGGCCTGCCTACGGTGATCGGGCTGCTCGTGGTGTCCGACGCGGCGACGTCCGAGCCGCTCGCGCTGATGGACGCGGGCGCCGTGACCGCGCTGCGCACGGGCGCCGTCGCCGCGGTCGCCGCCGACGCGCTCGCCGCCGGGCGGACGGTCGGGATCGTCGGCAGCGGGCTGCACGGGGCGTGGGCCGCGCGCTGCCTCGCCGCGGGCGGCTACGGCCCCGGCGTGTGCTCCGACGTCGCGCCGGTGGCGGCCGAGGCGCTGGCCGCCGAGCTGGGCTGGTCGGCGGGCACGCGCGCGGAGGCGCTGGCGCAGGACGTCGTCTGCTGCGTGACGCCGGGCCACGAGCCGGTGGTGGAGATCGGCGACCTGCACGCCGGGCTGCACCTGAACATGCTCGGCGCCGACGGCCCCGGCAAGGCCGAGGCGACGGTCGGCGCCGTCGCGTCGTGCGCGCTCTTCTGCGACGAGTGGGCGCAGGCCTCGCACGGCGGCGAGCTGACCGCGGCGGTCGGAGCGGGGATGGTGACGCGCGAGCAGGTGACCGACCTCGGGGCCGTCCTCACCGGCGAGGCGGCGGGGAGGCCGGGGCCCGAGGCGGTCACGCTGTTCGACTCGACGGGCCTGGCGATCCAGGATCTCGCGGTCGCCGCCGCGGCGCTCGAGGCGTACCGCGGCGGCGCCGTCGAGGCGCAGCTCGTCGAGCTCTAGCGCAGGCGGAGCGTCGCCCAGATCCCGGCGTGGTCGGACGGGTAGATCCCGCCGATCTGCTTCGTCCCGACGATCCCCGAGGCGAGCGCGCGGATGCGCGGGCGCACGACGATGTGGTCGATCCAGGTGTCGAGCTTCTCGCCCGTGGTGTGCAGGTCCTCGCCGAAGCAGCACGTCGACCGCCGCGGGAGCGGGTTGCGGAAGCCCGCCTCGATCGCCGTGTAGTACGCGCTGGCGTCGCGGTTGGTGCCGCGGTCGTTGGCGTTGGCGGTCGGGGCCGAGTTGAAGTCGCCCATGAGGATCGACTTGCGGCTCTTCGACGCGAGCGGCCCGCCCGGCCCCACGAGCTGGGCCATCTGCTTCTCGGCGATCGCCGGGGCGAAGGCCTCGAGATGCGTGGTCACGAAACGGAACTTCCGCCCGGCGAGCGTCCCGTCGACGCCGACCCAGCCGCGCAGCGACTGCGCCAGACCGGCCTGGGTGTTGACGTCGAAGTGGTCGCGGAACTGGCCGGCGAACTTGTTGCCGAGCCGCACCTTCGACCCGCGCCGGACGAGGATGACGTCGCGCTGGGTGAGCCGGACGTCCTGGTCGGTCGTCGGCGCCTCGAAGTCGAACCAGTCGCGGCCGCGGACGACGCGGTAGGTCAGGCCGCGGTTCGCCAGCTCCTCGAGCAGCAGCTCCGTGGAGTCGTAGACCTCGTCGGTGGCCCGTGTGGCGTCGCCGTCCTTCGGACCCGTGCGCCAGATCGCCGCCTCCTGCAGGCCGACCAGATCGGGCCTGCGCAGCTTGATCTCCGCCGCGAGCGCCTTGGCGCGGTTCGCGTAGTCGTTGCGCAGGACGGTCTGGAAGCGCTGGCCGGCGGCCTGCTCGAACGACGGGCGGTCGGGAGCGGTGGCCAGCGGGATCAGGTCGGTCCCGAGGTACAGGTTGCGCACCATGACCCTCAGGTCCTGGGGCTTGGCGGGCGCCGAGGCCGGCACGACGGCCAGCAGCGAGGCGGCGGCGACGGCCAGCGCGGCCGTGCGCCGAAGACGGGCGGTGATCAAGGGTTCTCCTCCGAGACGGCGGGGACGGCGAAGGCTCGGGCGAGCCTACACCGCGGGTAACACGGGCACGTCGCCGAAGTAGCTCCACACGCCGATCACCGCGGCGATGCCCAGCACGACGGCGCCGGCCGTCAGCAGCCGCTGGGTCCACGTCGTGTCGGCCGCCTTGCGCCGCGCCTTGTCGGCCTCGACGAGCGAGCGGTCGAGGAGCCGCCCCGCCCAGCAGAACTCGAGCGACAGCAGCGCAAGGCCGATCGGGATGACGACGAACGCCGGCCCCGGGAGGACGAGCATCACCGCGCCGGCGAGCAGCAGCGTGAAGCCGGCGGCGACGAGCAGCCAGCGCACCGCGCGCGGCTTCTCCTTGATCGTCGCGCGCTGCGCCTCGAGCTTGCGGACGAGCTTCGGCTTGGCGGGCGTCTCGACGGTCATGCAGCGGGGCTACCCATTTCGGGGAGCGGCGCCGCGCCCCGCTACACCGGGACGATGGGGATGTCGCCGACGATCGCCCACGCGACGATGCCCGCGATGGCCAGCACGGTCCCGCCGGCCGTCACCACGCGGGTGAGCGTCGACGTCTCGGCGGCCTTCTGCTTGGCCTTGTCGGCCTGGTGGATCGACCGCTCGAGCCACTCCTCGGCCCACTGGAACTCGAGCGCGAGGACGAAGAGGCCGATCGGGATGACCGCCAGCGCCGGGCCCGGCAGCACGAGCATCGCCAGGCCGACGAGGAGGATCGTGAAGCCGGCGATGACGAACAGCCACCGGACCGGCGTCGCGCGCTGGAGGTGGCGCTCGCGCTGGACGCGCAGCTTGCGGACGAGCTTGGGGACCTCGTGGTCGTGCTCGTGCTCGTCCGCCATCGCGCTACCGCCTCGGTCGCACGCTCAGGCGGCGCGTCGTCCGCCGCCCCGCCGTGTCGTCGATCACCACGCCGAAGCGCAGGCGCTTCGCGCGCCGCAGCCGCTTGGCGACGTCGAGCGTGCCGCGGCCGAGCGCCAGCGAGACCGTCCGCGTTCCGCCGCGGCGGGCGGGGACCACGATCGCGCGGCGCTTGGAGACGGCGCGCGCGCCGGTGAGCTGCGTGCGGCGGCTCAGCCGCATGCCGCGCGGCAGGTTCAGCTTCACGCGCCGCACGCGCACGCCGCGGCCGTCGACGCGCAGGCGCAGCGACGGTCGCCCGCCGCGCAGGCGGCGCAGCACGAGCGTCGCCCCCGGGCGCGGGCGCGGGCGCGCGGTCGGGGGCGTCGCGCTCCCGCCCGTGCACCCCTCGATCCGCGCGGGGACGTCGGCGGTGCTCTCCGTCTGAGCGTGCGACGTGAACGTCGCGCCGAACTGCGGCGGCGCCCCCTGACACAGGTCGCGCGATGCGGCGAGCAGCCCGGCGTCGCCGCCGTAGAACTTCAGCTCGAAGCGGCTCAGCGGGACGTCGGGGATCCCGTCGAACGTCGTGAGCTGCCCGCCCGGCACGAACGTGTTCGTCCCGCGCAGGGTGAGGCTGAGCGGGCCGCGCAGGCTGAGGACCAGCTCGGGCAGCGGAGCCGAGCCGGCGACGAAGGTGACGGGGCCCGCGAGCGGGGCGGTGAGCAGCGGGGTGACCGCCGTGGCGTCGCCGATCCGGGCCGACGGCTCGCACCGCCCGGCGTCGAACTCGGCCTGCGCGCACGCGCGCGTCAGGCGGTTGGCGTCGACGCCGATGTCGCCCGGGAGCTTGACGGCGACGCGCTTGACGTTGGCCTGGCCCGGCGTCTGGCCGACGACCGTCGTCAGCGGCGGGTGGCTCCCGCGCGCGGTCTGCCCGGCCTCGCCGGCCGCCGCGGCGAAGCTCGGCGCGAACGGCAGGTCGCGGCACGCGACCGACTCGAAGGCGCCGCGGCCCTGGGCGCTCTCGCCCGCGTACGAGCGCGCGTCGACGACGGTCTCGGCGCGGCCGCAGCTCGTCGGGTTCTGCATGAACGGCTTGCCGGTGGGCGCGGTGCCGAGCAGCGTCACGTCGAGCGCGGTGATCGTGATGTCGAGGCCGCTGAACGTGTTCGGGATGTCGCGCAGCGTCGAGTCGAGGCCGCCGTCGGTGGGCCGCGAGGTGACGGGCGACTCGAGGCGGATCGCGCCGCCGAGCGGCGGGCGGATGAGGATCCCCAGCCGCGCCGGCTCGTCGCCGCGCGGCTGGAGGTTGAAGATGTCGCCGCTGAGCTCCTGCGGGACGAGGCCGACCGTCGCCTCGGTCGTGCTCGACCCGACCCTCGTGTTCGCCGGGCACGCGTTGGCCTCGAACTGCGCGTGGGTGCAGCGCGGGGTGGCGTTCGGGTCGCCGACGAGGCCGGGCGGGAAGTGGATGTCGACGTCCTTGATGTCGCCGCCCGAGGGCTCGATGCGCAGCGTGACGTCGCTGTGCGCGCCGGCCTTCGGGTCGGCGGGCGCTGCGGTCGGGACGGCGACCTCGAACGCCTGCGCCGGCGCGGCGCCGAGCGCGAGCGCGGCCACCGCGGCCACCGCGGCGGCGAGGGCGTGGCTCCTCACAGCGGGATGTTCCCGTGCTTGCGCTTCGGGCCGACCTCGCGCTTCGTCAGCAGCGTGTGCAGCGCGGTGATGACCTTCGGCCGGGTTTCGCTCGGCGTGATGACGTCGTCGACGTAGCCGCGCTCGGCCGCCGTGTACGGGTTCGCGAAGCGCGCCTTGTAGTCGTCGATGAGCTTCGAGCGGCGGTCGTCGGGCGTGGGCGACTTCGCGATGTCGCGCCGGTAGATGATGTTCACCGCGCCCTCGGGCCCCATGACCGCGACCTCGGCCTGCGGCCAGGCGAAGTTGAAGTCGGCGAGCATGTGCTTGGACGCCATGACGTCGTACGCGCCGCCGTACGCCTTGCGCGTGATGACGGTGATCTTCGGGACGGTCGCCTCGGTGTAGGCGTACAGCAGCTTCGCCCCGTGCATGATGATCCCGCCCCACTCCTGGCTCGTGCCGGGAAGGAAGCCGGGGACGTCGCACATCGTCAGCAGCGGGATGTTGTACGCGTCGCAGGTGCGGACGAAGCGCGCGGCCTTGCGGCTCGAGTCGATGTCGAGCACGCCGGCGATGTGGGCGGGCTGGTTGCCGACGACGCCGACGCTGTAGCCGTCGAGGCGCGCGAAGCCGCACACGATGTTCTTCGCGTAGTGCTCGTGGACCTCGAGAAACTCCCCGTCGTCGACGATCAGCCGGATCACGTCGCGCATGTCGTACGGCTTGTTCGGCTGCGCGGGGACGATGCTGTTCAGCTCGGCGTCCATCCGCATCGGCTCGTCGGTCGGGAGCACGCGCGGCGCCGTCTCGAGGTTGTTCTGCGGCAGGAAGCTCAGGAGGTACCGCGCGTCCTCCAGGCACTGGTCCTCGTCGTCGGCGGCGAAGTGCGCGACGCCGGACTTCGTGGAGTGGGCCATCGCGCCGCCGAGCGACTCGAAGTCGACCTCCTCGCCGGTGACCGTCTTGATGACGTCGGGACCGGTGATGAACATGTGCGAGGTTTCCTTCACCATCATGATGAAGTCGGTCATCGCGGGGGAGTAGACGGCGCCACCGGCGCACGGGCCCATGATCAGGCTGATCTGGGGGATGACGCCGGAGGAGCGGACGTTGCGCACGAAGACGTCGCCGTAGGCGCCGAGGCTGACGACGCCCTCCTGGATCCGGGCGCCGCCCGAGTCGTTGATGCCGATGACCGGGCAGCCGATCTTCGCGGCCAGGTCCATGACCTTGACCATCTTCTCGCCCATGACCTCGCCGAGCGAGCCGCCGAAGACGGTGAAGTCCTGGCTGAAGACGCAGACCCGGCGGCCGTCGATCGTCCCGTGGCCGGTGACGACGGCGTCGCCCCACGGCTTGTTCTTGTCCATGCCGAACTCGGTCGTCCGGTGGCGGACGAACGTGTCGAGCTCCTGGAACGAGCCGGGGTCGAGGAGCTTCTCGATCCGCTCGCGGGCCGTGTACTTGCCGCGGTCGTGCTGCTTCTGCTCGGCCTCGGGGTTCGGGTGGACGGCGGCCTCGCGCAGCTCGTTCAGCTGCGCCAGCCGCTCCTCGAAGGTCTCAGCGGACTTGCGTCGTGCGGTCATGGGGCGCCCGAATCTACCGGGCCGCGCACCGCGCCCCGGTGCCGGGTACGGCGGCTTCGCGACGGAATGCGACCGATGCCCGGCGGGTCGGCCACAAGTTCGTCGCACTGGGCCGCGCGGGCCGCGCGGGCGCGATCGTCCCGCGCATGGGCCTCCTCCGACGTCAACGTCGGTCGCAACCGCCGCGGACGACTTCGCCCGGCGTTGACGTCGCTATCCGACGCGAACGTCGGTCGAACGCATCCAGGACGTCTCCGCCCGACGTTGACATCGCCGCTCTCGCGACACGCCAGGGGGGCGTCGTCTCGCGCGGGCAGCTCCTCGCGCTCGGGCTGTCGCCCGCCGCGATCGACCGCCGGGTGCGGGCCGGGCGGCTCGTCGTCCTCCACCGCGGCGTCTACGCGGTCGGCCACACCGCTCTCGGGTGGTGCGGTCGCGCGACCGCGGCGCTGCTCGCCGGCGGCCCGGGTGCTTTGATCAGCCACCGCTCCGCCGCGGCGGCGTGGCGGATCCTTGCCGAGCGCGGCGAACCCGTCGAGGTGACGGTGCCGCGCCGCGAGCCACGTCCGCGGCCGGGCGTCGTCGTCCACACGACCGCTGCGCTCGCACCGGAGGACGTCCGTCGGCTCGACGGCGTGCCGCTGACGGCGCCGGCGCGGACGATCGTCGACCTCGCCGCATCGGGTGAGGCCGCGCTGGAGCGGGCGCTCGCCGAGGCACAAGTGCTGCGGCTGGTCGCGCGTCGCGACCTCGAGGCTGCGATGGGCCGGGCGATGGACCGGCGGGGACAGCCGGAGCTGCGGCGGGTGCTGGCGGCCGCGGACGGTGCTCCGACGCGGTCGGAGCTCGAGCGGGCGCTGCTGCGGCTGGTCCGGGAAGCGGGGCTGCACCGCCCGGAGGTCAACCGGCGGCTCGGCCCCTACGTCGTCGACTTCCTGTGGCCGCGGGAGAAGGTCGTCGTCGAGACCGACGGCTGGGCCGCGCACGCGAACCGGCGCGCGTTCGAGCGTGACCGCGCACGCGACGCAGAGCTGCAGGCCTCCGGCTACGTCGTGCTCAGGTTCACCTGGCGCCAGATCACGGAGTCGCCGCTGCTCGTCGCCGCGCGGCTCGCGCAGGTTCTCGCGGTCCGAAGCTGATCAGCGCGAGAAGGGCCGGTGGTGCGCAGCGCCGAGCGTGTCGAGCACGCCGTCCAGCACCGCGATCGCCTCGTCGTCGCCGAGCCGCGCGACGCGGATCTCGTCGTCGGGCACGGTCGGGACCTCGACCGGCAGCGCCTCCGCCGCGGGCCGCTCCTCCTCGACGACCGGTTCCTCCGGAGCCTCCTCGACGACGGGCTCCTCGGCCGCCGGCTCCTCCTCGACGACCGGTTCCTCCCCGATGACTCGCTCCTCCGCGACCGGCGCCTCCTCCTCCGCGGCCTTCCTCCGGTGGCGGAACATCCGCGCGAGGAAGCCGGGCTTCCTCGCGGGAGTGTCGGCGGGGGGAGGCTCCTCCGCGGTGCGGCCGTCCTCGGGGACCCGGGTCTCCTCGGCGGCCGGCGTGTCCTCGAGCGGCGCGGGCTCCTCGGCGCTCGGCGCGTCCTCGACGAGCGGGGGCGCCGCGAGCGCCGCCGGAGGTTCCTCGGGGGTCTCGTCGGCCGCCTGCGGCGCCTCCTCAGCCAGCGCGGTCTCGCTCGCGTCGAGCGACCTCGCCGCCGCGCCGAACGACCGCTCGGCGGCCTCGATCGCCCGGGCGGCCGCCGCGATCTCCTCCGCGGCGCTCGGGGCCGGCTCCGCCGCGCTCGCGACCGGCTCCACCGGCTCCACCGGCTCGGCCGTGAGCGTCACCTTGGTGCCCCACCCCGAGGCCGCGAGCTCCACCGTGCCGCGTGCGCGGTCGCCCTCCCAGGCGACGGTGGTCTCGGGCTCGGTCTCGGTGATCCGGATCTCGCCGAACGCGGCGAGGTGCCGGGCCAGGCTCCCGGGGTCGGAGATCTCCGCCCACAGCTCGGGCGGGGACTTCACGAGGGTGCGGCGTGCTTCGGGCATCGAGCACTGCGTTCGACCCCTCCGGCGCGCTCTCCTTCCCGCGCACGAGAACCGCCGCGCGGCGGGCGGCTAGAAGCTCGCCGGCTGCTGGTAGGCGCCGAAGACGTCCTTCATCGCGCCGCACACCTCGCCGATCGAGCAGCCGTCCTTCAGCGCCGCGCGGAGCACAGGCAGCATGTTCTCGGTGCCGCGCGCGGCGGCGCGGATCTCGTCGAGGCGCCGTTCGATCGCCGCGGCGTCGCGCGACTCCTTGAACCGCTCGAGCCGCTCGACCTGCTGGCTCTCGGACTCGGGGTCGACGCGCAGGATGTCCTCGATCTCGATGTCGTCCTCGACGTACTTGTTGACGCCGACGACGATGTCCTGGCCCGTGCGGTAGCGCTCGGCGTAGCCCCAGGCCGACTCGTCGATCTCGCGCATGATGAACTCGACCGCGTTCACCGAGCCGCCCATCTCGTCGATCTTGCCGATCAGCTCGTACGAGCGCGACTCGATCTCGTCGGTCAGCGCCTCGACGAAGTACGAGCCGGCGAACGGGTCGACGGTGTCGCCGACGCCCGACTCGTGGGCAAGGATCTGCTGCGTGCGCAGCGCGATCTTCGCCGCCCGCTCCGTCGGCAGCGCGAGCGCCTCGTCGTAGCCGTTGGTGTGCAGCGACTGCGTCCCGCCCGCCGTCGCGGCGAAGCCCTGGAGCGCGACGCGGATGATGTTGTTGATCGGCTGCTGGGCGGTCAGCGTCACGCCGCCGGTCTGCGTGTGGAAGCGCAGCATCTGCGACTTCGGGCTCTGCGCGCCGAAGCGCTCGCGCATGATCTGCGCCCACATCCGCCGGGCGGCGCGGAACTTCGCGACCTCCTGGAAGACGTTGTTGTGGCCGTTGAAGAAGAACGCGAGCCGCGGGGCGAACGAGTCGACCTCGAGCGCCGCGTCGATCGCCGCCTGCACGTACGCGATGCCGTTGGCCAGCGTGAACGCGACCTCCTGGACGGCCGAGCAGCCCTTCTCGCGGAAGTGGTAGCCCGAGATCGAGATCGTGTTCCAGCGCGGCACGCGGTCGCGGCAGTACGCGAAGAGGTCCGTCGTCAGCCGCATCGCGCCCTCGGGCGGGTAGATATGAAGTTCCCGCGGGCGATGTACTCCTTGAGGATGTCGTTCTGCGTCGTGCCGCGGAGCTTCTCGGCGGGCACGCCCTGCTCCTCGCCCACCAGCTCGTAGAGCAGCAGCAGCACCGCCGCCGGGGCGTTGATCGTCATCGAAGTCGACACCTCGTCGAGCGGGATGCCGTCGAACGCGATCCGCATGTCCTCGATCGTGTCGATGGCCACGCCGGCGCCCGACCTCGCCGAGGCAGCGCGCGGGTCGTCGGAGTCCAGCTCGGCTGGGTCGGCCAGGTCGAAGGCCATGCTCAGCCCCGTCCTCCCTGGGACAGGAGATACCAGTAGCGCTCGTTGGACTCCTTCGCCGACGCGTAGCCCGCGTACTGGCGCATCGTCCACGCCTGCTTGCGGTACATCTCGCGATGGACACCGCGCGTGTACGGATGCTCGCCCGGCTCGCCCAGCCGCTCGGGCAGGTCGCCCGGGACGTCGTCTTCGGTGTAGAGCTTCTCGACCTCGATGCCGGAGTCGGTGAACCGGCGCGGATCCTCGGGGCCGACGATCGGCGCGACGGTCAGCCCGCTCGGGCTTGGGCTCGGTGGCCATGGCCGGAAGTGTACCATGCGGCAGCGCTTCTTCGCCGCCGGCACGCGGCGCTGCGCGACCATGGCGCGGGTGAACGTCCGCGTCCGTCTCTTCGCGCAGCTCCGCGAGCGCGCGCCGGCCGCGGCGAGGTCGAGGTCGAGCTGCCCGAGGCGCGCGCGTCGCGGACGCCCTCGCGGCGCTCGGCGGCGATCGCCGCGGGGCTCTGGTGGTCATGGCCGTCAACCGCGAGTACGCCGACGAGTCCGCGCCGCTGTCGCCGGGCGACGAGCTGGCGCTGATCCCGCCGGTCTCGGGCGGCGCCGAGCCCGTCCACGCCGCGCTGCGCGAGGAGCCGCTCGACGGCGGCGATCGCCGAGCTGGTCCGCGACGCGGCCGGCGCGGTCGTCACGTTCGGCGGCGTGACGCGCGACGTCGAGCGGCTGGTACGAGGCCTACGCCGAGATGGCGCTCGAGTCGCTGCGGCGGATCGCGGCGGCGGCCGTCGAGCGGCGCACGGTTGTGCGCCGCCGCGGTCAGCACCGCGTCGGCACCGTGCCGCTGAGCGAGCCGTCGGTGTTCGTGGCGGTGTCGGCCCCGCACCGCGGCGAGGCGTTCGCGGGCGCCCGCGAGATCATCGACGAGGTCAAGGCGAACGCGCCGATCTGGAGCGCGAGGTCGAGGGGGAGTCGCGGTGGGTTCCGGGCAGCCGCCCGTCGAGCGCGTGAGCGACCCCGCAGCCGCGCCGCCGCCGGAGCGTCGCCGCGCGCGCTGCAGGGCGCTGCCGCCAGTCGACCGGCTCGCCACCGAGGTCGGCTCGACGTCGGTGGCGCGCGCGGTGGTCGAGGAGCGGCGCGCGGAGCTGCTCACAGGGGCGACCGGCGAGGCCGACCTCGCCGCCGGGCGCGCGAGCGGCTGCGCGGGTCCCCGCGCCCGCGTGCTCAACGCGACCGGCGTCATCGTCCACACGAACCTCGGCCGTGCGCCGCTCGCTGCAGCCAGCGCGCGAGGCCGTCGCCCGCGCCGCCGAGGCTACAGCGACCTCGAGCTCGACCTCGCGTCGGGCGCGCGGGGCGCCACGCGCACGTCGAGGCGCTGCTGCGCGAGCTCACCGGCGCCGAGGCGGCGTGGCCGTCAACAACTGCGCCGCCGCGGTGCTGCTCGCGGTCGCTGCGCTCGCCGGGCCCGAGCGCAGCGTCGTCGTCTCGCGCGGGCAGCTCATCAGATCGGCGGCTCGTTCCGCGTGCCCGACGTCGTCGCGCAGAGCGGGGCGCGGCTCGTCGAGGTGGGCACGACCAACCGCACGCGGTGCGCGACTACGCGGCGGCGGGCGGCCACGTGATCCTGCGCGCGCCGCCGTCGAACTTCCGCACGCTCGGGTTCGTCGAGGAGGTGGAGATCGAAGCGCTGTGCGCCCTCGGCGTCCCGGTGATCGACGACGTGGGCTCCGGCGTGCTCGACGACCACGTCGAGCTGCTCGCGGGCGAGCCGCCGGTGCGCCGCTCCGTCCGCGCGGGAGCGGCGGTGGTGTGCTTCAGCGGCGACAAGCTGCTCGGCGGCCCGCAGGCCGGGATCATGGTCGGCACGCACGAGGCGATCGCGGCGTGCCGCCGCCACCCGCTGGCGCGGGCGGTGCGGATCGACAAGCTCTGCCTCGCCGCGCTGCACGCGACGCTCGCGCTCTACCGCGACCCGGAGCGCGCGCTGCGCGAGATCCCGGTGCTGCGGATGCTGCTCGACGACCCGGCGCCGCTGGCCGAGCGGCTGGCCGCGGCCACGGGCGGCTCGGTGGTCGAGGCGACGGCGAAGGTCGGCGGCGGGGCGCTGCCGCTGCTCGAGCTGCCCGGCGCGGTCGTGGCGCTGCCCGGTGAGCCCGAGGCGCTCGCCGCCCGGCTGCGCGCCGCCGACCCGCCGGTGATCGGCCGGATCGCCGACGGGCGGCTGCTGCTCGACCCGCGCACGCTCGCCGACGACGAGGTGGAGCTCGTGGCGTGCGCGCTCCGCTGACCGCCGGGACCGCCGGCCACATCGACCACGGCAAGACTGCGCTCGTCCGCGCGCTGACCGGCGTCGACACCGACCGCCTGCCGCAGGAGCGCGAGCGCGGGATCTCGATCGAGCTGGGCTTCGCGTCGCTGGCGCTGCCGTCGGGGCGGCGGCTGTCGCTGGTCGACGTGCCGGGGCACGAGCGGTTCGTGCGCACGATGGTGGCGGGAGCGACCGGGATCGACCTCTTCCTGATGGTCGTCGCGGCCGACGACGGCGTGATGCCGCAGACGCGCGAGCACGCCGCCGACCCGCGCGCGCAGGGCGTCGAGCACGGCGTGGTGGCGGTGACGAAGGCCGACGTCGCCGCGCCGCCGGACGGGCTCGTGGACCTCTTCGGCGGCGCGCCGCTCGTTCCGTGCTCGGCCCGGACCGGTGAGGGCGTCGCCGACGTGGCCGCCGCGCTCGATCGTGTGGCCGCCGAGCTCCCCGGCCGCGCGGAGGCGGGCGGCGAGGCCGTGCTGCACGTTGACCGCTCGTTCACGATCCGGGGCGCTGGAACCGTCGTGACCGGGACGCTGTGGTCGGGCTCCGTCGCGCGCGGCAACCGGCTGCGGCTGCTGCCCCACGGTCGCGAGGTGCGCGTGCGCGGGGTGCAGGTCCACGACGAGCCGGTGGAGCGCGCCGAAGCCGGCCAGCGCGTCGCGCTCAACCTGGTCGGGGCCGAGTGGCGCGAGATCGCGCGCGGCGACGTCGTCACCGCGGCGGCGATCGAGCCGTCGTACGTCGTCGACGCGGCGCTCGATCTGCGCGACGCCGAGCACGGGATGCGCGTCCAGGTCCACCACGGGACGCGCGAGGCGCCGGCGCGGCTCGCGGAGCTCGGTGGCCGCTTCTGGCAGCTGCGGCTCGAGCAGCCGCTGCTCGCCCGCGCAGGAGACCGCGTCGTCGTCCGGTCGATCGCCCCGCCCGACACGCTCGGCGGAGGAGTCGTCCTCGACCCCGCGGCGCGCCGGCACGGCCCCTCGCGGGAGGCGCTCGCGCGGCTGTCGCGGCTCAGGAGGGAGCCGCGGGGGGAGGCGCCGGCGGACGCGGAGCGGTCCGCTTCGGGGGCGGCGGCGGCGGCGCGGCCCGCTTCGGGCGCCGCGGCGGCGGCGCTCTCGGACGACGCGCTCGTGGTGGAGGAGCGCCTGCGGTCCGCCGGCCTCGCGCCGCCGCTCGACGCCGAGCTCGGCGACGGCGCCGCGCACCTCCCCGCCCTGCGCGACGCCGGGCGCGCCGTGCGGCTCGGCCGCTCGATGCACGCGCACGTCGACGCGATCGCCGCGGTGCGGGCCGCAGTCGAGGCGATCGTCGCGCGCGAGGGGGAGGTCACGCTCGCCGGGCTGCGCGACGAGCTGAAGACGTCGCGCAAGTACGCGCAGGCCTACCTCGAGCACCTCGACGCCGCGCGCGTCACCGTGCGCCGGCCCGACGACTCACGCGTCCTGCGCCGCCGCGTCTCCTAGACGGGGCCGCCGGCCACCGGCGGCGCGGCCGGGTCGGCGCCGTCGCCGCCGGGCGCCTCGCGCACGAGGTACTCCTCGACCAGCAGCGGGTTCTCGCGCGCCCGCGTCACGACCGTCAGGAGGTCCGACATCGTCGCGACCTCCTCGACCTGCTCCTTCAAGAACCACTGGAGGAACTGCTCCGACGTGTAGTCGCCCGCCTGCCGGGCCAGCCCGGCGAGGCCGTTGATCTGCTCGGTCACACGGCGCTCCTGCTCGAGCGCGAGGGCGACCGGCGCGACGATGTCGGCGAACTCGGAGACGGGCGCCGGCGTGGCCGGCAGCGCCGGCGTCGCGCCCGCGTCGAGCAGGTACCGGACCATCATCATCGCGTGGTTGCGCTCCTCGAGCGCCTGCGCGTAGAAGAACGCGGCGAGGCGCGGGAGCGTCTCGGCGTCGTAGTGGACGGCGATCTGCGTGTACTGCTGCGACGCCGCCAGCTCGTTGCCGACCTGCTCGGTGACCGCCGCGACGAAGGCTTCGGAGGGCATCGCGCGACAATACCCACTGGGGCGGTTGGTGTTAGGGTCTCCTAAGTGGACGGGGTCGCGACCGTGAAGCCGAAGAAGGCGTGCTGCAAGAGCGGACCACGCTGCAAGCGATGCCCCGTCGTGCTCGAGCGGCTGGCCAGGCAGGGTCTGGCCGAGCGAGAAGGAAAGCGGTACATGCTCGCGGCGGATCTGCGCAAGAAGCAGCTCAAGGCCGCGCGCGCCCGGTGATCCGCGCGCCAGGTCGGGTAGCCGTCCCGTCCCGCGCGCGTTAAGACCGAATCATCTGCGAGGCTCCGTCGTTAGGACAGCGGAATGCCCCCGACCCGGCAGGCCCTGAACCCCGAAACCCGCACCCCCGTCCCCCCGCGGCCCAGCGCCGGCGCGGCGCATCCGGCGCCCGTCCCCTCGTCGCTGCCCGAGTTCGACGTCCGCCGCAAGCGGCCGCCGCTGCTCTCCTTCCTCCTGCGGATGGACACGCTGCGCAGCGGCGCACGCGTCGTCTCGCTGCTCGCGGTCGACTTCGCCGGCGTCTTCGCGGCGATCTTCACCGCGCTGGCGCTGAAGGACGCGGTCCTGGGCGACGTCAACGTGCGCGCGTCGCTCGAGCAGACGCTCGACATCGTCGCGTTCGCGTACCTCGTCACGGTCATGCTCTTCGCGCGGTCGGACCTCTACGCGCGCCGCTCGGTCCGCCCCGGCCTGACGCGCATCGTCTCGTCGCTGTTCCAGGTCACCGCCGTCGCGCTCGTCTTCGCGCTGGTCAACGGCGAGCGGTTCAGCAGCTACTACATCTTCTACGGCTCGCTGATCTTCTCGGTCGCCTACGTCGCCGGCCTGCGCGTCCTCTACGACCGCGCGACCGGGCTCATCCTGCGGGCGGCGGGCTACCAGCGGCGCGCGATCCTCGTCGGCACCGGCGAGCACATCGAGGCCGTGGCCCACGCCCTCGACGGCGAGCAGTCGCCGATCAACGTCGTCGGGTTCATCTCGCTCACCCCGCGGCCCGACAACGGCCTGCGCTCGCTCGGCGGGCTCGAGGAGATCGGCGCCGTCGTCGACCGCAACCGCCTCGACGAGGTCATCATCGCCGACCCCGCGTTCCCCGAGCAGCAGGCGCTCGACCTGGTCGACGCCTGCCACCAGCGCGGCGTCCGTGTCCACATCGCGCCGTCGACGATGGAGATCCTCATCCACCGCGCCGAGTTCGTCCCCGGCCAGTCCGTGCCGCTGTTCGAGCTGAAGCCGCCGGTCTTCGAGGGCCTCGACTACGCGATGAAGCGCACCTTCGACATCGTCGGCGCGTCGCTCTTGCTGCTCGCGTTGAGCCCGGCGCTGCTCGCCATCGCGCTCGCCGTGCGGCTCTCCTCGCGCGGCCCGATCATCTACCGCTCGATGCGGCCGGGGATCGGCGGGGTGCCGTTCCCGTGCCTGAAGTTCCGCACGATGGAGCACGACGCCGACGAGCAGCAGGACGAGCTCGAGACGCTGAACGAGGCCGGCGGCGCGATCTTCAAGATCCGCGACGACCCGCGGCTGACGCCGGTCGGCCGTCTCCTGCGCCGGTTCTCGATGGACGAGCTGCCCCAGCTGGTCAACGTGCTGCGCGGAGAGATGTCGCTCGTCGGCCCGCGGCCGCTGCCGATGCGCGACTTCGAGCGTCTCGAGTCGTGGCACAAGAAGCGCTACCTCGTCCTGCCCGGCATCACCGGCCTGTGGCAGGTGTCGGGGCGCTCAGACCTCGACTTCGACGACCTGGTGCGCCTCGACTTCCTCTATCTCGAGCGCTGGTCGCCGTTCCTGGACCTGGCGATCCTCGCCAAGACGATCCCCGCCGTCATCACCCGCAAGGGCGCGTACTAGCGGCGTGACCCCGCGCGGCTGGGCGGCGTTCGCCGCCGTGTCGGTGCTGTGGGGGATCCCGTACCTCTTCATCAAGATCGCGGTCGACCACGGGGCGACGCCGTCCGTTCGTCGCGTTCGGGCGGGTCGCGCTGGCGACGGCGATCCTGCTGCCGCTCGCCGCGCGGGCGGGCGAGTTGCGCGGCCTCGGCGCACGGTGGAAGCCGCTGGTGGCCTTCGCGGCCGTGGAGATCGCGATCCCGTTCCCCCTCATCGCGTACGGCGAGCAGCGCGTCTCGTCGTCGCTGACGGCGATCCTCATCGCGACCGTCCCGCTCACCGTCGCGCTCCTCGCCCTGCGCTTCGACGCGTCCGAGCGGGTCGACCGCGGGCGCTTCGGCGGCCTCCTCGTCGGTCTGGCGGGCGTCGCGCTGCTGCTCGGCGTCGACGTCGCCGGCAGCACCGACGAGGTCATCGGCAGCGCGGCGGTCCTGATCAGCGTCGTCGGCTACGCGGCCGGCCCGATGATCGTCAAGCGCACGCTGTCCGACGTCGACCCGCTCGGCCCGGTGGCCGCGTCGCTGGCCATCAGCACGGTGATGCTGGCGCCGTTCGCGGCGATCGACGTCCCCGCCACGACGCCGGACGCCTCCGCCTTGTGGTCGATCGTCGCGCTCGGCGTCCTGTGCACCGCGGCGGCGTTCATCCTCGACTTCATCCTCATCGCCGAGGTCGGCGCGAGCCGCGCGACGGTGATCACCTACGTCAACCCGATCGTCGCCGTCGCCCTCGGCGTGACGCTGCTCGGCGAGTCGCTCACCTTCGCGGCGGTCGCCGGCCTGCTGCTCATCCTCGCCGGGTCGTGGCTGGCCACCGGCGGGGGCGTCCCGCCGGGGCTCGCCGGTGCGTTCGGGCGCGGGCCGCGCCCGCGGCGCGCCTAGCCGACCTGCTGCGCCAGCGCCGCGTCGACCGCGGCGTCCCACGTCGCCGCGATGCGCTCGGCGGTGTCGCGCTCGTTGCGCAGGATGCCCTCGGCGATCGCCCACGTCCGCTCGTCGCCAGCGCGCTTGGCCGTGCGGCTGAGCAGCTCGTAGGCGCCCTGCTCGACCGCCTCGAACGCGTACGCGAAGCCGGCGATCTTGATGGGGGAGTCGGGCTGCGCCTTGAAGAACCCGCCGGCGTTCATCCCGCCGATGCGCATCGCGGCGGCCTGGAAGCGCGCCGGACGGCCGCCCAGCTCGGAGAGCCGCTCGTCGACGAGGCGCTGGTGCTCGCGCGTCTCGTTGTGGTGCTCGCGGAACAGGTTCGCGAGCTGCGGGAACTCGGCGATCGCCGGCCCCGCCTCCAGGAGCTGGAGGGCCTGCGCCTCGAGCGAGTGCGCGTCACGCAGGTACTTGACGATCTCCTCGCCCAGGTCATCGGCATCCTTCTCGCGCAGCGAGGCATTGACGGCGGTGCCGAAGAACGTTCCGACGCGGTCGGCCATCGCGCGCTCCTGCCCGCCGATCCGCAGCGCGAGGTCACGCACCCGGTCGTCGCCGCCGCGCTCGGCGACCCGGCGCAGCAGCTCGTAGGCGGCGAGCTCCATGTGCTCGTAGGAGAACGCGTGCATCGCGAGCTTGCCCGGCGTGTCCGGGTTGAGCTTGGCGAACAGCACCATGCCCCAGCCGCCGACGCGGCCGGCCACGTCCTTGACGGCGGAGGGCGAGGCGCCGCGGCGCTCGAGCTCGGAGCGCACGAGCCGCTCGTGCTCCTCGGTCTCCGTGAAGTGCTCCTCGAAGATCCGGGCGAAGTCGGGGTCGCCGGCGATGCGCGGGGCGAAGCGCATCTGCTCGAGCGCCTGCACCTCGATCGAGTGGGCGTCGGTGAGGTACTTGACGATCTGCTCGTCGAAGGTGCGGTCGGCCATGCGCCGGGGCTACCCGGCGCGTCGCAGCTTCACCCGAGGCTCCGGATCGCCCTCGGCACCAGCCGTCGCGCCGGCCCGCTCAGCGCCGCCCGGGCCGCGTTCGCCCCGCACGCCCCGTGCACGCCGCCGCCCGGGTGCGCCGACGCCGACGCCAGGTAGAGGCCGGGGACCGGCGTCTCGGGCCGGCCGAGGCCCGGCGTGGGGCGGAAGACGAGCTGCTGGTGGATCTGCGCGGTGCCGCCGTTGACCGAGCCGCCGACGAGGTTCTGGTCGGCCGCCTCGAGCCCCGGCGGAGTGAAGAGGTGGCGCTTGCGGATCAGCTTGCGGAACCCCGGCGCTCGCTCCTCGACCTGCTCCTCCATGAGGTCGGCGAACTCCTCGGCCTTGGCCTCGTCCCACGTGCCCTGCGCGACGTGCGTGTAGGCCCACGCCGCCTCCTTGCCCTCGGGCGCGCGCGACGGGTCGTAGTGCGAGTACTGGCCGAGGAGCAGGAACGGCTTCGACGGCAGCACGCCGGCGGTCAGCTCGGCGGCATGGGCGCTCATCGCGTCGAGGCCGTCGGTCACGTGGACTGTGCCGGCGATCCGCGCCTCCTCGTTGCGCCACGGGATCGGCGCGTCGAGCGACCAGTCGACCTTGACGGTGGAGTTGTCGTACTCGAAGCGCTTGAGGGAGATGCGGTGCGACTCGGGGAGCATCCGTTCGTACAGCGCGGGCGCGCCCGTGTCGGCCAGGATCGCCCGCGACGCGGTGATCTCCTCGCCGCCGGCCGTCCGGACGCCGACCGCGCGGTCGCCGCGCACGACGACCTCGACCACCTCCTCGCCGCAGCGCAGCTCGCCGCCCGCCTGGCGCAGCCGCGCCACGAGCGCGTCGGTGATCCGCTGGGCCCCGCCGCGCGCGACCGGCCAGCCGAGCGACTGCCCGATGCCGACGAGCACCCACCCGTACAGCGCACTGCCGGCCGAGTCGGGCGTGACGTCGGCGTGCAGCGCGTTGCCGGCCAGCAGCCGGGCGGCGCCGTCGCCGCGGAACTCCTCCTTGACGTGGCGGCGCAGGGGCATCACGCCGAGCCGCGCGAAGTCCGCGATCTCCTTGACGCCGCCGAGCGCGCGCAGCATCCGCAGCGCGGGGCGCACCGGGGGGAACGGGCTCATCAGCGAAGCGACGAACGCCGGCTGCACCTGCTGCCACGCCGCGCTCAGGCGCCGCCACGCGTCGCCGTCGGAGGCGGCGAACGACGCGACCGACTCCGCCGTGCGCTCGACGTCGCGGTAGAGCGTCACGCACGTCCCGTCGGAGTGCGGGTGCGCCACCACGGCGGGCGCGTGCAGCCACTCGAGCCCGTGGGCCTGGAGGTCGAGCCGGCGCAGGTGCGGCGACGCGACGCCGAGCGGATAGAACGCGCTGAAGAGGTCGGACACGAAGCCCGGCTCGGTGATCTCGGCGCTGCGGACGGCGCCCCCGGGGCTCGGCTGGGCCTCGAGGACGAGGACGTCCCAGCCGGCGTCGGCGAGGATGTTGGCGCCGGTCAGCCCGTTCGGGCCGGCACCGATGACGATGGCGTCGGGCATCTGGGGTAGGGCCTACCCCGCATGGCTGTCAACGAGATCCACATCGATGCTCCCCCCGAGCGCGTCTTCGCCGTCCTCGCCGACTGGCGGAGCTACGGCGACTGGGTCGTCGGCTCGCGCCTCATGCGCGGCGCCGACCCCGGGTTCCCCGCCGCGGGCACGCGCTTCCATCACCAGGTCGGGTGGGGGCCGCTGCACCTGAACGACCACACCACCGTCCTCGAGGTCGACCAGCCCGGCAAGCTGATCCTCAAGGCGAAGGCGCGGCCGCTGGGCACCGCGGTCGTCGACCTGACGATGGAGCGCGAGGCGGCCGGGACGCGCGTCGTGATGCGCGAGGACCCGGGCGACACGGCGAGCGCGTTCGTCTTCAACCCGCTGACGCACCTGCTCGTGCGCGGGCGCAACACGGAGTCGCTCAAGCGGCTGAAGCGCCTGGCCGAGGAGCGGCCGGACATCGGCCGCGACGTCGAGGTCCCGCGCGGGAAGGTGGAGCCGTGAGCGATCAGCCGGAGGTCGCCGGGCTGGAGGTCGAGCACCGCTTCGTCGAGGCGCGCGGCCTTCGGTTCCACGTTGCCGAGGCGGGCGAGGGCCTGCCGCTCGTCCTGCTGCACGGCTGGCCGCAGCACTGGTGGATGGGCGGTTCGTCGCCGCCGCTCGGCGAGCGCTTCCGGCTGATCGTCCCCGATCTGCGCGCGCCTGGGGTGGAGCGACGCGCCCGACGGCCCGTACGACAAGCTCACCCTGGCCGAGGACGTGCTCGCGATCCTCGACGAGCTGGGCGTCGGCCGCTTCCGGCTGATGGGCCACGACTGGGGCGGCTACACGTCGATCCTCATCGCCGCCACCGCGCCCGAGCGTCGAGCGGATGATCCCGATGTCCTTCCCGCCGCCGTGGGACCGCCGCCCCGACCCGCCGCGCGCTCGGCGGCGCACGCGCCGATCCTCTCGCTCACCGACCGCGTCGCAGCGATCGTCGCGGAGCAGGTGCTCAAGCGCGGCAGCAGCCTCAGTGACGACGAGGTCGAGGTCTACCTCCAGCGCCTGCGCCTGCCCGAGCAGCGCCGCGCCACCCGCGGCTACTACCGCTCGTTCGCGCTGCGCGATCTGACCCGCGGCGTTCCCGGCGGCCGGCCCGACGTCCCGCTGCGCTTCATCGGCGGGGCCGGCGACCTCGTCGTCCGCTTCTCCGGCGGCGTCGAGCTGATCGACGGCGCCGGCCACTTCCTGCCCGAGGACAAGCCCGAGGCGGTCGTCGCGCACGCCATGTCGTTCTTCTAGGCCTCGGCACTGCGCCACTATCCTTGCTGGCCGTGCGGGCGGCCGAAGCACCTCCGGCTCCGCGCCCCGACGCCGCGCGCCCGCCCTGCCGCTCCGGCCGCGCCGGCCGGCGTCCTCGGCGCGATCGTCTCCGTCGCCGTCCTCGGCGCGGTGGTGTGGTGGGCGCTCCAGCAGGACGCGCCGTCGTTCCCGACCTCCGCCGACCGGCTCGCCGAGCTCGGGCTGGCGGTCGTCCTCTACTTCGTCGCGTGCGCGTTCCGCGGCGAGCGCTGGCACGTGCTGCTGCTCGAGAACGGCGCGGCGCCTAAGCGCGCCGACAGCTACGGGCTGATCGCCGTCGGCTACCTCGGCAACAACGTCCTGCCCGCGCGCGCCGGCGACGCGCTGCGCGTGGTGCTGATCGCGCCGCGCGCCAACACCGACGCGCGCACGGCGATCGGCACGCTCGTGGCCGAGCGGCTGTGCGACGTGCTCGTCCTCGGGGCGCTGTTCGCGCTGTTCGCCTACGGGCTGTTCAGCGGGTCGGGCATCGACCTCGGCGGGCGCTTCGAGCTCGTGGCGATCGTCATCGCGGCGGGGCTCGCGCTCGGCGCGCTGGCCGCCGCGCTCCTGCACCACCACGGCCGTCTGCGGCCGCTGCTCGACTTCGCGCGCCGATGGCGGCGGCGACGCGCAACCTGCGCGGGCGCCACGGCGCCGAGGTCCTGGCGCTCACGCTGCTCGTGTGGGCGGCGGAGGGCTCGTCTGGTGGCTGGCGGCGGAGGCGGCCGGCCTCGGGATCTCGCTCGTCGAGGGCTCTACCTGCTCGCGCTGTCGTCGATGATGGTCCTCATCCCCGCCGGGCCGGGCTACGCGGGGACGCTGGACGCCGCCGTGGTCATCGGGGCCCGCGCGCTGAAGGTCAGCGGGTCGGCCGCGCTGACGTACCTGCTGCTGCTGCGGTTCGTCCTGATGGTGCCGATCGGGATCGCCGGGCTGATCGTCGGCGCGGCGCGGTACGGCGGCGTCCAGCGCCTGATGCGCCTGCGCGCGCCGGCGTGGCGAGGCGTGGACGACTACTTCGAGGACGTCTGGGCCGCGGTCCCCGAGGGGGCGGAGCCGGAGGCGTTCGCGCTGCGCCGCGAGTTCCTGCTCTCGCACCTGCCGGAGGGCGCGCGCGTGCTCGACGTCGGCTGCGGCGAGGGGCGTTCAGCGCGGCCATGGCGGCCGCGCGCGCGCGTCCGATCGCCGTCGACGTCGCGGACGAGCCGCTGCGGCGGTTGCGGGCGCGGTTCCCGAGCTCGACGACGTGCGCCGCGCGCGCGTCGGCGCGCCGCCGCTGGACGACGGCGAGGCCGACGCCGCGTGGGCCGGGAGGTCGTCGAGCACGTCTACGACGTCGGCGCGTTCTGCGCCGAGCTGCGCAGGGTGGTGAGGCCGGGAGGGCCGCTGTCCTCACGACGCCCGACCACCCGCTCCGGCTGCGGCTGCGCGTCGCGCTGAGCCGCCGCGCGTTCGAGGAGCACTTCCACCCGACGGCGGACCACGTCCGGTTCTTCACCGCGGGCACGCTCGAGCGCGCGCTCGCCGGCGCCGGCTTCGCGTCGGTCGAGCTACGGCGTCGCGGCGGGCGCCTGCTCGCCCGCGCGACCTGACGCGCGCCGCGTGGCGTCGAGGTAGCGCTGGTTGACGTCCCACGAGCGCGGGTTGAGGTAGATCGCGATCTTCGCCGCCTCGAGCGCGCCGCGCGCGTCGTTCTGCTCGAACAGGCGGTGGTCGGTCAGCCGCATCCAGCCGATCCAGTTCGCGGGCTGGAGCCGGACGGCCTCCTCGAGCGCGCGCTCGGCCGCCTCGCGGTCGTAGGCGGCCTGCTCGATCGACGCGCGGTCGAAGAGCGGGTCGACGCTGAGCGGGTTGCGGTCGCGGGCGGTGTCGGCGAGCTCGCGGGCGCGGTCGAAGTCGCGGGCGTCCATCGCGGCGAGTGCGTCGTCGGAGGCCTGGCTCGAGCGGAGCGGCTGCCACGCCGTCCACGCCGTGAAGAGCGCGAGCAGCACGACGGCGGCGGCGGCCACGACGCGGCGCAGGTCGTGCCAGTCGATCGCGCGCAGCCGGCCGAGCTCGCGCTCGGTCCCCGGCCCGCGACCCAGCCCGCGCACACCAGGCCGACGACGGCGGTGCCGGGGATCGACCACGTCCAGTCGATCGTCGCGTGCGCGCCGAGCACGACGGCGGTGGCGGCGAGCGTCACGAGCCCCGCCCGCTCGGGCTCGCGCGCTGCGGATCGTCAGCTGCGCGGCGACGATCCACGCGACGAGCAGCGCGATGCTGATCGCCGCTCCGATGATGCCCAGCTCGGCCATCGTCTCGGGGACGTAGCCGTGGGCGTGACGGACGTCGAGGAGGTCCATCCGGTAGCGCGGCCGGGCCGTCGCGTAGCCGCCCGCGCCGAGGCCGGTCACCGGGTCGTCGCGCCACATCTGGAACGCCTCGTCCCAGTACCGCGAGCGGACGCTGCCGGTCGCGGTCAGGCGGCTCGGGTCGTTGGCGGGGCCGACCTCGCTCGTGTCGGTCAGCGAGCTCCAGGCGTTGTCGAGGCTTCCGCCAAGGCCCTCGTCGGTCGTAGCGAGCAGCCCGGCGGCGGCGACCGGCGTCAGCGCGAGCGCGACGAGCAGCACGACGCCGGTGCGCCGCCGGCGGGCGGGCGCGCAGCGGCCGCGCGTCGGCGAAGAACCCGGCGGCGAGCCCGGCGAGGTAGAGGAGCGCGACCACGACGAGGACGAGCACGAGCAGCTCGTGGCCGGCCGCCGCGCGCTCGTCGAGCGGGGCGCCGTCGGTGGAGAGCGCGTCCTGGCCGAACGACCACACGGCGATGAGCGCTGCCCCGCCGCGCCGATGATGAGGACCGTCGCGCCGCGCAGGCGCAGCGGGACGAGCGCGAACCACACGATGGCCCCGATCGCGGCGGCGAGCAGCGCGCCGCGCGAGTAGGCCATCAGCGTGACGCTCAGGCAGATGCCGAGCGCGGGGAACGCCAGCGCGCTCAGCAGCGGGCCCTCGCGCCGCGAGCCGAGCCACAGGCAGGCCGGCACCGCGAGCGCACCCATCAGCCCGACGGCGTTCCAGTAGCCGAACGGCTTGCGCAGCCGCGCAAACAGCTCGAACTCGTTCAGCCACTCCGGGAAGAGCTTCGTCAAGAGCGCGTACGCCGACACGGCCGTCGTCGCCAGGAGGACGCCGCCGATGATCGAGGGCCAGCGCTGCGGCGCGACGCGGGCGAGCGCGATCGCCGCCGCGAGCGCGGCCGCGTAGGCGAAGAGCCGGTTGGCCTCGATCCACGCGCTCGACGGCTCCACCGCCCAGGAGATGGAGAGCGCCGCGAGCGCCGCGAGCGCCGCGAGCAGCGCGAGCACGAGCCCACCCCGCACGCGGGGGCGGGGCGGCGCGACGAGCAGCGCGGTCGCGGTGGCCGCGCCGCCGACGAGGATGAGGAGGCGCTCGACGCGCGTCGCGGACGCGAGCGCCTGCCCGCCGCCGGCGCCGACCGCGATCGCGGCGAGCAGCGCCCCGACCGCGAGCGTGGTCAGCGGGGCGGCCCAGTCGGTGGCGCGACGTCTAGCCGCGGCGACTGCGGACAAGGTCCAGGAGCCGCGGGGCGACGAACGCGAGGCCCGCGCCGGCGGTCAGCACGAGCAGCACGACGAGCGGCAGCGGGATGTCGGCGTCGTGGTCGCCGGGGCTCACGCCGGCGACCTTCACCGGGCGCCCGACGCCCTCGCGGGCGCGGTCGAGCTCGGCGCGCTCCTGCGGCTCGGCGATGCCGCGCGGGTCGATCGGCTCGCCGTCGGGGCCGAGCGGCAGGCCGCCCTCGCCCGCGGGAAGCGCGCCGAACCCGTCGCCGTCCTCGAAGGTCGAGCCGGGGCCCGCCCCGCCGCCGCGCCGCTCGTCGCGCGCGGCGCGGATCAGCTCGCGGCAGTTCGTGTACTCGTCGAGGTCGGCCGGCATCTCCTTGAGCGCCTTGCGCAGCGCCGGCTTCGGGTAGCGCTTGTCGATCCGCCCGTCCTGGCAGTCCTCGAGGATCTGGTCGACGGGGTCCGTCGCCGCCCCGGCGGCGGCCGGCATGGCGAGCAGGGCGATCAGCGCTGTGAGCAGGACTCGTCTCATCGGTTCCTCCGGAGCTCGGCGGTGTGGATCGCCCCGGCCATCCCGGCCGCCCACGCCTCGGGCGTGAAGCCGGCCACGTCGCGCCCGGCGTTCCTGCCGAGCGTCTGGCGAAGGGTATCGTCCCCGGCGAGGCGGCGGATGGCGGCGGCGAGCGCTTGTGCGTCGTTTGCAGGGACGACGAGGCCGTTGCGCTCGTCGCGGACGAGTCCGCCGGCGGCGGCTCCCACGGCATCGGTGGCTATCACGGGGACGTTCATGTGCATGGCCTCGTTGGCGACGAGCCCCCACGGCTCGCGGAAGGCGCGCGTGGCGATGGAGGGCATGACGAGAACGCTTGCCGCGGCCAGGAAGTTGCGGACCTCCGCGGGCGGGAGCGCGCCGCTCTCCCCCACGATCACCAACTCGCCATCAACCCCCGCGCGCGCCCACGCGTCGCGGAGGACGTGAAGGCCCTTCTCACGATCGGGACGCCCGACGAAGACGGCGCGGAAGCCCTCGTCGCGCCGCTCCGCGCGCCAGAACGCCGGATCCACCGCCTGCGGCGCGACGTGGACCTCCGCCGCCCCCTGCGCGCGGACGTAGCGGCTGACGTGCTCGCCGTACGTCGCGACCGCGTCGGCGTGGCGGTAGAGGTGGCGCAGGAACGGGCGGCTGAGCAGGTGGGCCGGGGTCCGCGGGTGGGCCCACAGCGCGGTCCACAGGACGAACGGCCTTTCGGCCCGGCGCGCGCCGACGTAGGCGGCGGGCAGCGCGACGCGGCCGACCGTGCCCGCCACGACGGCGCGGGCGTCCTTCGCCAGCCGCGCGACGTCGCGCTCGCGCACGTCGACCACCGGCACGCCGGGCTCTGAGACGCCGCGCGTGGCGTGCCGGCGCTCGCCGCCGAAGCGCGCCACGAGCAGCCCTTCGCGCTCGTGCAACGCGCGGAACGAAGCGACGCGGTCCGGCGGCACCTCGCTCGTCACGAGGAGGACGGGCTTCACGAGCGCAGGGCGTCCTCGTAGGCCGCGACCGTCGCCGCCCCGCAGCGCTTCCACGTGAACCCGCGCTCCACCGTCTCGCGCGCGGCCGCGCCGAGCGGCACGCGGTCGCGCAGGCACTCCTCGATCGCGGTGCGCAGCGCTGGCACGTCGCCGGGCGGGACGAGCCGCATCCCGCCGCCGCTGCGCACGATCTCCTCCGGCCCGGGCTCGCCCGCGCAGCCGATCGCCGGCAGCCCGGCGGCCATCGCCTCGACGTACGCGACGCCGAACGCCTCGTCGGTCGAGGGCAGCGCGAAGACCGCGCAGCGCCGGGCGACCTCGAGCGCGCGCGCCGGCTCGAGCTGCCCGTGGAACGTGACGTCGGCGCCGAGCTCGCGCGCGAGCTGCTCGAGGCCGCGCGCTCGGGGCCGTCGCCGACCACTTCGTACGGTACGCCGGGCGGCAGCGCGCGCAGCACGTCGGAGTGGCGCTTGCGCGCGACGAGGTGGCCGGCGGCGACCACGGCGCCGCCGCCGGCGGTCGGCGCCGGCGGGAGGTCTGTGCCGAGGTGGACGACGCGCACGTCGGCGGCAGGGACCATCGCGGCGACGCCCGCGCTGTTCGCCAGCACGATCCGCGCCGCGCCGAACGTCTGCTCCACCGGCGCGCGCCAGCGCTTGACGGTGAAGAACACGTCGCCGCCGTGGACGGAGACGACGAGCGGCTCCGCGCGGCCCGCGCGCCGCACCGCGTCGCCGGCCGGCACCGCGTTGTGCGCGTGGACGAGGTCGAACGCGTGGCGGCGCAGCGCGCGGCCGAGGGCGGGCGCCGCCCACCGGCCCCACGCGCCGTACGTCGGACCGCGCGGCGGCGAGGCGAAGGACACGTACTCGATCGGCAGCCCGTCGAGCTCGGCCCGGCGCGGCTGGACGAGCTTGCGCCGCAGCGCGCCGAGCGAGAAGTCGGCCTTCGGCGGCACGAGCCGGTGGAGCACGAACACGCGCACGTCGGCGCCGGCGTCGCGCGCCGCGAGGGCCTGTCTGTGCGCCCACACGCCGAGGACCGGGTCCTCGGCCCGGGGGTAGAACTCGGCGACGACCGCGACCCTCATCGGTGCGTCCGCAGCGTCCGCGCCTCGTCGCGCCGCACGTATGGGCGCTCCGCGAGGAACGCACGCGCCTCGGCGACCGCGTCGTCGCGGCCGTAGGCGCCGGCAGCGGGGACCGCGTGGCGGACCGGCGTCGCGTCGACCACGCCCGTCCGCCACCCGCGGTCGCGCGCGACCGCCGACCAGTGGGCGTCGAGCCCCCACCCCATCCGCAGGTGGGGGAAGGGGAGCAGCGCGGCGAACGTGTCGCGATGGAACGCGGTGACCGGCCCGATCTCGACGAACGCGGTCTCGCGCGCGACCGACGCGGGTCGCCGCCGCGTCACCGGCCAGGCGGCGTGCGACGCGAGGCGGTGCGCGGGCTGCGCGAGCTTGAAGTCGAAGCGCTCCGCGACCGCCAGGAACCGGTCGAGGAACCCGCGGGGGAGCGCGACGTCGTCGTCGACGACGAGGAGCCAGTCGAAGCGGTCCGGTGGCGTCGCCCCGAGCAGCCGGTTCAGGTTCTCGAACTTCCCGCGCCGCTCCACCCCCGTCGTCCTGATCTCCACGTCGTGCGACGACCCGCGCAGGATCGCCTGCGCGCCCGGCCACCACTCGCTCCCCGGTCGCGCGACGCACAGGACGAGCACGCGGCGCCGCGGCGACCGCTGCGGGCCGCGGCGCCAGGCGACGTCGAGCACGGCGTCGGCTGCCTCGCGCGCGAGGAGGCGCTTCCCGCCCACGGTCCCGCTCGCGCCCGACAGGAAGTCCTCGTCGGTCGCGGACGGCGCCGGGCGCAGCGCCTCCTCGATCCGCCCGGCGCTGTGCGCGGTGAGGATCGGCCCGTTCGCGCAGGCGAACCGCGGCCCGTGGGCGACGACGCCGGCCAGCACGCGCAGCTCGCGCACGAGCGACGGCGGCGACCCCTTCGCGACGTCCGCGCGCCGCGCCGCGCGCCCCGCTGCCGTGCCGCCCGCGCCAGCGCCGCCACGCGGGCGTCGGCCCCCGCGCGGCGGTGGTCGAGGGCCGCGTGGGGCAGCCACCGGATCCGCCCGCCCGCGGCGTGCAGCCGCGCCTGCCACTCGTGCTCGTCGCCGTAGAGCCCGAGCGACTCGTCGAACCGGCCCACCTCCTCGACCGCCGACCGCCGCACGGCGAGGTTCGCGCCCCAGGCGTGCGGCGCGTCGCGCTCGGCCGGACCGAGGTCGAGGAAGGTGATCGGCGGGCCCTCGCGCCCGCAGAAGCGCGGGAGGTAGCCCTCGAAGACGGCGTTCACCGGCCCGGTCAGGCAGCCGTGCCCAGGGTTGCGGGCGGCGCCGTCGAGCAGCGCGGCCAGCCATCCCGGGCGCACGGCGACGTCGTCGTCGACGAAGCAGACGAGATCGGCGGAGGTCGCGTCGAGCCCGGTGTTGCGTGCCGCGTTGAGCCCGCGCGTCGTCGCGTGCGCGACGTACCGCGCGCCGTGGCGCGCCGCGGTCGCGCGGGTCGCCTCCGTCGGCCCGTCGTCGACGACCAGCAGCTCCGCCTGCGCCGCCCGCGCCTGCGCCGCCAGCCCGCGCAGCGCCACGTCGAGGTAGGCCGGACGGTTCTTCGTGGGGACGACGATCGCCGCGTTCACCGCGGGTGAGTCTGGGTTGCGGGCGACCGTGATCCTCTTCCTGCACAACCGCTACCGCACGACCGGCGGCGAGGAGCGTGCCGTCGACGACCTGCTGTGGCTCGCGCGCAGCACCTCCGGGAGGACGCGGAGCTGCTCTCCCGCGACTCCTCCGCCCTCGGGCGGCGCGGCGCCACGGCGGGCCTGCTGCGCGGCGGGCTCGACCCCGACGACGTCGCCGACGCGGTGCGCCGCACCGGCGCGCGCGTGGTCCACGCGCACAACCTGCTTCCCGCCTTCGGCTGGCGCGCGCTCGCCGCCGCGCGCGCGGCCGGGCGCGCGTCGTGCTGCACCTGCACAACTACCGCCTCGTCTGCTCGGTCGGCACGTGCTTCACCAAGGACGGCGACTGCGTGCGCTGCCACGGGCGCAACACGCTGCCCGGCGTGCGGCTGAACTGCCGCGGCACCGGCCCCGAGGCGGCGGTCTACGCGGCGTCGCTCGCGCGCTGGCAGCGGCGGATGTGCGAGCAGGCCGACGCGTTCGTCGTGCCGAGCGCGTTCGCCCGGTCGCGGCTCGACGAGCTGGGCGCGCCGCTCGGCGCGCCGGTGCACGTGATCCCGCACGTCGTCCGCGACGTCGCCGCGGCCCCGCGCTCGACGCCGGACGGCCCCGCGCTCGTGGCGTCGCGGCTCGCCCGCGAGAAGGGATCGACGTCGCCATCGACGCGTGCCGGTCGGCGGCGATCCCGCTCGTGGTCGCCGGCGACGGCCCGCTGGCCGGCGAGCTGCACGCGCGCGCCGAGGGAGCCGACGTGCGCTTCGCCGGCCGCGTCCCCGACGCCGAGCTCGCCGCGCTGCGCGCCGCGGCGTCGGTCGCCATCGTCCCGTCGCGGTCGGCGGAGACGTTCGGCCTCGCCGCCGCCGAGGCGATGGCCGCCGGGCTGCCCGTCGCGGCGACGCGCATCGGCGCGCTGCCGGAGCTCGTGCCCGAGGCGCAGCTGGCCGAGCCCGGCGATGCCGCGGCGCTCGGCGCGGTCGCGGCCGGGCTGCGCGGCGACGACCGCGCGGCGCGCGCGGGCTGGGAGAGGATCGCGGCGACGAGCGCGCCGGAGGTCGTCGCGCCGCGCCTCGCGGCGATCTACGACGGCGGCGCTGTTGTTCTTAGCCCGCCTGCCAGCCGCGGCGGATCGCCGCCGGGCGGGCGAGGTCGTCGCCGCGCACGCAGGCGAAGGGGCGGACGCGACGGCTGCCGGCGCGGCGCGACCGCGCGAGGCAGCGCGGCGCAGCGGCGCTCGCGCCGGCGTCCTTGGGGGTGGGGGCGCCGGGCGCCGCCCCCGGGGGGGCGCCGCCGCGGGGCCTGGGCACGGCGCTGGCGAGGACGTGGGTCTCGTCGACGTCGTCCTCCGGCGCGGCGACCGGCGCCGGAGCGGCCGGGTCGGCGGCCTGCTGGCAGGCCGGCAGCGGGCGCGAGTAGGTCGGGTCCATCAGAAGGTCGCCGCTCGAGTGCTGGCGGCCGAGGAGGTGGCCGGCCTCGTGGGCGAGGACGGTGCAGAACTTCGCCCAGTCGAAGTCCATCTCGACGTTGAAGTCGACGCGGCAGTCGAAGTTCGCGTCCGCGTTGTTCCAGGCGTCCGTCGGGTTGTACCAGGAGGCGGTGGCGTTGGTCCCGTCGTCGAGGCGCGTCCACGCGAACTCGACCTCGCCGCCGCACGGCATTGCGCCCCAGTGGCGGGCGGCGACGTTCCACGCCGCGGCGACCGACGGGCCGCCGGCCGGGAAGCGGACGTCGGGCGCGATGGCCGGCGCGTCGTCGCCCGCGGCGCGCGTCGTCGCGGACGTGGCCGTGCCGCTGACCGCGGCGCCGCCGGGCGCGAGCGCGCCGGCCAGCGTCACCGCGACGACGGCGAGGAGCGGGAGGATGCGGTTCAGCGGCCGAAGCACCCTCCCGCCATCGGCGGCTTACGCGCTCGCGGTCGCGCACGCGGGGCTCTCTAGCCGATCGGCCGACCCGCGGCGCCCGCGCCTGGACGCGCGGCCGACCCGCGGCATCCCCAATTGTGGGAGCCCGCCCGCCCCCGCCCGCCCTCAGCCCCGGCGCAGCGCGGCGAGGTCGGCCTCGACCATCTCGCGCACGAGCTCCTCGAAGGCGATCGCCGGCGCCCAGCCGAGGACCGACCGCGCGCGGGAGGCGTCGCCGACGAGCACGGTCTCGTCGGCGCGCACGAGCGCCGGGTCGACGCGCAGGTGCGGCTCGGCTTCGAGGTCGACGACGGCGAACGCCGCCTCGGCGAACTCGCGCACGGTCCGCGCGACGCCGCCCGCGAGCACGTAGTCGCCGGGTTCTGAGTGTCGCAGCGCGAGCACCATGCCGGCGACGACGTCGGCGGCGTGCAGCCAGTCGCGGCGCGCGTCGAGGTTGCCGATCGCGACGTCCTGCTCGAGCCCCAGCGAGATCGCCGCCGCGGCGCGGGTGAGCTTGCGCGTGACGTAGCGCTCGGGCCGGCGCGGCGACTCGTGGTTGTAGGCGATCGCCGTGCAGGCGAACAGGCCGTCGGCGCGCAGCACCCGCACCAGCTCGTGCGCCGCCGCCTTCGCGACGCCGTACGGCGTGTCCGGCCGCGGCGGCGTGTCCTCGTCCTGCGGGCTCACGGGGCTCGCCCCGAACACCTGCGCCGAGCCCGCGACGAGGACGCGCGCGCCGGCCTCGCGCGCGCCCTCGAGCACCGCCGCCGTGCCCGCGGCGATGGCGGCGAGCGTCGTCGACGGCTCGCGCCACGACGCGGGGACGAAGGCCGGCGCGGCGAGATGGAACACCTCGGCGGGCGCGGCGCCGACCACCGCGCGGCGGACGGCGGGCGGATCGCTCAGGTCGGCGGCGACGAGCCGCACGCCAGCGGGCAGCCACTCAAGGTCGCGGTCGAGCGGCGGCCGCACGACGCCGACGACCTCGCGGCCCTCGGCGACCAGCCGCTCGGCGAGGTACGAGCCGTCCTGTCCGGAGATCCCGGTGACGAGGGACGGCCCCACGGCGCTCAGCCCGCGGGCGTCACCGCGGCGAGCGTGCGCCGCACGCCCTCGCGCACGTCGACCTTGCTCTGCCAGCCGAGCGCCTCGCGGGCGCGCCCGACGTCCAGGCAGCTGCGCTCGACCTCGCCCATCCGCGCCTCGGCGAACTCGGGCTCGAACTGGCCGTCCGACGCCCCGCCGGCCTCGCGCACGGCATCGATCAGCTCGAGCACCGTCGTCTCCTCGGCCGTGCCGATGTTGATCGAGCCGCCGACGTCGGCGTCGCCCGCGGCGATGATCGCGTCGACGAGGTCGCCGACGTAGATGTAGTCGCGCGTCTGGCGGCCGTCGCCGAAGACCGTCGGGCGCCCGCCGTTGAAGAACCGCCCGCAGAAGATCGCGATCACGCCGGCCTCGCCGTGCGGGTCCTGCCGGGGGCCGTAGACGTTGCCGAACCGCAGCGCGACGGTCGAGAGCCCGTGCATGCGCTCGTACAGGCCGAGGTAGGCCTCGGCGCAGAACTTCGACTGCCCGTACCCGGCCATCGGCTTCGGCGCGGTGCCCTCCGGCGTCGGCACGACGTCGGTCTCGCCGTAGATCGCGCCGCCGGTCGACGAGAAGACGAAGCGACGCGAGCCCGCCTCGCGCGCGCCCTCGAGGACGTTGATCGTGCCCTCGACGTTCGTGCGCGCGTCGTACGCCGGCCGCGCGACCGAGACGCGCACGTCGATCTGCGCGGCGAGGTGGAAGACGATGTCGGGCTTCTCCTGCGCGAAGACCTGCGCGACGGCGTCGGCGTCGCGGATGTCGCCGCGGTGCAGCCGCACCTCGCGCTCGACCGCGGTGACGAGATTTGACTCCTTGCCAGAGGAGAGGTCGTCGAGGACGGCGACCTCGTCGCCGCGCTCGACGAGGGCGTCGACGAGGTTGGAGCCGATGAACCCGGCTCCGCCGGTGACGAGGGCGCGCATGGCGGGGGAGGCTAGCGGCGGGGCGGCAGCTAGCGCAGCCGCGTGCGCGCGGCCACGCGCCGGGCGCAGGTGCGCCGCGCGGCGTAGGCGCGGACACCACGGCGCGTCATGCGGCGCGCGCAGCGGCGGATCGCGGCGCGCCGGGCGCGCGCGACGCTCCCCGTCCGCACGCTCGCGCCGGTCGCCGCCGGCGTCGTGCCGCCGCACACCCGCAGCGGCTCGATCGCGTGCTCCGCCATCACCGCGTGCTCGTCGCGATCGGCGTGCTGGTGGCCGAGCAGGTGCCCGACCTCGTGGACGACCGTGGTGCAGAGGTCCGGCCACTCGAACGGCATCGCGGTGCTGAAGGCGATGTTGCAGTCGAAGTTGCCGCTCGGGTTGTCCCAGGCGCTGTCGAAGTTCCGCCAGGCGGCCTCGGCGCGGGTGCCGGCCTCGAGGCGCGTCCACCGCAGCGCGACCTGACCGCCGCACGGCTGCGTCTTCCAGAAGTCGGCGGCGATCTGCATCGCCCGGGCCATGTCGGCGCCGTCCGCGGGGAAGCGCTCCGCCGGCGTGGCGGCGGACGCAGAGGCGACCGGCACCAGCATCAGGGCGGTGAAGAGCGCAGCGACCAGCGCGCGCATCCGTGCAGCACGAAGCATCATCAGGGCGGGGTGATTCGAGTGAGAGGGGCACCGGCCGACGCTTGCTTCCCCCTGCGTCAGTGTCTCTCTGCGGAGCTATTCCCCGGACGCCCTCAGGCGTCAAACATCTGTTGTTCTAGGCGACCGCGGCGGGCTGTGAGCGCAGCCATTCCACGGTCTGCGCGATGCCCGTCTCGAGCGGGATCTGCGCCTCCCAGCCGAGCAGCTCGCGGGCCTTCTCGACCGACGGCCACCGCCGCACGACGTCGACCTCGAACGTCGGCAGGTGCTCCACCTCGAACGCGTCGGGGTCCTCGCCGCACTGCTCCCAGATGACCTTCGCGATGTCGAGCACGGTCATCTCGCGGGAGGCGCTGATGTTGAAGTCCTCGTTCAGCCCGGCGGGCGACCCGGTGGCGACGACGATGCCGTCCGCGATGTCGTCGACGTGGGTCAGCGTGCGCGTCTGCTCGCCGCTGCCGAAGAGCTGGAGCGGCCGCTGGCCGCCGAGCACCTTCCTGATGACGTCGGGGACCATGTGCGCGATCCCGGGCTCGGGGTCGGGCAGCTCGCCCGGGCCGTACGCGTTGAACGGGCGGCAGATCGTGTACGGCAGGCCGTGCTCGTCGTGCGCGGCGCGGCAGTAGACCTCGCCGGTGAGCTTGCTGAACCCGTAGGCCGACTGCGGGATCGGCGTGTCGGCGATGTGCGCCTCGGTCGTCGGGTACTCGGTGGCGCGCTCGAAGACCATCGAGGACGACACGTAGGTGAACCGCTCGACGTCGTGGTCGAGCGCCGCGTGGACGACCGCGTTGTAGAGCGCGTTGTTGACCTCGGTCAGCGTGTGGGGCAGCTTGTGGAAGTTGGCGATGCCGCCGACGATCGCCGCGAGGTGGATGACGTGCGTGCAGCCCTGCACCGCGGTCCGGGCCTCGGCAAGCTCGCGCAGGTCGCCGCGGTGCACCTCGCAGCCCTCGCGGATCCACTGCGGCGCCTCGCGCTGGTCGGAGACGCGCACGTCGAACGCCGGGTCGCGCAGCAGCCGGCGCACGACCGCGGCGCCGATCGTGCCGGCGCCGCCCGTCACGAGGACGCGGCTCACGCCGACTCGGCGGGCTGCTCGGTTGGCGCCATCGCCGCGACCTCCGCCGCGTAGGCGAAGACCTGCGCGGCGCCGAAGCAGTTCCACGGGTCCACGACGAGCGCGTCGGGCGCGGCGAGCCGGACGATCTCCTGCAATGGCCCTGCCCCACAGAACTCTCTGTGGTTCGTCGCCACGACGACGGCCTCGGCGTCGCGCAGCGCGTCCTCGAACGGCTGCGTCGGCGTCGGGACGTGCGGGTCGTGCACGGCGACCTCGACCAGCTCGCGCTCGAGCAGGCGCACGAGCTTGTGGGCCAGCGAGTCGCGCTCGTCGTCGGTGCCGGCCTTGAACGCCAGGCCGAGCACGGCGACCTTCTTGCCGCGCAGCGAGCCGAGCCGGCGCTTCATCCCCTCGACGAGGAACAGCGGGACGCTCTCGTTGACGCGCGAGACGGCGAGCAGCATCCCCGGCGCGTGCGAGCGCTCCTCGCTGAACGTGAAGTCCTTGCGCAGGCACGTGCCGGCGGTGAAGCCCGGCATCTTGATCCCCCCGCGGGGGTAGTCGCGGTTGATCAGGTCGATCACCTCGAACACGTTCGCGTCGTACTGCTCGCAGTCCATCATCAGGAGGTTGGGCAGCGAGAACGTCGCGTAGCGCAGGATGTTCGTCCAGATCTTCGCCAGCTCGGCCTGCACCGGCGTCGTCTCGATGACGTCCGAGCGGTAGACCTCGAACAGCTCGCGGCAGACGGCGGTGGAGCGCTCGCCGACGCCGCCGACGATCTGCGGCAGCGAGTCGATCTCCTCGAAGAACTTGCCGGCGGCGATGCGCTCGGGCGCGTGGCTGACGAAGAGGTCCTCGCCGACGGTGAAGCCGAGCTTGCTCTCGAGGTAGCCGGCGACGAACTCGGTGGTGCCCGGCGCGATCGTCGAGCGCAGGACGACGCTGTGGCCGTGCGCGAGCACGGGGAGCAGGTCGTCCAGCGCCGAGCGGATGTCGCGCATGTCGATCTCGATGTGCGAGAACGACGGGGTCCCGATCGTGACGATGATGTGGCGCGCGCGGGCGGCGTCGGCGACGCGGTCTGAGACCTCGAGCCCGCCCGAGGCGTGGACGCGCTGCATGACCTCGTCGCCGCCGGTCTCCTGGAACGGCATGCGGCCGTCGCGCACCGCCGCGAGCCGGTCGGCGTCGCGGTCGACGCCGACGACGGTCAGGCCGCGGTCGGCGAGCGAGAGCGCGAGCGGCAGGCCGACACGGCCCAGCCCGATGACGGAGACGTCGCGATCCACGCCCGGTCAGGCTAGCGGCGGCGCGTGTGCGAGTACTGCCGGGCGAACCCGGCGACGAAGCGCGGGTTGTACCGCGCGTAGCGCCGCCACAGCCGCCGCGGCTCCTTGGCGAGCCGGAAGACCCACTCGAGCCCGACGTCCTGCATCCAGGCGGGCGCCTGCGGGACGAGACCGGCGTGGAAGTCGAACGCGGCGCCGACGCCGATGAGCATCGGCGCCTCGAGGACCGGGCGCATGTCGCGCATCCAGATCTCCTGCTTGGGCTGGCCGGTGCCGACCCACACGACGTCCGCCTTCGAGCGGTTGACGTCCTCGATCACCCAGTCGCGCTCCTCGTCGGTGAGGGGGCGGAAGGGCGGGGAGTAGCCGCCGACGATCTTCAGGCCGGGGTAGCGGCGCCGCAGCCCGAGCGCGAGCTCGACGAGCGCGCCCTGGTTGCGCCCGCCGTAGAGGTACATCCTCGTGCCGGTCTCGGCGCTGCGCTCGCAGTACTTCGCCATCAGGTCGGGCCCGTAGACGCGCGTGGCCTCCGAATGGCCGAGCGCCTTCAGCGCCCAGACGAGCGGCTGGCCGTCGGGGACGACGAGGCTCGTCTCCGCGACGGCCCTGCGGGTGGCCTCGTCCTCCTGGGCGACCATGACGAGGTGCACCGCGGCGGCGCTGAGCGTGGCGCGGCGCCCGGCGGCGATCGTCGCGTCGATCCAGTCCATCGTCCGCTCGTAGTCCGAGAGGGCGAGGGGGACGCCGAGGACCTCGGCGGTGTCGGGCTTCGCGGCAGGGGCGGAAGCGGGCTGGGGGGCGGCCGGATCGGCGCGCGTCGGATCGATGAGCGGCTGGTTCATGGGGGGGACCGCCGATTCCAACGGGCGGGCGTCGGAAAAGTCGCGTTCTTGCCGTGATGCGACGTCCGGGCGAGCGCGCGGGACAGCTCCGGGGTCACGCTCGCCTCGTAGCATAGCCGCACAAAGTTCCCCGCGAACCGCGCCGATCCTGCGCCGGGGCGGGGCGGCGCGCTGCGTAGGATCCGGCGCGATGGCGGTCGTCGACGAGCGGTTCTGGGCGGGACGCCGGGTGCTCGTGACCGGGCACACGGGGTTCAAGGGCGCATGGCTGGCGCTGTGGCTCGAGTCGCTGGGGGCGTCGGTGACCGGGTTGGCCGACGGCGTCCCGACCGAGCCCTCGCTGCATGCGCTGGCGCGGGTCGCCTCCGGGGTGAGCGAGGTGCGCGCCGACGTCCGCGACGCCGCAGCGGTCCGGGAGGCGGTGGTCGGGGTGGCGCCGTCCGTCGTCTTCCACCTCGCCGCGCAGCCGCTCGTCCGGCGCTCGTACGCGGCGCCGGCGGAGACGTTCGCGGTCAACGTGCAGGGGACGGCGCACGTGCTCGACGCGGCGCGCGAGGCCGGCGGCGTCGAGGCGCTCGTCGTCGTCACGTCGGACAAGTGCTACGCGCCGCTCGACTCCGGCTGGGGGCACCGCGAGACGGACCCGCTCGGCGGGCACGACCCGTACTCGGCCTCGAAGGCGGCGGCGGAGCTGGTGAGCGCGGCGTACCGGACGTCGTACGGGCTGCCGCTCGCGACCGCGCGGGCGGGGAACGTGATCGGCGGCGGCGACTGGGGCGCCGACCGGCTGCTGCCCGACGTGATGGCGGCGGCGCTCGGCGGGACGCCGGTCGCGCTGCGGGCGCCCGACGCGGTCCGGCCGTGGCAGCACGTGCTCAACCCGCTCGCGGGGTACCTGCTGCTGGCCGAGCGGCTGGCCTCCGGCGACGGCGACGCTTGCGGGGCGTGGAACTTCGGGCCGCCGGTCGACGACGCGGTGCCGGTGCGGGCGCTGATCGAGCGGCTGAGCGTCCTGTGGGGCGGCGAGCTCGCGGTCGCCGCGCAGCCGGGCGAGCATCCGCGCGAGACGGCGACGCTGCGCCTCGACTCGACCCGCGCTCGGGTGAAGCTCGGGTGGCGGCCGGAGTGGGAGCTCGGCGAGGGGCTGCGCGCGATCGTCGACTGGTACCGCGCCCACGAGCGGGGGGCCGACCTGCGCGAGACCACGCTCGCCCAGATCGCCGCGTACCAGGCGGCGGCGCGGCGGCGGGCCGAGCTCGCGGGCTAGGGCTCGGGGGTCAGCCGCTTGACGAGCCCGTGGCCGAGGAAGGTCACGGTCCAGAAGGCGGGGTCGGCGGCGTCGCGGCGCACCAGCCCGCGCCGCTCGAGGCCGCGGAGCGCGAGCGCGGCGCCGTTGGGCTTGAGCCCGGCCGCTTCGGCGATCGCGGCGGTGTCCATCTCGGCGCCGGGCGCCTTCGCGGCCGTGTCCACCTCGCGGCCTTGCGCCATCGCGAGCAGCGCGCGGCGCTGGGTCGCCGTCAAGCCGCGGTCCGGCCGGGGGGTGGGGACGGAGATGGACTCCATGGCCGCAGGAGGGGGTTCCCCGCCCGCGCCCCGGGATGAACGCGAGTCACCCGTCGGACGTCCGGAACTCGCCGGCCGGGGCGGTCCGCGGCTCGCGGGCGCGGACGTACTTCGCCATGCCGCGCCCCGACAGCGTCGGCGACCACGTCTCCTCCCCGCCCTCGTGACGCACCGCGAGCTGCCGCCGCGCGAGGCCGTGCAGCGCGAGCACCACGACGTTCGGCCGCAGCCCGCTCACGCGCGCGACCATCCCCGCGTCCGCCTCGCTGCCCAGCTGCGCGCACACCCTCACCAGCGCCACCAGCGCCCGCTGCTGGGCGAGGCTGAGCGGCCGGGCGGGCGCGTGGCGTGGGGTGAGTGCGTGGCGCGGCATGGCTCTCCGATCGAGTCCTGAATGAACAGCGTTCGCTCTCTAGTCTCACCACACTGCGCTTCGGTAGAACGGTCGCGTTTCCGCAAAGAGCGCGAACTTCGTACATCGGAAGCAGTGTCGGCGCAACGACGTCGCACTACGTGACACATCTTCATCGATCGATCGGGCACACTTCCTCCGGTGAGGACGAGGTGGACCGACGACCGGCTGGACGAGCAGCTGGGCCCGCTGCCGGCTCAGCTCGCGACGCTGAGTGCCGAGTTCGCGGTGATGCGCGCCGACATGGCGGCGATGCGCGCCGACCTGGGGCACGTCAAGGACGACACCCGCGCGCTGCGGACCGACCTCAACGGTTTCCAGCTTCACGTCGGGAAGATCGGCTGGGCGCTCGTGGCGTCGCTGATGGGAACGATCGCCGCGCTGATCGGCACCGTCGCGGCGCTGCTGGTCGCGCTGCTCTAGACGGTGACGCCGACGAGCGCCTCGACGCCCGCCTCGTCCAGCGTGCGCTGGAGCCCTTCGCGGAGCTTGACCTTCGGCTCCCAGCCGAGGATCGCCTTGGCGAGGGAGATGTCGGGCTGGCGGACCTGCGGGTCGTCGGTCGGCAGCGCCTCGTAGATGATCTCCGACTTCGAGCCGGTGATCTCGATGACCGTCTCGGCCAGCTCGAGCAGCGTGAACTCGTCGGGGTTGCCGACGTTCACCGGCAGGTGGTGACCCGACTCGGCGAGCCGGATCATCCCGTCGATGAGGTCGGAGACGTAGCAGAACGAACGGGTCTGCTTGCCGTCGCCGAAGACGGTGATCGGCCGGTCCGTCAGCGCCTGGCGCATGAAGGTCGGGATCGCGCGGCCGTCGTGCGAGCGCATGCGCGGGCCGTACGTGTTGAAGATCCGCATGATCGCGGTGTCGACGCCCTGCGCCCGGTGGTAGGCCATCGTCAGCGCCTCGGCGTAGCGCTTGGCCTCGTCGTAGACGCCGCGCGGGCCGATCGGGTTGACGTTGCCCCAGTAGTCCTCCGGCTGCGGATGGACCTGCGGGTCGCCGTAGACCTCGCTCGTCGACGCGATGAGGAAGCGCGCGCGATGGTTCTTCGCGAGGCCGAGCGTGTGGTGCGTGCCGTACGAGCCGACCTTCAGCGTGTGCAGCGGGATGCGCAGGTAGTCGATCGGCGAGGCGGGCGAGGCCAGGTGGTAGACGAAGTCCACCGGCTCGTCGACGAAGTACGGCTCGATGATGTCGACGTTCAGGTGGATGAACTCGGGGACGCGGATGTGCTCGATGTTCTTGAGCGATCCGGTCTCGAAGTTGTCGACGCAGAAGACGCGGTGGCCGCGCGCGAGGAGCGCGTCGCAGAGGTGCGAGCCGAGGAAGCCGGCGCCGCCGGTGACGATGGAGGTCGGCATGAGGCGGTTGAGGGTAGCGCTCCGCCTCAGCCCCGCAGGACGAGTCGTGTTGCCGACGAACGTGCCGGTCCAGCCGCGTCGCGCCCGCGGATCACGATGCGCACGCGCAGCGGCGCGAGCCGCCGCACCAGCGAGCGCGACGCCGCACCGAACGGGATCGTGACCTCGACCGACGCGCCCGGCAGGAGCGCGTACGAGCCGCGCCCGAGCCGCGCTCGCCGCTTCCCGTCGACGCGCCGCACGGTCTCGGCGCGCAGCGTCACGCGGCAGCTCTTGAACGCCTGCGCCGGGCACTCGATCCCCACGGTCAGGTCCCCGCCGCCGACCGTGCGCGAAAGCGGCATGACCCGCGGCGACAACGTGGTCGAGCGGTGCTCGCAGTCGACGTCGACCGGCTCGTCGACGTCGACCCACGCGCGGTCGACCTCGGTCCCGCAGCGCACGGCGTCGCTGCGCGCGTCGCGCGCGACGATGCGGTCGAAGCCGGCGTCGCCGGACAGGCTGTCGGCGCCCGGGCCGCCGAACACGACGTCGGTGCCCGGCCCGCCCTCGGCGGTGCCGCCGTCGTTCGACGTGCGGATGACGTCGGCGCCGGCGCCGCCGCGGACGCTCTCGACGTCGGGCAGCACGTTGTCGCGCTCGGGCGAGGCGAGCAGGAAGAAGGCCGGCAGCGCGCCGGTGAACGTGAGCGTCGGCCCGGGGCGGTCGCCGTCGTCGGCGAACCCGTCGGGGTCGACGACGACGTTGCCGGCGGGCGTGCGGCGCCCGTAGTCGGCGCGGTCGATCCCCTCGCCGCCGTGGAGCGCGTCGGAGCCGTCGGGCACGCTCTCGGCCGCGAAGACGTCGTCGCCGAGACCGCCCTGGAGGAGGTCGTTGCCGCGCCCGCCGTACAGCGTGTCGACGCCGCCGAGCCCGTCGAGGCGGTCGTCGCCGCGCCCGCCGTAGAGCACGTCGCCGCGCTCGGTGCCGACCAGCGTGTCGAAGCCGTTGCCGCCGACCGCGCGCTCGACCTCGACGACGTCGTCGCCCTCGCCGGCGCCGCCGTCGTCCGCGCCGCCCGCGAGCGTCACGGCGACGTCGGCGGTGCGATTCGAGTAGGTGACCGTGTCGCGGCCGGTGCCGCCGGCGATGAGGTCGTTGCGCAGCCCGCCGCGCAGCGTGTCGTTGCCGCCTCCGCCGCGCAGCGTCGCGCGCAGGGCGGCCGAGTCGCCGATCGAGATGCTGTCGCTCAGCGCGCCGGCGTCGGCGACGAGCTCCGCGGTCTCGGCCGACCCGCACGTCGCGCGGTCGGGAGCGACCTGCGTGCAGCCCGGGCCAGCGGTCAGCGGGACGCGCGTGTCGCGCACGGTCACGCCGCCGGCGGAGCGCCCGATGACCGTGATCGCGTTGCGCTCGCGCGCCGGCGCGGCGATGGTGACCACGGCGCCGTCGGAGGAAACCGTGGCGGCGCCCGCGGGAGCGGCCAGGGCGGCGCAGCCGAGGACGGCGAGGACACAGGCGAAGCGCTTCATCGCCGACTCTGAACACGCGCGGCGCCGCGACGGAGCGGGCCGCGTCAGCCGCCGAGCAGCTTCATGTCCGCGTCGACCATGAGGCGGATCAGCTCCTCGAACGACGTCTTCGGCCGCCACCCCAGCTCGCGGGCCGCCTTGCTCGCGTCGCCGATGAGGTGGTCGACCTCGGCCGGGCGCACGAACTGCGGGTCGAGCCGCACGTAGGGCTCCCAGCTCCCGAGCCCGGCCTGGTCGAAGGCGATCTCGACGCAGTCACGCACCGAGTTCGACCGGCCGGTCGCGATGACGTAGTCGTCGGCGCGGTCCTGCTGGAGCATCAGCCACATCGCCTCGACGTAGTCCTTCGCGTAGCCCCAGTCGCGCCGCGCGTCGAGGTTGCCGAGGCTGATGTGGTCGCGCAGCCCGTGCTTGATCGCCGCCGCGTGCCAGGTGATCTTGCGGGTGACGAACTCGAGCCCCCGGAGGGGGGATTCGTGGTTAAAAAGTATTCCACTGGTCGCGTGCAGCCCGTACGACTCGCGGTAGTTGACGGTGATGTGGTGCCCGTAGACCTTGGCCACGCCGTACGGGGAGCGGGGGTAGAACGGGGTCGATTCGGTCTGCGGCACCTCACGGACTTTGCCGAACATCTCGGACGAGCTCGCCTGGTAGAAGCGCGCCTCCGGCGCCGTCTCGCGCATCGCCTCGAGCATCCGCGTCACGCCGACGCCCGTGAACTCCGCCGTGAGCGTCGGCTGGATCCACGACACCGCGACGAACGACATCGCCGCGAGGTTGTAGATCTCGTCCGGGCGGCTGGCGCGGATCGCGTCGACGAGCGAGCGCTGGTCGAGCAGGTCGCCCTGGTGCAGCGTGATCCGCTCGCGCAGGTGCTCGATGCGCTCGAACTTCTCGGTCGAGGCGCGGCGGACCATCCCGTGGACCTCGTAGCCCTTGTCGACGAGCAGCTCGGCGAGGTACGCGCCGTCCTGGCCCGTGATCCCGGTGATGAGCGCGCGGGGGCTCAACGGGCGGCCCACTCCGCCGGCGTCGGCGCGCTCCAGTCGCCGCGCCGGCCCTTGCGGGCGAAGCGGACGATCCACGGGAGGCGGCGCAGCGGCTGTGGGTCGTACATGAGCGACTTGGCGAGGTATCCCGTGGTGAGCAGAGCGAACTCGGCGGGGCTCGCGTCGCGCTTGATCCACATGAAGTTGCGGACCCTATAGAGGTCGCGCCAGAACGCCTCCCACGGAACCGGCGCGTACGTGAGCCCGAACCGCGCGTTGAAGAAGCGCGCGCGCCGGGTCGCCGCGCCGCCGCCGCCGATCGGCACCTTGTGGAGGATCTCGCTCTCGGGAACCAACCGGATCCGGCCGTGCTCGCGCAGCCGCAGCGAGTACTCGGCGTCGTCGTAGCCGATGAAGAACTCGGCGATCGGCAGCCCGGACGCGCGCGCGGCCGGCGTCCGCATCAAGAGGCCGACGAACGACGCGCATTCGACCTCCTCCCGCCGCCCCGGCGCGTACGCCGACTCCGGCAGCGGCACGATGAAGCGGCCCATCCGGCAGCGGTGCTGGAGGTCGATGTCGCCGTTGGGATGGACGACCGCCGAGCACACCGCGGCGTCGCGCTGGTCGGCTGCGCCGAGCAGCGTCGCCAGCGCGTCCTCCCGCGGCTCGGCGTCGTCGTCCATCAGCCAGATCCAGTCGCGCCCCGCCTCGATGCCGAGCCGCACGCCCTCGCGGTAGCCGCCGGCGCCGCCGGTGTTGACCTCGCGGCGCTCGAAGCGCACGCGCGCGTCGTCGAGCAGTCCCGCCGCGCGCAGGTGCTCCTCGGTGCCGTCGGTCGACGCGTTGTCGAGCACGATCACCGCGTCGACCGGGTGGGTCTGGGCGAGCAGCGCGCGCACGCACTCGGCGAGCAGCTCCTTGCGGTTGCGCGTCAGGACGAACGCGCAGACCGAGCTCATGCCCAGTACCCCGGCGACGCCGAGAGGCGCCGGCTCCACGAGCGCGGCAGCCGCGCGTGGAGCGTCCCCAGCGCGAGGCCGGCGAACTTCATCGCCTGGTAGGCGAGCGCGTACGGGATCCAGCGCCGGTGGCCGCTCTCCCACAGCCACGACGTCTCGACGAGCGGGTAGCGCAGCGCGCGCCGGCGCAGCGTGCGGCGGGCGCCCGGGTCGTCGGGCAGGTACGCGCGCTCGGCGCTGACCCCGCTGTCGAAGAAGCGCCGGAACGCCTCGGCGAACGTGTAGTCGTGGGAGTGGCGGACCACCGCGCGCGGCTCGTAGACGATCGCGTGGCCGGCGAGGAGCACCCGCCGCGACCACTCCTGGTCCTCGCTCATGATGATGTCGTCGGCGAACGGGAAGCGCGCGAAGACGTCGCGCCGGATCGCGGAGCACACGTTCGAGAACAGCGTCGTCTCCATCGACAGCTCGGCGGGCGAGGCGGCGCGCTGCACGCGCGGCTCGGGCCCGTAGAGGTAGTCGAGGAAGAACTCCTCCGGCGGCTTGGCGCCGTGGTGGGCGACCTGGCGGCCGTACGCGCCGGCGACCTCGGGGTCGCGCAGCGGCTCTGTCAGGCGGGCGAGGAAGTCGTCTCCCTCGGCGTGCGCGTCCTGCGAGGTGAACACGAGCACGTCACCGTGCGCGAGCGACGCGCCCAGGTTGCGCGTCGCGCCGTGGTTGAAGTCCTCCGGCGCGACGCGGTGGACGCGCGCCCCGAGCGACGCGGCGAGCGCGTCGCTGCCGTCGGTCGAGCCGGAGTCCACCACGACGACCTCGACCTCGCCGTCCACGCGCTGGGCCCGGATCGCCTCCAGGCAGCGCCGGAGGTCGGGCCCGCCGTTCTTGACGGGGATGACGATCGAGATCACAGGCGGGCTAACGTAGCGGCGCGTGATCTGGGCGGTCGTCGTGACGCGTGACCGGCTCGCGCTCCTGCGCGACTGCCTCGACGCGCTGCGCGCGCAGACGCGGCGGCCCGACCGCATCCTCGTCGTCGACAACGCGAGCAGCGACGGGACGGCGGCGTTCCTCGCCGCGCAGGACGACGTCGAGGCGCTGCGCCTCGGGGAGAACGTCGGCGGGGCGGGCGGCTTCCACGCGGGCCTCGAGCGCGCGCACGCCGCGGGCGCCGAGTGGATGTGGCTGATGGACGACGACACGATCCCGCGCCCCGAGGCGCTGGCGGCGCTGCTCAAGCCCGACGACCCGGCGGCCATCCTGCGCGCGAGCGTCGCCGTGTGGAAGGACGGGCGGCTTCACCCGATGAACGTCCCGGGGCTCGAGCGCGAGCGGATCGAGCCGCTGATCGAGGCGGCGCCGCAGCGGCTGCTGCCGCTGCGCACGTCGACGTTCGTCTCGCTCGCCGTCCACCGCAGCGCCGTCGACCGCTTCGGCCTGCCCGAGGCGCGCTACTTCATCTGGAGCGACGACATCGAGTACACCGCCCGCGTGACCCGCGGCGGCGGGCGGATGGTGCTCGTCACCGACAGCGTCGTCGAGCACCGCACGGCCAAGCCGTACACCGCGGTGACGAGCGCCGGCGACCGCTTCTACTACCACGCCCGCAACACGCTCTTCATGGTCCGCGGGCGGTCGTGGAGCACGCTCGAGAAGGCGTCGCTGCTCTACCTGCTCGCCGTCACCTCGTTGCAGTACGTGCGTGGCGGCGGGTCGCCGCACGTCGTCATCCGCGGCCTGCGCGACGGGCTAGCCGGAAGAGCTGCCACAGGCGCTCCTCGCGCGTCCAGTGCGGCGCGGTGAGGAGGCGGAGCGGCGCGATCGGTGGTGCGGGGCCGGTCCGGGTCGCCTCGGCGCCGGGGACGAGGTAGCCCCGCCCGCCCGCGAGCAGCGCGGCCGACGCGGCGAAGTCGGCGACGCCGCTCCGGACGAGCAAGGCGCCCGGCTGCACCGCGCGCAGCGCGACGAGCCCGTGCCGGCACGCCTCGATCGCGTCCTCCTTGTCGAGGATCCGCGGCCACGCCTCGTCGCCGGGGACGTGCGCGGCAAGGAGGACGGCCGCGGGCATCGCGTCGCGCGCGGCCTCGAGCGCGGCGCGGCACTCCGGGGCGGGCGCGACGCCGGGCGCGACCTCGAAGCGCCACCCGGCGGCGGTCACGGCGCCGCCGCCGTCGTCGGGTCGGCGCCCGCCGCCGCCGCGGGGTCGCGGCGCAGCAGCGCGCGCAGCTCGTGCGGCTTGACGATCCTCAGCGGCGCGGCGACGAGCACGAAGACGATCGCGCCGATCACCACCTTCGTCCCGGCGGTCCACGCGTCGGGGACGGCGAGCACGAGCACGAGCACCATCGCCGCGGTCGCGGCCGCCGCGCGGCCGATCCGGTCGAGGTCGAGCGGCGGGTGCCCGACGAGCACCTTGATCCGCCAGACGAGGTAGGCGAAGACCACGAGCTCGGCGGCGACGGTCGTCGCCGCCGCGCCCGTCATCCCGTAGGCCGGGATCACGATCAGATTGGCGACGAGGTTGACCACCGCGCCGAGCGACACGGCGTAGGCCTGGTGGCGGTCGTCGCCGAGGGCGACCGCGCTCGTGCCCCAGTTGATCGAGAACGGCACCAGGGCGGCGGCGAACATGAGGACGATGAACGGCGTGCCCGCGCGCGCGAACTCGTCCCCGAACAGCCCGGGGATGAGCTGCTCGCCGACGACGAGCGCCCCGGCGAGCAAGGGGATCGACGCGACGAGCGCGAGCGACGCGAAGTAGCCGGCCTGCTCGCGGACCTCGGTGCGCGAGCGCTCGGCGAGCGCGCTCAGGTGCGGGAACAGCACCGACCCCCAGAGCGCGCCGAACGCCAGGATCGCCAGCGGGATCCGGTAGGCGACCGCGTACTGGCCGACCTCCTCCGTGCCCTTCATGTAGCCGAGCAGCACGGCGTCGATCGTGTAGTAGACGGAGATCATCACCGCCGACACCCCCAGCGGCACGCCGGCCCGGAACCGGCGCACGAGGTCGCGCGGACGCACCTCGAGCCGCGGCCGGCCCGACAGGCGCAGCACGGCGATCGCGGTCACCACCGAGGTCGCGCCGACGCCGGCGAGGTGGATCCACGACAGCGGCGTCACGTCGCCCTCGTGGACGAACAGGACGACGAGCACGGCGAACGTCACCGCCCCGGCGACGCGCGCGAAGGCCATGATCCCGAAGCGCTGGTAGCCGAAGAGCACGAAGCCGAGCGACGCCGCCTCGATCGCGAACGTCAGGCCGACGATCGGGATCAGCCGCTGCGACGTGTCGTCGGCCGCGAGCACGGGCGCGAGCGCGACGAGCAGCAGGTACGGCGCCGCGCAGAGGACCCCCTGGAGGGCCATGATCTCGCCGAGCAGCGGCTTGACGCGCTCGGGCCGGCGCGCCAGCTCGCGCAGCGCCAGCGCGGTGATGCCGAAGTTGGCGGGGATCGCGAAGTAGCCCATCAGGCTCAGCGCGAACGCGTAGGAGCCGATGTCCTGCGGGCCGAGCCGCCGCGCGATCACCGCGAGCACGAAGAAGCCGATGAACTGCGCGAACAGCGTCGCGCCGCTCATCGCCGCGAAGCCGGTCAGCGTGCGCCGCACGGGCGGCGCCTAGAGCGTCGGCCGCGGCTTCAGCACGCCGTCGCGCAGCCCGCGCATCACGACGCGGAGCGTCCACGGCTTGACGCCCTCGGTCGCGAAGAAGCGCTGGATCTGCGAGCAGACGAGCAGCAGCCAGCCGAACTTCTCCTTCGGGCTCAGCGTGTCGCCGCGCAGGATGAACAGCCCGTTGCGGACCGCGTAGTAGAAGCGCGCCTTGCCCTCCCACGGCTTGTGCGCGGTCTTCGTCTTGTGGACCGCGACGCTGCGCGGGATCATGTAGCCGGCCTCGTGGCGGAGGATCCGCTGCGTGAAGTCGATGTCGTCGGCCCAGATGAAGAACCCCTTGCGCGGCGGGCCGTACTTCTCGACGGCCTCGCGCCTGACGAGCAGCGAGGGGAACGTGTTCGCCCGGATCGGCATGATGCCGCGCTCGAGGCCCTCGATGAAGCCGTTGAAGTCGGCCATCGCCGGGCCGGGCCAGTTCATCGGGTGCATCGCGCCGTCGGTCCAGAGCACCTTCGAGGCCAGCAGCGCCGGCTCGCGGAACCCGTTGAGGTGGTTGCGCGCGTCGAGCAGGATCTCGAGCGCGTCCGGGTTCGGGATGGTGTCGTCGTCCATCACCCACAGCCAGTCGAAGCCGCGCTCCGTCGCGGCCTTCATCCCCTCATGAAAGCCGCCGGACGAGCCCTCGTTCGTCGCCAGCTCCAGCAGCTCGGCCGACGGGAACTCCGCTCGCACCATGTCCGGGGTGCCGTCGGTCGAGGCGTTGTCGACGACGAGCACGGTGTCGGGCGCGCGCGTCTGCCCGGTGACCGCGGCGAGGCACTCCCGCAGGATCCCCTGACGGTTGTAGGTCACGACGACCGCGCAGACCCGCTCGCTCACGACTCCCTCCACAAGAGCTGCGAGCCGTCGTAGCGGCGCCGCACCTCGGCCATGTCCGGGTTCAAGAGGTCCCAGCCCCACTTCTCGCGCCAGTAGGCGTAGTGGCGGCGCAGCCGCTCCATGTGCTCGGGGCGCCCGCCGCCCACGCCGGTGCGCGCGATGACCCGCGCCTTGACGCGCGCGGGCATGATCTGCCCGATCCGCGCCTCGACGCGCTCGCGCGGCGTCGGCGGCGCCTCGCGCGTGTGGCGCAGCGTGACGTGGTGGATGACGTGCGCCGACGGCAGGAAGTAGTTGCTCTTCGACAGCTTGTGGCGGATCGAGAGCGCGAGGTCGAGGTCGTCGAACCAGACGGGCTGGAAGCCCATGTCGTAGCCGCCGACCGCCAGCGCGTCGGCCTTGCGGTACATCATGCAGCAGCCGATGCCGGTGTCGACCTGCACCGCGTCGCTGCCGTACGGCACCTGCGCCTCCTTGAACCGCTTGACGTTCTGGTGCAGAGTGCGGCGGCCGACGTCCTCGGTGATCTGCGTGCCGCGGTCGTGCAGCCCCTCCGGCACCACGATGTTCACGCCGTAGGCGTGCACGAAGCCGGTGTCGAACACGATGCGCGGCGAGACGACGCCGATCCCGTCGTCGGAGCTGAAGAACTCGACCATCCGGCCGAGCCACCCCGGCGTCTCGACGGTCGCGTCGGCGTCGAGCTGGACGATGATCTCGCCGGTCGCCAGCTCGAGCCCCTTGTTGAGCGCGACGACGACGCCCGACGGCGGCTGCTCGTGCACGACGAAGCGCTCGAAGCGCCCGCTGTCATGCCAGCGCTGGAGGATCTCGCGCGACCGGTCGTCGGAGCCGTCGTCGACGACGACGACCTCGAAGTCCGGGTACGTCGTGTGCTCGGCCAGCTTCTCGAAGACGAGCTCCAGCGCCGGCTCGTTGTTGCGATTCGGGATGAGGAGCGAGACGCGGGGCGTCACGCTGGCGCGGCGAGCCTGGTAGCGAGCTTCTCGTACGTCGTCAGCGCCTGGGCGACGACCTGGTGCATGTCGAGGTACTGGTAGCGGGCGAGGCGACCCACGAAGGTGACGTCGTCGAGCGCATCGGCGAGCGCCTCGTAGCGCTTGTAGAGCGCCCGGGTCTCGTCGTTGGGGATCGGGTAGTAGGGCTCGCCCTCCGACCGCGGGTACTCGACGTGGTAGCTCGACGACTCGGCGACCTGCCCGGTCATGTGCCGGTACTCGGTCGTCCGGGTGTACGGGACGTCGTAGTCGGGCTCGTTGACCGACGCGACCGGCTGGAGCAGCCCGCCGCCCGGCGTCGGCTCGTTCTTGAGCTCGAACTCGAGCGACCGGTACGGCAGCTCGCCGTAGCGGTGGTCGAAGAACCCGTCGATCGTGCCCGTGTAGACGAGGTGGTCATACGTCAGGTCATCACGCACGTCGTCGAACTCCGTGCGGAGCCGGACCTCGATGTTCGGGTGGTCGAGCATCCGCTCGAACATCCGCGTGTAGCCCTCGGCCGGCATCTGCTGGAAGCTGTCGGTGAAGTAGCGGTCGTCGGTGTTCGTGCGGATCGGGATCCGCGCGCACACCGACGCGTGCAGCTCGCTCGGATCGCGCTGCCACTGCTTGCGCGTGTAGCCGCGGAAGAACAGCTCGTACAGCTCGCGCCCGACCTTGGCGACGACGGCGTCCTCCGAGGTCTTCATCAGCTCGACCGGCTCGCGGCGCTCGGCGTAGAACGCCTCGACCTCGTCGTCGGTCCGCAGGTCGAGCCCGTAGAGCATGTTGATCGTCGTGCGGTTGATCGGCATGGGGACGAGCAGGTCGTCCTTGGCGCGCGTGACGACGCGGTGCTCGTACGGCCGCCACTCGGTGAACCGCGACAGGTAGTCCACGACCGGCATGTGGTTCGTGTGGAAGATGTGCGGCCCGTAGCGGTGGACCAGCACGCCGTGCTCGTCGTGGTAGTCGTACGCGTTGCCGGCGATGTGATCGCGACGATCGATGACGAGGATGCGCTGGTCCAGCTCGGTGGCCAGGCGCTCGGCCATGATCGAGCCCGCGTAGCCCGCGCCCACGATGAGGGTGTTGAAGTCGTTGCCCATCAGGTCGGTGAACGAGGGTAGCCGCCGAAGGTTCTGGTCCGCCGCCCGCCCGTCGCCTCCGGAGCCCCGGCTACCATCCGTGCGGGCGTCCGCGACTTCTCCGTGCGTCCTTCGTTCTCCAGGTCAGTGAGCACCACGCAGGCCACACCCGCCGCGCTGCCCGAGTCCGGCGCGCACACCGAGCCGACCGTGTCGGTGGTGATCCCCTGCCTCAACGAGGAGGCGAACATCGAGACGTGCGTGACCCGCGCGCTCGGCGTCCTCGCCGAGAACGGGCTCTCCGGGGAGGTCGTCGTCGCCGACAACGCCTCGGAGGACCGCAGCGCCGAGCTGGCCGAGGCCGCCGGCGCGCGCGTCGTCTCCGAGCCGCGCCGCGGCTACGGGTCGGCCTACCTCGCCGGCCTGGCGGCGGCGCGCGGGCGCTACATCGTCATGGCCGACGCCGACCTGACGTACGACTGGGCCGAGATCCCGCGGTTCGTGGCAGAGCTCGAGGCCGGCGGGGAGATGGTCATCGGCGACCGGATGGACAACATCCACCCGGGCGCGATGCCGTGGCTGCACCGCTACGTCGGCAACCCGGTCCTCACCGGCCTGCTCAACCTCTTCTTCCGCACCGGCGTCAACGACGCCCACTGCGGGATGCGCGCGGTGCGCCGGGAGGTGCTCCCGCGGCTCGACCTGCGCACGACGGGCATGGAGTTCGCGTCGGAGATGGTCATCCGCGCGGCCAAGGAGGGGCTGGACATCCGCCAGTTCCCGATCGAGTACCACCCGCGTGGCGGCGAGTCGAAGCTCTCGAGCTTCCGCGACGGCTGGCGCCACCTGCGCTTCCTGCTCGTGCACTCGCCGACGCACCTCTTCGTCGTGCCCGGCGCGGCGCTGTTCGTCCTCGGGGCGATAGCCGCCGCGATCTCGCTGACCGGCGTCGAGGTCTTCGGGCGCGAGTGGCAGCTGCACGCGATCGTCGCCGCCGCGCTGGCCATGATCGTCGGCACGCAGGTGCTGGCCCTCGGCCTCTGCGCCCACGCGTACGGGACCTACTTCCTCGGTGACAAGGACCCGTGGTTCGACCGCATGCGCGCGCGCTTCCGGCTCGAGCACGGGCTGATGCTCGGCGGCGCGGTCGGCCTCGTCGGCGCCGTGATCGCCGGCGTCATCGTGGTCGAGTGGATCGACCGCGGGTTCGGCGAGCTCTCCGAGGAGCGGCTGATGGTCGTCGCCGCGACGCTGATCATCGTCGGCGTCCAGGTCTTCTTCTCCTCGTTCCTCCTGAGCATCCTCGGGCTCCGCCGGGCCCGCTGACGATGCCGGACGACCGGGTCCGCGACCCGCGCGGCCGCCCGAGCGCGTCTCGCGGCGCCGGATCGGCACCCGCCGAAGGGGTCCGTGGCGGAGCCACTGTCCCCCTTCGGCCGTCGCCGCCCGGCATCCGCGATCCGCGGACGGGCGACCACCCGGGCCACGAAGCCGATCATCCCGTCGCCGAGCGCACCCGGGCGCGGCCGCGCCTGGATCGCGAGATGCTGCCCGCCGGAGTGCTGATCGGCGGAGCGCTCGCCGTCGCGCTGGTCGGCGTGCTCACCGGGCTCCAGGTGACGATCGCCGCCCTCGACGAGTCGGTCTACAAGCTCGCCGCCGTCCAGCACGGGAACGACTTCCCGCTCGGTCCGTTCCACGAGACGACGTCGCGCGGCGCCGCCCGGCTCTACTCGTTCCTCGTCTCCCCGCTGTTCGCGCTCTTCGACGGCGACGTCGCCATCCGGCTCGCTCGCGCGCTCAACGGAGTGCTCTTCGCCGCAACCGCGCTGCCGGTCGCTCTGCTCGCGCGGCGGGTGATGTCGTCGCGCTGGAGCGCCGTTGCCGCCGGCCTGCTGTCGGTCGCCGTGCCGTGGCTGACGCTGGCGACGATCATGTTCTCCGAAAGCCTCGCGTACCTGCTCTTCGCATGCACCGCGCTCGCGATGCTGCGGGCGCTCGAGAGGCCGTCCGCCGGGCGCGACGGCCTCGTGGTCGCGCTGCTGCTCGCCCTCGTCCTGACGCGGGTGCAGTTCGTCGCGCTCGCGCCCGCCTGGGCCGTCGTCCTCCTCGTCGTCGAGCGCCATCGCACCGTCGGCTGGCGCGCGCTGCTGGGCGCGACCGGGCGCCGTTTCCCCGTCACGGCGGCCTCCGCGGCGCTCGTGGTCGTCGTGGCGCTCGGGCTGCTGCTCGCCGGCGCGCTCACCGGCGGGCTGCGGGAGGTGGCGGGCCCCTACTACGAGATCGGCCGACGCGACGGCGTCCCCGGCAACTTCGGGCTCGGCCTGCTGTGGGAGGTCGAGATGCTCGCGCTCGGCGTGGGGGTGCTGCCGGCGATCCTCGCGACGGCGTGGGTGGTCGGTGCGCTCGGGCGTCGCGAGGAGCCGGAGTCGTTCCGCTTCGCGGCGCTCGCGCTGACGCTCGTCGGCGTCCTGTTCGCGGGCACGCTGTGGGCGCAGGGCGGCTTCCTCGAGTTCCGCTCCGAGGAGCGCTACTTCATCTACGCGGTCCCGTTCCTGTGGATCGGCGCCCTCGCCGCGTTCGACCGGGGCGACGTGCCGCGGCGGTGGCTCGCGGGCGGCGGCGCGGCGCTGTCGCTCGTGCTGTTCACCGTTCCCGTCGGCGTCCAGAGCAGTGGCGAGCAGCTCTTCCTCGGACCCGTCAGCCTCTCGTCCAGCCACCTCCTGCCCCGCCTGGAGCGCACGGTCTTCGACGTCTTCGGGCTGGCCGGGCTGCTCACCGGTCGCGATCTGCTGGGTCTCGTCTGCCTCCTGCTCGCGGGCGGCGCGGCCCTCGCGTGGGGGCGGGGGCGGCGCGGTCGCGCCCTGGCGCTCGTGCCGGCCGTCGCGCTGCAGCTCTTCATGGCCACCTACGCGTTCTCGGGGGTGTACGGCAAGCTCAAGGACATCGGCGGCCTGACGCCGGACATCGCGTTCGCCGACCACGGCTGGGTCGATCGGGCAACGCCCGGAGACCCGCGGGTCCCGCTGATCGACAACCAGTCCGGCGAGCGCGACGCCGCTCAACGGAACACGCTCTTCTGGAACGATGAGGTCACGTACCTCTACACGCTCGGGCAGCTGAACCTCGCGCTGCCGGCGTTCCCGGTCTTCACGCTTCCGAGGGTGGGCAGCTACGCCGCGGACGACCTCGCCCTCTCGAAGTCACTGCCGGAGTTCGCCGTGACCTCGGTGGACTCCCCGCTGTGGCAGGTGCAGGCGGAGACGGTGCGGACGTCGCCCGGCGGAACGCTCGCGCTCGTGCGGCCCGCCCGGCCGTGGCGCGTGACGTGGCTCGCACCGTCCCTCGACACCGACGGGCAGGTCGTGCGCGACGCGGAGCTGCGGGTCATGGGCGGCCACCGCGTCAGGATCGACCTTGTGGCGCCCAACGCCGACGCGCAGCCTGCGAGGGTCCAGGTCGAGCTGGGCGGCGCTCCCCGGGATGTGACGTTCGGCGATGCCCAGCCGCCGAGCCGCTCCCTCACGTTCGACGTGTGCGAGACCGAAGGCGCCGTCTCGGGGCGGGTCGCGGTGCTGAACGCCGCCCATGTCGGCGGCAACCGGTTCAGCGGCGCCCGGATCGCTGCCGTCCGCCTCGCGCGCTGCTGACCGGCGCCGTCGCGGCCGGTCAGGAGATCCTGGTGCTGCGGCTCTTGCCCGCGCCTACCAGCTCGTGATCCTCCGCCGGCTCGGACTCCGCCGCGGCGCGCGGCTCCCGGGGGGCCTCGACACGCCGCAGCCGCTCCTCCACCAGGGCGAGGCGCTGAGCGAGCACCTTCGACTGGTCGGCCAGCCGCGACACCGCGGCCGAGAAGTGCAGGAGCAGCACGAGGATCGCCGCGAACGCGAGGAGGAAGAGCGCGTTGGGCGCCTCGGCGATGCCGAGCACGTCCGACACCCTCTCCAGCAGGCCTCGCCAGCAGGCGAGGACGAGGAGCACGACGGCGCTGAACAGCCACAGCAGCGCGTAGCGCTCCAGCAGCGCGCGGCGCCTGACCAGCTCGAGCACCACGAGCAGCAGGCCGGCGGCGCCGGCGATCGAGATGAGCTGGAGCTTCGGATCCATCAGAGCGCGTGGTGGGCGGTGATCGCGGGCGGGCCGTCCGGCTCGGGCACCGGGCGCCGGCGCGCGAGCCCGACGAAGAGCGCGAGCAGGACCTTGACCATGTAGTAGGCCGACTTGCCCGAGCCGCTGATCGACGAGGCGCCGCCACCGCGCGCGAACATCCGGACCGGCGTCTCGCGCAGGCGGAGACGGTGATGGTGGAGCATGAGCACCGCCTCGACCTCGGGATAGTCGTGCGGGTAGTCGCGGGCGAAGAGCTGGATCGCGCGTCGGTTGTAGAGCCGGAAGCCGGAGGTGGGGTCGCTGATGCGCCCGTCGACGAGCCTGCTGAGCAGAAACGCGAAGAGGTGGATTCCCGTGCGCCGGCTGATCGGCGACGGGTACTTGAGGTCCTTGCTGAGGAACCGCGAGCCGCACACGACGTCGACGTCCGGATCGCTGCTCATCACGTCCATCAGCTTCCCGAGCTCGCGCGGATCGTGCTGGCCGTCGCCGTCGATCTGCACCATGTAGTCGTACTCGTTGTCGAGCGCGAACTGAAAGCCGGACTGCACAGCGCCGCCGATGCCGAGGTTGAACGGGTGGCGGACGACGCGCGCGCCGTGCTCCTCGGCGACCCGGCCGGTGTCGTCGGTCGAACCGTCGTCGATCACCAGCACGTCGAACTGCGGGAGCGCGGCATGGATGCGGCCCACCACCGTGGCGATCGTCGCGGCCTCGTTGAGCGCAGGGACGACAGCGAGGTGTCGGGCAGGCGAGGGCATGCAGCAAGACGCAACGACGGTCGCGGCGCGAAGTTGCGCGCGACGCGGACCAAGGATAGCCGCGAGGTCCCCTCGTAAAGTACCCACCCGTGCGGGTGGCTTTCGTCGTCTCCGGCCTCGAGCCGACGCGGTTCACCGGCGGCATCCTCTGCATCCTCGAGCACGCGAACGGCCTGGTCGGCCGAGGACACGACGTCGTCGTCGTCTCGATCGGGCCGAACCACCGGCCGGAGTGGATCGACCTGCGCGCCGGCCTGGTCGACCGCCACGAGCCCACCCTCCCCCGGGCGCTGGCGAACATCGTGCGAGTCGCAGCCGCTCGGCGGGTGGGGCGCAGCAGCCCCGAACGGGCCGAGATCGCCGCGCGCGACGTCGTGCGCCATCTCGCGCCGCACGCGGGCGAGCTGTGGCTGCGGGCGAGCCACTTCGACCAGCTGCGCGCGGTCGCGCCCGAGGCCGACGTCACCGTGGCGACCGACGTCACCACCGCGATCCCGACCCACCTCTACGGCCGCGGCCGCAAGGCGTACTTCATGCAGCATTACGAGCCGCTCACGGTGAGCCAGTTCGCCGACCAGGCGCTGACGGGCGGCGAGGCCGAGCTGTCCGTGCGGCTGCCCCTTCACAAGCTCGCGAACTCCTCGTGGAACGCGCGAATGATCGAGGAGAACACCGGTCATCGCGCCCCGGTGTGCCTCAACGCCATCGACCACGGCGTGTTCTTCCCCGACGGCGAGCCGCCGGGCGACGACTTCGTCGTCGTCTCCTACGGTGGCCGCAAGGCGCCGTGGAAGGGCTTTCGGGAGGCGGCGCAGGCGATCCGCCTGGCCCGGCGCGCGGTCCCGAACCTGCGCTGGCGCGTGTACGGCGGCGCGCTGCTGCCGCCCGACAACGACGTCGCGCCCTACGAGGACCTCGGCTTCGTCGCCGGCGTCGACCTGCGCCGCCTCTACTCGTCGGCGCACGTCGTGCTCTGCCCGTCGTGGTACGAGTCGTTCCCGCTCTTCCCGATCGAGGCGATGGCTTGCGGCTCGGCGGTCGTGACGACGCCCTACGGCACCGAGGACTACGCGCGCGACGGGGTCAACGCCCTGGTCGTGCCGCCGCGCGAGCCGGAGCCGATGGCCCGGGCCGTCGTCGCACTCGCGCGTGACGAGGAGCGGCGCCGGCGGCTGGCGGCGCAGGGCGCACAGGACGCCCGCGCGTTCACGTGGGACGCGGCGTCGGAGGGCATGGAACGCGCGCTGCGCGAGATCGTCGCCACTCCGTAGGCGCCTATGTCGCGCGGCGGGCCTTCAGCGCCGTCCCCGCCATCAGCCCTGCGAAGGCGACGAGTGCGAGGAACGCGACCGCGACGAGCGCGAAGCCGTCCGCGATGGCGTCGACGAGTGCCTCGCCGGCGAGCAGCACGCCGGCGCCGGCCACGACGGCGAGCACGAACCGGCGTGCCAGCCGGACGACCGGCTGCGGAGGCAGCTCGGGACGCGCCCGGCGCAGGCGGTGGAAGAACCACGCCGTGCCGAGGATGTACGCGGTCATCGTCGCGGCCACCACGCCGTACGGCCCCGCGAGGATCGCGAGGACGACGCTGCCCGCGAGGTTCAGGGCGATCAGGAGCATCCCGTAGCGCGCCTCGAGCCCGGGCTGGCCGACCGCGCGCATGTAGCCCACGCTGACGCCCGTCGCCAGGTTCGCACCGTAGGCGACGACGAGGAACGCGCCGAACAGGACCGCGTCCTCGAAGTCGTCGCCCAGCCACGCGGTGATGAGCGGATGCAGCGCGAAGAGCCCGAGCGTCGCGCCGGTGACGACGGTCGTGAGCCACAGCTCGTTGAGCCGGCCGTACTGCTCCAGCAGGCGGCTGTCGGGCCGCCCGTGCTCGGTCGCGAGCCGGTTCATCACCGGGGTGAGGGCCGCACCCGCCACGAGCCGGCCCGCCTCCGCGACCTGGCTCGCGACGCCCAGCTGCCCGACGGTCGCGGCCGGGCTGATGACACCGACGACGACGCGGTCGGTCTGGTTGTTGATGATCGTCGAGGCCACCACGGCCTGCATCCGCCACGCGAAGGCGAGCAGGTCCCGGACCGATCGCGCGTCGATGACGCCGGGCCGGTGCCGGCGCAAGAAGGTCGCCAGCGCGCCGAGTCGGAGAACGAGCATCACCAACTGCTGCCACAGCGCCGCCCACGCGAGCGTCACGAGGTCGCCGTCCTCGGAGAGCCCGACCGCGACGGCCACGATGAAGGTCGCCGAGCCGGCCGCGCTGCTCAGCGAGACGATCACGAACCGCTCGAGGCCCTGCAGCACATTCGCGGCAGCGGCCGCGAGGAGGCCCAGCGCGATCACGATGCCGATGAGCCGGAACATGTCGACGGCCTGGCTCTCCAACTCGGCGGGGATGTTGAACAGCCGCGTGAGCGGTACCGCAAGCGCTGCCACGAGCGCCGCCCCCACCGCCCCGCCCACGACGTACAGCAGCACCGTCGACCACCACAGCCGGACGACGCGTTCGTCGTCGCTGCCGCCGCGCGCCACGGCGACGAACCGCTGGACGGACGGCCCGATCCCGGCCTCCGCGGTGACGACATACAGGAGCACCGCCTGGCCGAGCGTCCACACGCCCAGGCCGGCCTTGCCCACGGCGTCGACGATCAACGGGATGACCACGAGCGCGGCGGCGATCTGGAAGCACGCGCTGGCGAGACTGGCGACCACGTTGCGGCTCAGCCCGCCCCGCGTCTGCGCGGGCGGGGTGCCCGCTACGCGCTCGGCCACCGGCGGAGGCCCGCGGCGTTGAGCGCGTTACGGATGCCACGGTACGCGAGGCCGCGAACCGAAGGGACGACCGGACGCGGCGCGACCAACGGCCGCTCGCCCGGGCGTGACGGGCGCTCGTCCGCGGTGACGTACCGCACGAGCGGCTCGGCCGCCCGCTCCCAGGTCAGGCGCTCGGCGGCTGCGTCCAGCCGCGGCGCGTAGCTCTCCTTGCCGCGCTCCAGGACGGCGAAGAGCGCGTCGGCGACCGCGGCCGGGTCGCGGGGCGGGGCGGTCGCGCCCAGCTCGTCGCGCGCGACGCGGTCCGCCAGCTCGTCGCCCCGGGTGCAGACGATCGGCAGGCGCGCCCAGAAGCAGTCGGCGGCCCGTGTGCGCACGGCGAAGCGCGTCTCGAGGTGCTCGACGTGCGTCGAGATCGCGCACTGGGCGTCGAGCAGCCAGTCAGCCCGCTCGCCATAGGGGACCCAGCCGTCGTTGAAGAAGACGATGCGGTCCAGCGCGCCGAGCTCGCGCGCGACGAGGCGGGCCTCCGTCGCTGCCGCATCGTGGCCCGTGGCCATGAACACGAGCCGCACCTGCGGGCGCCGTTGCGCGAGCGCGGCCACCGCGCGAATGGCCGTCGGCGCGTCGAACCAGTTCCAGATGCCCGCGTTCCACAGGACGACCTCCGCCTCGTCGGGCAGTCGCCAGCGCGTCCGCGGGCCCCCAGCGCCGGCACGCTCCGCCGGTTCGGCGGGAAGCCCGAAGGGCACTACATCGATCACCGATCGGTAGGTCGGATCCGCGTCGTAGCGCACGTCGGGCCGGATCAGGTGCTGGCCGAGCATCGCGCCGAGCCAGAGATCGCGCTGGCGCTCGCCCGCGCAGACGAAGTGATGGCCGAGGCGCAGCGCCTCGCCGAGCCGGTCCACGCTCAGCACGGTCATGAGACGGCGGTAGGCTGCATGCGAGCCGCGGTACTGCTCGAGCCCTTCCAGGGCGTCCGGGGTACAGAGGTCGAAGATCAGCCGGGCGCGCGACCGCCGCAGCAGCGCGGCCATCATCGGCGTCGGCGGCGGCGCGACGATCGCGTCGGCCGCTCTGATCGCGTTGCGCAGCGGCGATGGGTCCTGGTGCGTGTACGTCAGTCGGGGCAGGCCGAGGTCGCCGCCCGAATCGGGCGCGACGCCGGCGATCGTGACTTCCGCATCGGCGGCGTCGCGCAGGACGCGGCCGATCTCGTAGGCCCGCAATCCCGGGCCGGCCATGCTCCGTCCGACCGGGACGGGCGAGACGACCAGGACGCGGCGCCGGGGCACGGCGACGAGAGTAGAGGCCAGTACCCTCGCCGCGTGCGCAGGGGAGCCGACGAGCGCGTCGCCATCGTGATGGTCGATTACAACCAGGGCCACTTCTTCGAGCGGACGCTCGGGCTGCTCCGCGAGCAGACGCGCCGTCCCGACCGCATCCTTGTCGTCGACAACGCGAGCAGCGACGGCTCTCCCGACGCCATCGAGGCTCGGTTCACCGAGGTCGAGGTCCTGCGCCTCGGGCGCAACGCGGGGTTCGCGCGCGCGAACAACGCCGGGGTGCGGGCGGCCGAGGACTGCGGCTGGGTCGCGCTCCTCAACGCCGACGCGTATCCGGCGCCGCGGTGGCTCGAGGGGTTGCTCGACGCCGCCCGACGCCGTCCCGAGTTCGCCTCGTTCTCGAGCCGGATGATGCAGGCGGACGAGCCCGAGCTGCTCGACGGCGCCGGCGACCTCTACCACGTCAGCGGGCTCGCCTGGCGGCGCGACCACGGCCGCGGGCTCACCGAGACGCAGGACGCGCTCGAGGAGGAGGAGGTCTTCGCCGCGTGCGGCGGCGCGGCGATGTACCGGCGCGACGCCTACGTCGCCAACGGCGGCTTCGACGAGGAGTTCTTCGCGTACTTCGAGGACACCGACCTCGGCTTCCGGCTGCGCCTCGACGGGCAGCGTTGCCTCTACGTCCCGGGCTCGGTGGTGCACCACGTCGGCTCCGCGACCACCGGGGCCGGGAGCGACTTCACCGTCTACCACCAGCAGCGCAACATGGTGTGGACCTGGGTGAAGAACATGCCGTGGCCGCTCGCGCTGCTGTACCTGCCGCAGCACGTGCTCGCGAACGCCTGGACGGCGCTTGCGTGGGCGCGTCGCGACCGCGGCGCGGTGGTGCTGCGGGCCAAGCGCGACGCGATGCTCGGGCTCCCACGGGTGTTGCGGCAGCGCCGGCAGGTGCAGGCGCGCCGGCGCGTCGGTGCGCTCGCGCTGCGGCGCGCGATGGCGGTCGGCGCCGCGCCGACGCGGCTGCCCGCATTGCTCGACAGGGTGACGCGCCGGTGAAGGTCGCGGTGATCCTCGTCGACACGAACGAGGGCGACTTCCTGTTCAAGACGCTCGGCCTGCTGCGCGAGCAGACGCGGCGCCCGGATCGCGTCCTCGTCATGGACAACGACAGCACCGACGGCTCGCCGGACGCGATCGAGGAGCGCTTCGGGGAGGTCGAGGTGGTCCGTCTCGGCCGGAACGTCGGGTTCGCGGTCGCGAACAACGTCGGCGTGCGCGCGGCGGCCGACTGCGACCTCGTCGTGCTGCTCAACGCCGACGCGTACCCCGAGCCGCGGTGGCTCGAGGCGCTGGTCGCGGCCGCGCGGGATCATCCCGACGGGCGAGCTCGACGGGGCGGGCGACGTCCTGCACGTCAGCGGCCTCGCGTGGCGGCGCGACCACGGGCGCCCGCTCGACGGCGCCCCGCACGCGCTCGAGACCGCCGAGGTGTTCTCGGCCTGCGGCGGGGCCGCCATGTACCGCCGCGACGCGTTCCTCGAGATGGGCGGCTTCGACGAGCGGTTCTTCGGCTACCTCGAGGACACCGACCTCGGGCTGCGGATGCAGCTCACCGGCCGGCGCTGCCTGTACGTCGCCAACTCGGTCGTCCACCACGTCGGCTCGGCGACGACGGGTGTGGAGAGCGAATACACCGTCTACCACACGCAGCGCAACATGATCTGGCTGTGGGTGAAGGGGATGCCGCTGCCGCTGCTGCTGCTCTACCTGCCGCAGCACCTCGCGGTGAACGTCCTCATGGCCGCGTGGTTCTCGATGCGCGGCCGCGCTCGCGTGACCCTCGCCGCCAAGCGCGACGCGATCGCCGGGATCCCCCGCGTGCTCCGCGAGCGCCGCGCGGTCCAGCGCTCGCGTCGCGTCGGCGCGCGGGAGCTGCGGGCGCGGATGGGTCATGGCGCCGGCGCGTACTCGATGGCCTTCACACGGGCGGTCGGCCGGGTGACCGGGCGCTTGGGATGACGGGCTCGCCCACCGCGCCGGTGTCGGCGGTGGTCGTCTGCTCGTTCGAGGAGCCCGACACGGTGCGGGGCACCGTCGACAGCCTCCTCGCGCAGACGCGGCCGCCGGATGAGGTGCTCGTCGTCGACAACCATCCAGAGTCCGTCATCGGCTCGCGCTTCGAGGCCGAAGGGCTCGGAGTCCGCGTGCTGCGTCCCGGGCGCAACCTCGGCTATCCGCAGGCGTGCAACTTCGTCGCCCCTCACGCGTCCCAGCGGTGGATGCTGTTCCTGAACCCGGACGCGCGCGCCGACGCCGAGCGCCTCGAGCGGCTGCTCGAGGCGGCCGGCGAGGACGTCGCCATCGCCGGCGCCCAGGTGCTGCTGCCCGACGGGACGGTGAACGCGGGCGACAACCCGGTCCACGTCGCCGGGCTGTCCTGGTCGGGGCGCTACCTCGAGCCGCGGGAGGACGGGCCACCGCGCGACGTCGCCGCCGTCTCCGGCGCGGCGTTGATGATGCGGACCGACGTCTTCCGCGAGCTGGGCGGGCACTGCCCGGCGTTCTTCCTCTACCACGACGACGTGGACATCGCCTGGCGCGCGCGCATGGCGGGCTGGCGCGTGCGCTTCGTGCCGCGGGCGGTGGTCCGTCACGACTACGTCTTCGACAAGGGCGTCAAGAAGTGGCTCTACCTCGAGCACAACCGCCTGTGGACGGTGCTCGCCAACTACGAGGCGCGGACGCTGCTGCTGCTCGCCCCCCTGCTGCTCGCCGCCGAGGCGGGCATAGCGCTGCTCGCGCGGCGGGACGGTTGGTGGCCGCAGAAGGTGCAGGCGTGGCGTGACGTGGCGCGCGAGTGGCGCGCGCTCGCACGGTGGCGCCGGCGCGTCCAGGCGCGCCGCCGGACGAGCGACGCGGAGCTGCTGCGGCCTATGACCGCCCGGCTCGCCACGCCGCTGGTCCAGGCCCCGATGGTGGGCGCGATCGGCGCCGTCCTGGAGCTCTACCGGCGCGCGCTGATCGCCGCCGGTGAGGCCGGACCCCGCCGCTAGTCTGACTCGCCGTGCGCCGCCGACTCCGTCACGTCCGCGCGTCCGTTCCCCTGCCGCTCGCCCTCCTCGTCGCCGTGGGGATCGTCCTCTCCCTGTCGTGGGCGACCCTCCAGCCGCCCTGGAACGGACCGGACGAGGTCGGGCACTTCGCGTACGTCCAGCGCACGGTCGAGCAGCGCGAGATCCCGTGGTACACGAACGGGGAGCCCGCGGGCGTGCCGCACGGCGCGTCGGCGGAGGTCGGCAGCGCGACGGTCCAGAGCAACGCCCGCGCGCGCGAGGGCAACCCGTCGATGAAGGACGTCAACCGCCACCCGGACGAGGTGTTCTGGGAGGAGGTCGAGACGGCGATCGGCAAGGACGCGAAGAAGAAGACCGACTTCATGGCCACGATGCTCAACCCGCCGGGCTTCCCGCTCTACCAGGCGGCGCCGTACGCGGCGACGTCGCGCCTCGACGTCTTCTCGCGGCTGTATGTCCTGCGGCTCTGGAACATCCCGCTGATCGTCGCCGTGATCGTCGCCGCGTGGCTCTTCACCGGGCTGATCGTCGGGCCGCGGCGGACGCTCCAGACCCTTGCGACGGCCGTCGTGGCGACCAACGCGCAGTTCATCACGACGACGTCGTCGGTCAACGCGGACGCGCTCGTCACGGCGCTATGGAGCGTCGCGATCGCCCTCATGGCGGCGATCCTGCTCCGGGGCCCCACGCGCGCGCGGACGATCGCGCTGGTCACCGTGACGGTCGCGGCCGGGCTCACGCACGGCCGCGGGCTGCCGCTCGTGCTGCCGGTGGCCCTGACCGGCGCGATCGCCTGGTGGCGCGCGACCCGGCCCCACGGCATCCGGACGCGGGTGGCGGCGGGGGTGGCGGCGGCGGGCGCCGTCGCGGCGAGCACGCTCGTCGTCCTGCGTACCGCCACCGGGCGCGCACTCGACTTCGACCGAGCGCGGGAGTTCGGCTCGTACCTCTGGCAGTTCTACCTGCCGAAGCTCGAGTTCATGAAGACGGACCTGCGTACGGACTGGAGCGTCCGTGACGTCTTCATCGACCGGTTCTGGGGTATCGCGCCGAACCTGGACGGCGCGGTCGACCCATGGATCCTCGACGCGATGGCCACCGCCTCGCGGATCGGGCTGCTCGCGCTGCTCGTCGTGCTGGTCGCGCGCTGGCGGACCGTGGCACGGGCGCGCGCGCTCCTGCTCGTGCTCGTCGTCGCCTTCGTCACGTATCTCGTGGTGCTGCACGTCGCGGGGTACCGGAGCATCATCGGCGGCGCCGGGGACCCGGTGGTGACCGGCCGCTACCTGATCCCGTTCCTGGTCCTGCTCGGCGCGGCCGTGGCTGTCGGCGTGTCCTGGCTGCCGCGGCGCGTCCTGCCGGTGGTGGCGTCGGTGCTGGTGTTCGCGAGCTTTGCGTTGCACTTGGCCATGCTCGGCGCGGTGATGGTGCGCTTCCATGGCTAGGTGGATCGCCCTCGCCGCCGGGCTCACGGCGGCGCTCGTCGTCGGGCTGGCCCTCATCGTGCCGTTCCTGAGCAAGGACCGGGTGCTGCCGGCGGCGATCCCGCAGCCGTCGCCGCTCTTCGGGACGGCGGTGGTGCCGCTCCGGGCCGGCGCCGAGGCGTGCATGCGAAACGCCGTCGTCGACGACCGCAGCGAGGTGGCGCACATCAAGGTGGGCACGCGCCGCAAGGCGGGGCAGCCGCTCTCGTTCCGCATCACCGCCGGCGACTACGTCGTCGAGCGTCGACACCCGTCGACCTACCGCGACAACGACACCGTGACGTTCACGATGAAGCCGTCCCGGACGCCGCGGAAGGCGGTGATCTGCGTGGGCAACGAGGGCCGGCTCCCCGTCGACCTGTACGCCGCCGCCGACCGGACGCGCACCCGCGGCGAGACCCGCGTCGACGGCCGGCGCGTGTTCCCGAACTTCACAATCCTCTTCACCGAGCGCGGCGAGGCCGGCTTCGGCGCGCGGTTCGCGACGATCGCGCACCGGCTGGCGACGTTCCGCCCCGGCGGGGCGTGGCTGCCCTGGGCGCTCGCGATCCTGCTGCTGGGCGCCGTCCCGCTCGCGCTCGTCGTCGCGCTGTTCCGGTCGGCGGCCGACGACGAGGCCGCCGAGTGATCGCCCGCCTCCGCCGCGTCCCGGCACCGGTCGTCGTGGTGGTGGCGGTGGCGCTGTGGGCCGCCTGGCTGGCCCGCTGGTCGCTTCACGTCGAGAGCTTCGTCTGGCTGATCGACGAGCTTCTGTACTCGAAGACGGCGCTGTTCTACAGCGACGGCGCGCACCTCGGTCCGCAGCTGTTCGGCCAGCCCGAGGCGGTGCCGAACCCGCTCTACCCGCTGCTGCTGGCCCCGGTCTACGCGCTGTTCGGCAGCGTCACCGCCTTCCACCTGGTGCACGCCATCAACGCGATGCTCTTCGCCAGCACCGCCGCGCCCATCTACCTCCTCGCGCGGCGCACGCTCGAGCTTCCGTGGGGCTACGCGCTCGCCGCCGGGCTGTCGGCGGTGATGGTCCCGTGGGCGGTCGCGGTCAACGTCGTGATGACCGAGTCGCTCGCGTACCCGCTGTTCGCGTGGGCCGTGTTCGCCATGTCGCACGCCATCGCCCGTCCCTCCCCGCGCCACGACGTGCTGGCGGTGATCGCCATCGGTGCCGCATCGCTGGCGCGCGCGCAGTTCTTCCTGCTGGCCGCGATCTTCCTGCTCGCACTGGCGCTCGAGGCGTTCAGCGCGGCGTCGCCCGCCGCTCGCGCCGGCGCCTCACTGCGCGAGCGGCTGCGTCCCCACGCGGTGCTCGGCGGGCTCGTCGCGGTCGCCGCCCTCGCGCTGCTCGTCGCGTTGGCGGCATCGGTCGACGTCGCGGGCAGCTACCGCGGCACGTTCGAGAAGCCGCCGTTCCCGAGCGGGTGGCTCACCGCCTCCGGCCGCCACCTCGCGCACCTGGTCGTCGGCGTCGGGATCCTGCCCGCGATCCTCTTCTTCGCCTGGCTGCCCCGCGCACTCGGGTGGCCGGCGAACCGCGGCCAGCACGCCTTCGCGCTGGTGGCGGCGCCGACGTTCGCCGTGATCGCCTACCAGGTCGGGTTCTTCACGCAGGCGATCGCCGGCGGTCAGTACCAGGAGCGCTACGTCTTCTACCTCGCGCCGCTGCTGACGGTGGGCGCGACCGCGCTCGTCGCGGACCGGCGACTCCCGGCGCCGCGGGCCTCGCTCGCGCTCGGGGCGGTCACCGCGGCCGCGTTCGTCGCCGCGGCCGACCCCTTGTACCCCGGCGGCGAGAGCCTCGGAGCGTTCTCGCGGATCGCGAACGCGGGCTCGGCCTTCAACGCGGTGATCGAGGGCCAGGTGCGCGTCTGGAGCCCGCGGCTGCTGTTCGGCAAGACGCTCGAGACGGTCGACGCCCTGCTGCTCCTCACCGTCGTGCTGGGCGTCGTCTCCGCCGTGGTGCTGCGCCCGGCCTGGCGGCGCTGGGCCGGCCCCGCGCTCGCGGTCGCGGTCGTCCTCGGCGGCGCCGTGCAGGCGATCCACCTCGTCCCGAAGTCCGCCCGGGCAATCAACGAGTCCTATCCCTACGTCCTGCCGCACGTGCGCGAAGTGCCGCGCGACTGGATCGACCGGGCGGTCGGCGAGGAGGGCCGCGTCGGACTGGTCACGGGGTACCTCCAGCAGGGCGACGAGAACCTCCAGTGGCAGTGGCACACGTTCTGGAACAAGCGCGTGGAGCGGATCCTCCAGGTGCAGGATCGGCCGGGGATCGTGCCGTACAGCATGACCGCGACGCGCGTGGATCCCCGCGACGGCCGCATCCACGCCGAAGCCGACGGCACCACCCACCTCTTCGTCTCGCGCAACGACGCGACGCTCCGGGTGCGCGGCCGCCAGGTCGCATCGGCGCCCGACGGCGCGAGCGTGATCGTTCCCGACCGCCCGTGGCAGGCGAGCTCGTACATCGACGGCCTCGGCAAGGCGCGGCAGCGGCTGCTCGTCTTCGCGCGGGTCGGCGAGCGGGCCGACGTGCGCGGCAGCGTCCGGCTGACGCTGACCCCCCCGGCTGACGTCAAGCGCGCCGTCCGCGTCGTGATCGACGCCGCGGGCCCGCCGATCGAGCGCATGGTGCCGCGCGACGGCGAGGTCAGCGTCCGCGTCGCGCGCGCCGGCCGCCACGGCGCCCCCCCCAGCCTGCATATCACGACCGAGGAGGGCTACAAACCCCAACCGCGTGCGCAGCCGGCCCGCGCCGGGCTCCACGCCCCACGCCGGCGTGGGCTTCCGCGCCGCGCAGATCGACCTGGACTGCGGACGCTCCGGCCGGGGGCGCGAGCGCCGTGCGCAGGCCGCGCTCGACCTGAGCGGCGGCCGCCTCCCCCGCGCGCCCGCGCGCCCGCGCGGTCGCCGCCGCCGAGCGCCGCGCGCGCTCGCGGGGGTCGGACAGCAGGCGGTTGATCGCCTCGCCCAGCGCGAGCGGGTCGAAGTCGGCGAGGACCACCGGACCGTCCGCGCCGAACGTCGCGAGCATCGCGTCCGACGCGAGGTCGACGACCGGCAGGCCGCAGGCGAGCATCTCCGTCGGCACGAGCGAGGGGTTGGTCATCGACAGCACCACGCCGACCGTCGCCTCGCCGTACAGACGCGCGAGGTCCGCGGGCGCGAGCACGCCGCGCTGTGCGAAGCGCGACCCCAGCGGGCGCTGCTCGCCGAAGAGCAGGACGTCCGCGGAACGCACCTCCTCCATCGCGAGCAGCCCCAGCGGAACCGCGCGGCGCGGCGTCACGGCGCGGGCGTAGAGGAGCACGAGGTCGTCGCGGCGCGTGACGTCGAGCGGCCGGTACACGTCGTGGCGCACGCCGAGATCGAACGACGACGCCGTCGCCCCGTAGCGCTCGCGCATCACGTCGGCGAGCCACGGCGAGGCGCACACGCAATGCAGCCCGAGCCGGTACGTCTGCTCGGCCCAGGTCCGCTCCGCCGACGTCCCGTGGAACTCGACCTCGTGGTCCTGGACGAGGTACGCGCGTGCCGCGCAGCCTCCGAGCAGCAGCGTGCGGTGGACGGTCTGCCAGCCCGTCGCGACGACCACGTCGGCGCCGTCCCACGCTGCGAAGCCGTCGTGGACCGTGCCGACGACCGGGCCGAAGAACCGCTCGAAGTCCCCGGCGGCCGAATCGCCTTCGATCCACAGCGAGCACTCGTGCCCGCGCGCCTCGAGCCCGCGGACGAGGTTGGCGATCGTCGAGTGGCCGCCGCTGCCCTCGGAGAACCACGGGATGACGATCGCGACACGCATGCGGTCCCCGACGGGGCCGGGCTCGAGCGCAGCGGGGCCCGAGCGCCGCCACTCGAGCAGGGCCGGCGGCGCCTGGATCCGCAGCGGCTGGATGCGGCGGCGCCGCAGGCGGCCGAGCACTACCGCCCCAGCGCGCGCTTGGCGGCGCGGAGGACGTACGGCCCGACCGTCCGCTGCACCGCCGGCGAGCGCCACACCGCGCGCACCCGGCGCACCGGACCGATCCGCTTGACGCGCTCGATGCGCTCGACCTGCCGCGCGAAGTCGTTGCGCTCCGCGAGGTGCTCGCGGTAGGTCTCGAGCCCGCCGCGAAGGTCGCTCAGGAGCGCCGCCGCGCCGGCGTCGGCGGCCGGCGCGGGCGCGCGGCGGACGCGCAGCAGCGCCAGCGCCATGAACTGCGCCGCCTGCTCCCATGACGGCCACCCGCGCGCCGTGGCCAGGGCGTTGTGGCGCAGGAAGTTCAGGTACCGGCGGTCGCGGGCCAGCAGGTCCAGTGCGCGGGCCGTCCCGCGGACGTCGTCCCAGTCGACGACGAGCCCGTTCCAGCCGTGGCGTACGTACTCGTCATGGCCGGTCACCTCGGTCGTCACCGTCGTCGCGCCCATGTGGAAGCCCTCGAGCGGCGGGCCGTACATGCCCTCGACGTGCGAGAGCTTCACGACGACGTCGGTCTCCGCGTAGGCCGCCGCCATCTCGCGGTGGGTGAGCTGGCTCATCACGCGGTCGGCCGCGCCGGCCAGCTCGCCCAGCTCCTCCGGCCAGCCGGTGACGATCGTCAGGTGGTGCGGCTCGCGCATCGCGCGAACGCTCACGACCGCGGCGGGCACGCCCTTGAACCAGACGCCCGGATGGCCCTCCACGAGGACCCGCAGCGGGCGGGCGGGATCGACGACGGGCTCGAGGCGCTGCGGCGGGCCGAACACGCCCTTGTCGATCCCGTTGCGCACGAGGTGCACCGGCGCGCCGGGGCGCAGCTCGTTGAGCGTGCGCTGGATCCAGCGGGCCTCGGTGATGAAGGCCACGGGCAGGTCGAGCGTCAGCGCCGCACCGACGCGCTCGGGCTGGTCGTGCTTGTAGAAGCGGTCCTCGAGCGACTGCACGAAGTAGGCGTACCGCTCGGCGGGGACGTCGAAGAGGCTGAACGTCGTCTCCCACCACGTCGCGACCGCGACGTCGAAGCGCTCGGCGCGCGCCTCCTGAAGCGAGAGGACCCGCACCTCGGCCAGCGCCTCGTAGCGCCAGCTCGGCAGGTCCCATTCGCGGACCAGGACGAGCGAGGTGTCGAAGCCATGGTCGTGGGCCAGCCGCCGCGCGTGCTCGACGACGACGCCCACCCCGCCCGAGAGCTGCAGGTCGTTGACGAGGAAGCAGACCTTCACGTGCCCGACAGCGGGAGGCCGAGCTTGCCCTCGAGCTCGTGGATGTACCGCCGCCAGTCCTCGAACTCCTTGTGGTTGGCCCTCAGCTCGGAGCGGAAGCCGTCGTTCTGGCCCTGGAGCTTGTCGATGTGGCGGTGCAGCGCCTCGAGGTGGGCGAGGTCGGCCTCGCGCTGACGCTCCCACTGCCGCTGCCCGTCGAGGTCGGACTGCGCGACGTCGACGTGGGTGCGCAGCTCCACCGCCTGCGGCCCCACCGCGGCGAGGAAGTGCGTCGCCACCGCGCCCTCCGTCCGAGGCTCGACGCGCACATCCACGTGCGCGCCGTTCGCCCCGTCGGGGACGACCGCGGAGCCCTGGAGCGCGAGCTGACGCGCGACGACCGAGCCCGGGGGCAGCAGGGTGCGCAGCTCGGCGAACGAGCCCTCGCCCCACGCGCTCTGATGAAACGGGTTCTCGATCGCCCAGAACTCGTCGTTGGGGACGCTGAGCACGACGGTCGCCTCGCCGGCCTCGGCGAGCTCGGACAGCAGCTCGACGAGCGGCACGAACGTCGTCAGGTGCTCGATGACCTCGAAGCAGGTGATCGCGCGCGGGGCCTCGCCCTCGAGCACCGCCTCGCGGACGCGCGCAAGGGCGTCGCGATCGGTGAGGTCGGCCACGATCGGCACGGCGTCGCCCGTGCGCAGCTCGGCGCCCGCCGCGTCGACCGCGCTCTGCTCGACGTCCACGAGCACCGCACGCCCGTCGAACCCGCCGGCGACGACGTCAGCCGCGGCGACGCCGTTGCCGCAGCCGAGGTCCGCCCAGGTCCGGGCGCCGAGGATCAGCGGCTCGGCGAGGCGGTAGCGCAGGTCGTGCTCGACGCGCACCGCCGGGTTGGTCTCGCGCGTGATGCGCTCCTGCCAGTCGGGCATGGAGCGGGGTATCGTACTCGCGCCCATGCCGCATCCGACTCCGCCCGCGGGGCGGCCTCTCCGGCTCGCCTTCGTCGGGCAGCGGACCCGCTTCGAGGTCTGCGCGCTGGCCGACGAGCGGCCGGACTGCCAGACGCGGTTCATCGAGTTCGGGCGCCACGGCGACGCCGACGCGCTGCGGCGCGACCTCGACGCGTTCCGACCGCACGTGGTCGTCGTGTTCCGCCCCGAGACCGTCCCGGCGGGAACGTTCGCCGGGCTGCGTGCGGCGACGGTCGGCTTCATCACCGAGCCGATCCCGCGCGACGCGGAGGGCGGCCACGACGACCTCGAGCGCGGGCGGTCGGAGCTCCAGCAGCTCGACGCGGCGTCGTTCGACCGCGTCGTCTCCTTCGACCCGCTGATCGTGCGGACGGCGCAGGCGATCGTGCCGGTGTGGCGCTCGGTGCCGCTGCCGGTGAGCGATCGGCTCTTCCGCGACGTCGAGCCGGTCCGGGGCAGGCCGCGCGTGCTGTTCGTCGGGCGCTCGACGCCGCACCGCGAGCGGATGCTCGCCGCGGCGAAGGCCGACCACCCCGACCTGCTGCACCAGGCGTCCGACGTCGATGCCGGCGAGCTCGAGGCGCTGCTGGCCGCGCACGACGTCGGCGTGAACCTCCACGACGCCACGTACCCGTCGTTCGACAACCGCGTCTCGCTGCACCTCGCCGCCGGCCACCTCGTCGTCAGCGAGCCGCTGTCGCCCCAGCACGGGCTCGAGCGCGGGATCGACTACATCGAGATCTCACACGGCGGATCGCTCGCGCACCTGATCGGCTCGCTCGAGCGCTTCCCGCGCACGTGGCACCGAGTCCGCGTGCGCGGGCGCCTGAAGGCCGAGCAGTTCCGCGCCTCGCGCGTCTGGCCTCGGCTGCTCGCCGACCTGCACGCCGACCTCGCGGCGTTCGGCACCGCGCGCGTCGTAGGCTAACCGCCGACATGGCGCGATTTGAACGACTTGACACCCGGATCGACGGCGTAGGCCTCATCCAGCCCAAGGTGCTCGGCGACGAGCGCGGCTTCTTCGTCGAGACCTACCGGCGCAACGAGTTCGCCGACATCGGCTTGCATGAGGAGATGGTGCAGGACAACCACTCGCGCTCCAAGCGGGGGATCGTGCGGGGGATGCACTTCCAGATCGGCGACGGCGCCGCGAAGCTGATCCGTTGCGGGCGCGGTCACATCGTCGACGTGGTGGTCGACGTGCGCAAGGGGTCGCCGACGTTCGGCGAGTGGGAGGCGTTCGACCTCACCGACGAGAACGGCCGGATGGTCTACTGCCCGATCGGCTTCGCACACGGCTTCTGCGTCGTCTCCGAGCTCGCCGACGTCTTCTACAAGCAGTCGAGCTACTACTCGGACGAGCACGAGCGCGGGATCAAGTACGACGACCCGGAGGTCGGCATCGAGTGGCCGGTTCCGACCGACGAGCTCATCCCGTCCCAGCGCGACACGGACGCGCCGACGCTCAAGGAGATCGAGGACCAGCTTCCGTTCCGCCACCAGGGCTGAGCGTGCTCCGGCCGTCCGACCTGGCGCCCGGGCTCGCGCTCGGCGCGGACGTCCGGCTCGGCTCGGAGGTGACGATCGGGGCGCACGTGACGATCCACGACGGGACGGTGGTCGGGGACGGGTGCGTGATCGAGGACGGCGCGATCCTCGGCAAACGGCCGAAGCTCGCGCGCACGTCGGCGGCGGCGGGGCGGGAGGTCGGGCCGCTCGTGATCGGCGACCGGGTGACGCTGTGCGCCGGATGCGTCGTCTTCGCGGGTGCGCGCATCGACGACGAGGCGATCGTCGGGGACCAGTCCTACGTGCGCGAGCGCGCGGTGGTCGGGCGCGCGACCGTCGTCGGCCGCGGCAGCGCGATCGACAACGACGTCGCGATCGGCGCGGGCGTGCGGATCCAGACGGGCGTCTACGTCACAGCGGCCACCGTCGTCGAGGACGACGTCTTCCTCGGCCCCGGCGCCACCACGACCAACGACGACACGATGAACCGCCATCCCGGCACGCTGCGGGGACCGACCCTGCGCCGCGCGTGCCGCATCGGCGGCGGCGCGGTGCTGACGCCGGGCGTCGAGGTCGGCGAGGACGCCTACGTCGCCGCGGGCGCCGTCGTCACCCGTGACGTCCCGGCGCGGGCGGTGGTGATGGGCGTCCCGGCGCGGGAGGTGCGCGAGGTGCCGGAGGCCGACCTGCTGTAGCGCACGACTCCCGGTCGGACGCCTTCCGCCGACGGCTTTGCCATCGTTGTCACATGGCGACCGAAGAGATCGGTGGGGTGCACGTCGACCTCGACCGCCTGCCCGAGGAGCTTCGCGACCTCGCGCCGGCGATCCGGCGGTGGGCGACAGGCGACGTCGACGATCGTGAGCAGCGGCACGAGGAGGCCTCGACCGACGAGCTGGCCGGCTACTGGCTGTCGGTCTCCCAGCGCTTCCCGGAGATCAACGCGTACCTCGAGCAGACGATCGAGGGCGAGCGATCCGACGAGGCACTGGTGGTGAGCTGGACCGCCGAGGGCGCCCTCGAGGCGGCGCAGGTGGTCGAGCGCCGCACGGGCAGCGCGCCCGGTGGCCCGCCTGCCGCGGCCTGACTCGCCGGATCACCGCCGCCGTGTCCGGTCCAGGCGCCGCCGGTCGCGCTTGGTGGGCCGCCCGCCGAAGTCGGGCTGTGTCTCGGCGGCCAGCCGGCGCTGCTCGGCGTAGCGCTCGCGCGCCGCGACGCTCTCCGGCGTCTCCTCGTAGAGCAACGCGGCCTCGCTGGCCGGGCCGCGGCGCGGCGCGAGGCCCCTGACGACGACGGTCTGGCGCAGCGCACCGCGGGTGATCTCGAGCTCGTCGCCGGGGCCGACCTCGCGGCTCGGCTTCACGGCGCGGCCGTTGAGGTGGACCTTCCCGCCGCTCACGGCCTCGGCGGCGGCGGAGCGCGTCTTCATGAGCCGTGCGATCCAGAGCCACTTGTCGAGGCGCATGTGCGGCATGCTGGCAGGGTGGAGATCGAGACCCCGCACGGTGCCGCGCGGGCGGACCTATGTCCGGTGGACGGCGCGCGCGGCTGGCTCGTGCTCGGCCACGGCGCGGGCGGAGGCGTCGGTGCACCCGACCTCCAGGCGGCGCGCAGGGCGGCCGAGGGGGAGGGCTTTGCCGTGGCCCTCGTCGAGCAGCCCTACCGCGTGGCCGGCCGGCGCTCGCCACCCCGGGCGCCGGTGCTCGACGCCGCGTGGAGGGCCGTCGTCGAGGGGCTGCCGCTCGGTGGACTGCCGTTCGTCGCCGGCGGCCGGTCGAGCGGCGCGCGCGTCGCGTGCCGCACCGCCGCGGAGACGGGCGCCGCCGGAGTGCTCTGCCTCGCGTTTCCGCTCGTGTCGCCGCGCGGGGCGTCGCGGCTGGACGAGCTCGACCCGGTCGCGGCGCCGACGCTCGTCGTGCAGGGGACCGGCGACCGCTTCGGCATGCCGCCGCCGGGCCCGGCCCGCACGGTGGTCGAGGTCGCGGGCGACCACGGACTCAAGAAGGACCTGCCCGCGGTCGGCGCGGCGGTGGCGGCGTGGCTGGCGGCTACGCCGTGGCGCCCGCGCTGAGGCCGGCACGCGACATGTAGTCCTGGAGCGCGTCGTCGACCGAGCGCAGCTTCGGAAGGCCCAGCGCGTCGGCGCGGGGGCGGGCCAGCACGCCGTTCAGCGGCCGGTCGACACCACCCTCCGGGATGGTCGTGGAGACCGCCTCCACCGGGACGTCGATCCCGGCGTGCTCCATGATCGCCACGGTGAAGTCGTGCCACGACATGGGGCCCTCGTTGACCAGGTGCAGCACGCCCTTGAAGTCGCGCTCCACCGCCTCGACGAGCGCCTTCGCCAGATCCTCGGTGAAGGTCGGCTGGAGCCGCTGGTCTGAGACCATCTTCAGCGCGCCCTGCTCGCGAGCGCGGGTGGTCATCCGCTGGACGAAGTTGCCGCCCTTCGACGCGTTCCCGGCGAAGCCGTACAGCCCGCCGCTGCGCACCACCAGCGAGTCCTGCGCGTAGCCGAGCGCGGCGTACTCGCCGGCGAGCTTGGTCAGCGCGTAGACCGAGCGCGGCGACGGGACGTCGTCCTCCCGGTAGGGGGCGCTGCGCCGCCCGTCGAACACGTAGTTCGTGGACAGGTGGACCAGCTTCGCCGGCCGCTTTGCCAGCTCCATCACCGCGAGCACGTTCGTCGTCCACGACTGGTCGGGCTCGCGCTCGCACTCATCGACGTTGTGGAACGCCGCGCAGTTGAAGACGACGTCGGGGGCGTGCTGCCCGAAGGCGCGGTCGATCGCGCCCGCGTCGTCGATGTCCAGCTCGGCATGCGACAGCGAGACCGCGTCGTCGCCGAGCAGGGTCTGGAGGTCGGAGGCGAGCTGGCCGCCCCCGCCCGTGATCAGCGCCCTCACAGGACGGTTTCGAACCGCTCGAGCGACGGCTTGAGCTCGCTCATCAGCTCGAGCCACCGGATGTTGTAGTGGCGCGGGTCGGTGAGCGTCGTCTTGTCGCTGCCCTCGAGGCGGTTCACGAGGTCGCTCGCGGCCTCGAGCACCGAGTGGCGCGGGATGAAGCCGAGCGTGGTCGAGAGCTTCGCGTTCGAGCACTCGTAGTCGCGCGTCAGCTTCGGCGCCGGCGTCTCGGAGAGGGTCACCGTGCGGCCGGTCAGCTGCACGGTGCCGGCCACGAGCAACGCCAGCTCGCGGATCTGGTAGTTCGAGTGCAGGACGTTGAAGATCTCGCCCTGCACCTTCTCGGCCGGCGCCTCGTAGGCAGCGATCATCGCGTCGGAGACGTCGCGGACGTCCACGAGCGGACGCCACATCCAGCCGCCGCCGTGGAGGTTGAGCCTGCCGTTGAGCAGCGCGTCCTTGACGAAGGTGTTGACGACGAGGTCGAAGCGCATCCGCGGCGACCACCCGTAGACCGTCCCGTTGCGCATCAGCACCGGCACGAGGCCGTCGTCGGCCAGCTTGAGCAGCGCCTCCTCGCCGTAGCGCTTCGAGGTCGCGTACGCCGCGCGCGGCTGGATGTCCGCGGTCTCGTCGTGCATGCCCGGGGGCAGGCCGTCGTACAGCGAGCAGGACGACGCGAAGACGTAGCGCTCGATCCCCCGCTCGACGCACTTCTGGCCGAGCGTCTCAGTGGCGATCGCGTTCATCTGCCAGTTGGCGTCCGGGTCGAACTCCGCGGTCGGGTCGTTCGACAGGCCGGACAGGTTGATGACGCCGTCGACGCCGTCGAGGGCCGTGTCCGGCACGTCGCGCACGTCGGCGACGACGAGCTCGATCTGGTCGCGGAACGAGGCGAGCCCGCTCTCACCGAAGTAGAGGCGGTCCAGCAGCCGGACGCGGTAGCCGCGCGCCAGCAGCCGCGGGATGAGCACGCAGCCGATGTAGCCGGCGCCTCCCGCCACGAGGATGGTCTGATCGGGATCGGGGGCCTGCGGTGCGAGGCCGTTCTGCCGACCCTCGGCCGGCTCGAATTCATGACTCATATGGGGCTCCGATGGTAGCGGGGGCATCTCTTGCCGGACGTCCACGCCCGAAGGTGCGGACGTCCCGGATCAGGTCGTCGACGAAGCGCGGATACACCCGCGATGCGCGCCAGCGCTCGGCCGCGCGGCGGCCGCTGCGACGGACGGTGTCGAACGTGTGCGGCACCTGGCCGGCGCGCCGGACGAGCTCGTACAGGTGCTGCGGCTCGGAAACCTCGAGGAGGTCGCGGCCGGGCTGGAGGCCGTGATGGGGAGACAGCGGCTCGGTGATCACCAGCAGCCCGGCGGCGAGGTAGGCGGGCACGCGGTTCTCGAACGTCGGATAGGGGTGGTTGTGGAGGTTCACGCCGATGTCGCTCTGGCGAAGGAAGGGGAGCAGCTGCTCGTCGGTCACGCCGTGCGCGAGGTGGACGGTGTCGAAGTCCTTCTTGACGTGGCCGAGGAATCGCTCGCGGTGGTCGGTCGAGCGGCCCGTGAAGAGCACGGCGGGGCCAGGGTGCGGATCGTTGACGGGGGCGAAGTAGCTGTCGGACACGGGAATCGGGAACGAGCGCCACACGCGCATGTGGGCGTCGACGGTCGGGACCACCAGGGGATCGAACGACGCGATGCGGTCGAAGTTGCTCGGGTCGGTGCGCAGGAGGTTGTTCCACCGCATGCGCAGGTCGGGGTGCGGCGGCGCGGCGCCGGGCCGCGGGAGCGGCTCGGTGATGTAGCCGACGGTGATCGCGTCGAGGTCGGCGAAGGCGCCCGCCGGGACCAGCTCGGGGCGCCAGACGAAGACGACGTCGGGCTGGATCTCAGCCAGCGCGCGCAGCATGGGCTCGGCCGGCGCGTCCGGGTAGAAGTGAACGAACGAGGGCTCGACCCCGCCGACGGGCGCCTGGAGGGACGTGTAGTGGAAGTACTCGCGCTGCCCGACGAAGGCGAGGCTGAGCGGCATCGCGCTTCACCCTAGGATCTTCCGCCCGTGCGCGTCTGCTTCCTGATCCCCGAGCTGCCCGCGCCCGACCCCGTCGCGCAGTACGCGCGGCGGCTCGACGCGGTCGTGTCGGACGCCGTGCCCAGCGGCGAGTTCGACGTCGCGATCGCCACCGATTGGACGACGACCGCGCGGCTGTTCGAGGTCGGCGCGACGCGGCATGCGTTCTGGGTCGATCACTTCGCGCACCGGCGGATGGGAACCTGGCAGGCCGAGCGGTTCGCGGCACAGCTCGCCTACGACCTGCCCGTCGACTTCCTCGCCGCCGCGCCGTGGGTGCGCGACACGCTCGCCGACCTGCGCCCGGACGCGCGCTGCCTCCTCGTCACGAGCGGCCCGCCCGGCGGGGCGGAGCCGGGACCGCCCGTCGCCTCCGGTCGCGCCGGGGGCGACCCGCTTCGCGTCCACCTGGCGGGCGACGGGACCGAGCGCGCGGCACTGGAGGGGATGGAACAGCCGGCGGTCGAGGCCGCGCTCGGCGACGCGGACGTGGTGCTGCTGCTGTCGACCGTCGACGGAGTGCTCGGCGCGCCGCTCGCCGGGTTCCGCATCGGCGCGACCGCCGTCGTCGGGCCGGCGCACGACGCGGCCGACCTCGTCGAGCACGGCGAGAACGGGTTCGTCGCCGACGCCGACGATCCACGCGGCGCGTCGCGGTTTTTGGACCTTCTCGCGCGCGACCGCGAGCTGCTCGCCCGCGTCCAGGAGCGCGCACGGGCGACGGGGGAGGCCTGGCCGACGTGGGACCGGGCCGCCGACGAGCTCCGCTCAGCGCTCGAGCGCCTGGTCTCCGAGGACCCGCCGGCGCAGGCCCACTGGCCCGTGCGGTTGATGGGAGACGCCATCGCCGGCGCCGCGGTCTTCGGCCAGGAGCACGCGGCGCTGAGCGCCGCGCTCCACCGGCCCCGGACGCCGAGGCGGCAGGTCGCGCGGCGCACGCTTCAGAAGCTGAAGCGGCGGGTCAAGGCGCGCCTGGCGAGCTGACCGCTAGAGCTCCTCAGCCACATAGGGGGCCCGGCGTCGGAAGACGAGGAAGCCGCCGACGAGGATCGCGAGCGTGATCGCGCCCGTGATCGCGAGGTGGCCCCAGCCGCCGGCCGCGACCGCCGCGGAGTCGGCGGTCGGGTCGATGAACGCGTGCCGCGCCTGCTGCACGATCGCCGCGAACGGGTTCAGCGTGACCAGCCACTCCGCCGCTGCCGCACTGCGCTCCTGCACGATCTCGATCGGGTACAGCACCGGCGTCCCGTAGAAGAGCATCTGAAGCACGACGTCCCAGATCGGCTGGATGTCGCGGTAGCGCACGAACATCGCCGAGGTGAGGAGGACGATCCCGAGGACGAACGCGCACAGCGCGCCGACGATCACGGGGACCTGGATCAGCGACGTGTGGAAGTCGACGCCGCTGATCGCCGCGAACACGACGACCGCGACGAGGTTGAGGCCGAGGTTGAACAGCGACGTGAGCACGATCGAGCAGGGGATCGCCATGCGCGGAAACTCGACCTTGCGGATCAGCGCCTCGCTCTGCACGATCGACGTCACGCCGCCGCTCGTCGCCTCGGAGAGGAACGTGAAGAGCATGACGCCGGTGAGCAGGACGACCGGGTAGTGCTCGATGTCGCCGCCGAGCCGCACGAACTCGGTGAACACGACGTACAGCACGCCGAACAGGAGCAGCGGCCGCATGAGCTGCCACAGGTAGCCGAGCGCGCTGCCGTAGAAGCGCAGCTTGAAGTTCGTCACCGCGAGCGTCCACGTCAGGCGCCAAAGGCGCCCGGCGTCGCCGCCGAGCGCGCTCGGGCCGGCGAGCGGCCGGCCGGAGGGCAGGCCCGTCGCACTCACGCCGCCGGCGTGCGCGCCTCGGCGCGCACGAGGTCGATCGCGTACGGGATGTCCACCGCGGCGTCGGTCGTCCGCGTCGACGTCACGAGCGCCGTGACGAACTTCTCCCGCCGGTCGATCCACGCGACGCCCGCGCCGCGCCGCGCCACCGCCGGCGTCGCGAAGTAGCGCCCCCCGCTGAACACGTTGTCGAAGCTCACGCGGTAGGTGACCTCGTCGCCGGCGCGGAAGAGGCCGCTGCGTTCCTGCGTCCACGCGGTCGACGCCGCGAAGACCGTGTGGTCGCGGTCGTTCTGGAGCACGACGCCGAACAGCGGGTGCTCCACCTCGGCCTGGAAGCGGACGGTCGCCGCGAACGCGCAGCGCTCGCCGTGCGGGAGCGCGCTCGACTCGTTGCCCTCGGCGTCCTCGAACCACGCGCGCACGATCTCCGCCCGCCCGTCGGTCGAACGGAGCGGGTCGGTCTCGGGCTCCTCCTCGACGGCCTGCTCGTCTGCGGCGGGGTCGGGCTCGGGCGCCGTCTCGACGTCGGCGAAGTTCACGCGGAGGTACTCCTGCCCGACGCGGTGCGCGTCGCCGAGGACCACCATCTCGCCGTGCTCGAGCAGCATCGCCCGGTCGCAGTAGCGCTCGACCGCGCCCATGTCGTGGGTGACGAACAGGACCGTGCGGCCCTCGTCGCGGATGCGGTTGAACTGGTCGAAGCACTTCTGCTGGAACGCGGCGTCACCGACGGCGAGCACCTCGTCGATCAGCAGGACGTCCGCGTCGACGTGAGCCATGATCGCGAACCCCAGCCGCACGAGCATGCCCGACGAGTAGTTCTTGATCTTCAGGTCCTGGAACTGCTCGAGGCCGGCGAACTCGAGGATCTCGTCCTCGCGCCTGCGCGCGTCGCGCGTGGAGAGCCCGAGCATCACCGCGTTGATGCGGATGTTGTCGCGCGCGGCGAGGTCCATGTTGAACCCGACGCCCAGCTCGATGAACGCCGAGAGCCGGCCGTCGATCCACGCCTGCCCGCCGTCGGCGCGGTAGATCCCCGCGAGGCACTTGAGCAGCGTCGACTTGCCCGACCCGTTGCGCCCGACGATCCCGAAGAACTCCCCTTGCTCGACCTCGAACGAGACGTCGCGCAGCGCCTCGAACCGCGCGCCGCGCGTGCCGCGCAGCGGGTGCAGCACGCGCTCCTTGAGCGTGTTGACCTGCTCGGACGGCACGCGGAAGCCCTTGGAGAGCGACTGGACGGAGACCGCGGGAGGCACGCGGAGAGGGTAGTCGCGGCGCCTCTCCTACCCTTCCACCGTGCTCCGCCGGCTGCCCACGTTCACCCCGCGCCGGGTCGAGCAGCTCGCGCTGTTCGCGCTCGTCGCGCTCGGCCTGATCGTCCTGACCGGGGCGGCGGTGCGGCTGAGCGGCTCCGGGCTCGGCTGCCCGAACTGGCCGAAGTGCGGGGAGTCGGTGGTCGCGCCGCTCGAGACCCACGCCTGGATCGAGTACGGCAACCGGCTGGCCTCGGCGCTCGTCGGGCTCGTGTCGCTGGTCGCCGGCATCGCCGCGTGGCGGCGCCGGCCGTTCCGGCGCGACCTGGCGATCGTCGGGACGCTGCTCCCGCTCGGCGTCCTCATGCAGGGCGTGCTCGGCGGGCTCACCGTGATCTTCCACCTCAAGCCGGGCTTCGTCATCGGTCACTTCCTGCTCTCGATGGTCATCCTCTGCGCCGCGGTCGCCCTCTACTGGCGGGCGCGCCGCGAGCCCGAGCAGCTCGCGCAGCCCGAGCACGACTCGCGGCTGGTCAAGGCGACGCGGCTCCTGCTGCCCGTCGGCGCGCTGGCGCTCGCCGCCGGCACGCTCGCCACCGCGGCCGGGCCGCACGCCGGCGAGAACGAGGAGCAGGACCCCGTGTCGCGGCTCGACACGTTCGGCACGCTCGACACGGTCATCCACTGGCACGGGCGGACCGGGACGCTGCTGGGGCTCTCGGCGCTCGCGGTGTGGTTCCTGGCCCGGCGCTGGGGCGGCGGGCCGGAGCTGCGGCGCGCGCTGACCGCGCTGTGCCTGCTCGTCGGGGCGCAGGGCGTGATCGGGTTCGCCCAGTACCAGCTCGAGCTGCCGGCCGAGATCGTGTGGCTGCACATCCTCGTCGCGACCGGCGCCTGGATCGCGCTGCTGTTCGCGGTCGCGGCGGCGGGGCGGCTCGCCCCGGCGGCTCGTACAGACGTCGAGCCGGACCGCCGCGCCTCCCCAGTTCTGGGGAGTGCCGGGCCACACATGCGTTGAATCCGGCCCGCATCCGCCCTGCGGGGCGGGCAGGACCCCGATGATGCTCGACGCGATGCACGGACGCACGCAACAGCCCACGGAGGGCGCCACATGAGCCTCGCCGCTCAGCTCGCACTCGCGGTCACGGCACCGCTGGCCGCCGCATGGCCGGTCCGCGTGGCGCGCCGCAGCGCCGAGCGCGAGGTGCCGGTGTCACCGGCCGTGGCGTTCGCCGTCCTGCTCTTCGCCGGGCCGTGGATCGCCGCCGGTGCGCAGCTCGCCGCCTGCGCCGTGCACGGGGCGCGCACGCGTCCGCGCCCCGCCGCCTTTTTGATCGGCACCGGCGGCAACCTGCTGGCCGTCGCCGCCGCCGCGGCGGTGCTGACGGCGCTCAGCGTCGTGCCGCGCACCGGCGGCGCGCCGTTCCTGGCCGCCGACCTTCCCGCGATCTTCGCCGCCGCCGCGGCGCTGCTCGCGGTCCGCGCGGTCGGCGCGCGCCGCGACGACGTCGTCTTCACCGTCCTCGCGGGAGCGGGAACGCTCGGCCTCGCGCCGATCGCCGTGCTCGTGGCCGACTTCTCCGCGGCGCTGCTCCCGGGGCTCCTGCTCCCGCTCGTCGCGCTCCACGTCGCCGGGCGTCACGCGCTCCTGAGCGAGAACCGCGCCCTGCACGACGTCCTCACCGGCCTGCCCAACCGCGCGCTGTTCCAGGACCGTGTCGACCGGGCGCTGTCGAGCGCCCAGCGCGAGCGCACGAAGCCCGTCGTCATGCTGCTCGACCTCGACAAGTTCAAGGAGGTCAACGACACGCTCGGCCACCACCGCGGCGACGAGCTGCTCAAGCTCGTCGGCCCGCGGATCGCGGCGGTGCTGCGCTCGAGCGACACCGTCGCCCGGCTGGGCGGCGACGAGTTCGCGGTCCTGCTGCCCACCGCGCCCGACGCGGAGGCCGGCGCCGAGGTCGGGCAGAAGATCCTCCAGGCGCTCGAGCGGCCGTTCCGGATCGACGGAGCCGACCTCGAGGTCGGCGCGTCGCTCGGCATCGCCTGCTTCCCGGAGCACGGCGAGGACGTCGACACGCTGATGCAGCGCGCCGACATGGCGATGTACCTGGCCAAGGGGACCCGCTCCGGCCATGAGCTCTTCGACGTCGCCGGCGGCCGGCCGGACCCGCTCGCCGTGGTGGGCGACCTCCGCCGCGGGATGTCCGACGGCGAGCTCGGCGTGCTCTACCAGCCGAAGGTCGACCTGGCCACCGGCGAGGTGCGCGGCGCCGAGGCGCTCGTGCGCTGGGAGCACCCGCTGCGCGGCCTCGTCCTGCCCGGGAGCTTCGTCGGGCACGCCGAGCACACCGGCCTGATCCGGCCGCTGACGATGCACGTCCTCGGGACGGCGCTCGCGCAGGTCGGCGAGTGGCGCGATGCCGGGCTCGACATGACCGTCGCCGTCAACCTGTCGATGCGCAGCCTGCTCGACCGGGCGCTGATCGAGGACGTCGAGGCGCTGCTCGCCAAGTACGACGTGCCCCCGCAGGCGCTCGTGCTCGAGCTGACCGAGTCGACGATCATGGCCGACCCGCAGCGCGCGCTGGAGATCCTCGACGCGCTGCACGCGCTGGGCGTCGGCCTGTCGATCGACGACTTCGGCACGGGCTACTCGTCGCTCGCCTACCTCAAGCGCCTCCCCGTCGACGAGATCAAGATCGACCGCTCGTTCGTCGTCGGGATGAAGCACGACCGCAGCGACGCCACCATCGTCCGCTCGACGATCGACCTCGCGCGCAACCTCGGGCTGCGTGTCGTCGCCGAGGGCGTCGAGGACGTGCACGTCCGCAACGAGCTCGCCGGGCTCGGGTGCGACCAGGGGCAGGGGTGGTACTTCAGCCGCCCGCTCGAGGGCGCGGCGCTGCTGGCGTGGGCCGGCGCGCGCGACCTCGCCGCCGCCGCGTAGCACCTAGTCTCGCTCCGTGAGCGAGATCGAGTTCCTCTTCGCGCTCCTCGTCGCGATCGTCCTGCTCGTCTCGCTCGCCCGGCAGCTCGGGCTGCCGTACCCGATCTTCCTCGTCCTCGGCGGGCTGGGGCTCGGCGCGCTGCCGGGGCTGCCGGAGATCGAGCTCGATCCGGAGGTCGTCTTCCTCGTCTTCGTCCCGCCGCTCGTCCATGCGGCGGGCTACCAGGCCTCGCCGCGGCGGCTGCTGCGCGACGTGCGGCCGATCGCGCTCGCCGCGGTCGTGCTCGTGGCGGCGACGATCGTCGCGGTCGCCGTCGCCGCGCACGCGCTGGTCGACGAGCTGTCGTGGACGGCGGCGTTCGTGCTCGCCACCGTCCTCGCCCCGACCGACCTCGTCGCCGCGACCGCGGTGTTCCGGCGCCTGGGCGCGCCCGAGCGGATCGTGAACCTCGTCGAGGGCGAGAACCTCGTCAACGACGCGACCGCGCTGACCGCGTGGCGGGTGGCGGTCGCCGCGGCGGTCGCCGGGACGTTCTCGCTCGGCGCCGCCGCCGTCGAGCTCCTCCTCGTCGCGGGCGGAGGGACGCTCGTGGGCCTCGCCGGCGGTTGGGCGGTCGCGTGGCTGCGCCGGCGGCTCGACGACGCGCTCGTCGAGATCACGGTGACGCTGCTCACGCCGTACCTGCTCTACATCGGGGCCGAGCAGCTCGAGGTCTCCGGCATCCTCGCCGCCGTCGTGAGCGGCATCTACCTCGGCTTCTACGACCACGACCTGTCCGACGCCGCGACGCGGATCCAGGCCTTCGGGTTCTGGGAGATCCTCGTCTTCCTGCTCGAGTCGCTGCTGTTCGTGCTCGTCGGGCTCCAGTTCCCCACGCTGCTCGACGACCTCGGCGAGGGGACGGTCGGCACGCTGCTGGTCGCCGGCGTCGTCCTCTCGCTCGTCGTGATGGGGGTGCGGATGCTGCACCAGTTCACGACGCTCGAGCTCGACGAGCGCATCGGCGGGCGCGACGACATCCCCTGGCGCGAGCGCGTGGTCGTCGGCTGGGCGGGCATGCGCGGGGCCGTGTCGCTCGCCGTCGCGCTCGCGATCCCGCTGGGCGTCGAGGGCCGCGACGAGATCATCTTCCTGACCGTCGTCGTGATCGTCGTGACGCTGACCGTCCAGGGGCTGTCGCTGCCGCTGCTCATCCGCGCGATGCGCTTCCCCGAGGAGGCGCCCGACCAGCGGCGCCACGCGATGGTCCGGTTCCGGACGATCGAGGCGGCGCTCGCGCAGATCGGGCGCATGTCGCTCGCCGGCGAGGCGTTCGACGCCGTGACGCTCGAGCGCGGCCGTGCGCTCTACGCGCAGCGGGCCAACCAGCTCGCGGGCGAGTGCGCGGACGGCGTGCCGCAGCCCGAGTCCGACACCGGCGCGTGGCTGCGGCTGCGCATCGAGCTGCTCCAGATCGAGCGCGCCCGGCTGGCGCAGCTGCGCGACGAGGGCGAGATCACGACGCCGCAGATGAACGCCGTGCAGCGCGACATCGACCTCGAGCTCGAGCGGCTCGCGCGCAGGATGGTGCCGGCGTGAGCCTCGTCCCGCCGGTCGACCCGTCGCGCGACCACGTCCGCGGCACGGGAACCGTCGACCTCGTGGAGTACGGCGACTTCCAGTGCCCGTACTGCCGCGACGCGGTCCCGTCGCTCAACCGCGTGCTCGCCCGTCTCGACGGCCGCGTGCGGCTCGTCTTCCGCCACTTCCCCGTCACGTCGAAGCACCCGAACGCGCAGCGGGCGGCGCAGGCCGCCGAGGCGGCGGCGCAGCAGGGCCTCTTCTGGGAGATGCACGACGTGCTCTTCGCCGCGCCCCGGGATGCGCTCGAGGACGCGGACCTCATCGGCTACGCACGCGACATCGGGCTCGACGCCGGGCGGTTCGAGCACGACCTCGAGGCGGCCGCCGACCGCGTGGCCGAGGACCGCGCGAGCGGCGAGGCCAGCGGCGTCACCGGCACGCCCGCGTTCTTCATCGCCGGCGAGCGGCACCGCGGGTTCTACGACGTCGAGGCGCTCGTCGAGGCGCTCGAGGACGCGGGCGCGTGGGCGCGGCGCGCCGCGGCGGGGTACAGCCGCGCCCGCAGGCGCATGCGCACGACGCCGCCGCCGTTGCGGCGCACCCGCGCCACGAAGCGGCGGCCCGCAGGGGTCATCGTGAGCCGCAGCGTCGCGGGGCGCGTCGTGCGCAGGTCGCGCCGTCCGCGCCACAGGACGGTTTCGCTGCCGGCGACGACGACGGCAAGCTCGAACGTGCCTGGCAGGCACGCGGCCACGCGCACCGACACCGGCCTCGGGTTCGCCGCGAGGAGGTCATGGCCGCGCACCGCGCGGCGCAGCGAGCGCAGCGCCTGGCGCAGGCCCGCCGGCGGATCGCACACCGGCGCGTCCTCGGCGGGCGCCGCCTGGCGCGTCGCGGGGCGCGTCGGAGACGTGGGCACCTGGGCTCCGGGACCGGTCGTCACGGTCCCGGAGCCAGGCGCGGTCCCACCCGGAGAGGTGGAGGTGTCGCCCGAGGGTCGCGGGGCGTCGTCGCCGCCGCCGCCGGAGCCGGACGCCGGCTCCTCCTCGGTCCAGAAGTCGGGAATGGGCTCCGGGTCGTCCGGCTCGACGCGCGAGGCGTTGTCGCCGGACTCCCCACCGTCCGTCGCCCACGCGGCAGCGGGAACCACCGCTGACAGCGCGGCCGCGAGGACGACCAGGACGGTGAGGAGCCGGAGCTTCATGCGGCTAGGCCTTGCTGCCCGTGCCGCGGTGGGCCTGGTGGTTGCCGCTGGTCAGCGGCTTGGAGTCGCCGGAGCTCGTCACGACGCTGACGACGGTCTTGCCGGCGCTGTCGACGATCGTGAGCCGGATGCGGTCGTTGCCGCCGCCGGGCTCGCCGCCGTCGACGAACCGCCACGTCGCCGTGCCGGTGTCGGTCTGGCCGCCACCGAAGTTCAGGCGGCCGGTGCCCTGGCCGTTGTACGTGTCGATCGGCGCGTCCGGGTTCTCCTGATCGATCCGGGAGCTCTCGGTGCAGGACGAGCTGATCAGCTTCGTGAGGTGGAACGAGTTGCCGCCGCTCCAGTTGATCTGGAGCCGCTGCGGCTCGGTCGCCGTGCGGCAGTGCAGCGCGAAGCCGTGCGTGACCTTCACGACCTCGCCCAGCGACATGCCGAGGACGTGGCCGCCGCCCGTCATGCGGGCGCGGACCTTGTCGGCCTTGCCGCCGGCCATGGCGGCCGCCGGGGTGAGCACGCACGCCGCGGCGACCGTGCCGACGACGAGGCGCTTGAGAGAACTGCTCATGAACCTACCTCCGTGTGGGTTTGAGGGGTGCTGCACTTGGTGCTGTGGAAGGACGGGCGCTTCGCCGCTCCGCGCGGCCAGGAGAGCTTCACGCCGCGGCACGCGACGTTGTTCGTGTAGTCGCTCTCCAGCAGGGCGCTGTCGACGTTGACGCGGTGGACGAGGTCGTAGCGGCCTGCGGGCAGTCCGGTCACGTCGATGTACTGGCCCTCGAGCTGCGGGTCGTAGTCGTCGCCCCAGCCGACGGACATGCCGCCGCGCAGCCGGAGCAGCTCGGGCCGGTTGAGCCCGCACTGCTGGCGCCAGATGCTCGTGGGCGGCTCGTTCGGCCAGTCGGCGAAGAAGTCGACGTCGTAGCGGTCGCCGATGCAGAACCCGGTCTTCTGGCTGGGCCGGGCGAGCCGGCCGTCGACGCTGCGCAGCTCGTAGACCTCGAAGCCGAGCAGGTGCCAGTGGGTGTGGCCGGCGGCCTTCGTGTAGCGCAGCTGGCCGACGCCCGGGCGGACCGTCGTGCGGCCGTCGTCGTGGCGCACGACCTGGCTCGCCGTCATGTTGAGCTGCCCGGTGTCCGGGCGGCTCGCGTCGAGCAGCAGCGGGCCGGTCCCCTTGTTGTGGACCGCCGAGCGAAACCCGAGGCGGAAGCGCGGGCCCTTCGCCGTCGTCGCCGTGACGACGCCGAGGTCGCGCGGCGTCTCCTGCACCAGGTCGGGCAGCTGCGCGGCCACGAGGTCCTGACCCGCGTCGGCCGCAACGGCGACCGTGAAGGTGCTCAGGACAGCGACGACCGCTGCGAGGAGGAGGCGTCCGTGCCACATCTCGCCCTGCATATTGCCCCTCGCCACGGAAAGCGAAATCGCACATGCGTCCATGGACGGCGCGGCCGCTCAAGCCGCGCCGTCCAGAGAACGGCGGCCGGACGAAGCCGCTCTATGTCAGGGGCGATGGCCGGATGCCGGAGCCGTGCTGCCTCGAACGCCTACACGTGGGCGGGGACGGGCTCGAGCGCGATCTCGAGCACCTCGGCGACGGTCATCACCGGGTGGAACGTCATCTCGTCGCGGACCTCGGCGGGGACGTCGTCGAGGTCGGCGCGGTTGCGCTCGGGGATGATCACGTCGGTCAGCCCGGCGGCGTGGGCCGCGAGGACCTTCTGCTTGAGCCCGCCGATCGGGAGCACGCGGCCCTGGAGCGTGACCTCGCCGGTCATGCCCACCGTGTGCTTCACGGGGCGGCTCGTGAGCAGCGAGGCGAGGGCCGTCGTCATCGTGACAGCCAACGGCGCTCGGGCCGTCCTTGGGGATCGCGCCCGCCGGGACGTGGACGTGGAACTCGCGCTCGGAGAACGCGTCGTCGTCGATGCCGAGCTCGCCCGCGTGCGCCTGCACGTAGGTGAGCGCGATGCGCGCCGACTCCTTCATGACGTCGCCGAGCTGGCCGGTCAGCGTCAGTCCGGCCGTGCCGTTCATCCCGTTCGCCTCGATGAACAGCACGTCGCCGCCCACCGGCGTGAACGCCAGCCCGGTCGCGACGCCCGGCACCGCCGTGCGGATCGCGGCCTCCTGGAAGAACCGCTGGCGGCCGAGCGCGTCGCGCACGATCGCGAGGTCGACGGGCACCGGCGGCGTCCGCTTCTGAGAGGCGACCTGCGTGGCCACCTTGCGCAGGACGGTCCCGAGCTCGCGCTCGAGGTTCCGCACGCCCGCCTCGCGGGTGTACTCCTGCACGACCGTGCGCAGCACGCCGTCGTCGATCGTCACCTCGTCCTCGTTCAGGCCGTTGCGCTCGCGCTGGCGGGGGACCAGGTAGTCGCGGGCGATGGCGACCTTCTCCTCGACCGTGTAGCCGTCGAAGCGGATGACCTCCATGCGGTCGAGCAGCGGGCCGGGGATCGTCTCGGCCATGTTCGCCGTGGCGATGAACATGACCTCGGACAGGTCGAGCTCGACGTCGAGGTAGTGGTCGCGGAACGAGTGGTTCTGCGCGGGGTCGAGCACCTCGAGCAGGGCCGAGCTCGTGTCGCCGCGCCAGTCCGAGCCGACCTTGTCGACCTCGTCGAGCATGATCACCGGGTTCATCGTCCCGGCGTCGCGCAGCGCGCGCACCAGGCGGCCCGGGAGCGCGCCGATGTACGTGCGCCGGTGGCCGCGGATCTCCGCCTCGTCGCGGACGCCGCCGAGCGACATGCGGACGAACTCGCGGCCCGTGGCGCGCGCGATCGACTCGCCGATCGACGTCTTGCCGGTGCCGGGCGGGCCGATCAGGGTGAGGATCGCCCCGGCCTTCTTGTCGGCCTCGATGCCGCGCTCGGTGCGCAGCTTCCGCACGGCGATGTACTCGACGATGCGGTCCTTGACGTCCTCCAGGCCGGCGTGGTCGGCGTCGAGGACCTCGCGCGCCCGGACCGGGTCCAGGACCTCGTCGGAGCGCTCGCTCCACGGCAGGCTGACGAGCCACTCGAGGTACGTGCGGAGCATCTGGCCCTCGCCGCCGCCGCCCTCGCCCATGCGCTCGAGCCGGGCCAGCTCGCGCTCGGCCTGCTCGCGCACGTCGTCGGGCATCCCCGCCTCGTCGATCTTCGTGCGGAGGTCCTCGGTGACCGAGCCCTCGTCCTCGCCCAGCTCGCGGCGGATCGACGCCATCTGCTTGCGCAGGAAGTACTCGCGCTGCTGCTTCTGCGCGCCCGACTCGACGTCGTCGCGGATCTTGCGGCGGACCTGCAGCGCGGTGAGCCGCTCGCGCTGCATCTCGAGCGCCTTGCCCAGCCGCTCGGTGACCTCGACCGTCTCCAGCAGCTCGAGCTTCTGCGCGAACGACAGGTCGGGGGCGTAGCCGGACGCGTCGGCCAGCGCTCCGGGCTCGACGATGGAGCGCAGGAAGGCGGCGACCCTCTCATCCGCACCGCGCTCGTCGAGGATCTCCTCGTAGACGGCGCGGAGGTCGCGCTCGAGCTCGCGCGTGCGTCCGTCGGCCGGGTCGGCGTCGGTGTGCTCGGTCACGCCGACGCGCAGGCGGCCGCGGCCGTCGGGCTCGGCGGCGTCGACGACGACGCCGCGCGCCTGGCCGTCGAGCGCCGCGCCGCGCGCGCCGCCGGGCAGGCGGACGGTCTCGACGACCTTGGCGATCGTGCCCACCGACGCGAACTGGCCGTCGTGGCGCGGGACGAGGAGCACGCGCTCCTCGCCGTCGCCGTCGACCGGGAGGGTGACGTCCATGGTGGGGAAGACGACGGAGTCGTCGAGGGGAACGAGGAGAAGCGTGTCGGGCATGCGGGAGACCTTTGGCGAGAGGCGTAGTTGCACGCGCAATCTTAGCGGGTCGCGCTGAGATTTGTTGGTGGCCCCTCCTGCCGTCCCGGAGCGGGGCGCCGCGCGTGTAGGCTCCGCCGCTGATGCCGCGCCTCGTCCCCGCCGCCCTTGTCGCCCTCGCGCTCGTCGCGGCCGGCTGCGGCGAGGGCGACCCCAAGCGGACGACCGGCGGCGCGCCCGCGATCACCACCGGCGACGCCTACGAGCTGGGCGGCAAGGACGGCTCGGGCGCCGACGGCAAGGAGGGCCGGGCCGCGCGCGGCGGCGTCGCCGCGGGCCCGGACACCGCCGAGCCCGGCGACCAGCCCTTCGGCGACGCAGACCAGAAGCCGCCTCGCAACACGAGCGACGACCGCTGATGGCGCGCTCGGAGGGCACCGGCTGGGCCGCCGCGCAGCTCGACGACCTCGGCGACGGCCCGGGCTTCCGCAAGATCCGCAAGGAGCTCGGCGTCACCGCCTTCGGGATCAATGCGATCGTCCTGCCCGCCGGCCTGTGGACGAACCGGCACTTCCACGAGCGTCAGGAGGAGACGTACTTCGTCCACCGCGGCACGCTCGAGTTCGAGTTCGGCGACGGCGAGCGCGTCCGCCTCGATGCGGGCGGGGTCGTGCGGGTCGACGCCTCCACCGTGCGGCGGATCGGCAACGTCGGCGAGGAGGACGCCGTCTACGTCATCGTCGGCGGCGCCGACGGCTACGTCGGGCGCGACGGGCGCATGCCCGAGGGCGAGCAGCGCGGCGTCACGCAGGGCTAGCCGCCGCGTACACGCTGACGGGCCCGTCGAGCTGCACCCGGACCCGGTCGCCCGGGTGCCACACCGGATGCGAGAGCGAGCGCGACCGCAGCCGCCGCCCGCTGGGGAGCTCGACGTGGACGAGCTGGTCGTGCCCGAAGAACTCGCGCTCCACGACGACGCCCTCGACCTGCGTGCGCCCGCCGGCCGCCGGGCCCAGCGACAGCGACACCGACTCCGGGCGCACGAGCACCTCGGCGTCGCCGCTGCCGACGCCCTCGGCGCGCACCCGCGCGAGCTCGCAGTCGACCCAGCCGTCGTCGACCGTTCCCGGGAGGACGTCGGCCTCGCCGAGGAACTCGGCCACCCACCGCGACGCGGGCCGGCCGTAGACCTCCTCCGGCGTGCCGACCTGCTCGACGCGGCCGTCGCGCATGACCGCGACGCGGTCGGCGAGCGACAGCGCCTCCTCCTGGTCGTGCGTGACGAAGAGCGCGGTGACGCCGGCCGCGAGCAGGATCGCGCGGACCTCCTGGCGCACGCGTGCGCGCAGCGCGGCGTCGAGGCCGCTGAACGGCTCGTCGAGCAGCACCACCTTCGGCGTCCCCGCGAGCGCGCGCGCGAGCGCGACGCGCTGCTGCTGGCCGCCCGACAGCTCGTGCGGCTGGCGCGACCCGAGGTCGCCGAGGCCGACCAGCTCGAGCACCTCGCGCACGCGCGCCGCCGCGCCCTCGGCGCGGCGCCCGAGCGCGTAGGCGACGTTCGCCTCGACCGTCATGTGCGGGAACAGGGCGTAGTCCTGGAAGACCATCCCGATCCGGCGCCGCTCGGGCGACACGAAGGTCTTCCCGCCGGCGACGATCTCGCCGCCGACCATCAGGCAGCCGGAGTCGGGGCGCTCGAAGCCGGCGAGCAGGCGCAGCATCGTCGTCTTGCCGCAGCCGCTCGGGCCGAGCAGCGCACAGACCTCGCCCTCCTCGACGTCGAGCGTGACGCCATCGACGGCACGGCACCCGCCGAAGTGCTTGTGGACGGCGATGGACCGGATGGCGCTCATTGATCGAAGTGGGCCCGGAAGGTCAACAGGGCGAGCGGGACGGCGGACACGGCGAGGAGGACGAGGCTCGGCACCGCGCCTCGCTCGAAGAAGCTGGCGCTCGTCAGCCGCCAGATCTCGGTGGCGAGGGTCTCGAATCCTATCGGCGCCAGCAGGAGCGTCGCCGGCAGCTCCTTGACCGCGGTGAGGAAGACGAGCGCCGCCCCGGCGAGCACGCCGGAGCGCGCGAGCGGCGCCGTGATCGTCCGCAGCACCGCGAGCGGCGAGCGCCCGAGCGAGCGCGCGGCCTCCTCGACGTGCGGGTCGATCTGGAGCAGCGACGCGCGGATCGACCCGATCGCCTGGGGGAGGAAGAGCACCACGTAGGCGAGCACGAGCATCGCGAGCGTCTGGTAGAGCGCCGGCCACGCGCGCGTGCCGAGGAAGACGAGCGCCAGCGCGACGACGATGCCCGGCAGCGCGTGCCCGGCGAACGAGAAGCGCTCGAGGACGGTGGACGCGCGGCTCGGGTGGCGGGCGGCGAGCAGCGCGACCGGCAGCGCCGCCGCGGCCGCGACTGCGGCGGCCAGCGCCGCCGCGAGCAGCGACCCGCCTGCCGCCGAGGCGACGAGGCCCCAGTCGATGTCGGCGGCGACGCTCTTCGTGGCCCAGTAGCCGAGCACGCCGACCGGGAGGACGAGCGCGAGCAGCACGACGCCGCCGACGAGCGCGAGCGCCGGCAGGCGCCAGCGCCCGAGCGGCACGACGGCCGGGCGGCGCTGGGCCCCCGGCGCGATCCGGTGGTAGGCGCGCGTGCGGCGGCGCGTGCGCCCCTCGAGCCACAGCACGAGCAGCGTCACGGCGACGAGCAGACACGCCAGCGCCGCCGCGCCCTCGCGCTCGAACGACGAGCGGTAGGTCGTGTAGATGACGCGGGTGAACGAGTCGAACTGGAGGATCGAGACGGCGCCGAAGTCGCTCAGCACGTAGAGCGCGACGAGCAGCGCGCCCGCGGCGATGGCCGGGACGAGCTGGGGCAGGACGACGGAGACGAACACCTGGCGCGGCGAGCGGCCGAGCCCGCGCGCGGCGTCCTCGAGCTGCGGGTCGAGCCCGCGCAGCACCGACTGGACGGGGAGCAGGACGTAGGGGAACGTGAACGCGCTGAGCACGAGCCACGCGCCCGCGAAGCCGTAGATCGAGGGAAGGCTGCCGACGCCGAGCGCGTCCTGCACGAGCCCGCTGGGGCCGAGCGCGGAGACCATCAGGTAGGCGCCGATGTAGCTCGGGATGACGAGCGGCAGCGCGCACAGCACCGCCCACGTCCGGCGGCCCCGGAGGTCGGTGCGCACGGTCAGCCACGCGATCGCCACCGCGACGGCGACGGCGGTCTCGGTCACCGCCGCCGCGAGGCCGACCGAGCGCAGCATGAGCTCGAGCGCCTCGCGCGACCACACCGCGTCGCGGGCGTCGGAGGGCTCGCCGACGACGACGATCGCCAGGTAGACGAGCGGCAGCACCGCGAACGCCGCGACGATCGCGCCGGCGACGAGCAGCGCGAGCGGCGCGCGCGCCGCGGCGAGCGGGCGCCTCGAGCAGCCGGAGGTCGGCCTCCGCGGCTACAGCGCCTCCGTCTCCTGGAGCAGCTTCACCGTCTCCTGCACCCCGGCCAGGTCGGCCAGGTCGATCTCCGGCGACTGGATCTCGTCGAACGGCGCGAGCGCCGGGTCGGGCTGCACGCCTGCCGCGAGCGGGTACTCCTTGGTGACCTTCGCGAAGTACTCCTGACCCCTGCTTCGAGAGCAGGTACTCGACGAGCTTGCGCGCCTCTCCCGCCTTCTTCGAGCCCGCGAGGATCGCGGCGCCCGAGACGTTGACGAGCGCGCCGACGTCGCCGTTGGGCGGGGAGAAGACGCCGACCGGGTAGTCCTCGCCCTCCTCGGCCACGGCCTCGGCGACGTAGTAGTGGTTGATCAGGCCGATGTCGATCTCGCCGTTGGCGATCGCGTCGCGGACCGCGATGTTGTTCGGGTACGCCTTGACGTCGTTCTCGAGCATCGCGCGGAGCCACTGCCGCGCGGTCTGCTCGCCGTCGAGCCTGCGCATCGCGGTGACGAACGACTCGAACGACGGGTTGGTCGGGGCCCACCCGACGCGGCCCTTCCATTCCGGGTCGGGCACGTTGTAGACGGAGGGCGGCAGGTCGCGCGGCTTCAGCTCGCGCTTGTCGTAGGCGATGACGCGGGCGCGGCCGGTCAGCCCGACCCAGCGCCCCTGGTCGGAGCGAAAGCGCGGCTCGACCGCGTCGAGCACGGGCTGGGGGAGCGGCGCGAGGAGGCCCTTGGCCTGGACGGCGCCGAGGGCGCCCGCGTCCTGGGAGAGGAAGACGTCGGCCGGGCTGTTCTCGCCCTCCTCGAGCAGGGTCGCCGCGAGATCGGAGGAGTCGCCGTACCGGATCTCGAGCTTCGCGCCGGTGTCGTCCTGGTAGCGCTTCAGCAGGTCGCCGACGAGCTCCTGGTTGCGGCCGGAGTAGACGACGAGGCCGTCGCCGCGTCGTCGCCTCCGCAGGCGGCGAGGGTGAGGGCGGACGCGACGGCGGCGAGCAGGAAGAGGAACTTCGGCACGATCTCCAGTCTCCGGAGTCGGAATTAGGGTGCCCTAGTAGAGAGCAGACAGGCGCCCGGCGAGCTCTTCCACGTGCGTCCGTCCCCGCTCGCCGTCCTCCAGCGCGTCGAGCCAGCGCGGCGGGATCGCCTCGACGCCGAGCCGCGCCCCCGCCACGGCGCCGGCCATCGCGGCGACGGTGTCGGTGTCGCCGCCGCAGCGGACGGCGGCGGTCAGCGCCTGCTCGAACGTCGGGGCCGTCGCGGCGAGCAGCGCCGCGGGGACGGACTCGTGCGCGGCGGCGGTGGCCCCGAGGACGCCGGCCTCGCGCCACGCCATCCCCGCCGCGCGGCGCAGCGGCTCGCGCAGCGCGGCGGTTTCGGCGGCGGCGAGCGCGGCGGCGACGTGGTCGACGCCCCGGGCGGCGGCGGCGACGGCGGCGGCCTGCGCGGCGGCGCCGTCGACGCCGAACGGGTGGGCGTGGGTCAGGCGTGCCTGCCGGCGGGCCTCGGCCACGCACCGGTCGTGGTCATGGGCGAAGCGCAGCCCGACGGGCGCGACGCGCATCGCCGCCCCGTTGGCGGCGGAGCCCTCGCCGGCGAAGAGCGTCCCCGCGGCCTCGGCCACCGGCACGCCCTCGCGCCAGAGGCGGACGACGGTCGTGGTGCCGGCGCCGTAGCCGCGGTCGGGGTCGAACGCCGCCGCGATCGTCGCCGCCAGGTCGTCCTCGTCGACGCGGTCGCAGCGCAGCAGCGACTCGCACACCGCGATCGCCATCTGGGTGTCGTCGGTGTAGGTGCCGCGGCCGAGGCGCGCCTCCTCCATCTCGAGCCGCGCGGGGATCGCCTCGGGCGGCTGCGCCTCGTAGGGCATGCCGAGCGCGTCGCCGCAGAAGAGGCCGAGCAGCGAGCCGGTGACCGAGGACCGGAGGTCGGGCATGCTGTGGATGATGGACAGCCAGCTCGCGATGACGCTCGGCCCCCTCTACGTCGTGGAGGTGACCGAGCAGCTCTCGACGGCGCTCAGCCGCCGCGTCGGCGCGAGCTACACGTCGCCGCCGCAGCCGCTCGACGACGCGCGGCGGCTCGCGGCGCTGCTGCTCGACGCGCCCGAGCCGCCGGAGGGCGAGGGGCCGTGGCGGCGGCCGCGCGCGGGCGGCCACCGCTTCGTGCGGCTGGTGAGGAGCGACTAGGGCGCGTTCGGCGCCGGGTCCTCGTTGCCGCGCTCCTCGGGCGGCGGCTTGCCGTCGCCCTCGAACTCGACGTCGGCGTCGAGCGGCTCGGCGTCCTCGTAGATCATGTCGGGATCGTCGGGCGGGTTGGCGGCCTGCGCCTCGCCGAGCGACGCTTCGCCGTGGCCGACGCGGTCGGCGCCTCCGTGGGAATGGGTCATGCTCCGCCCCTACCCGGCGCGGGGCGCGCCGGATCGCCCTACGGTTCGTGGCGCCGTGCGCGCGCTGCTGCTCGCTCTCGCCTCGTTCCTCGTCCTCGCCGCCCCGGCCGCGGCGGCCGGGCGCTGCGGCGACGTCGCGACGCGGCCGTGGTGCGACACCGCGAAGCCGGCCGGCGAGCGGGCCGGGCTGCTCCTCGCCGCGCTGACCCGCGACGAGAAGATCTCGCTGCTGGCGGGCGACGAGGTGACCGGCGTGCTCGGCCAGGAGGGCACCCACACCGGGACGAGCACCGGCGTCGACCGCGTCGGCCTGCCGACCGTGTACTTCTCCGACGGGCCGGTCGGCCCGCGCCAGGGCCGCGCGACGGGGATGCCGTCGCCGATGACGATCGCCTCGACGTTCGACCCGATGGCCGCGTTCCGCCACGCCGAGGTCATCGGCGACGAGGTCAAGCGCAAGGGCAACGACGTGATCTACGCGCCGGCGGTGAACATGCTCCGCACGCCGCTCAACGGGCGGACGTTCGAGTACTTCGGCGAGGACCCGTTCCTCTCCGCGCGGATCGCGGTCGGATGGACGCGCGGCGTGCAGTCCACCGGCGTCATCGCCAACGTCAAGCACTTCGCCGTGAACAACCAGGAGGGACCGAGCGGGGTGCCCCCGTTCGGCGGCGGGCCGAACAGCCGCCTCACCCTCGACGCCCGGCTCGACGAGCGCACGCTGCGCGAGATCTACCTGCCCCAGTTCGAGGCGGCGGTCAAGGAGGCGGGCGCCGGCTCGGTGATGTGCGCCTATCCGCGCGTCAACGGCGCGTTCGCGTGCGAGAACCAGAAGCTGCTCGAGGACGTCCTCAAGCGCGAGTGGGACTTCCCCGGCTTCGTCCTGACCGACTACGGCGCGGCCAAGAGCACCGTCAACTCGCTCAACAACGGCCTCGACCTCGACATCTGGCCGGCCATCGCGTACCGGCCCGAGCTGGTCAACGCGGCGCTGGCGTCGAGCCAGGTCGCCGAGTCCGCCGTCGACGAGCACGTCCGCCGCATCCTGCGCACGCTGTTCGCGTTCGGCTTCTTCGACCGGGCCGCCTACGTGGACGACGAGCGCTCGATCGACCAGGCGGCGCACGACGCCGCCGCCGCCGAGCTCGAGCAGGAGGGGATGGTGCTGCTCGAGAACGACGACGGGATCCTGCCGCTCGACGCCGCGCGCACCAACCGGCTCGCGGTGATCGGCCCGGAGGCCCGCACGATCAAGGACGGCGGGGGCTCGTCGGCGATCGAGGAGTTCAAGATCACGACGCCGGAGCAGGGCATCAGGGAGCGGCTCGGGGACGAGAAGGTCGTCTACGACGACGGCTCGGACGCCGCGCGCGCCGCCTCCGTGGCGCAGACCGCCGACGTCGCCGTCGTCCTCGTCGGCGACCGGATGACCGAGGGCCGGGACAAGGCGTGCATGGGCCTCAACTGCTCGCAGCTCGACCGCATCGACCGCGATGCGCTGATCGCCGCCGTCGCCGCCGCCCAGCCGCGGACGGTCGTCGTGCTCCAGAGCGGCGGCCCGGTGCTGACCCCGTGGCGCGACCGGGTCAAGGGGCTGCTCGAGGCGTGGTACCCGGGCCAGAACGGCGGGACGGCGATCGCGCGGGTGCTGTTCGGCGACGCCGAGCCCGGCGGCCGGCTGCCGGCGACGTTCCCGCTGCGCGAGGAGGACGAGCCGACGGCGGGCGACCCCGAGAAGTACCCGGGCGTCGGCGAGACCGTCCACTACAAGGAGGGCATCCACATCGGCTATCGCTGGTTCGACGAGCACCGGCTCGGCGTCGCGTATCCGTTCGGCTACGGGCTGGGCTACACGACGTTCCGCGTCGACGGGCTGCGGCTCGAGCCGGGCAGCGACGCGGTGGCGAGCGTCGCGGTCACGAACACGGGCGCCCGCGCGGGCAGCGCGGCGCCGCAGCTCTACGTCGGGATGCCGGAGCGGGGGATCGACCAGCCGCCGCTCCAGCTCAAGGGCTTCGAGCGCGTGCGGCTGGCGCCGGGCGAGACGAAGCGCGTGTCGTTCACGCTCGACGAGCGGGCCTTCTCGCACTGGGACGAGCGCGCCAACGGCTGGCGCGTGAGCCAGGGCTGCTACCGGATCGTCGTCGGCCAGCACGCGCGCGACGCGGCGGTGCAGGGTGTCATCGGGCGCGGGCAGGACTGCGGCGGCGCGCTCCAGCTCCCGCGCGACGCGCGGACGTGCAAGAGCCGGCGCACCTTCCTCATCCGGCTGCCGCGCGGGGTCCGCCGGGCGAAGGTGACCTACGCCGGGCGGCGCGGGAAGATCATCCGCGGCCGGCGGCTGCGCGCGCGGGTCGACCTGCGCGGGCTGCCGCGGCGCACGGTGCGGGTGCGGATCGTCGGCCGCACGCGGTCGGGCCGGATCGTGCGCGAGACGCGCGTGTACCGGCCGTGTGCGACGAAGCCGACGACGTCGACGCGCTGGCCGCGGCGCCGGCGCGGCTAGCGGCGCGATGGCCCTCGACGTCAGGCCCTCGCGCGCCGAGGACGGCGAGCGGCTCGCGCGGGCGCGTGGCGCCGCCGCGCGGCGGTGGCTCCAGACGAGCCCCCTCGTACGGATGCTCTGGCTCGTCGCGGCCGCGCAGTTCGCCTTCCTTGCCTACTCGGCCTACGACGCCTACGACGCGAGGGCCTGGGACTTCTGGTGGATCGACCTGGCGCTCGACGGCTACCTCGCCGGGGGCGACCCGTACGACGTCTACATGTACGTCAACCCTCCGGCGACGCTGCTGCTGTTCGCGCCCCTGTCGGCCCTGAGCTTCGGCATGGCGCACGCGGTGTTCCTCGCGGCGAGCGCCGCGTGCATCGCAGCGGCCGCGCTCCTGTCGCTGCATGCGGCGCGGGTGCGCTGGTGGGGGCTCGCCGGCGCGGTCGCTCTCCTGCTGCTCGCGCACCCGTCGGCCGTGCGCTCGACGCTCGGCCTCGGCAACGTCAACTCGCTGATCGTGCTGTGCGAGGCCGCCGCGCTGGTGGCGATGCTCGGCTCGCGCTGGGTCCTGGGCGGCATCGCGCTCGGGCTGAGCTTCGCCGTCAAGCCGATCCTCGTGCCGCTGCTCGTGGTGCCGCTCGCCGCGCGCCGGTGGGGCAGCGTCGCGCTGGCGGTCGCGATCCCCGTCGCCTTGTCCCTCCTCGCGATCGCCCTCAACGCCGGCGCGATCGGGTTCGTGACCGACAAGCTGTCGTTCCTGCTCAGCGGCAACGCCGACGTGTTGCAGAACGGCAACGTGTCGATCCTGGGCACGGCTGAGAACGTGGGCCTGCCGCGGGCGGCGGGCGAGGTCCTCCGGCTGGCGACGCTCGTCGTCGCGCTGTGGCTCGCGTGGACGCGGTGGCGCGCGCCCGCGGACGGTGCGGACGGCGACGCGGACCGGCGCCTGCGCGTGATCGAGACGACCGGGCTCCTGCTCCTCGCGACGCTGCTCTGCTTCTCGTTCAGCTGGCTGTACTACGGCCTGTACCTCCTGCCGCTGGCCGTGACCGTCGCGCGCCCCGGCGCGCTCCTGCGCCATCCCGTGGCGCTGGCCGGGCTGGCGCTGATGATCGTGCCGTTCGGCGACCGCATGCAGGAGTTCGAGCCGCAGGGCTTCGAGATCGTCCGGCCGGCGCTGAGCTGGCTGCTGATCCTGGCCGGGATGGGCCTCGCGCTGCGCGGCCCCGCGGCGCTGCGGGTGCCGAGAGCGCTCAGCGCGCGCGGCGGCGCGTGACGCGCGGGCGACGGCGCGGACGTCGTGCGCTACGAGCGCTCACTCTGACGCCACTCGTGGCCGACGAACACCGGCTCGGGATGGAGCGCGACCCCGAACTCGCGCTCGACCCCGCCGGCGACCTGGCGGGCCAGCGCGACGAGCTTCGCGGTCGTCCCCTCGCCCCGATTCGTGATCGCGAGCGTGTGCTTGGAGGAGATGGCGATCGTCCGCGGGTCGCCGTAGCCCTTGCCGAAGCCGGCGCGCTCGATGAGCCACGCCGCCGACGCCTTCACGCGGCCGTCGGGCTGCGGCCAGTGCGGGACCGGCCCGTCGAAGCGCTCGGCGAGGCCGGCGAACTCCTCCGCCGAGAGGATCGGGTTCGTGAAGAACGAGCCCGCCGACACCGAGTCGGGATCGGACGGGTCGACGACCATCCCCTTGCGGCGGCGCAGCGCGAGCACGGCGTCGCGGACGTCGGCGAGCGGGGCGCGGTCGCCGGCGCCGATCCCGAGCGCGCGCGCCAGCTCCGCGTAGCGGACCGGCGGGCTCAGCGGGTCGCGGCCGAGCGCGAAGTCGACCGACAGGACCACCCAGCGCGACGGGTCGCGCTTGAACGCGCTCGAGCGGTAGGAGAAGCCGCAGGCCTCGGGCGGCAGCTCCTCGACGGCCCCGGAGCGGCGATCGAGCACGCGCACCGCGGCGATCGTCTCGCTGACCTCCTGCCCGTACGCGCCGACGTTCTGGATCGGCGTCGCCCCGACCGACCCCGGGATGCCGGAGAGGGACTCGACGCCGGCGAGGCCGTCGCGAACACAGCGCTCGACGAAGGGGTCCCACGGCTCGCCGGCGGCGACGCGGAGGGTGGTGGCGGTGACGGCCTCGATCCCCTCCGTCGCGACCAGGACCACGGTCCCGGCGAACCCCTCGTCGGCGATCACGACGTTGCTTCCGCCGGCGAGGACCAGGAGCGGCTCGCCGGCGGCGTCGGCCTCGCGCACCGCCGCGACGAGCTGCTCCTCGGTGTGCGCGCGGAGGAGGCGGCGGGCGGGGCCGCCGAGGCGGAGGGTGGTCAGGGGGGCGAGCGGCGCGGGCACGGCGTGTCAGGGTATGGGCGGCATGCCGGTCGACGTCGTCATCGCCGGCGGCGGCCACAACGGGCTCGTCGCCGCCGCCTACTTGGCGCGCGCCGGGCGGTCGGTGCTCGTGCTCGAGCGGCGGGCGGAGGCGGGCGGCGCCGCGGTGAGCGAGCGGCCGTTCGCGGGCCGCGACGCCTCGCTCTCCCGCTACGCGTACCTGGTCAGCCTGCTGCCGCCGCGGATCGCCCGCGACCTCGGTGTCCGCGTCGAGCTGCGCGCGCGGCCCGTCGCCGCGTACGCCGACGGCCTGCTGATCGACGCCGACGCCGCGTCGGAGCGCACGCGCGCGTCGTTCGCGGCGCTCGGCGCTGAGCGCGACCACGATGCGTGGCTGGCGTTCCAGGCCGCCATCGACGGCCCGGCGCGCCGCCTGTTCGAGACGGTCATCGGGCCGCTGCCGACGAGCGCCGAGGCGCGAACGGTGCTCGGCGACGCCTGGCCCCTGCTCGCCGAGCGACCGCTCGGCGCGACGCTGGCCGAGCGCTTCGAGCACCCGCTGGTCCGCGGCGTCCTCGCCACCGACGGGCTGATCGGCACGTTCGCGAGCCTCGACGACCCGTCGCTCGCGCAGAACCGGTGCTTCCTCTGGCACGTGATCGGCGGGCCGTGGCGCGTCCCGGTCGGCGGCATGGGCGCGCTGAGCCGCGCGCTTGCGGCCGCAGCCGTGGGCGCGGGCGCCGAGATCCGCACCGGCGCCGAGGTGCAGCGGATCGACGGCGGCGAGGTGACGTGGACCGAGGACGGCGCCGAGCACGCGGTCACCGCCGGCCACGTGCTCGCCAACGTCGCACCGCCCGAGCTGGCGCGGCTGCGCGGCAAGACGCCGCCGCCCGCCGCCGAGGGCTGCCAGACGAAGGTCAACCTGCTGCTCGACCGCCTGCCCCGGCTGCGCACCGGCGTCGCCCCGGAGGACGCCTTCGCCGGCACGTTCCGCCTCCACGAGCGCGACGACGAGCTCGAGGCGGCGTTCCGCCAGGCGGCGGCCGGCGAGGTGCCGGAACCGCCGCCCGCCGAGCTCTACTGCCACACGCTCACCGACCCGTCGATCGTCGACGCCGGCCACACGCTGACGCTCTTCGGGCTCCACACGCCGGCGGCGCTCTTCCGCGCCGACGGCGAGCGCGTCAAGGCGCTGCTCGCCGAGCGGTACCTCGCTGCGCTCGACGCCCAGCTCGCAGAGCCGCTCGACGGCTGCCTGGCCCGCGACGCTCACGGCGAGCCGTGCGTCGAGGTCAAGTCGCCCCTCGACCTCGAGCGCGAGCTGCGCCTGCCGGCGGGCAACATCTTCCACGGCGCGCTCGCCTGGCCGTGGAGCGACGACGGCGACCGCTGGGGCGTGGCCACCGACGACCCGCGGATCGTCGTCTGCGGCGCGGCGGCCCGGCGCGGCGGCGGCGTCAGCGGCGTCGCGGGCCACAACGCCGCGATGCACGTCCTCGGCCGGTGACGGCTAGCATCGCGCGCCCTATGGAGGCTCTGAGCGACGAGGTCGCCCGCTACCCCTGGTACCACTCGCTCGACCTCGGCGGCGGCGTCGTCACGCCCGGGATGTTCGACCACCGCCCCGTCCTCGACCGCTATCCGCTGCCCGCCGACCTGAGCGGGATGCGCTGCCTCGACGTGGCGACGATGGACGGCTTCTGGGCCTTCGAGATGGAGCGCCGCGGCGCCGCGTCGGTCACCGCCCTCGACCTCGAGGACCCCGAGGAGCTGGACTGGCCCGCGTCCCTGCGCAGCCAGGACAAGGCGCTCGACGAGAGCAAGGGCGAGCGGTTCGCGCTGGCCCACCGCGCGCTCGGCTCGAGGGTCGAGCGCGTGCTGATGTCGGCGTACGACCTCGGCTCCGACAGGCTGGGCCAGTTCGACTTCGTCTTCTGCGGCGACCTCCTGCTGCACCTCAAGGACCCGATCACGCCGCTCGAGAACATCCGCAGCGTCTGCACGGGCAGCGCGGTGATCGTCAACGTCATCAAGCGGTTTCGCTTCCAGCGCGGGCGCGCGCTCGCCGAGCTCGACGGCATCGACAACTTCGAGTGGTGGGTGACGAACCTCGAGGGGCTCGTGCGGCTCGTGCGCGCCGCGGGCTTCGCGCGCGTCGACGCGAGCGAGCCGTTCGAGCTGCCGTTTCGCACGGGCGGCGACTGGCGCGGCCTGCGCGGCGCCGTCCGCGCCTGGGTCTGAGCTGATAGGTCCGCTAGCCCGCCGCCGCGTACAGGCGCAGCTGCGCCGCCGCGTCGCCGGGGTCGACCACGGGCGCGTCGACGGCCAGCCAGCGCAAGAGCGAGGCGCGGACCGGCTCGCTCGCGGCGGCGACCGCGTCGCTGCGCTCGACGGCGCGGCTGAGCGTCGCGAGCCGCAGCCGGCGGTCGGCGACGCCCGAGCGATCGAGCGTCTCGCGGCACGTGAAGACCACGCGGCCGCCGCCGAGCCGCCGCCACGCCTGCGCCGCCGCCGCGTCGACCGCGGTGAACGCGTGCGCGACGTCGAACCCGGCGCGCAGGCGCGCGACGAGGACCGGCACGTGCGACAGCGGCCCGGTGAACCCGCGCCGGCTCAGCAGCGCCTCGGCCGCCGCCACCGGCGGCGCGCGGACGACGGCGACGTCGCAGCCGGCGGCGCGCAGCGCGTCCGCGAGCGCGTCCACGCCGCCGTCGTCGAGCAGCGCGATCCGCATCAGAGCAGCAGCGTCCGGTGGCGGACGCTCCCGGCCGCCATGCCCGCGACCTCGGCGAGCTGGCGCACCGACTGGCCCGGAAGCTCGGCCAGCGCGGTCACCCGCGCGCGCGGCCCGCCCCCGCGCCGCCCCGCCGCGCGCAGCGCGTACGGCGCGGCGAGCGCGAGCGCGCGGCGGTCGCGGCGCGCGGCGGCGAGCCCGGCGACGGCGGCGGTCATCGCCAGGTGGTCGCGGTTCCAGAAGACGCGCAGCACCAGGTCGTCGCGGACCTCGGGGTGGCGCTTGACGAGGTAGGCCAGGTGGCGCCACTTCAGGTTCTCGCGGACCATCCCCGGCAGCGTGTGCGACTCGACCGCGTGGTTGACGATCGCGCGCCGCGCCGCGACGACGTGGGTGCCCGCTGAGCGCGCGCGGAAGGCCAGGCCGACGTCCTCGCCGCTGATCGCCCGCTCGTCGAACCCGCCGAGGCGCTCGAGCAGGGCGCGCGGGTAGATGATGTTGCACGTCTGGAAGTAGGGCCCGGGCGGGTCGGTGAGCAGCGTGCGGAAGTGCGGCGCGGCGAGCAGGTGGTGCTCGAGCCCGTCCGGCCGCGTCAGGCCCTGCACGACGTCGGCGTCGGGGTCGCGCACGCTGGCGACGAGCCGGTCGAGCCACTCGGGCTCCGGGCGGCAGTCGTCGTCGGTGAACGCGACGAGCCGCCCGCGCGCCGCCCGCCACCCGATGTTGCGCTGGCGCGCGGGGCTGCCCGTGCCCGGCTCGATCGCGACGTGGCGCAGCCGCCCGTCGCCCGCGAGCGGGTGGCGGTCGAGGATGCGCTCGGCGACGTCCGCGCCGTAGTCGTGGACGACGACGACCTCCCACGGCGCGGCCAGCGTCTGCTCCGCGAGCGCGTTGAGCAGCCACAACAGCCGCAGATGCCGGCCGTGCGACGGAACGACCACCGTGACCCACATCTCCGCTTCCACGCGGCGCGCAACTCTATCCTCCGGCAGGTTGCGTCTCCTGGGGGTCGGGAACATGTATCCGCCGCACAGCTACGGAGGCTACGAGCAGGTCTGGCGCTCGGCCACCGACCACCTCCGCGCCCGCGGCCACGACGTTCGCGTCCTTACCACCGACACCCGCACCGGCGCGCACGAGCGCGATGCTCCTCATGTGCACCGCGAGCTGCGCTGGAACCTGAGCGACGCGGAGTTCACGCCGCTGCGGTGGCGCGAGCGCGCCGCGCTGACGCGCCACAACCACCGGGTGCTAGAGAGCCACCTTGCAAACTGCCGCCCTGACGTGTTGATGTGGTGGTCGATGGGAGGCCTGTCCCTCAGCCTGCTCGAGACGGTCCGGCGCCGCGGGATTCCCGCGGTGGCGTTCGTGCACGACGACTGGCTCGACTACGGCCGCTACGTCGACCCGTGGCTCTCGCGCTTCACCGGGCCGCGCCGCCGCCTGCTCGCCGGCCTCGGCGAGCGGCTGACCGGCCTCCCCACGCGGGTCGACTTCGCCGGCGCGGCACGCTACGTCTTCGTCAGCGACTACGTCCGCCGCCACGCGCGCGACGTCGGGCTCGAGCTGCGCGACACGAGCGTCGCCCACTCCGGGATCGACCCGGCGCTGCTCGCGCCGGCGCCGGAGCGCGACTGGGGCTGGCGGCTGCTCTACGTCGGCCGGCTCGACCGTCGCAAGGGCGTGCACACCGCGATCGAGGCGCTGCGCCACCTGCCCGCCGAGGCGCACCTCGACCTCGTGGGCGGCTGGGACGAGGCCGAGGAGCAACGGCTGCGCGCGCACGCCGCGCGCGAAGGCGTCGCCGAGCGCGTCGCCTTCCACGGGCAGCGCGGCCGCGACGAGCTTCCGGGCTTCTACGCGGGCGCCGACGCCGTCCTGTTCCCCGTCGTGTGGGAGGAGCCGTGGGGGCTCGTCCCGCTCGAGGCGATGGCCCAGGGGCGGCCCGTCGTAGCGACAGGTCGCGGCGGTTCGGCCGAGTATCTGCGCGATGGCGAGAACTGCCTGCTGTTCGGAGCCGAGGACGCGTCGGCGCTGGCCGGCGCGGTTCGGCGCCTGGCCGGCGACGCCGGCCTGCGCGCCCGGCTGCGCGCCGGCGGCCTCGAGACCGCGCCGCGGCACACCGAGCCCGTGCTGAACGAGGCGGTCGAGGCGGCCGTGCTGGAGGCGGCGGCGTGAGGGTCCTGCACGTCGGATGCGGCTTTCGCCCGTGGCGGCGCGGCGGGCTCGTCGCGTACATCGAGGACCTCATGTGCGAGCAGGTCCGTCGCGGCGACGAGGCCGCGTACTTCTTCAGCGGGCGCATGTACCCGCGCAACCGCGGGCCGTCGCTGCGCCGGTGGGTCCGCGACGAGATCCCGATGTACGAGGTTCTCAACTCGCCGCTGTACGACCATGGCCGCCAGCCCGCACTGGAGGTCTCCGAGCCGCGCGTCGAGCGGCTGCTCGCCGAGGTGATCGACGAGTTCCGCCCCGACGTCCTGCACCTCCAGGAGCTGGCCGGCCTTCCCTCGTCGATCCTCGACGTCGCCCACCGGATGGGCGTGCCGACCGTCGTCACGCTCCAGGACTACTTCTTCGTCTGCCCGAACTTCAAGCTGCTCGACGCCAGCGGGCGGGTCTGCTCGCGCAGCGACGTGGGGGCGAGCTGCATCGCGACCACGGCGGCCGACCCGCGGCCGTCGGGCGCGCTCTTCGACGCGACGGTGAGCTACGACCTGGAGCGCGCGCCGGCCCTGCGGAGGCTGGAGCCCGCGCGGCGCGACCCGCACATCCGCCGCGTGGCCTCCGCCGTCGGCCGCCGCGCCGCGCCGACGAGCGGCCCGCAGGGAACGGCGCAGGACTACCAGCGCCGTCGCCAGCTCAACGTCGCGCGGCTCAGCGCAGCCGACCGCGTGATCGCGATGTCCGAGCGCGTCGCCGACATCCACGTCGCGCTCGGCGTCGACCCGGCGCGCGTGCGCACGGTGCACCTCACGCTCGCGCACATCGAGAAGCTCACGCCCCGCGTGGCGGCGCCGGACGGCATCGTCACGTTCGGCACGCTCGGCGCCTTCGAGTCCCTCGCCAAGGGCGGGCGGCTGCTGCTCGACGCCGTCCGGTTGCTGTCGGAGTCCGCGGCGGCCGGGCGCTTCCGGCTCGTCGTCCACGGCTGGATCGCCCCGCGGTTCGCGGAGGCGGCGGCCGCGCTCGACGCGATCGAGCTGCGCGCGCCGTTCGCGCCCAACCAGCTCGACCAGATGCTCGACGAGATCGACGTCGGCCTCATGCCCTCGATCTGGGAGGAGGCCTACGGCTACGCGGGCATCGAGTTCCTGGCCAAGGCCATCCCGGTCGCCGCCAACGCGATCGGCGGGATGACGGACTACGTCGTCGAGGGCCAGACCGGCTGGCTCAACCGCTCATGCTCGGCGGAGGAGCTGGCAGGCATCATGGCCGGGATCGTCGAGCGGCCCGAGGAGGTGGTGGAGCTGAACGCGGCGATCCGCGCGCGGCGCGACGAGATCGTCACCCCGATCGCGCGCCACGCCGACGACATGCAGGGGGCGTACGAGGAAGCGCGCGCCGAGCGGCTGGCGGCCGCGTCGCGCGTCGGGGGCGGATGATCCGCCGCTGGGGGCGCCGGCGCCCCGAGGTGCCGGCCGACGACCCGTTCCGCCTCATGTCGGCGGCCGACGAGGGGATCGTGCGTGCGGCGCAGCCCTTCACGATGACCGGGACCGCGCGGCTCCAGGCGCTCGTGGACGCGGTGCGCCATTGCGTGCGGGCGGAGGTCCCCGGCTCGTTCGTCGAGTGCGGCGTGTGGCGCGGCGGCTCGGTGCTGGCGATGATCCTCACGCTCCAGGACATCGGGCGCGCCGACCGCGAGCTCCACCTGCTCGACACCTTCGAGGGCATGACCGAGCCGGGGGAGCACGACGTCTCGCCGTTCGAGGGCGCGGCGCTCGTGCACTGGCGTCGCGCCCGCGCCCGCGGGGAGCGCGCGTGGGGCGAGGTCTTCGGTGCGGAGTGCTTCACGGAGGAGGCGGTGCGCGCCACGCTGCTCGCGACCGGCTACCCGGAGGAGCGGCTGCACTTCGTGGCCGGTCCGGTCGAGGAGACGCTGCCGGCGCACGACACCGGCGACATCGCCCTGCTGCGGCTCGACACGGACTGGTACGAGTCGACCCGCCACGAGCTCGAGCAGCTCTACCCGCGGCTCGTCGCAGGCGGCGTGCTCATCGTCGACGACTACGGGCACTGGGAGGGCGCGCGGCGCGCGGTGGACGAGTTCTTCGCCGAGCACGGCTCGCCGCCGCTGCTGCACCGGATCGACTACACCGGGCGCGTCGCCGTCAAGCCCTGACGGCCGCTCGGGCCGGCGGCCGCACGGCGCAGCTCCAGCACGTACCAGGCGACGAACGCGGCCCACACGGCGAGCATGATCGGCGTGTAGATCCGGTGCAGCGGCTCGCTGCGCGCGCCGACGCCGTAGATGAGCGCGGTGGGCACGAGCACCGCCGCCTGGAGGGCGGCGACCGCGCGCAGCCGACCGGCCATGAGGAAGAAGGGCAGGCCCCAGACCAGGTACTGGAGGCTGAAGTTGACCCCGAGCGCGTACACGCACAGCCACACCACGACCGCGGCCTCGAGCGGCGGGACGCGGCGGGCGAGCAGGACGACGCCCGTCGCGAGCAACGCCCCGATCGCGATGACGGCGGCGCGGTCGAACAGCGTCTCGCTGAGGGCGGTCAGCTCCACCTGCTTCGTCTGGAGCCAGAGCGCCGACAACTCCGGTTGGACGAGCAGGCTGATGCCGCCGAACCCGGGCAGCCCGTCGTTGGAGCCGAGCGCCTGCGCGGTCCCGTCGGGGTCGGCGGCCAGCCACGGCACGAGCAGCAGCAGCGGCACGCACCCGGCGGCCGCGACGAGCCGCGCGCGCTCGCCCCACGAACGCGCGCTCGGCAGCAGCGCGAGGACGGTGAGCAGCGCGCCGATCTTGACCGCGCCGCCGAGGCCGATGAGGAGCCCGGCGACGAGAGCGCGCTGCGGCGCCTCGCTCCGCGACCAGAGCCAGAGCCCCAGGACCGCGGGCAGGATGCTCACGGCGTCGATCTGGCCGTGGTAGCCGGACACGAACCCGAACGAGGGCCCGAGCGCGACGAGCGCAGCGGCCGCCAGCCGGACCCGCTCCGGCGCACCGCGGGAGCCGAGGAACGCCTGGACGATCCACGCCAGGGCGGCGTCGGCGAGGATCGGAGCGATCTGGACGAAGCCGTCGTAGCGCAGCCCGGTCAGCCCGGCGGCCCGATCCGAGAGCACGAACCATGCGAAGAAGGCGGGCGGGTAGGGCCAGTGCGGCGCGTCCGGCTCGTTCACCGCCGTGTAGACCTGGAGCGGGTCCGAGGACAGCGCGTCGCGGACCAGCTCGTAGGAGTCGATGTCGAACCCGACGCCGCGGCTCGCGAACGCGACGTAGAGGCGGATCGCCGTGCCGGCCAGGAGGAGCCCCCACAGCAGCCGGAGACCAGGACGGCTCAGCGGCGCTGATACGAGGACCCTCCGGATGGGCGAAGATGGTACGGCGGCATGAGGCAGACGCTCAGCATCGTGATTCCGGTCTTCCGCGCGGGCGCCGCGCTCGACGCCGTCGTGCGCGAGCTGCTCGACGTCGCCGCGTCGTTCGAGGTCGCCGACGGCGTGCACCTCGACCTCGACGAGGTCGTGCTCGTCTGCGACAACCCGCGCCTGGCGCCCGACGAGCGCCGCCATCTGGCGGGGCTCGAGCGGCTCGACCGCCGCGTCCGCACGCTGTGGCTGGCGCAGAACTTCGGTCAGCACCCCGCCACGATCGCCGGCATCGTCTCGACGAACGGCGACTGGGTCGTGACGATCGACGAGGACGGCCAGCACGACCCCCGCCACATCCCCGCGATGCTGCTTGCGACGGCTGCCGCCGGCGCGACGCTCACCTACGCCAAGCCCACGAACCCACCGCCGCACGGGCGCCTGCGCAACGCGGCGTCGCGCGCCGCCAAGCGGCTCTTCCGCCGCCTGTCAGGCGCGAACGTCGACTTCCACTCCTTCCGCCTGCTCGAGGGGTCGGTCGCTCGGTCGGCCTGTGCGTACGTCGGCGAGAACGTCTACCTCGACGTCGCGCTGCGCTGGTCGTGCGGCGACGCCGCGATCTGCCCGCTGCCGATGCGCGAGGAGCACGCGGAGTCGAGCTACCGCTTCCGCGCGCTGCTCGGGCACTTCTGGCGGATGGTCGTCTCGACCGGCACGCGGCCGCTGCGGGCCATCGCCTTCGGCGGCGTCGTGGTGGCGCTCGTCGGGCTCGTCATCGCCGCCATCGTCCTCCAGCGGCGGATCAGCGGGGCCTTCCCGACGCCGGGGTGGACCTCGGTGATGGTCGCGCTGCTCATCCTCATGGGCGGGCTGTTCACGTCGCTGGCGGTGGTCGCCGAGTACGTGGGCTTCGCCGTTCGCAACACGATCGGCAAGCCGCTCTACGTGACGGCCGAGCACGCCGATGCGCGCGTCCTGTGGCGCCTCCAGGCAGCGCTCGAGGACGCCGCGCGCGTGCCGGCGCCGCCGGCCGTGGCCGTCTCCCCGGGGCCGCCTCCGTCGCCCGTCCCGCCGGGATGACCGCGGTGCTGCTCGGCGGGGGCGGGGTGCTCGGGTCGGGCTTGCGCGAGCACCTCGACCGGCGATCGGGCGGCTGTTGCGTGCGCCTCCGGCCGCCGTGGGGCGACCCCACGGCGGTCGCGACCACCCTGCGCGAGCAGCTGCCCGCGGCCGTCGACGGGGAGGCGCCGCTGCTCGTCTGGGCCGCGGGCGCCGGACGCGTCGGCGCGAGCCGCGAGGCGATGGAGCTCGAGAATCGCGCGGTCGGCGCGCTCTGCGACGCCGTGCGCGCGCTGCCCGCCGAGGCGCGTCTCGGCCTGACGCTGCTGTTCGCGTCGTCGGCCGGCGCGCTCTTCGGAGGGCACGGCGACGCCGAGGTGGACGAGGACAGCGAGCCCACGCCGGTCACGGCGTACGGGAGCGCCAAGCTCGCGCAGGAACAGGCGCTGCGACGGCTGGCCGAGGAGGCGGGCTGCCGCGTGCTCGCCTGCCGGTTCAGCAACCTCTACGGGCTCGCCGAAGGGCGCCTGCCGGCGCGCGGGTTCGTGCCCGCCGCCGTCCGGGCGACGCGCCTGCGCCAGCCGATGACGGTCTTCGTCAGCCCCGACACCCGCCGCGACCTGCTCTTCCACACCGATGCCGCCGGCGCCGCCCTGCGGCTGACCGAGACGGCCCCCGCCGGCTTCTCGACCGCGCTCGTCCGGGACGGCGCCACCCGCACGGTTTCCGAGATCCTCGCGGTGATCGGCGACGTCTCGCGCCGGCGCGTCCCGGTCACGTACGCCGTCCGCCCCGAGACGCGCGTCCAGCCGCGGGTGCTGCGGTTCGCCCGCGCGGCGCCCGGCGCCGACCCCGTGCGCCGCACGCCGATGGCGGCGGCGGTGCACCGCATGCTCAGGGCGCCGATGGCGCCGTGAGCAGCCGCCGCGCGGCCGCGACCCCCTCGCGCACCGCGTAGTTCGTGCCGCGGTCCTCCGGATAGATCTGGGCCATCGTGGCGATCGTCGCGTTGGCCCACGGCGTGGTGCTCGGCGGCACGTAGGTCGAGTAGTTCCGCCCCGTCACGGGCTGCGCGTAGCGGGCGCGCCACGTCCGGAAGTCGCGGACCCAGGAGCGGTCGAACTCGGGGAACATCCGGGTCAGGTGGCCGGCCGCGTCCTCGAAGTAAGCGTCGTCGTCCATCGACCACACCGGGTCCTCGGTGTCGAGGTAGCGCGAGAGGTAGGCGATCCGGTCGCCGCCGTAGTGGTCCGGGGCGTCGAAGTTCGTGTGCTCGATCACGCCGACGAACGGGAAGCCCGGATCGTTGACGTTGAGCCAGTAGGTGTCCGACAGGCTGCGCTCCAGGCGCAGGACGAGGCAGATGTTCCCCAGGTAGTCGACCCGCCGCAGAGAGCGCACCCACTCCTCGGGGCCGGCCTCCTCGAAGAGGTCCGCGATGATCTCGAGGGAGGGCGTGAAGAGGTGCTCGCGGGCCTCGACGCGATCGCCGTCGGTACGCAGCGCGGCGACCCGGCCACCCTCGACCTCGACGCGCTCGACCGCGGTGCCGAGCCGCACCTCGCCTCCGTGCGCCTCGACGTCCGCGCCCATCGCCGCGGCGAGCCGGCCGAACCCGCCGCGGAAGTAGGCCAGCTCCTCGCCGCCCGAGGCGCTGCGGCTGCCGCCGCGCAGGACGAGCTTCTTCCACATCCACACCGCCGTCACCTCGTCGGCGTGGCGCCCGAACTTCGCCCGCACGAGCGGCTCCCACACCCGCTCGTAGGCCCGCGCGCCGCACAGCGGCGTCAGCCACTCGCGGATGCTCAGGCCCTCGATCGCCTTCCAGTCGTGCACCCGCCGCACGCGCAGGGTCGCGAGGCCGAGCCGCAGCCGGTCGCGCAACGGGAGCGGGTCGAACCGCAGCAGGTCGAGCGGCGTCGACAGCGACCAGATGCGGCCGTTCAGGTACATCCCCGTGCGCGACGGCATCGTCACGACGTCGTCGTCGAGCCCGAGCTGCGCGACGAGCTCGGGCACATGACGGTCGTTCGTGAACCAGTGGTGGTAGAAGCGCTCGACCTCCACACCGTCGCCGAACCGGAACGTCCCGGCGAGGCCGCCCAACCCGTCCTCGGCCTCCAGGAGCACCACCCGGCGCCCGCCGCGGGCGAGCGTCATGGCCGCGCTGAGGCCGGCGATGCCGCCGCCGACGATCGCGACGTCGTGCTCAGGCACGGAAGCTCCAGCGCGGCACGCGGCGCGGCCCTTCGAGCCGCACCCGCGGCCACGGCGTCCGGCGGCGGTGGGCGAAGTACCGCTCGCGGTCGTCGTGCGTGCACGCCGGGTGCCACGGCTTGTTGTCGTCGGGCCCCTCGAAGTGCCTCAGCGCCGGGTCCCGGCGCGCCTCGGCGATCGCGTCGGCCCCGAACACCACCGCAGCCTCCGGCAGACGGAAGATGTTCATCGCGTTCCACCGCGGGTGCAGTGGGCGCCGGCGCCCGGCGAGGACGGCGTTCAGCGCGTCCTGGTCGCGCAGGACGAGCTCGGCGGCGCGCTCGACGCCGAAGGCGCGGAGCTTCGCGGTGCACTCGTCGCGCCGCATCAGCTCCAGGTTCATGAGCAGCACGCCGGCGTTGAAGTACTCGTCGGGCGACGCCAGCCCCATCGCCGCGGGGCGGTCCGCGTACTCGGGGGGCAGCACGTTCGTGACCGCCGCGAGGTACGCGCCCTCGAGGTCGGTCTCCCACAGCTCGTCGAGCGCGTCGCACGCGATGATGTCGGCGTCGAGGAACAGCACGCGCTCGACGCCTGGCAGCAGCTCGGGGAGGAAGATCCGGTACCACGTCGCGCGCCCGGTGAAGCCCTCCGTCGGCAGCTCGTCGCAGCGCTCGTCCGGGATGCGGTGGAACGTCGCTGCTGCGCCCTGGCGCTCCAGCCAGCGCTCGAGCTTGTCGTGATCGCGCCTGCGCAGGTCGCTGCCGTGCAGGTAGTGCACGTGGACGGTGCCGCGCCCCTCGTGCGTCAGCACGGAGTGCAGCATCGTCGCGGCGTGCTTCACGTACTCGCCCTCGGCGACGCACGCGACGTGCCGGGTGCTCACGGTCCGGGCTTCGCGGCGACGAGCCCGTAGACCTGGGCGTTCATGGTGCGGCTGCGCTCTCCCTCGATCCGGTCGGCCAGCGCGGCCAGCGTCTGGAGGCACAGCGCGAGCACCGGGCGCACCGGCCGCGGCAGGTGCCAGTAGACGGCGTCCTGCACGAGCTGGATCCCGGTGGCGAGCAGCCCGATGATCCCCTCGAAGCGGACGACCTCGAACCCCGGCTCCTCGACGACGTGGTGGAGGCCCGCGCACGTCCAGCGCCACCAGTCGATCGGGTCGGGGTGGTAGATGAAGATGCCGTGCGTCGAGAGGAGGAGCCGGCCGCCGGGGCGCAGGACGCGGAAGCACTCGCGCAGGTACGCCGCCGGGTCGGCGACGTGCTCGAGCACCTGCGTCGACATGACCGCGTCGAAGCTCGCGTCGGGCACCGGCACCGTCGCGTCGGCGTTGAGCGTCAGCGTCGCGTGTGGGTTGCCGGGCAGGTCGGCGGCGACGAACTCCGCGTCCGGGCCGAAGAACCCGCGGTAGGGCACGTCGGCGCAGCCGTAGTCGAGGACGCGTCCACCCGGCGGGACGGCGAGGTCGCGCGACAGCACCTCCAGGCGCGCCGGCAGCGTCTGGATGTGGTGCCGGTGGCGGTGCCAGGGCCGCGCCCGGCGGAGGTCCTTGGGCCGGTCCGCGACGTACTGGGCGCCTTGCACGGGGTCGAGGGTATATCGTCGCCGGAGTGCTGATCGGGCGCAGGAGGTCCTCGGGCGCCCTACGGAAGCGGGCCATCGCCGCGGCCCTGAACGCGTGGGGCCGGACCGGGCGCCGGCCCGTCGCGAGGCTCTTCCACAACGACCTGATCGCCAAGACCGAGAACTTCGGCACCACGTCGTGGGCCGGCGTCCCGATCTGGCAGAACGTCCTCGACCTGTGGACGATCCAGGAGACGATCTCCGAGCTGCGACCCGCGCTGCTGATCGAGACCGGGACCAACATGGGCGGCTCGGCGCTGTTCTACGCGCAGCTCATGGACGTCCTCGGCGAGGGGCGCGTCGTCACCGTCGACATCGTGGAGCTCCACGAGCTCGACCACCCGCGCATCACGTTCCTCCACGGCAGCTCGACGGACCCGGCGATCGCCGGCCAGGTGCGCGCGGCAGCGGCCGCGGCCGGCGGGCCGGTCATGGTGATCCTCGACGGCAACCACGACCGCGACCACGTCGCCGCGGAGCTCGAGCTCTACGCGCCGATGGTGACGCCCGGCAGCCTGCTGCTGAGCCAGGACGGGGTCATCGACCGCCTCGAGCTCTTCCGCGACAGCCGGCCGGGACCGTTGCCGGCCAACCGCGACTTCCTCGCCCGCCACCCCGAGTTCGAGCACGACCGCGAGCGCGAGGAGCGTTTCCTGCTCACGCACCACCCGCTGGGCTGGATGCGGCGCCGCCCCCGGTAGGCTGGGCGCGTGTGAGCGGGCCGAACCCGGATCTCGCCCTCGACCCGGAGTCGCCGGTCAGCTCGCGGATCGATCCCGCCATCACCGACGTCCGGCGCCACACCGCGCGCGGCACGATGATCACCGCGGGCTTCACCGTGGTGTTCGCCGCGCTCGGGCTCGTGCAGCGCCTCGTCGTGGCCGCGTTCCTCACGCAGTCCGAGTTCGGGCTGTGGGCGGTGATCCTCACCATCATCGTCACGCTCGGCTGGCTCAAGCACCTGGGGATCGGCGACAAGTTCATCCAGCAGGACGAGCCCGACCAGGTCGCGGCGTTCCAGAAGGCGTTCACGCTCGAGCTGGCGATCTCGGTGGCGTTCTTCGCGCTGCTCGCGCTCGTGCTGCCGCTGTACGCGCTCGCCTACGGCGAGTCGGAGGTCATCGCCGGCGGGCTCGTGGCCTCGCTGGCGGTGCCGCTGACCGCGTTCGAGGCCGCGGCGTGGATCCCGTACCGCCGGCTCGACTACCTGCGCCACCGGGTGCTCATCGCGATCAACCCGTTCGTGACCTTCCTCGCCACCGTCGGCCTGGCGATCGCCGGGGCCGGCTACTGGTGCTTCGTCATCGGCGCGGTCGTGGGGGCGGCGACCTCGGCGATCGCGTGCATCGTGACGTGCCCGTATCCCCTGCGCCTGCGCTTCGACCGCGGGACGCTCGGCGACTACGTCGAGTTCTCGCTGCCGCTGTTCGGCACCGGGGTGATCGGGCTCGTGATCGTCCAGGGCTCGCTGCTGGCGTCGAACGCCTCGGCCGGGCTCGCGGGGATCGGCGCCATCGGCCTCGCGGTGGGGATCGCCGCGTTCGCCGACCGCGTCGACGCGATCGTCTCGCAGACGCTCTACCCGGCGGTGTGCGCCGTCGCCGACCGGACCGCGCTGATGTACGAGGTGTTCCTGAAGTCCAACCGGCTCGCGCTGATGTGGGGGCTGCCGTTCGGGGTCGCGCTCGCGCTGTTCGCCGACGACCTCATCACGTTCCTCTTCGGCGCGAGCTGGGCGTCGGCCGGCGGGCTCATCGCCGCGATCGGCCTCACCGCGGGCGTCGGCCAGGTCGCGTTCAACTGGGGCCTCTTCGTCCGGGCGCGCGGCAACACGCGCCCGCTGTTCGTCGGCGCGCTCGCCGACCTCGTCGTGTTCCTCGTCGTCAGCCTGCCCGCGATCCTGCTGCTGGGGACGACGGGCTGGGCCCTCGGCGTGGCCGCGGCGATGGTCGTCTCGCTCGGCGTGCGCTGGTACTACCTGCGGCGCCTGTTCGCGCAGTTCAACCTGCTCGCGCAGCTCACGCGCGCCGCGGCGCCGGTGCTCCCCGGAGCGGCGCTCGTGCTCCTGACGCGGGCGGGCATCCCCGGCGACCGCACGCTCGCGCGGGCGGCCGCCGAGCTCGCGGCGTACCTGACGATCACCGCCGTGCTCACGCTCGTCTTCGAGCGCGCGCTCGTGCGCGAGGTCGTGGGCTACCTCCAGCGCCGCGGCCTCCGTCTCACCCCCGCCTAGCCCGTCACGCCACCTCGACCGGGCGCGTAGACGCTCGGAGCCCGGTGCGGCGCGCGTCCGGGGAGACAGGGCGGCGGTCCTGCGGGGGAGGAGGCGGAGGTCTCGGCGGGGCGGGCGCGGGCCCTGGGGGGCTGGGGTGGCGCGCCGCCGGCTCTTGCTCAACGCTGGTCGTTTGAAGTGACGCTGCGTAGCCTGCCGGAGGCGCGCGCTCGCGTCATCGGTCTGAAGGACGAACCTTTCGTCGTCCGGAGGGACTACTCCGAAGTGGCTCAGCTCCTCCACCTTCTGCACTACGACTACGTCGAGAACATCGTCGAGCGGCGCGCGCCGCACCGCGCCGAGCACCTCCGCGCTGATCGGCGAGTGGGTCGCCGACGGCCGCGTCATCGCCGGCGGCGCGACCGGCGATCCGCCGGCGGCTGCGCTCATCGTCTTCCGCGAGGGGGCCGACGCCGAGGCGTTCGTCGCGGTCGACCCCTACGTCCGCGAAGGGCTCGTCACGTCCTGGCGCGTCGAGCCGTGGACGGTGGTCGCAGGCGGCGTCGCGCCCGCCTAGAGTCCCCGCGCATGGACCGCTATGAGCTGAGGGGGAAGGTGGCGCTGGTCACCGGCGCCGCGCGCGGGATCGGCCTCGAGACGGCGCGGGCGTTCGTCCGGCGCGGCGCGCGCGTCGCGCTCGTCGACCTCGAGCAGGACGCCGCCGAGGCGGCGGCCGCGCAGCTCCGCGCCACCGACGCGCTCGGGCTCGGCGTCGACGTGACCGACCGCGGCGGGATGCAGCGGGCCGTGGCGACCGCCGTCGAGCGGTTCGGCGGCCTCGACGTCGTCGTCGCCAACGCCGGCATCGCCCCGCGCGCCGCGACGATGCGCGCGATGCCGACCGAGACCTTCGACCGGGTGCTGGACGTCAACCTCATGGGCGTCTGCCGCACGGTCGACGTGGCGCTGCCCGAGATCGTCCGGCGCGGCGGCCACGTCGTCGTCGTCGGGTCGATCTACTCGTTCATGAACGGCGCCGGCGCGACGCCCTACGCGATGAGCAAGGCCGCGGTCGAGCAGCTCGGCCGCGCGCTGCGCACCGAGCTCGCCCCGCACGGCGCGAGCGCGAGCGTCGCGTACTTCGGCTTCATCGACACCGAGATGGTCCGCCGCTCGATCGACCAGGAGCCGCTCGCGGAGGCGATGATGGACACGATCCCGGCGCCGCTGCGCAAGCGCCTCCCGCCGTCGGCGGCGGGCGAGGCGATCGTCCGCGGGGTCGAGCGGCGCAGCCCGCGCATCATCCGCCCGCGCCGCTGGGCGGTCCTCTCCGTCCTGCGCGGCGTCATCGGGCCGCTGACCGACGCGCGCAACGAGCGCGACGCGACGACGCAGGCGATCGTCCGCGAGCTCGACGCCCGCGGGGGCACCGAGCAGCCGACGACGGCGTGACGCTCTAGGCCTGGACGACCGGCAGCTCGATGCGCGGCGTGCGCTTGGCCTTCGGGCCCTCGTGCAGCTCGCGCTCCAGCCGCTCGGCCTCGGCGCGGTAGCGCTCGGCATTGCGCAGCTTGATGTCCTCGTAGCCGCGCACCATCTCGGGCAGCGCGGCGATCTCCTTCACCGTCGGCTGGGTTTCCGGGCGCAGCTCGGCGAGCGAGCGCGCGACCAGCTCGCGGTACTCGTCGATCAGCTCGCGCTCGACGCGGCGGACCTGCGCGAAGCCGAAGACGTCGGCGGGCGTGCCGCGCAGCTTGCGCATCCGGTGCAGCGCGCGGAAGCCCGGGGTGAACCACGGGCCGAGCTTGAGCTTGCGCTTCAGCCCGAGCGCGCGCAGCAGCGGCGGGTGGAGCATGAAGTAGACCTTCGTCCCCTCGCCGAACTCGTCGGTGATCTTCGCGCGCTCGACCGAGTCGAGGTGCAACCGCGCGACCTCGTACTCGTCCTTGTAGGACATGAGCCTGTAGAGCCCGCGGGCGTAGGCCTCGCCGACCTCGGCGTCGACCCGCGCGACCTCCATCACCGCGTCGGCGTACCGGCGGGCGTAGCGGGCGCTCTCATAGGCGACGAGGTCGGGGATGCGCACCGCGAGCAGCCGGCGCACCTCACCGGTCGCGCCGGTCGCCTCGAGGATGGCGAGCGCCTTGCCGTCGACCTCGGGCTCGGGGACCGTCGGGTTCAGCACGTCGTGGACGAGCTCGGGGCGCGCGATCGCCGCGCGGCCCCACCGGAACGACGCGAGCGACTTGTCGACGGCGGCGCCGTTGAGCCGGATGGCCTGCGCGATCGCGTCGGCCGACACCGGCAGGCAGCCGTGCTGGTAGGCCGCGCCGAGCAGCAGGAGGTTCGTCGGCATGTGGTCGCCGAAGAGGCCCTCGGCCAGCGCCTGCGCGTCGAAGTACACGTTGTCGGACGCGCGCGTGCCGCGCTCGATCGCCGCGAGGTTGCGCCGCTCGGCCGGGAACGAGACCGCGGTGCTCTTGACCATCTTCGCCGTCGGGACCGCCGCCGTGTTGACGACCGCGATCGTCTTCTCGGGCGTCCCGACGAGCAGGTTCTTCGGGCTGGCGGCGCCGAGGACGTCGAAGCCGAGGAGGAGGTCGGCCGCGCCGGCGCCCGCCTTGTTCGAGCCCTCGATGCGGTCGCGGCTGATGCGGATGTCGCTGGTGACCGGGCCGCCCTTCTGCGCGAGGCCGGTCTGGTCGAGGCCGAACGCGTGCTTGCCGTCGAGCAGCGCCGCCATCTGGAGGATCTGCGAGACGGTGACGACGCCGGTGCCGCCGACGCCGGCCATGCGGACGAGGAAGTCGCGGTGCGAGACGCGCAGCGCCGGCTCGGGCAGCTCCTCCGGCGGCGCGGGCGCCCTCTTCTTCGCCTTCTCACCGGGGATCACGGTGAGGAACGAGGGGCAGTCGCCCTTCGCGCACGAGAGGTCCTTGTTGCACGAAGCCTGGTGGATCTGCGTCTTGCGCCCGAACTCGGTCTCGACCGGCAGCACGCTCAGGCACGAGCTCTTCTCGCCGCAGTCGCCGCAGCCCTCGCACACGCGCTCGTTGATGTGGATGCGCTGGACCGGGTCGGCGATCTTGCCGCGCTTGCGCAGGCGGCGCTTCTCGGCCGCGCAGCCCTGGTCGTGGATGAGGACGGTGACGCCCTCGATCGCGGCCAGCTCGGCCTGGGCGCCGGCGAGCCGGTCGCGGTGCTCGACGCGGGCGATCGGGTCGAGCTCGACGCCGTCGTACTTCTCCGGCTCGTCGGTGGTGATGACGATCTTCTTGACGCCCTCGAGCGCGAGCCAGCGCGTCAGCTGCGGGACCTTGAGCTGGCCGAGGACGACCTGCCCGCCGGTCATGGCGACGGTGTCGTTGTAGAGCAGCTTGTAGGTGACGTTCACGCCCGCCGAGGCGGCGAAGCGGATGGCCAGCGAGCCGGAGTGGTGGAACGTGCCGTCGCCGAGGTTCTGGACGAAGTGCTCCGCGTCGGTGAACGGCTGGATGCCCGCGAACTGCGCGCCCTCGCCGCCCATCTGGGTGAGGCCCGTGATCTCGCCCTTGCCATCGGAGTCGAGCAGCACCATCGTGTGGCACCCGATGCCGACGCCGAGCAGCGTCCCCTCGGGGTTCGCCGTCGAGGTGTTGTGCGGGCAGCCCGAGCAGAAGTACGGCGTGCGGGTGGCGGTGGGGAGCGTCTTCGCCGTCGTCGCCTGGCGCGCGGTGATCTGCTCCACGCGGGCGCGGACGCTGTCGAGATGCACGCGCGTGTCGAGCCGGCGCGCGACCGCCAGCGCGATCGCGTCGGCGTCGAGGTCGGACAGCGGCGAGACGAGGTCGCGGCCGTCGGGGTCGCGCTTGCCGACGATGCGCGGCGCGTCGGCCGTCCCGTAGAGCGCGTCCTTGACGGCGGGCTCGAGGTACTCGAGCTTCTCCTCGACGACGAGGATCTCGTCGAGGCCGCGGCCCAGCTCGCGGAAGGCGTCGCGGTCGTGCGGGTACAGCATGCCGACCTTCATGAGGCGGATGCCGGCGCGCTCGAGCCCGGCCTGGTCGAGGCCGAGGTCGCGCAGAGCCTGGAGCAGCTCGTAGTAGACCTTGCCGCTCGCGACGATGCCCAGCCACGCATCGGGCGTCGGGATCGTGATCGGGTTGAGGTGGTTGAGCTGCGCGTACTGGCGTGCGATCTCCAGCCGCGGACCGAACAGCGTCTTCTCCAGCTCGAGCGACTGCGGCGCGAGGAGGTGGCCGGAGGGCTGGTGGACGTACGGGCGCCCCTGCCACTCGACGCGCGGCGCGAGCGGCACGACGCGGTCGGGCCACACCTGGGCGGTGCCCGCCGCGTCGGCCACGTTCGTGACGATCTTCAGCGCCGACCACAGCCCCGACGCGCGCGAGCAGGCGATCGCGTGGCGGCCGAAGTCGAGGACCTCCTGCAGCGTGCCCGGGAAGAAGGTCGGCATGTGCAGCGAGGCGAGCGTGCCCTCGGCCGCGCTCGGCAGCGTCGAGGACTTGCAGCTCGGGTCGTCGCCGACGAGCGCGAGCGCTCCGCCGTTCGGGTGGGTGCCCGCGAAGTTCGCGTGGCGCAGCGCGTCCATCGCGCGGTCGAGGCCGGGGTTCTTGCCGTACCAGACGCCCGTGACGCCGTCGTGCTTGGGCGTCGGCAGGTTCTGGACGAGCTGCGACCCGTAGACGGCGGTCGCCGCGAGCTCCTCGTTGAGGCCGGGCGTGAAGGCGATGCCGTGGTCGGTCGCCATGTCGCGCAGGCGCAGGATCTCCTTGTCGAAGCCGCCGAGCGGCGAGCCCTGGTAGCCCGAGACGAAGGTCGCCGTGCTCAGGCCGGCGCGGACGTCGGCGCGGTGCTGGTCGAGCAGCACGCGCACGAGCGCGTGGATGCCGGTGAGGAAGATCGTGCCCTGCTCGAGGAGGTACTTGTCGTCGAGCGTGGTTTCGGGGCGGCTGAGCTTGACCGGGCGCGCGCCGGAGGCGGGGGCGACCGTGCCCGTCGTCGCGGCGTTGCGCGTGGTGTCAGCCGTCGTAGCCAAGTCCCCTCCTCTGATGGTCAAGCGCCCTGACCCATTTGGGTCAAGGCACCTTACCAACGAACGACGGCGTACGGGAGAACTTGCGGTCGGCCGCGTCGGCGCGGCTCAGCCCGCCCTACGCCACCTCGCTGCGCAGCATCTGCTCGAGCCGGCCGAGGTGCTCCTCCATGACCTCGTCGATGCCCTCGCCGGAGCGCACGGCGGCGAGCGTCCGCTCGTGGACGTCGATGATCCACTCGGGCACCGTCGGGACGTGCATCGCCATGTCGCGCAGGATCTCGAGCTGGCGGAAGACGATGCGCAGGAGCGTCTCGAGCGTCGGGTTGGCCGCCGCCCGCGCGAGCGCGAGGTGGAACTGGACGTCGAGCTGGAGGAAGCGATCCTCGTCCTCGGGCCGGTAGCCGCGTCCGACGATCGCCCGCATGACCTCGATCGTGCGCTCGACCGGCGCCAGCTCCTCCTCGCCGGCGCGCTTGTGGGCGAGGCGCGCGACGTGCGGCTCGATGATCCGGCGCGCCTCGAGCACGCCCTCGGCCTCGCTGAGGCGCAGCTCGCTCACGCGCCGTACGAGGTCGACGGGCACGACGTCGGTCGCGACGAACATGCCGCCCCCCGGGCCGCGCCGCACCTCGAGCAGCGCGGCGTCGACGAGCACCTTCACCGCCTCCCGCAGCGTCGGGCGGCTGATCTCCATCTGGATGGCCAGGTCGCGCTCGGGAGGGAGCTTGTCGCCGATCCGGAGCTCGCCCGCGCGGACCTTGTCGGCGATCTGCTCGGCCGCCTCCTCGAAGGTCCGCCGGGTGCGCACGGGGGTGAACACGGCGCGGAGTGTAGGTCGCGATGGGGACCGGATTGGGGAACCCCCCGATGTGAGCGCGGCTCGCACGCCCGATGCTGCGGGCCGTCAAGAGCGTGTACGACCCGGGCAGCGTGTTCCAGGCCAACCACGAGATCCCCGCCGCGTAGCGGACGGGATCGACCTCCCCAGGCGATCGCGCCGGCTCACGCCGGCGCGGTCACCGCCTGGTCCTCGGCGCCCTGCACCGGCCGCAGCGGGCCGCCGCTGCGCTGCTGCTCGCGGATCTCCAGCCGTCGCGACAGCCGCGACAGCGAGAAGTTCACGGCGATGAACAGCAGTCCGATGAAGATGAAGACCTGGAGCAGCGGCGCCTCGACGCCGCCGAAGAAGTTGAACCCG
>JAUJPF010000063.1 GCA_030447275.1 Solirubrobacteraceae bacterium | reverse complement strand
TAGCTCGTCGGGCTCATAACCCGAAGGTCGCGGGTTCGAATCCCGCCCCCGCTATCGAGGCCGACCAACGCAGGCGCCGTAAAAAGCCCTGCTGAGGCCGACTAAGAACGAAGGCCGCTCGCAAGGGCGGCCTTCGCGGTTAAGGCCTCGCCGGCGACCGTGGTTCCAATATGGTTCCAATTTGGGCGGGGGCGCAGAGCGGCCGGGCGCGACATAGTCGTGACATGGCGACGGCGGCGAAGCGCTCTTACGGCTCCGGACGGCTCTTCGTCCGGGCGGATTCCACCGGTCGCGAAACCTGGTACGGGTCGTGGCGCGTGGACGGCCGCCGCGTCAAGCGACGGATTGGTCTGAAGCGCCGGCCGTCGATGGCCGACGGCCTGACGCGCACGCAGGCCGAGGCGGAGCTGCGCCGGCTCAGACGAGGGCGCCCGTTCCCCGACCGCACCGGCCTATGAGCGGCTACGCATGACGCTGACCGATGCCGTCGGCGAGTGTCTGAGCGTCTATCGTTTCCGAGGAGCGCCAGAGCCCGACGCGGCTCGGTACGGACCGCTGATGCGCGCTTGGCCGCTCGCGCGGAGCGCGTAAACCGGTCGCGGGACGTAGCCGGTAAGGCCCCGCCGCAGGAGGCGGGCGGAAGTCCTCGCGCCCCCAATCCCGGTCGGCCGAAACCGTCGCTACGGCGACCCTGGTGCACCGCGCCCCCGTGCCGCCGCCGGCGTGTCGCGCGCGGCGTCGAGGTACGCCGAGCTCCTGACCATCGAAGCGACGTACACGCGCTGTCGGGTTCACTCGGAGGGTCGTAGCGGGGGTCCGTTCTGGGCCCCGCCATCCGTCCGCCACGTAGTACTCCGTCCGGGATGTCGAGGGTGCGTCGGAGTTCGCGGACGCCGGGACGTCATGACATCGCCAGCCTTCCATCGTAGGACGCGGTCGGCGGTCGAGTCCGGCAGCGGGCTCATTCCGTGCTCGTCGCTTGATCGCTCGCGGTCGGCGGGCGCCTCGGGCCGCCCGAGACCCCCGTTCGGGCGCCGAACGGGGCCGCGACGCCCCTGGGCCCACCCACCCGCGCGGCTGGCGCTGCGCGCGCATCGGTGCCCGCGTCAGAGTGCCGGAAGAGGCCGCGCCGCCCACCTGCTGCACTAAAGCGCCGCCGATGCGGCGCCGGAGCAGCAAGAAACGCGGCTCTACTCGGGCGCTGGGAGGCCGCGATGAGATTCACGGCCTCGCGTGAGGGTCGCGCCCCGGACTAGGATCGGTTGAGGTCGACCGGCTCGCTATACGAGGCGACCAAGCGCTTGAGGTCGTCGAGGATCGCCGCCCCGAGCGGCCCCTTAGCGTCGACGGTCAGCGCGAAGATCGTGTCGCTATCGGCCGCGATCGGATACGGCGCCGTCACGAGCACGTCCTCGTTGCCGGCCAGCATGTACGGCATCGGCGCCTCCTCGCAGAGCTGCCGCACATCGAGCAGCGCACGCTTCCGCTCCGGCAGCGCCCGGTACACGGCGGCCAGCGTGTCGAGCGTCTCCTCGACCCGCCGGTGGTAGTCCTTACCGCGCTGTTCGCCGATCCGCCTCGTGACTTCCCCGTCGAGTGGCAGGATCACCAGCTGGACGCGCTTGCCGGCCCGCACAAGCCGCTCGACCGCGGCGACGAACGGACCGCGCACGTCGTCGCGGCACCACTTGTGAAGCGCGTGGCCGACGATGTAGAGGTCCTCGCGCGCGTCGAGCAGCGCGATCCACTCGTCCGGCGCGTACCGCGACTTGGGCTTGACCGCGAGCGCGCCGTGCTCGCGGGCGTGCTCGAGGAGGACCGCGCCGCGCTCCAGTCGCTCAGCAGCCTCCTCGAGCCGCTCGATGTCAACGCCAGTGCCACCGAGGAGGTACTCGCCGACCGCGAGCACGTAGACCGATGCGAAAAGCGACGCGACGACGCCTGTCCCGACGGTGTATCCGAGGCCCTCGCGGTCGGTCATGAGCGCGACCCCAAGCGCAACGAGCCCGCCCATCGCCAGCGACACGCCGAGGATTCGTACGAGGCGGGCCCGGCGACCCGCGCGTCGAAGGGACCCGGCGCTCACGAGCCTAGAAGAGCGCGAGCGGCTCAGCCGACAGCGACCCGATCTGCAGGCGCTCGACAGCCCCGCATGCCACGGAGACGGTCAGCGCCGAGTGGTCCGTGAGCCCGAGCTCGCGCGTCTCGTGCAACATCGCGCACGATCGCAGCGCGCCTGCCAGAGGGGCGCTGACGAACGCATGATCGAAGCGGAACCCGTCGTCGTCGGGCCCAACCCACGAGTGCTCGATCGGTCCCGTCCGCTCGCGGCGATAGGCATCGACCCAGCCGTCGGCGATCAGATCCGCGTACAGCCCGTACTCCCAGTCGCGGAAGAACGCGTAGCGCGGCCGGTGGTCGGGCTCGAGCACGTTGAGGTCGCCGATGAGTACCGCGGGCCGCGCGGCCCACCGCCGTACGGCCGCCCCGAGCTCACGGACGAACCGCTCCTTGCGCGCGATCTTAACTCGCGACTCGTCGCGCGATGGGACGTACACGCCGAGCACATCCACGCCCGCGCCGCGCACGCTGACCGCCCGCGACGGCAGGTACGCCAGGACCGCGTCATCGAACCGGCCACCGGCCAGCCGGCTCGCCACGAGCACGCCCCGCTCACCGTCATCGAGCGCCGGGCCCACGACGTCCCAACCGGCCGCTGCCAGCCGGTCGCCCAGAAGCCGCGTCCCCGCGGTCGCGCAGGTCTCGGTCAACACGATCACGTCCTCCTCGCGGGCCGCCAGCCACTCGAGCTGCCGCTCGGCCCGCTGGGCCGACGGGCTGCCGATGTTGAGCGTGAGGACTCCGAGCCGGTCCCGATCGTCCATCAGTGCATCTCCCTGAGTCGCTTGAGCACCACGTCCGTGACCCGCCGTGCCTGATCGTCCGGCGCGCTCGCGCTCGTGTCGAGCACGATCGCCGCCGGCGCGCCGCACTGCGAGCCGAGCACCGCGTCCGCGTCGGCGTACAGCGCCAGCTCGCGCGCCGTTACGCCCGGCATGCCCTCGAACCGTCGTCCCGGCACCGTCGCGCGCGCCGCGAGCCGCGCGACCAGCACGTCCTTGGACGCCTCGAGCCGTACGCGTACGTCTGGCCGCCGGAGCCCGCTGTTGATGGCCAGCACGTACTCGAGCTCGACGCCATCGATGCGCTGCAGGACGAGCGAGGACTCGACGTACCGGTCGCACACCACGGCGGCGCCCGCCTCGAGCGCGGGCACGATCTCGTGCGCCAGCTGGTGATGCCGGTCGGCCGCCACGAGGCAGGCGAGCGCACGACCGCCGATCACCGCCTCCGAGCCGCGCGCGAGCTTCCCGATCTCCGATGCGGACGGCTGCCGCGTCGCGTGCACCGTCACCCCGGCGTCGGCCAGCCGCGCAGCGACCGCCTCCGCGATCGACGTCTTGCCCGACGCGTTCGGCCCGTCGATCGTCACCAGTAGACCCGGCAGCGGATCGGCGGTCCGGAACAGGTCGAGCGTCACGCTGTGGCGGCCTCGTCCGACATAGGGCACTGGTCAGCGTCGCGATCGCCGAGCCGCCCACCGGCCGCGATCACCGCCGCCGGGCACCCCGGCCGCACCGGTCGGCCAGCGCGCACGATGCGCACAGCGGGTCACCCGAGCTCACGACCGAACGGTCGTGCAGCCGGTATGCGTCGAGCCGCTCCGCGAGATCGTCGTCGACGAGGGCGTTGCCGACGATGAATTCCGCCGCGTCGTGCTGGGACTGTGGCGTGCGCGCGGCGAAGACGAGGTACGGGCACACCGTCGTCTCCCCGGTCGCGAAGACATAGACGATCGTTCCGGCCTCACAGCCCGACAGCGGCCGCTCGTCGTTGGGGAACCGGATCTGCACGACGTCGAGGTCGTCGTCCGCGAGCGCCGACGTCCGCGAGGCGATATCCCGCAGCCGCGCCTCGTCGACGGCGAGCCGGCGTCCCCGCACCCCGGCCCATGGACGCCAGCGGGTTCATGAGTACGTACTCGGCGCCGCACGACCGCGCGAGCGCGCACAGCTCCTCGTACTCGCTCGCATCGGCCAGCGCGTTCGGCGTCGCCAGCAGCCCCTTGAGCAGCCCGCGCTCACCCAGCGCGCGTACGGTCGCCACCGTGCGTTCGAACGACGCCGGAGCCCCGCGGAACTTGCCGTGCCCCCGCGCCGAGAAGCCGTCGAGCGACACGTTGACCGACACGCGGCCCAGCGCCGCCAGCGTGTCCATCGCCTCCTCCGAGACGAGTGTGCCGTTCGTGCACAGCGTCACGCCCATCCGGAGCCCGCGCGCGACCCTGACGATGTCGACGACGTCGGGGTGCGCGAACGGCTCGCCACCGGTGAGCGTGACGCGCGAAACCCGCGCGGCTCGCAGCCGCGGCAGCACCCGCTCGCGAAGGTCCTCGAGCGCTAGGTCCAGGCCCTCGCGCCCGGCCGACACGAAACAGTGCGCGCAGTGCAGATTGCAGCGCTCGGTGATCTGCACGAGTGCCTTGCGCTCCCCCGGACGCCGACGTGCGGAAGTAGCACGACGACGCGACCCCGTCGCCCGCGATCCGCCGCCGCCCCGCACCACGCAAGACCTCCACACCGGCACCGTCGCACACCCGCAGGACGCTATGCAGCACGTCCCCGCACGTTGCGCGAGACTCCGCGCCCCATGGTCCCTCGCCCCACGCTTCCGAGTCCCACCGCGCTCCTGGACGGTCCCAAGGCCGCGCTCGACGCGGGGCGCCGCGCCGCGTGGTCGCTCCGACGTACCACCGAGCAACGTGTCTCGGTCGTCACGCTGAACATCGGCGCCGCCGCCGCCCGCCGCGCTGAGGCCATCCTTGACTGGCTCACTACCCGCCGCGACGACGTCATCGTCCTCACCGAAACCAGCGCCGGGCTCGGGACCCGCCTGCTCATGCTCGCGCTCGAAGACAGCGGCTACGCGGTTCACGGCACACCGAGCGCCGGCGCGCGCGACCGCGGCGTCGTCGTCGCCACTCGTATCCCGGTCCGCGAGAGCCTCGACAAGCACCTCGACGTCACCCTGCCCTGGCGTGCAGTCGGGCTCGTCCTCGACACTGACGAGCCGATCGCGCTCCTCGGCGTCTACGTGCCCTCACGCGACCGTAGTCCCGTCAAGGTCGAGCGCAAGCGCGCGTTCATTCAGTCGCTGCTCCACAGCGTGGCCGCGCTACCCGAAGCCCTCCGCGCCCGCCTTCTGCTCCTCGGCGACTACAACGTTGTCAGCCGCGCCCACCAGCCGCGCCTGCCCGGCTTCTTCGCCTACGAGTACGCCATGCACGACGAGCTCGAGCGCATCGGCTTCGCCGCCGGCCACGAGCTTTGCGGCCACGCCGCCCAGCCCCACAGCTGGATCGGGCGCACCGGCACGGGCTACCTCTACGACTACGTTCACGCCGGTGCCGCCCTGCACCACCACCTGACCGGATGCGAGTACCTGGACGACCCTCGCACGCTCCGCCTCTCGGACCATGCGGCCGTCGCCGCGCAGATCCGCTTGGCCTGAGCCCTACGCCGCGCCTGACAGCGCGGTCGTTTCAAGCAGCGCCGTGTCCAGCTCGTCGAGCCCGTCGAGCGAAATCCGCTTGCGGTACGCCGCCACCACCCGCGCCCGTCCGTTCGGGTCCTCGGCCGACGCCAGGTTGTTCGCCGAGCCCCACCGGTCCTCGTCCCGTGGGACGTCGCTCATCGCGCGCGCCGCGATGAGCCCGAGCGGCCCGGCGCTGATCCGTGCCTCCTTCGCCACGTCGCGCACCGCGAACTTGAAGTTCGCCGGCGCATTGCCGGCGGTCCGCCGCCGCACGTCCGCGAGCATCGCGCCGGGGTCAGGCAGCAGCAGGGCGAGCGCGTAGTCGTTCGCCGCCAGCTCCTGCTCATCGTCGAGATCCGGGCGCGTCGGCCCGCCGACCTCCACGATGCCGGCAACTCGCGCGTGGCCGTGCGCGAGGTGACCGAGTTCATGGGCCAAGTCGAAGAGCCAGTAGGCCGCCTGCGCGCGAGACTCGTTGAGCACGACCACCGGCGTCTCGCTGGCGAACCACACCGCCGCGACGAACGCCGGTCCACCGTCGAACGGCAGCACCACGATCCCCTGCTCCCATGCCCAGCGCAGCAGCGCGTCCAGCGTCACGTCACCACGAGGATCGGCCACCTGCTCGCGTAGCGCGCGCGGGTCGGGCGGTACCGCGGCGTACACGACGTCGAAGCGCTCGGCGCTGAGGTCCGAGAGCAGGCGCGCGAGCGCCAGCTGGGGAGAGTCCGGCGGCGGGGCGCCCGCCTGCGTAGCCTTGAACGCCGGTGCCGGCCCCGTCACCGCGCTCCGCGGCACGCCGGCCTCCAACGCCTCCCGCGTCCACGCAAAGCCCCGGACGAGGGCGTCACCGAAGGCTCGGGCACCGACCGCCCGCCAGATCCGCCGCAGTACCTCGCGCGGCACGCCGGCGCCCTCGGCCGTCCGCGCGAGGGCGACGCTCGAGATCTCCGGCGCGTCCGGCGCCGCAATGTCGGCGATACGAGCACCCATCGCCCGCACGAGTCCGGTGACGACGCTGAGCCCGAGCGCGACCTTGCCCTCCTCGACCTGCGTCAACCGGTTGACTGTCAACCCCGCCTGCGCCGCCACGTCCTGCTTCGACAGCCGGCGCTCCTCGCGCAGTGCTCGCAGCCGCCGGCCGATCCGCGCCCGGGCTTCGACATCGTCTTCCTCGCCGGGCATCTGCAGGCTCGTCAGCGGCTCCGAACTCGGCAGCTCGCCATTGACCGGGTGACGCAGGGCGTTGAGGTCGACCGAGACGCCGTTCGGGAGCCGCAAGACCGCGTCGGCGCCCGCGTAGCGTATAAGCGGCCCGTCGAAGACGTCGTAGTCCACCGGCTCCTCTCGCCCGTCACCGTGCTTGCCGCTCATGCCTGACCCTTCCTCAAGAACGCAGCGTAGCCCTCGCAGTCGACCACTTCGAGTCCGTCGAGCCCCTGACCGCCCGGCCCGTGGGCGAGCAGCTGCGGCACGGGGCCGCTCGTGTCGTAAACCTCGATCGAGTCGACTGCGAGCCTCGCGACGTGCTCGATCCCCCGGCTGACCTCGGCATGCTTGGCGCGGAGCACCGCCTCTTCGATCCCTCGGCCGGTGTCGCGGTACCGCTGCTCGGCGCGCCGCACCGCGTCCTCGACGTCGACCGTCGCGTACACCACGCGCACCGGCAACCCCCGCTCGAGCGCCGTATTGATCTTCCCCGAGAACTGACCCCGATCATCACCGCCGACCGCGTCGACGACCACGTTGCAGCCGAGCTCGAGCGCGGCCCCCCACGCGCGCGCAGCGATGTCACGGGCCTCGCGCTGCGTCAGCGCCGCCGCCTCGTCGCGCCCGGCGTCGCGCCACTCCGTGTATTCAGGCAATCGCAGCCGAATCGCATCGACATCGATCACCACCGCGCCCGCCGCCAGCCCGAGCCGCTCCATCAGCGTGCTCTTGCCGGAGGCCGGACCCCCGGCCAGGAACACCACCGTCGGCCGCCCGGACGCCGAGATGGCGTCCTCGAGGACATCCTCGATAATCGCGGCGTGTAGCAGCTGACGCTCGAGGCTGAGGTCACCGCGTCCGTCGGTATGCAGAGCAAGGCTGTCGTCCACCGGTGACGCGGAAGCTTCCCAAGCGCGGCGGCGGGCGCCCGTCTTCAAGTGGCGTGCTCAGGTGCTCGCCTTCCCGTTGTAAGCCGCACCGTCCGACCGCGGCGGACACTTCGACATGCTCAGCAACAACGGCGACGGGCTCGACAAGTGCCGCCAGAAGCAGCAGTGCCCGTTGCCTTCGTGGCGCAGCGGCTGCATGACCTCGAGCTGCGATGCGGCCGCCCGCGCGGGCGCCATCCAGTGGGCGACCTCACCCGGCGCGGGTTCACCGGCTTCGTCGCGATCTCGCCGGAAGACAACGACCTCCTCGCGTGCGCACCGTGCGTTGCACGCAGAGCATTGCCGTGCGATAGCCGCGTCGCTCGGACACACGATCGTGCCGGCCTACCGGTCGGATGGAGCCGCGCAGCTGCCGTTCACGCCGCTGCAACGCATCAGGCGAGCAGTCGCGTCGGTCGCGCTCCCGCTCCTACTGTTCGGGTTCGGGTGGCACGGACGCCTCGAGGGGCTCCCGTGGTTCCATGTGGTTCCAATTTGAGAAGAACCACCCCTCGCGGACCACAGAATCTCTCGCAAACTGCGGGAACTTCAGGCAACTCGACCCCCATCCAGACACCTCATAACCCGAAGGTCGCGGGTTCGAATCCCGCCCCCGCTACTAACGGAAGCGCCTGCGTTGCGGGCGCTTTCGTCGTTCTGGTCCATCGCATCCGGGCGCGGGCGCTTCAGGTCCGGCCGCGACATTCGTGGCGTGGCGGCGGCAGCGACTCGCCCGTACGGCTCCCGACGGCCCTTCGTTCGCGCCGATTCCGCCGGCCGCGAGCTTGCTACGGGTCGTGGCGCGTCGGGGGCCGGCGCGTCAAGCGGCGCCTTGTCTGAAGCGCCGAGCCTCTGCGCGACCTCGGGTGCTGCCGCCGCCACGATCGTGTGACGCAGAGACGTCGCCGTTGTACGGCACGCCGCACACATCAAGCCACTCCGCGAACCACCGTCCGCCCGACCGCCATCGCATCCCGGAGCACGGCGGCCCCATCCTCCCTGGGGACCAGGATCTGCACGATCACCGCGCCGGTGCGAGTCAGCACGCTGAGCACGCCCGAGCCGGGCTCGCGGGGGTGGGTCTCCCAGTAGGCCGACAGCCCTACGTCGGCTACTCGGCGCAGCCGCGCGCCGGGAGGGATGACGTGTACGAGGCGCTCGAACCGGTCGTGGGAGAGTCGCGCGTCGATGACGGTGATCGCGAGCACGGCGAGGCGGTCGTCGACGAGCGCGCGGTACCGGCAGGTGCGTCGCTTCCTGGACCCCTCCGACGCCGGGGAGGTCGCGAGCGGTGCGCCGAGCAGCGCCTCGACGGTCCGCCGCGCCAGCACCGCGCAGGGGTCGAGCGGGCGGCGCGGTTCGCGGTCGCGCGACGTCGGTCCGCCGGGCGCAGACGTCGCTGCCGGCTCCCCCCCGGTCGCGGTGCGCGCGGAGTCGGACGCTCGCTGGTCGCTCGAGCCACCGCAGCCACCGAAGGCCGCCGCCGCGACCACCGCCGTGACCGCAGCGCGGCCGCTGCGGCCGCTCACCGCCACCCACCGCGGCAGAAGGCCGCCGCGCCGTCGAGGGCGGGGCGGCCTCCACCTCGGCCGGGGCTCGGCGCCCAGGTCAGTCGTAGCAGCCGGTTCGGTACTCCCCGCCGACGCCGGTGAAGCCGTCGAACCCGGACCAGTGCGACACGGACACCGTCGCGAGGCTGCGGAAGGTCCACGTCCCCTCGGTGATCGTCGGCCCCGGGCAGTCCAGCCGCACGCCGAGCCGCCGGTTGCCGCGGTCGTTCAGCGCGGCGTCCTGGTCGAAGAGCTGCTGCCAGCCCCACCACCGGTGCCGCTGCGCCTCGTGGAAGAACCGGCCGTTCGTTCCCCAGGCGCAGTCGACGAACGCCTCGAAGTCGATGAACCTCACGGTGGAGTCCGACCACGTGCCCTTGTACGGCGTGTAGATCTGCATCTCGCAGGTGTTGTGGCCGGCCTGCGCGGGGGCCGCGGCTCCCATCGTCGCGGCGAACACGCAGACGCAGCAGGCAAGCAGCCGGAGCGCGATCCTTCGTCCCGGACGGACCATGGCGTCCCCTTCCTTGGAGGCCTGCGCGCATGCGCGCAGGCTTGTGGTGTCGACGTCGGGCAGGACGGTTGAGAGGCCGTCCGGCGTCGCGACGTCGGCCTGAGCGGCCGGCCAGATCATGTCCCGAGGCTCGAGTCACGAAGCGACCGTCCGCTGTCCAGTCTGTTGATCATCCACCTTTATGTCAAGTGGTCGGCGCATGCCGCGCGACCCGCCGCCGTTCAGTGCTCCGGCAACCCTCGCGGACGGCGCGAACGGCGTGAGTCGTCGTCACCCGGGCGACGGCGCGCCACCCGACGACCGCCCCCGCGGTCACGAGCACGTCCGCCGCCCGCCGCCGCCCGAGCCCTGCGGCCACCATGCCCGCCATCCGCACCGGCGTCGTCGCCCGCGCCGCGTGCCGGAGCGCGGCGTCCGGCGGGCGTCCCGCGCCGAGGTAGGACGCCCACCCCAGTACGACGCCGGACAGCATCCGCGTCCCCTCGATCGCCGCGGGACCGCGCGAGAGGCCGCCCGAGCGAAGCGCGCCGCGCAGCGCCGCCGCGGCGAACGCGACGTCGGCGACGCCCTCGAGGTCGCGGCCCGCACGGGTGGTGCGGGTGCGGCGCGCGAGGGCGCCGTCGAGGCCGTCGCTCGCGAAGCCGGCGCAGCAGACGAGCGGGCCGGGGCGCTCCGCGGCCAGCGGGACGAGCCACGCGCGGGAGAGGGTCAGAGCGTCGGGCGCGCCGAGCGGGCGTGGCTCGCCCTCCTCGGTCTCGACCATGCCGAGGTGCCAGTCGAGCATGAGCGCCGTCAGGCCCCACCACGTGAGGCCCGGGACGACCCGGCGGCGCAGCGGCTCCACCCCCAGCGCCGCGGGCGCCGCCCACGCGGCGGCGCCGACCGCACTCCACGCCCGCGCCTGCCGCGCCAGCGCCGGCCGTGCCGCGCGGGTGGCGGCGGCGCGACGGTGCGACGCGCCGAGGAACCGCGCGATCGCGGCCGGCGTGAACCGCGCGGCGCGCAGCTCGGCGAGCGCGTCGCGGGCCCAGCGCTCGCCTTCGGTCACGGAGCGCCACCGAGCTTCGTCCCGGTGAAGAGCGACGACCCGGGGACCCGGAAGAAGCGCCGCCCGCTGCGCGCCTCCTCGCGCGCGACGAGTCGCTCGAACAGCACCGCCTGGGCGACTCCGACGATCACGCACCCGCCGCCGATGCGCAGCCCGGCGTCCCAGCCGACGCCGAACCCGAACGCGAGCGTCAGCCCCGCGCAGATCGCCGGGAGCTGCCACAGCGGCGTCGGCTCGCCGGAGCCCACCGCGTCGACAGGCAACGACGTCGCGGCGCGCATCGACCGCCGCACGCTCCAGGCGCCCGCCGTCGCCATCAGCACCGCCACGGCGAGCAGCTGCACGACGGTCGAAACCGGCCCGTCGGTCGCGCCGTCGCCGAACGCGAGGACCACCATCGCGCTGACCGCCCCCGACGCCGCCAGCGCCGCGCCCTCGAGCCGCAGGCGCTCCCGGTAGCTCACCGCGCGCGGCGCCCGCGCGAGGCGAGCCGTTCCGCCTCCTCGCGCGCGCCCGCGAGCGACGCCGCGACCGTCCGCTCCCACGACTTCGCCACGAGGTCGCCCCACCACGCCCCGAGCGCCCACAGGTCGGTGCCGAGCGAGCCGGTGTAGACGAGCTCCGTCCCGCCGTCCGCCGTCGAGACGAACTCGAACGTCTCGACCACGTACGGCACCGGGCCGCGGACGAGCCGGAACGCGATCCGGTCCGGCGGCTCGAAGCGCACGGTCTCGACCGTCGTCGCCCGCTGCCGGAACGCCAGCGGCGTGTGGTGCGCGGCGAGGACCATGTCGTCGGAGCGCTCGAGCACCTCGAGCTTGTACTGCATCGCGCGCGGCGTGCGGCGGTACGGCCCGGCGATCACGTCGAAGACGGTCTCGCGCGGCGCGGCGATGGCCACGCGCTGCGGGCCGAGCGGACGCGTCCGCCGCCCGACGCCGAGGTCGAGCGTGAGCGCCCCGCGGACCACGAGCGAGTACAGGCCGAGCGCACCACCGCCGCCAACGAGAAGACGTCGCATCGGCCCAACCTACGCGAGACCGCCGCTACCGTCCGCGCGACGTGCTCCGGACGTGTCTGCTCATCGTCGCCGCCCTCACCGCGGTCGCACCCGCCGCCGGGCACGCGGCTTTCCCGGGCCGGCCGGGCAAGCTCATGTTCAGCAGCACCGTCGACGGCGACAAGAACGTCTTCGCGGCGGATCCCGCGCCGGGGAGCGCTTGGCAGCGGCTGGCCGGGAACCCGGGGGAGGACGCGCAGGCCGCGTGGTCGCCGGACGGCACGCGCGTCGCGTTCCGCGCGCGACGCACGGGCGAGCACTACTTCGAGATCTACCTGGTCAACGCCGACGGGACGGGCGAGCGGCGGCTGACGTTCACGCCGCGGCCGGCGAACGGCGCGGTCCCCTACAGCTCGCAGCCGTCGTGGTCGCCCGACGGCGCGCAGATCGTCTTCCGCTCGAACCGCGACGGCGACCCGGACGTCTGGGTCATGCAGGCCGACGGGACCGCCGCGCGGCAGGTCGCGGACGACCCCGGCGACGAGCGCTATCCGGCCTTCTCCCCCGACGGGACCCGGATCGCCTTCACGAGCACGCGCGACGGCGACACCGACGTCTACACGATGGGCCCCGACGGCGGCGCGGTCCAGAAGCTCACCCACAACGCGCTCTACGACTCGGCCCCCGCCTGGTCACCCGACGGCAGCCGGATCGCGTTCGAGCGCGGCGCCGCGGGTGACGACCCGACGAACGAGGTCTGGACGATGGCCGCCGACGGCGGCGACGAGCGTCCCCTGACGCAGAACGACGTGCTCGACGAGGGACCCGCGTGGTCGCCCGACGGCGCGCGGATCGCGTTCACCAGCGCGCGCTCCGACCCCGATGGCGACATCTTCGTCATGAACGCCGACGGCTCGGAGCAGCACCTCGTCGCGGGGAGCCCGGCTCTCGAGGAGTCGCCGGACTGGCAGGCGCTGCCGCCGGCCGGCACGACGCAGGCCGCTGACGAGTCGAAGCCGCCGGCGGACGATCCGCTGGACCCGGCGGGGGACGCGCCCGGCCTCGGAACGCCGCAGCCGCCCGCCCGTCGCCACCACCTCAAAGCGCCGCTCCGGATCCGCCTATCGACGCTGCTCAACCGCGGCCTCCCGCTGCGCGTGTCGTGCGCGCCCACGTGCCGCGCGACGGCGCGCCTCTTCGTGCCGGCCCGCCGCGCCGCCGCAGCCCGGCGCGTGCTGCGCCTCGGGCCGGCGCCGGTCCGCCTCCGGC
>JAUJPF010000062.1 GCA_030447275.1 Solirubrobacteraceae bacterium | reverse complement strand
TCTCGTACTCGTCGTTCTTCGTGAACAGCTCGATCTGGGCGATCGTCTGGTTCGAGAACGAGTTCGACATGACGAAGCTCGGGTGGCCCGTCGCGTTGCCGAGGTTCAGCAGGCGGCCCTCGGACAGGACGATGATCGCCTTGCCGTCGGGGAAGACCCACTCGTCGACCTGCGGCTTGATGTTGACCCGCTCGACGCCGTCGATCTTGGCGAGGCCGGCCATGTCGATCTCGTTGTCGAAGTGGCCGATGTTCCCGACGATCGCCTGGTGCTTCATCCGCGCCATGTGGGCGGCGGTGATGATGTCCTTGTTGCCGGTGGCGGTGATGAAGATGTCGGCGCTCTCGACGACGTCCTCGAGCGTGACGACCTCGTAGCCCTCCATCAGCGCCTGGAGCGCGTTGATCGGGTCGATCTCCGTCACCTTCACCCGCGCGCCCTGGCCCTTGAGCGAAGCGGCGCAGCCCTTGCCGACGTCGCCGTAGCCGCAGACGAGCGCGACCTTGCCGGCGATCATCACGTCGGTGCCGCGGTTGATGCCGTCGATGAGCGAGTGGCGGCAGCCGTAGAGGTTGTCGAACTTCGACTTCGTGACGGAGTCGTTGACGTTGATGGCCGGGAACATGAGCGTCCCGTCCTTGTGCATCTCGTAGAGGCGATGCACGCCGGTCGTCGTCTCCTCGGTGACGCCCATGATCTCCTCGCCGATGCGCGTCCAGCGCTGCGGGTCCTCCTGGAGCGAGCGCTGGAGGAAGGTGAGGATGACGCGGAGCTCCTCGTTGTCGGCCGACGCGGGGTCGGGCACGGCGCCGGCGCGCTCGAACTCGGCGCCCTTGTGCACGAGCAGCGTGGCGTCGCCGCCGTCGTCGAGGATCATGTTCGGGCCCTTGCCGTCGGGCCAGACGAGTGTCTGCTCGATGCACCACCAGTACTCCTCGAGCGTCTCGCCCTTCCAGGCGAAGACGGGGATCCCGGCCTCGGCCATCGCGGCCGCGGCGTGGTCCTGCGTCGAGAAGATGTTGCAGCTCGCCCAGCGGACCTCGGCGCCGAGAGCGGTGAGCGTCTCGATGAGGACGGCGGTCTGGACGGTCATGTGCAGCGAGCCCGTGATGCGCGCGCCCTTCAGCGGCTGCTGCGCGCCGAACTCGTCGCGCAGGGCCATGAGCCCCGGCATCTCGTGCTCGGCGAGCCGGATCTCCTTGCGGCCGAAGGCGGCAAGGCTGATGTCGGCGACCTTGTAGTCCTGGGTCGTCTGGGGATCGGTGGTGGTAGCCATGGTTCTCCTCTGGGTCAGGCGGCCAGGAGCTTCGAGTGCTTCTCCTGCTCGAAGCGCAGCCAGTCGGGCGCGGGGACGTGCTGGGGACGCTGCGGCTCGGCCTCGAACCACGCCTCCACCGCGTCGCTGAGCTCCCGCTCGCGGCGCAGGCGCAGGCCGAAGCCGACCTCCTGGAGGCCGATGCCGTGCGCGTTCAGAAGCTCGCGCAGGGTGCGCAGCCGCTGAAGCTCGGCCGGGCCGTACAGCCGGTACCCCGACGGCGAGCGCTGTGGCTCGACGAGCCCGGCACGCTCGATGTAGCGGAGCATCCGGGCCGACCAGCCGGTCGTCTCGGCAGCCTCGTGGATGGTCAGGGCGTCGTTCGGCACGTGTCCGCAACCTTACCACGGGTGTGTCAAGGTTGTTGGGGTGGCGCTGCGTGTGGTCGGTGCACCGGGTTTCTGGGTGCGCAACGCTCCACGCGCGCCTCCATGTCCGGCGCGTGGATGCACGGGTGGAGCGTTGTGCACCCTCCGGAGCGCGCCTGTGCTGGCACGCGAACGGGACCCGACAACGATCCTCTGCCCTCGCTGAGCTGTTCCGGACCACCCGCCGCGCCCAAGACCACGAACGAGCGGAGCGCCGCGACCAACCGCCCTACTCCGTCGCCGACAACACCGACTTGCGCTTCTTGTGCGTCGACTCGTACAGCCGCACCACAGCCTTCGTCGCCGGGTCGCTCTCCCGCACCCGCGCGACGATCTCCGGTGCCTTCAGCCGGTCGTAGCCGTCGAACGGCTCGTCGACGCGCAGCGTCGCGCTCGGGGCGGCGGCGCCCACGGTCTCGACCACGGTCGCCGCGGGGTCGACCGGGTCGAAGCGCTGCACGGGCGCCGGCGGGGCGACCGCCGTCGGCCCGCGCACGCCCCCCGGGATCGACGGGGCGGTGGGGTCGGGCGCGCAGCCGGCGCGCGCGGCGTCGCCCGGCGCCGCCGCGGTTCCCGCGATGCCGCCCGAGGCGCCGGCCGCGGAGGTCGGCTCCGGCGGCGCCGCCGTCGTCTCGATCGCGTCGGACCGCGTGCGCGCCTGGCGCGGCGTCGCGTCGCCGGACGGCGCGGGACGGCCGGTGCCGCCGGGAGCAGCGCCGCCGGGCTCGTCGCCGCCGGCCGGCGTGGCCGCCGGGCGGTAGCGCTGCTCGGCGTCGTCCTGGTCGTCGCGGCCGAGGAGCAGCTCCGCGGTCCGCACCGCGTTGGCACCGATCTTCACTGCGGTGGAGCCGACGGCGAACGTCGCCTGGAACCACCACTTCACGGGGTCGAGGGGATTGAGCATCCCGAACACGCTAGCGCTCGGCCAGCTGCTCCTTGAGGCGCTCGATCACGGCGACCGGTGCCGGGTCGATGCCGCGCAGCACCGCGAGGTAGACCGACACCAGGTCGCCCAGCAGCACGAGCGAGAACACCCGCTCGACGGCGTTGCGGCCCTGCGTCTCGATCCGGTACGTCCTCTGCGCGTTCGGCTCGACGAGCCACTGCGTCAGCTCGATGCGGTGGCGCACGCGCGGGTGCAGGTCGGCGTCGTCGAGCAGGATCATCGAGAACGGGCCGAGCTCGCCGACGCCCTCCCACCCGACGATCTCGTTGTGGTCGAGCTCGGGCAGCTCGTGCGAGAACGCCGGCGACTTCGCGTTCTCGTTGAACTGCGTCTTCCACCGGTAGGCGATCGGGGCGGTCAGCCCGGCGCCGGTGATCACCGGGACGCTCCCGACGATCCCGCGCGCGATCTGCTTGGGCAGCGCGTCGTCGGGCCCTTCGGGGCCCCACTCGGCCGCGAGGGTCTGCGTGTGCGACGCGGCCACGTCGATCTCCGACGCCATCCGCGGGCCGCAGCCGCACTGCGCGGCGACCTCGAGCGCGGAGACGGTCATGTAGGCGACCGCCGCCCGCGGCTGGAAGCCGCCCGGCACCGGGATGACCGGCACGCCGTCGGTGCGGGCCTGCTCGGCGAGCCGCCCGCCGGTGGTCACGACGACGCGGCGGGCGCCGACGAACCCCGCGGCGTCGTAGCAGGCGAGGGTCTCCTCGGTGTTGCCCGAGTACGAGGCGCAGAGGACGGTCGTCTCCGGCGTGGCCCACGGCGGCAGGCCGTAGCCGCGCGTGACCGCGATCTGGCGCGACTGGTGGTCGCCGAGCGCCGCGCGCGCGAGGGCGCCGCCGACCGCCGACCCGCCCATGCCGGCGACGATGAGCCCGCCCGGCGAGTCCCACTCGTCCATCAGCCCGCCCGCGCTCTCCACGCGCCACAGCGCGTCGCGCAGGTGATCGGGGATCGCCAGGACGTCGGCGAGGATGCCCGAGCGGTCGACGCGCTCGACGTCCTCGCGGGTCAACCCGGCCGCCATCTAGAACCTGATTCCGCCGTCGGGGATCGTCACGTGCGGGAACACTCGCACGCCGCGCGTCAGGACGTTGTCCTCCCCCACCGTCACGCCCTCGCCGAGCACGGCGCCGCCGGTGATGTGCGACCCCGCGCCGACCCGGCTTCCGGCGGCGACGACGCAGCCGCGCAGCATGCACCCGGCGCCGATCTCCGCCCCCTCCATGACCACCGAACGCTCGATGGTTGCGCCCTCGCCGACCGTCACGCCGTCGCCGAGCACGGTCAGCGAGCCGACCTGCGCGCCGGCCGCGACGCGCGCGCCGCTCCCCACGACGACCGGGGGGACGACCCGCCCCGCCACCTCGGCGTCGGGCGCGACCGCCGTGAACGTGTCGCCCAGCCGCTCGATCACGCTGCTCCGGCACGTCCCCTCGAGCAGGTCGTAGGTCGCCTCGAGGTAGCGCTCCGGCGTCCCGATGTCGAGCCAGTACGCCTCGTGCGGGAAGGCGAAGAGCCCATGGCCGACGAGCTGCGGCCAGATCTCGCGCTCGATCGACACGTTGCGGTCGGGCTCGATGAGGTCGACGACGTCGCGCTCGAGGACGTACGCCCCCGCGCTGATGAGGTTCGTGTCGATCTGGTCGGGCGACGGCTTCTCGACGAACTCGGTCACGGCGCGGTCCTCGGTCGTGCGCACGAGCCCGAACGCGCTCGGGTCCTCGACCGGCACGAGCGCGAGCGTCCCCCGCGCGCCCGTGCGCTCGTGCTGCTCGATCTGCCGAGACAGGTCCATGTCGGAGAGGACGTCGCCGTTGAGCATGAGGAACCGCTCGTCGAGCAGCGACTCGGCGAACTTCAGCGCGCCGCCCGTGCCGCGCGGCTCGGGCTCCTCGATGTAGCGGATCCGCAGGCCGTACTGCGACCCGTCGCCGAGCACCTCGCGCAGCGCGGTGGCCAGGTAGCCCATGAGCATCACGACGTCCTCGACGCCGTGGCCCTTCAGCCACTCGAGCATGTAGCCCATCAGCGGGCGGTCGACGAGCGGCACCACCGGCTTCGGCACCGTCGAGGTGAGCGGCCGCAGCCGCGTCCCCTCGCCGCCGACGAGGATGACCGCCTGCACGGTCCCGCTAGCCGGGACCCGAGCCGGCCGACGCCGGCTGGACCTCGGGGCCGGCGACGGCCGCGGGCTCGGCGGGCTCGCCGTCGGACTGGCGCCCGACGCCCTCGTAGCGCAGCCCGCCCGCGCGGACGGCGGCGGGGTCGAGCGCGTTGCGCCCGTCGATCAGCAGGTCGCCGCGCATCGCGGTCGCGACGCTCGACCAGTCGAGCTCGGCGAACTCCGGCCACTCGGTGACCAGCACGGCGGCGTCGGCGTCGCGCACCGCCTCCTCGGCGGAGCCCGCGAACTCGACGCCGTGCATCAGCTTGCGCGCCTCCTCCTCGGCGATCGGGTCGTACGCGACGACCTCCGCGCCCTCGCCCTGGAGCCGGCCGGCGAGCACGAGCGACGACGCCTCGCGCATGTCGTCGGTGTTCGGCTTGAAGGCGAGGCCGAGCAGCGCGATCCGCTTGCCGACGAGCGGCCCGAGCCCGCGCTTGAGCTTGCCGATGACCCGCCGCTTCTGGAGCTCGTTGACCTCGATGACCGCCGAGAGCAGCTGGAAGTGGTAGCCCGAGTTGCCGGCGAGCTGCTTGAGCGCGCTCACGTCCTTGGGGAAGCACGAGCCGCCGAACCCGATGCCGGCCTGGAGGAACTTCGGCCCGATGCGGTCGTCGAGCCCCATCCCGCGGGCGACCTCGCCGACGTCGGCGCCGGTCTCCTCGGAGACGTTGGCGATCTCGTTGATGAACGAGATCTTCGTGGCCAGGAACGCGTTCGAGGCGAGCTTCACCATCTCCGCGGAAGCGATGTCCATCCGCAGGATGTGGGTGTCGAGCGGGCGGTAGAGCTCCTCCACCGCGTCGCCGGCCCAGTCGCCCTCGTCGCCGATGACCACCCGGTCGGGGTCGAGGAAGTCGGCGACCGCCGAGCCCTCCTTCAGGAACTCGGGGCACGACACGTAGCGGAAGCCGCTCTTGCCGGTCTCCTCGAAGCGGCGCCTGATGTGGCGCCCGGTGCCAACGGGGACCGTCGACTTCATCACGAGCGCGTGCCGGTCGGACGCGGGCATCGCGTCGACGACCGAGTAGACCGCGCCGAGGTCGGCGTCGCCGGAGTAGGTGGGGGGCGTGCCGACGGCGACGAACAGCAGCCGCGCGTGCTCGATCGCCTCGTCGAGGCCGGTCGAGAAGTGCAGCCGGTCGCGGTGCCTGGCCACCAGCTCCTCGAGCCCCGGCTCGTAGATCGGGATCTCGCCGCGCTCGAGCCGCGCGATCTTCTCCGCGTCGATGTCGATGCAGAAGACCTCGTTGCCCAGCTCCGCGAAGCCGGCAGCCGTCACCAGCCCGACGTAGCCGGTCCCGATCACGCCGATGGGCTCTCGCTGGACGTTCATGGCGAGCGGAGAAGGCTAGCCGGAGCGTCCCACGCGCGTCAGCGAGCGGGCGATGGCGAGCATCTGCTGGTTGGTGAGCGACCGCAGCAGCGTGTTCGAGACCCAGTAGGCGGCCTTCTCCGTCTTCCAGGCGACCATCCGCAGCCTGCCGCCGTCGCGGAAGAGCAGCAGCTTGCGGCCGCCGACCCGGCGCTCGTCGGACGGGCTGGCGAGGATCGGCGCGTCCTTCCACGCCGTCCCCTGGATGCCGTAGTACTCGCCCAGGCCGGGCGACTCGACGACCATGCGGTAGGCGCGGTGGAGCTTCTTGTCCTCGTCGTAGATCCCGTAGCTGCGCGGCGCGCTGCGGTTGTAGCCGTCCCAGTACCGGCCGCCCTTCTTCATCAGCCGCGCGTAGTAGACGGGGAACGGCATCTTCGGCGAGAGGATCACCGCCTGGTCCTCGCCCGCCACCTTCGCGTCGGCGAGCCCGGGGACCTGGGAGCTGCGGCGCTTCTTGCGCTTCGGCCGGCTCGCGCGCGGCTTCGTCGGGCCGCTCGCCCCCTCAGACGCCTCCGCGGTGAGGAACTCGTCTTTCACCTTCTGGAGCTCGCCGCGGCCGATGGTGACGAACTCGGTGCCGAGGTCGGCGCGGAACTTGATCCGGCGCAGCGGGTCGCGCGAGGACTCGTACGCGAGCTTGAGCAGGCGCAGGATCGCGCCGGTCGAGCGGATGTCGGTGTCCGTGTAGCGGCCGAACAGCTCCAGCAGCCTGTCCTTGTCGCTGAACAGCTTGCCGACGCCGGTCTGGTCCTTGGCCAGCGAGAGGTAGTGCTGCTGGCGCGCGCCGCGGACGATGTCGGTGTCGAGGTGGCGGAAGCGGACGAAGTCGAGCGAGTCCTGCCCGCACAGCTTCTGGTAGCCCGGCTTGATGTCGATCGTCGCGTAGTTCGTGTCGCTCGCGAACGGCGGGCGGTTGTCGTTGAAGTAGCGCCGGTCGACGTCGACGTAGAAGCACCCGAGCCGCTCGACGGCCTTGCTGAACGCACCGAAGTTGATGTTGACGACGTGGTGGATCTGGAACGGCTCGCCGTCCGTCGACTTCATCAGCTGCTTGATCTTGTTGATCGTGGCCTTCGGGCCGCCGATCGAGTACGCCGCGTTGATCTTGTCGGAGTAGACGCCGTTCGGCCCGCGGTAGGAGACCTTCAGGTCGCGCGGGACGCTGAGCACCGCCGTCGCGTCCTTCGACGGGTCGAGGCGCACGAGGATGATCGTGTCCGAGCGCGGCTTGATCCCCATCTTCCTGTCCGCGTAGCGGCGGTCCGAGCCGAGGACGAGGATGGTCTGCGGGTCGCCGGGGTCGACGCCGTCGAGGACCTCGGTGACCTCGGGGTCGAGCTTGTTGCCGAAGCGGTTGAACGCGTTGACGGCGTCGTCGAACTCGAGCAGCAGGGCGGTCGCGGTGCCCGCGCAGGTGAGGACGACGATCGTCAGCATCGCGGCGAGGAAGCGCTTCCACATCCCCCACGCGAGGCGGGGCGGCTCCTCCGTCACTTCGAGGCTCCCCGGCCGGAGGTGAGCGAGGCCGCCAGGGCCAGCATCTGATCGTCGCGCAGCTTCATCGTCAGCGTGTTCGAAACCCAGTACGCGCCCGTCCTCGTCCTCCAGGCGACGAACCGCAGCCGCTTGCCGCTCCGGAACAGCTCGAGCCGCTTGCCGTCGACGCGCCTCACCGCGCTCGGATGCGCCAGGAGGGGCGGCGTGCGCCAGGTCGTGCCCTGCACACCGTAGTAGGCGCCCTCGACGACGGACTCGACGAGCGTCAGGCGGTACGCCCAGTGCGGGTTGCCGGCGCGGTCGCGCAGCCGATAGACGCGGGGGTTCTGCTGCTCGCCGTAGCGGCCGTTCTGCGTGAGGTAGGCCGGGAAGCGCAACGGCACCCCGAGGCGGTTGCGCCGCTTGGCGCGCCGGGCGACGGTGCGGCCGACCGAGCGCGCGTCGACCATCTCCCCCTTCTCGACGAGCCCCTCGAGCGTCGCCGGCCGCGGCTTGCGCGCGCCGCCCGAGCGCGTACGGGCCTTCTCCTGCTCGTCGCCGCCGCCGTGCATGAACTTGTCGACCGCCTCGGCGATGTCGCCGGGCGCGGCGTCGAGGTACTCGACGAACGCCTCGCCCTGCGGCGCCTGCGTGAACGTGGCCGGGAACTCGATCTGCCGCACGGGGCGCTCCGACGAGAACAGCGCGAGCTTGAGCAGCCGGAAGAACCCGCGCCGGGTCGAGAGCGCGCGGTCGGTCTCCGAGTTGCGGGCGAAGATCCGCGCGAGCCTCTTGCTGTCGCCGATCAGGCTGCTCGTGCTGATCTGGTCCTTGGCCGAGCGGAGGAAGTCCTGCTGGCGCGCGGCGCGGACGAGGTCGTTGTCGGCGTGGCGGAAGCGGACGTAGTCGAGCGCGTCCTGCCCGCACAGCCGCTGGTAGCCGGCCGGGACGTCGATCTCCGCGTAGCGCTGGCCGATCGGGACGCCCTCGTTGGAGTGGTAGTAGCGCCGGTCGACGTCGACGTAGAAGCAGCCGAGGGCGTTGACCGCCTCGCGGAAGCCGCCGAAGTGGACGTTGACCACGTGGTGGATCCGGATCTGAGTCAGCGCGCGGATCGTCTTCACCGTCAGGGCCGCGCCGCCGAGCGCGTACGCGTTGTTCATCTTGTCCATCCCGTAGCCGGGGATCTCCACGCGCAGGTCGCGCGGGATCGACATGACGGTCGTCGCGTCCTCGTCGGCGTTCAGGCGGACGAGCATCATCGTGTCCGAACGGGCCTGGTCGCCGTTCTGCTTGTCGATCCAGCGCCGGTCCGAGCCGAGGAGCAGCAGCGTCTGCGGCTTGCCCGGCTTCGTCTGCTCGAGGTCCTTCGCCGGGACGATGGGGGGCCCGGAGTCCGGCGGCGGCACGTAGTCGTCGATCTCCGCGAAGAGCTTGGTCGCCGTCGCGCCCGCGGTGACGACGACGATGAGCAGGCCAGCCAGCAGCGACCGCAGCAGCATGCGCTCGCGCGGCGGCCCCTCACTCAAGGGCGGCCGCCCTCGACCGCGCGCAGCTCGCCCTGCGGCGGCTCGGGCCGCGCGAGGCGGTCCGGCAGCGTCGTCACGAAGTCGGCGAGCGCCTTGCGGTAGCTCGTCAGCGACTCGATCGAGACCCACTCGTCGGGGCCGTGGTGGCCCGCTCCGGCCGGCCCGAACTCGACGGCGGGGATCCCGTGGTCGAGGAACGTCGTCGCGTCCGACGCGCCGTCGCGGCCGACGCTCAGCGTCTCGACCCCGGCGTTGCGCCGGGCGGAGTCGCGCAGCGCGAGCACGTACGGGTTCGTGCGCGAGACGACGGCGGGCTTCCACGTCGCGCACTTCTCGATCTGCACGTCGGGGATCGCGCGGATCTGGGAGAGGATGGCCCCCGGGTCCTGGTTGGGCAGGTAGCGGATGTCGACGTCCATCCCGCAGCGGTCGGGCACCTTGTTGAACGCGTCGCCGCCCTCGATGCGGGCCAGGTTGATCGAGGGCCGGTCGAAGAGGTCGGACGACTCGCGGCTGAAGGGCAGGGTCTCGATTCGACGGAACGCGTCGTGCGCCTTCAGGATCGCGTTGTCGCCGAGCCACGGGGTCGAGCCGTGGGCGGCCGTCCCGCTGACCCCGAGGCGCAGCGCGAGCACGCCCTTGGCCTGGACGCCGATGTGCAGGTCGGTGGGCTCGCCGGTGATCGCGAAGTCGCCGCGCAGGCCCTCGCGCATGAGCCAGTCGATCGCGTGCTGCGCGACGTCCTCGGACTCCTCGTCCGGCACGCACACGAACCGGACGCGGACGCGATCCTGGTCGGCGAGGTCGCGGACGGCGCACATCATCGCCGCGAGGCCGCCCTTCATGTCGTAGGCGCCGCGGCCGATCAGGCGGTCGCCCTCGATCCGCGGCTCGAACTGCTCGGGGTGCGCGGGGACGACGTCGATGTGCCCGTGCAGGATCACCGTGGGCGCTCCCGAGTCCGCCGCCGCGCCGACGTCGGCGACGATGACCGGCATCCCGTCGTAGTCGTGCTCGCGCACGGCGATGTCGCGCGCCTCCAGCCATCCCTTGACGAACCCGGCGCCGCTGCGCAGCCCGTCCGGCGTGGAGGTGTCGGTGGCGACCAGTCGCTCGGCGAGTACGCGTTCGTCCATCGGCCGATCGAGTCTAGAGGGGGGTGGCCACGGGTAGTCGTCGCACGTGGGGGGACGGACTCCGAGCCGGACGCTCGCAGCCATCGCCGCTGCGGTCCTCGTCGCGGCGCTCGTCGCGCTGCTCGTGCTCGCCACCACGACCGAGGCGCCGCTCGTCTCCGAGGCCGAGACCGCGCTGTGGTGGCTCGGCGCCGCCGTCGCGGGCGGCACCGTCGCGCTGTGGGCGTGGTGGGACGCCCAGCGCCGCGCGGCCGGGCGCGCCGCGGCGGCCGCCGAGCAGGCGCGCGCCGAGGAGCGCGCGGCCAAGGAGGGCGAGATCCGTGAGCTCGAGCGCGAGGTCGAGCTGCGCGAGGAGGACCTGCGCGAACGCGACGCGGAGATCGACGCCGAGCGCCGCCGCTCCGAGCGCGCCCGCGCCCGCGCCGATCGCGACCGCGACCTCAACCGCCAGCTGCGCCAGAAGATCTCCGAGCTGCAGGCCGAGCACGGGGCGCTCGGTCAGTGGCGCGACGTTCCCACCCTCGTCCTCCAGACCGCGGTCGCGCTCACCGAGGCGAAGAAGGGGATCCTGCTCTCCGACGACGGCAGCGGCGACCTCGACGTCGCCGCCCACAGCGGGTTCGACGACGACCCGGGCCTCGACCGCCTGGCCGAGCGCTTCGGCGAGCGGGCGCTCGAGCGCGACGAGACGCTGCGCGAGGACGACCTCGTCGCGATCCCGATCTACATCCGCGACGAGATGAGCGGCGTGATCGTCTGCGTGGACGGGGAGTTCTCAGAGCTCGACGACGAGGTGCTGCTGGCGCTCGGCGACCACGCCGGGGCGATCCTCCAGAACACCCAGCTCCACGGCGAGCTGCGCGACGCCTACCTGGCGACGGTCACGCTGCTGGCCGAGGCGATCCAGGCCAAGGACCCGTTCCTGCGCGGCCACTCCGACGAGGTGTCCGACTACGTGGTCGCCGTCGCGGAGCGGCTCGAGCTCGAGGGCACGCGGCGCGAGGAGCTCGTCTTCGCCTCGCTGCTGCACGACGTCGGCAAGATCGGGATCAGCGAGCGGATCCTCCACAAGCCGGGCCGGCTGACGCCGGAGGAGGTGGCGATCGTCCAGCTCCACCCCCGCATCGGCTACCGGCTGATCGAGCAGGTCCCGGCGCTCGAGCCGATGTCCCAGGCGATCCTGCACCACCACGAGCGCTACGACGGCACGGGCTACCCGAGCGGCCTGCGGGGCGAGCAGATCCCGCTCGAGGCGCGGATCATCGCGGTGGCCGACGCCTTCAGCGCGATGACCGCCGACCGGCCCTACCGCGACCGCATGCCGCTCGAGGAGGCGTGCGCCGAGCTCGAGCGCAACGCCGGGACGCAGTTCGACGCCGAGATCGTGCGCGTCTTCGTCGAGGAGGTCCGCAAGGCGCCGCCGGCGGGCGAGGCCCCGCTGCTCGCCGCGCTCGAGGACGCCGAGCTCCAGGTCCACCGTGCGCCGGGCGAGCCCGTCCTCGGCTCCGCCGCGATCGCGCTGACCGACAGCCTCACGCTCCTGTACTCGCACCGCCACCTGCACGAGGCCGCCGCCGCCGAGGCCGAGCGCGCGAAGCTCCAGGGCGATAGCTTCGTGGTCGTGCTCGCCGCCGTCGACGCCGTCCGCGACGTGAACGCCTCCCGCGGCTACGCGGAGGGGGACGGGCTGCTGCGCACCGCCGCGCGCACGCTGTCCTCGGTGGCGGTGCGCCGCGGCGCGACCGCGGCCCGCGAGGGCGGAACGGTGCTCGCCCTGCTGCTGCCGGGCGGCCGCGTCGCCGACGAGGACGCGCTCGCCGGCGAGGTCGCGGCGGCGCTGCGCGAGGTCGCCGGCGACCGCCTCCGCGTCGCGGCGGCCCGGTCGCGCACCGGTGAGGACGGCGAGGCGGTCATCGCACGGGCACGCGGGGCGCTCGGCGCCGGGGCGGACGCCGCGCGGACGTGACCGATCCCGTCATCGCCGTCCACGGAGGGGCGGGGGCGTGGAGCGCCGGACACGAGGAGGCCTGCGAGGCGCTGACCGCGGCGCTGCGCGACGGCGAGGCGGCGCTGCGCGCGGGCGCCGACGCGCTGACCGCGGTGCAGGTCGCGGTCGAGGTGCTCGAGGACGCGCCGGTGCTCAACGCGGGGCGCGGTTCGGTACCGACCGCGAGCGGGGCCTACGAGCTCGACGCGGCGCTGATGGAGGGCGCGACGCGCCGGGCCGCCGCCGTCGCCGCGGTGCGCGGCGTCCGCCACCCGGTGGCGCTGGCCCGCGCGGTGCTCGACCGCACGCCGCACGTGATGCTGGTCG
>JAUJPF010000007.1:34064-122355 GCA_030447275.1 Solirubrobacteraceae bacterium | reverse complement strand
GCGACAGGTCGAACGGCGCGGGCGGGCCCGCGCACGCCGCCCACTCGAAGACCACCGCGCCGCCGCGGGTGAGCCGGCACTCGAGCGACAGCCCCGGGTCGCCCGAGAGCGTCCATTCGGGGGTCGCGTCGGCGCTGGGGCTGGCGGGCCGCGCGACGATGCTCGCCGGCCCGGGGACGCTGCGGTCGAGCGTGTAGGAGCGCGAGCCGACCGCGCCGGTGTTGCCGGCGGCGTCGGTCGCGCGGACGCGGAAGGTGTAGTCGCCGTCGGGCGCGGCCGCGTGGTCGTAGGTGCGCGGCGACGAGCAGGCGGCCCAGTCGGCGACGACCACCGCGCCGCGCTCGACGCGGCAGGCGAACGTCGCGCCGGTCTCGGCGGTGAACGCCCACGTCGGCGTCGCGTCGTTCGAGGCCGCCGGCGGACCGCCGGTCACGGTGGCGGCGGGGCCGGCGCGGTCGAGCGTGACGTCGTCGGTGGCGGCCGGCCCCGCGTTGCCCGCCTGGTCGACCGCGCGGACCCCGAAGCGGTAGTCGCCGTCGGGCTGGGATCCGAGGTCGAACGTCTCCGGCGACGGGCAGCCCGACCAGTCCGCGACGAGCGTGCCGCCGCGCTCGAGCCGGCACTCGAAGGTCGCCGCGGGATCGCCCGTGAACGACCACGACGGCGTCGCGTCCCGCGTCGGGGAGGCGGGGCGCCCGACGATGGCCGGGGCGCCGGGGCCGGCGGTGTCGAGCACGTACGCGCCGGTCGCCGGCGGGCCGGCGACGCCCGTGCCGCTCACGCCGCGGACCGCGAAGGTGTAGGTCCCGTCGGGCTGACCCGCGAGGTCGTAGCTGGACGGCGACGCGCAGCCTGCGCTCCAGCCCCCGCCCACCGCGCTGCCGTCGGGTCGCTCGAGCCGGCACTCGAAGCTCGCCGCGCCGGTCCCCGAGAACGTCCACGACGGCGTCCGCCCCCGCCCCGGCGAGGCGGGCTCGGTGTCGATCGCCGGCTGCGGCGGCACGGTGCGGTCGAGCGTGAACGTCGAGATGCTCGCCGAGCCGACGTTCGTGGCCGCGTCGGTCGCGCGGACGGCGAACGTGTACTCGCCGTCCGGCTGTGCGGACAGGTCGAACGTCGCCGGGCTCGTGCACGCGGACCACGCGACGATGACGCGTGCGCCCTCCGCGATCTGGCACTGGACCTGCGCCCCCGCCTCGGCCGTGAACGACCACGTCGGCGTCGCGTCGGCCGACGCCGCGGGCGGCTCGGAGTCGATCGCCGGCGGCAGAGGCGCGGCGGTGTCGAGCACGTAGTCGCGCTCGCTCTCGGGCCCGCGCGTCGACGCGGCGCTCACGCCGCGGACGGCCAAGGTGTACGTCCCGTCGGCCGCCGCCGAGAGGTCCGCGGTGTGCGGCGACGAGCACGCGGCCCACGCCGACAGCTCGGTGGTCCCGCGGGTCAGTCGGCACTCGTAGGTCGCCGCCCCCGCCGCGCTGAACGCGAAGGCGGGGCTGCGCACGTTGCCCGGCGAGGCCGGGGTCACGGCGACCGTCGGCGTCCCCGGCACCGACCGGTCGAGCGTCATCGCCGACGTCGCGAACGGGCCGGGGTTGCCCGCCGCGTCGATCGCGCGCACCGCGAGCTGGTAGGTGCCGTCGGGGCGCGTCGAGAGGTCGTGCGCGACCGGCGTCGAGCACGGCGCGAGCGCCGAGACGACCGTCGTCCCGCGGGTCAGCTCGCACTCGAACGTGGCCCCCGGCTCGCCCGCGAACGACCACGACGGCGTCGCGTCGCCCGACACCGGCGCCGGCTCGTCGGTGAAGACCGGCGCGACCGGCGCGCTGCGGTCGAGCGTGTAGGAGCCGACGGTTGCGGCGCTGACGAGCCCGGCGGCGTCGCGCGCGCGCACGGAGAACGTGTAGCCGCCGTCGGGCTGCATCGTCAGGTCGAAGGTGCGCGGGCTCGCGCACGGCCCCCACGGCTGGACGACGGTGGCGCCGCGGGCCAGCTCGCACTCCGACGTCGTCTGCGCGCCGGCCGTCCACGACCACGTCGGCGTGGCGTCGTCGTCGGCGGGCGCGGGCGCAGCGTCGATGACCGGTGCCGCCGGCGGGACGTCGGTCTCGAGCGTGGCGTACGCGGCATAGACGCGGGCGGGCGTCGAGTTGTTCTTGTTCGAGAGCGAGAGGTACAGGTACAGCCCGTCGACCTGCGCCTGCGTGAGCTGCACGGTCGACTCGAGGCTGCGCCAGGCTGCGGGGCTGTTGGCCGGCGCCGTCACGCCGGCGAGGGTGGTGAACCCGGTTCGCAGCTCGATGCGCAGCGTCTGGCTCGAGCCGCTCGAGGCGTACGTCCACAGCTGCGTGCGGACCACCCGCTCCGTCCCCACGAGCGCGTGGTTGGCGAAGCCGATCGACGCCCAGCCGTTCGCCGCGTCGCCATAGATGAAGTCGCCGGGCGTGACGGGCGCCGCCGGCGCCAGGACCGGGTCGTCGATGGCCTCCGACCCCAGCGAGCCGGCCGGGTCGACGCGCCAGCTGTCGGTCGAGCCCACGCCCGCCGGGCGCAGGACGTGCGTCGCCGCGTCCGCCGCGGGCGCGGCCGCCAGCGCGCAGACGAACGCGACGGCGGTGACGGCGGGACGCAGCAGGCGCATGCGTCAGTCGTCGCCCGGCGGAGGCCGGAACTCGAGGTCGGGGTCGGCGAAGGTGGGGGCGAGCGCGAGCTTGGGGTCGCTGCGGTCGATGCGGTTCTGGATCGCCAGGAAGCCGAGGACGAGCAGCAGCAGCGACAGCGGAAAGACCGACTTGTCCGGGTTCTGCGTGATCGCGTTCACCGCGTCGGAGACCGCGCGGGTCGCGAAGTTGCCGCTCTCGGGCTTCTTCTCCGGCGCCTTCGGGGCCGCCGCCGGCGCCGTCGAACGCGGTGTCGGCTTGAGCCGCGGGTCGGGGAGCGGGGCGCGCTTGCGCTCGGCCGGCGCGGGCCGCTTCGGCGGGACGGGCTCGTCGGGCTTCGGCGTGGGCGGCTTGGCGGTCAGCGGCGCGGCCGCGTCGCCGGGCTCGTCGGCCGGGACGTCGCCGGTCTTGCCCTTGTCGCCGCCGTCGGTGCTCGGGTCCTCGGCGCGGACGGGCGGCACCAGCTCATACGCGGCCGTCGTGGGCTCGCCGGTGTTCCCGGCGATGTCACTCGCGCGCACGAGGAAGCGGTAGCGGCCGTTCTCGGCGCGCGCGAGATCGGCGGTGAACGGGCTCGCGCACAGCGTCCAGTCCGAGACGGCGCCCGACTCGGCGCCCTCGACGCGGCAGCTGAACGACGCGTCCTTCTCGCCCGCGAAGCGCCAGCTCGGCGTGCGGTCGGTGCCGGGCGACTCGGGACGGCGCTCGATCGTCGGCGCCTCGGGCGGCGTGGTGTCGAGCTGGTAGGTGACGCTGCCGATCGGGCCGACGTTGCCGGCCGGGTCGCTCGCGCGCAGCGAGAATGCGAACGTCCCGTCGGGGCGGCCGCCGAGGTCGAAGCCGTGCGGGCTCGTGCACGGGTTCCAGTCGGCGACCGGCACGTCGCGCAGCGACAGGCGGCACTCGAAGCTCGCGGCCTCCTCGCCCGAGAACCGCCACGCGGGGCGGCGGTCGCGACCGAGCGCGCCGGGCCCGCCCTCGATGGTCACCGCGCCCGGCGTGGTGTCGAGCGTGTACTCCGAGGAGGTGGCCGCGCTGGTGTTCCCGGCCGCGTCACGGGCGCGGACGCCGAAGCCGAACCCTCCGTCGGGCTGCCCCCCCAGGTCGTAGCCGCGCGGGCTCGTGCAGACGGCCCACTCGTCGATGGCGCCGGCGGCGCCGGCGAGCGTGCACTCGAAGGTCGCGCCGGCCTCGGCGGTGAACGACCACGCAGGGCGGCGGTCGCGGCCGACCGGCCCCGGCGCGCCCGCGATGCCGGGCGGCGCCGGAGGCACGCGGTCGACCTCGTACGTGTGGGTGCTCGCCGCACCGGTGTTGCCCGCCGAATCGGTCCCGCGGACCGAGAACGTGTACGCGCCGTCCGGCTCTCCGGCGAGGCCGAACGTCCGGGGGCTCGCGCACGGCGCCCACGGGCGCACCTCGATCGTGCCGCGCGCCAGGCGACACTCGAGCGCCGCGCCGCTCTCGCCGTTGAACGACCACGCCGGGTCGGACCCGTTGCCGACGGCGGCGGGCGCGGCGGTGATGTCGGGCGGCGCGGGCGCGGCAACGTCGAGGTGGTATCCGTCGGTGACCTCCGGTCCACGCGTGCCCGCCGCGTTGTACTGGCGCGCGTGCAGCGTGTACGTCCCGTCCGGGTGCGAAGAGAGGTCGTACGTCCGCGGGCTGGTGCAGTCCGCCCAGGCCGACACCTCGACGGGGCCGCGGGTCAGCCGGCACTCCAGCGTGAAGTCCGGCGTGACCGTCAGCGTCCACTCGGGCGTCGCGTCCGAGCCCGGGCTGACGGGCCGCGTGTCGATCACCGGCACCGGCGGCACGGTGCGATCGAGCGTGTAGGAGCGCGACGCCTCCGGGCTGACGTTGCCGGCCGGATCGGTCTGCCGGACACGGAACGTGAACCCGCCGTCGGCCTGCGAAGAGAGATCTGATGTCTCCGGCGACGTGCACGCGCCCCACGCGATGACGGTGGTGGCGCCGCGGTCGACCCGGCACTCGAACGCCGCCGCGGCCTCGCCCGTGAACGCCCATGTCGGCGTGCCGTCGGACGAGTCCGCGGGCGGGCCGTCAGTGATGACCGGGGCCGCGGGGGTCACGCGGTCGAGCTCGTACTCGTCCGAGGTGACCGGGCTGCGCGTGCCCGCCGCGTTGATCGCCCGGACCTCCAGCGTGTAGGTGCCGTCGACCTGCGAGCCGAGGTCCGGCGTGTGCGGGCTCGTGCATGCGGCCCACCCGGAGACGACCGTCGCCGCGCGGACCACGCGGCATTCGAAGGTCCTGCCCGGCTCGCCGCTGAACGACCAGGTCGGTGTCGGGTCGCTCCCGGCGGCCGGCGGCGACGTGTCGAGCACCGGGGCGAGCGGGACCGTGCGATCGAGCGTGTACGACGCGCTCGCGACAGCGCTGGTGTTGCCGGCCGCGTCGGTCGCGCGGGTGAGGAACGTGTAGGTGCCGTCGGGCTCGCCGACGAGCGAGTAGCCCTGGGGCGTCGAGCACGGTGACCAGTCGGCGACCACCGTCGCGCCGCGTTCCAGGCGGCAGGCGAGCGCGGCGCCGGGCTCGGCGCTGACGTCCCACGACGGCGTCTCGTCGCTCGAGTCCGGGGCCGGGCCGTTCGCGATCACCGGCGCGGCGGGGGAGGCCGTGTCGAGCCGGTACTGATCCGCGGTGCTCGGGCTGCGCGTCCCGGCGGCGTTGACCGCCCGCACGCCGAACGCGTAGGTGCCGTCCGGCTCGAGCGAGAGGTCGAACAGACGCGGGCTGACGCACGGGCCCCAGTCGAAGAGGACGGTCGCGCCGCGGGCGAGGCGGCACTCGAAGCTCCGGCCGGGCTCGGTGGTCGAGAACGCCCACGCGGGCGTGCGGTCGTTGCCGTCGTCGCCCGGACGCGCGTCGAGCGTCGGGGACAGCGGCACGGTGCGGTCGAGGGTGTGCGAGCGGCTCGCGGCGGGGCCGACGTTCCCGGCGGCGTCCGTCGCCCGGACCAGGAACGTGTACGTCCCGTCGGGCTCTGCGCTCACGTCGTACGTCCGCGGGCTCGTGCACGCCGTCCAGTCCTCGACCACCGCGGCGCCGCGCTCGAGCCGGCAGGCGAGGGCAGCCCCCGTCTCGGCCGTGAACGCGTACGTCGGGCTGTCGTCCGTGGAGTCGGCGGCGGGCCCGGAGCCGATCACCGGGGCGACGGGCGCGGTGCGGTCGAGCGTGTAGGTCCGGGCGGCGTCGGGGCCGGTGTTGCCCGCCGCGTCCGTCGCGCGGACGCGGAAGGTGTAGGCGCCGTCGGGCTCGGCGGCCAGGTTGGGCGTCCGCGGGCTGGTGCACGCGGCCCAGTCGCTGACGACGGTCGCGCCGCGCTCGACGCGGCACTCGTTGGCGGAGCCGCTCTCCGCCGTCCACGCGTACGTCGGCGTGTCGTCCTGCGAGTCGCCGGTGGGCCCCGCCGTGAACGCGGGCGCGGCGGGGGCGGCGCGGTCGAGCGTGTACGAGCGCGTGCTCTCGGTGCCGGTGTTGCCGGCGGCGTCGGTCGCGCGGACGCGGAACGTGTAGTCGCCGTCGCTCTGCGCGGAGAGGTCGTAGACGCGCGGGCTCGAGCAGGCGCCCCAGTCGCTGACCGCCGTGCCGCCCCGCTCGAGCCGGCACTCGGTGCTCGCCCCGGCCTCGGCGGTGAACCCGTAGGAGGGCGCCGCGTTCTGCGAGTCGCCGGTCGGGCCGCTCGTGATCGTGGGCGCGGGCGGCGCCGCGCGGTCGAGCGCGAAGGTGTCGTTCGCCTCGGTCGAGACGTTGCCGGCGAGGTCGCTCGCCCGCACGCGGAACGTGTATGTGCCGTCCGGCTGCGCCGAGAGGTCGAACGTGCGCGGGCTCGTGCAGACGGTCCAGTCGACGACGATGACCGCGCCGCGCGTCATCCGGCAGTTGAACGTCGAGCCAGCGTCGCCGGTCCACGCCCACGTCGGCGTCTCGTCGTTCGTGGCCGCCGCCGGACGCGTGCCGATCGATGGCTGGTTCGGCGCCTGCCGGTCGAGCGTGAACGAGCGCGTCGCCTCCGGCCCCGTGTTCTGCGCGTCGTCGGTCGCGCGCACGCGGAACGTGTACGCGCCGTCGCTCTGCGTCGTCAGGTCGTAGGTGCGCGGCGACGCGCACGCGCTCCAGTCGCTGACCACGGTCCCCCCGCGCTCCAGCCGGCACGCGGTCCCCGCACCGGTCTCCGCGGTGAACTCGAACGCGGGCGTCGGGTCGGCCGTGGCGGCGGCCGGGCCGCCGGTGATCGTGGGGGCCGCGGGCGCGACGCGGTCGAGCGACGTCGTATGGGCGGTCTCGGCGCCGACGTTGCCCGCCGCGTCGGTCGCGCGCACGCGGAACGTGTAGTCGCCGTCGCTCTGCGCGCTCAGGTCGTGCGTCCTCGGCGACGTACACGCGCTCCAGTCGCTGATGACGGTCGCGCCGCGCTCGAGGCGGCAGCTGGTGCTCGCCCCGGTCTCGGCGGTGAAGGCCCACGTCGGCGTCGCGTCGTTGGTGTCCGCGCCGGGGTCGGCCGTGAGCGCGGGTGCCGGCGGCGCAGCGCGGTCGAGCGTGTAGGAGCGCGTCGCCTCCGGGCCGGTGTTCTGCGCTGCGTCGGTCGCGCGGACGCGGAACGTGTACGCGCCGTCGGGCTGCGACGTGAGGTTGTAGGCGGCGGGGGACGAGCAGGGCGCCCAATCGCTGACCGCGCTGCCGTCGCGGTCCAGCCGGCAGTCGGTGCTCGCGCCGATCTCGGCCGTGAAGCCGTACGCCGGCATCGCGTCCTGCGAGTCGCCCGTCGGACCGCTGCCGATGACCGGCGCGGCGGGGGCGCTCGTGTCGAGCGTGAACGACCGCTGCGCCTCCGGGCTCGCGTTGCCCGCGCCGTCGGTCGCGATGACCCGGAACGTGTACGCGCCGTCGGGCTGGAGGAGCAGGCTGTAGGTCCGCGGCGAGGTGCACGGGCCCCAGTCGCTGACCACGGTCGCGCCGCGCTCGAGCCGGCACGTCGTCGTCGCCAGCGCGTCGGCGGTGAACTCGAACGTCGGCGAGGTGCCCTTGGTGGGACCGCTCGGGCCGGAGGTGATCGTCGGCGCCGGCGGCGGGTCGCGGTCGAGCGTGTACGTCGCCGATGCCGCAGCCCCGGTGTTGCCGGCCCGGTCCGTCGCGCGGACGCGGAACGTGTGGACGCCATCGGTCGTGAGCGTGTACGGCTTCGGCGACGTGCAGGCGCCCCAGTCGCTGAGGACCGTCCCGTCGCGCTCGAGCCGGCACTCGGTCGTGGCTCCGGTCTCGGCCGTGAAGGACCACGAGACGCTCGGATTGTTGCCGTTCGCGGGCGGCCCCGCCGTGATCGAGGGAGCGGGCGGGTTGACGCGGTCGAGCGTGAAGGACGTCGTCGCGACGGCGCTCTGGTTGCCGGCGAGGTCGGTCGACTGGAGGCGCACCGTGTAGACGCCGTCCGTCGCCAGGCTGTTGTACGTCACGGGGCTCGAGCACAGCGTCCAGTCGCTGACGACCGTGCCGTCGCGCTCGAGGCGACAGCTCGTGAACGAGCCCCCCTCGGAGGTGAACGCGACCGAGGCGTTCGGGTCCTTGGTGAAGCTGGGCGGGGCGCTGGTGACGACGGGCGTCGTCGGCGCCGTGGTGTCGAGCGCGTACGTGCTGGAGGCGATCGGCCCGGCGGAGGCGCCGGTGCCGATGCTGCGGACGCGGAACCGGTAGGAGGCGTCGCCGGCAGGGAGGTTGTACGTCTTGGGGCTCGTGCACGGAAGCCAGTCCTCGACGACGGTCGCGCCGCGTTCGAGCCGGCACTCGTTGCTCACCGCGGACGGGTCGGCGGTGAACGACCACGTCGGGCTGACGTCGTTGCCGGGGCTCGCGGGCGACGCGGTGATCGTCGGCGCCGGCGGGGCGGTCGCGGTCGTCAGCTCCACGTAGCCCGACGCGACGCGGACGGTGCTCGTCTCGCCGGTGTTCAGCGCCGTGAAGCGCAGGCGCAGGTCGTAGAGCTGTGCCTGCGTCAGCTGCTCGTCGAACTCGATGCCGCGCCAGCCCTCTGCGGCACCGGCCGTCGTCGTATGGGAGGCAAGCACGGTCGTGCCCGCCACGAGCTCCCACCGGAGAGCGCGGGTGCCCGGCTTGAGGTAGCCCCACGCCTTGACGCTGACGGCCTGCTCCCCCGCCGCCAGCATGTAGTTGCCCACCGAGACCTCCGCCGTCGAAGGGCCGAGCGCCGTCGTGAACGCGTTGTCGTCGTCGACGCCCGGCGACCACGGCCGGACGCTGCTGTCGTCGAGGACCATGTACATCCCGGACGCGAGGTTCGGCGCCGTGTCCCACGAGCCGCTCACGAGGTCGGCGTCGGTCTTCAGGTAGACGGTGGCGGCTTGCGCGGGCGCCGAAAGCGCGCACGCGAGGACCAGCCCGAAGAAGGGCAGGACCAGCCAGAGCGCGGCGCGGCGTCCCATCCAGCCGTTGATCGGCCTTCGGGGGCACCGCTGAAGGGGTTTTCGCCCGGACGGACGTACGGTGTGGCGCGGCGGCGTTCAAGGCCACCGCCGCGCCGCTACCGTGAGGCTCGAGTCGAGCCTGAGGCTACGTCTGCGAGCCGCCTCCGTCGCGCGGGACGTCGAGGTCGGCGAGCTCCTCGGCGAAGCCGGTTTCCCGGCCGCCGGCGCCGATCTCGTCGAGGGCCGCGAGGTCCTCGTTGAAGGCGCTGCCGAACTCGCCCAGCCCCTCCCCCTCGCCGAGCCCGAGCTCTGCCGCGATGTCGTCCTGGTCGAGCAGGCCCACGGCGTCCATCGCGCGCGGGAGCGGCTCGGACGGCTCGATCTCGATGCGGCGGTAGCGCTTGAGCCCCGTCGCGGCCGGGATGAGCTTCCCGATGATCACGTTCTCCTTGAGGCCGTTCAGGCGGTCGACCTTGCCCTCCAGCGCGGCGTCGGTCAGCACCTTCGTGGTCTCCTGGAACGACGCCGCCGAGAGGAACGACTCGGTGTTCAGCGACGCCTTCGTGATGCCGAGGATCGTCTCCTCGTACTGGGCCGGCTCGCCCTTGGCGTCCGCCGCCACGCGGAGGAACTCGTTGCGGTCGACGAACTGGCCGGGCAGGTAGTCGGTGTCGCCGCGCTGCTCGATCCGCAGGCGCTTGAGCATCTGGCGCCCGATCAGCTCGATGTGCTTGTCGTTGATGTCCACGCCCTGGGACTTGTAGACCTCCTGGACCTCCTTGACCAGGTACTGCTCGGTCTCGGTCCGGCCCCGGATCTGGAGCAGGTCGGCCGGGTACAGCGAGCCCTCGTTGAGCTGCCGGCCGGCCTTGATCTCCTCGCCGTTGGAGACGAAGAGCCGCGTCCGGCGCGGGAACGAGTAGCGGTGCTCCTCGCCCGCGTCGTCGGTGACGACCACCGTCAGCGCCTTCTCGGTCTCCTCGATCTGGGCCGTGCCGTCGTACTCGGAGATCTGCGCGAGGCCCTTCGGCTTGCGGGCCTCGAACAGCTCGACGACACGCGGCAGGCCGTGCGTGATGTCCGCGCCGGCGACGCCGCCGGTGTGGAACGTGCGCATCGTCAGCTGCGTGCCCGGCTCGCCGATCGACTGCGCGGCGATGATGCCCACCGCGTCGCCGATCTGGACCATCTGGCCCGTGGCCGGAGCGACGCCGTAGCACTGCTGGCACACGCCGGTCGGCGCCTGGCACTTGAGGACGGAGCGAACCGCGACCCTCTCGGTCCCCGCGGCCACGAGCTTCGTCAGCGAGTCGCGGCCGATGAGCTCGCCCTTCTTGAGCTCGCCCTTGACCGCCTTGCCGACGATCCGGCCGACGAGGTTGTCGTTCGGGTCGCCGGCGGCGTTGTCGAGCACCTGGAGCTCGATCGACTCGTCGCTGCCGCAGTCGGCCTCGCGGACGATGACGTCCTGCGCGACGTCGACGAGACGCCGGGTCAGGTAGCCCGAGTCCGCGGTGCGGAGCGCCGTGTCGGCCAGGCCCTTGCGCGCGCCGTGGGTCGAGATGAAGTACTCGAGCACGGTCAGGCCTTCCATGAAGTTGGCCTTGATCGGGCGCTCGATGATCTCGCCCTTCGGGTTGGACATGAGCCCGCGCATGCCGGCGAGCTGGCGGATCTGCTTGAACGAGCCGCGCGCGCCGGAGTTGGCCATCATGTAGATGGGGTTCAGGCGGTCGAAGTGGTCGAGCATCCGGTCGGCGACCTCGTCGGTCGCCTCGTTCCACTTCGCGACGACGGCGTCGTGCCGGTCGGCCTGGCTCAGCAGGCCCATGTTGTAGTCGTCGTCGATCTGCGCGACCTCGTCGTCGTACTTGGCGAGGATCTCGGCCTTGTCCGGCGGGATCACGACGTCGTTCTTGGAGATCGTGATGCCGGCCTTGGTCGCGTACGCGAACCCGAGGTCCTTGAACGCGTCGAGGACGAGCGCCACCGTCGACGGCCCGTACCGCTGCACGAGCGCGTCGATGAGCCGCACCGAGTCGCGCTTGCGGATCGACTGGTTGATGAACTCGTACTCGGTCGGGTCGAACTCGTCGCCGAGCGACTCGGCGAGCGAGCGCTCGATCTTGTCGTTGTAGATGATCCGGCCGACCGTGGTGAGGACGTGGCCGCCCTCGGTGCGGAACGGGCGGAACTCGGCCAAGTCGTGCAGCTTCACGACGCCGGCCTCGTAGCCCAGCTCGGCCTCCTGCGCCGTCCGGTACACGTGCGGACGGGCCTGATCCGACGGCCACTTGTTCGCGGTGAGCTGCTCCTGGAGCGTCTCGAGCTCCTCGGCCTCCGGCCCGTAGGTCAGGTAGAAGGCGCCGAGGACCATGTCCTGCGTCGGCGTGGCCAGCGGCGCGCCGTGCGCCGGCGACAGGATGTTGTTGCTCGACAGCATGAGCAGCCGCGCCTCCGCCTGCGCCTCGGCACTCAGCGGGAGGTGGACCGCCATCTGGTCGCCGTCGAAGTCCGCGTTGAACGCGTGGCAGACGAGCGGGTGGACCTGGATGGCCTTGCCCTCGACGAGCACCGGCTCGAACGCCTGGATGCCCAGGCGGTGGAGCGTCGGCGCGCGGTTGAGCAGCACCAGGTGCTCGTGGATGACCTCCTCGAGGACGTCCCAGACCTCGGGGATCATCGAGTCGACCATCTTCTTGGCCGCCTTGATGTTCTGCGCGGCCTTGCGCTCGACGAGGCGGGCCATGATGAACGGCTTGAACAGCTCGAGCGCCATGAGCTTCGGCAGCCCGCACTGGTGCAGCCGCAGCGACGGCCCGGCCACGATGACCGAGCGGCCCGAGTAGTCCACGCGCTTGCCGAGCAGGTTCTGGCGGAACCGGCCCTGCTTGCCCTTGAGCATGTCCGAGAGCGACTTCAGCGGGCGGTTGCCCGGGCCCGTGACCGGCCGGCCGCGGCGGCCGTTGTCGAACAGCGCGTCGACGGCCTCCTGGAGCATGCGCTTCTCGTTGTTGACGATGATCTCCGGCGCGCCGAGGTCGAGCAGCCGCTTGAGGCGGTTGTTGCGGTTGATGACGCGGCGGTAGAGGTCGTTGAGGTCGGAGGTCGCGAAGCGGCCGCCGTCGAGCTGGACCATCGGGCGCAGCTCCGGCGGGATGACCGGCACGGCCTCGAGGACCATCTGCTCCGGGCGGTTGCCCGAGCGGCGGAACGCGTCGACGACCTTCAGGCGCTTGACCGCGCGGGCCTGCTTCTGGCCCTTCGCCGTCTTGACCTGCTCCTCGAGGTCGGCGGCCTCCTCGTCGAGGTCGACCTGCTCGAGCAGGTCGCGCACCGCCTCGGCGCCCATGCCGCCGCGGAAGTACTCGCCGAAGCCGTAGGGCGAGCCGAAGCGCTCCTTCAGCTCGCGGAAGATCGTCTCGTCGTGCTCGATCTTCTGCGGCTCCATCTCCTTGAAGAGGTCCCACACCGAACGCATGCGCTCGATGGCGTCCTCGATGTACGCCTCGGTGTCGGCGATGTCGGCCTCGAACGTCTTGTTGAGCTCCTTGAGCATCTTCTGACGCTCGTCGTCGTCGAGCTTGCGACGTTGATGTCGAGCGACTCGGACCACAGGTAGTCCTCGTCGTCGAACTTGTCCTGCGCGCCGGACTCGAGGTACGCGACGCGGCGGCCCTGCTGCTCGCGCAGCTCGAGCACGCGCTCCTCGCGCTCGGCGGTGTAGGTCTCGATCACCTCGGTCACGCGGCCCTCGAGCTCGGGCAGGTCGGCCTGGCGCGCCTCGTCGTCGACCCAGGTGACGATCGACGCCGCGAAGTACAGGACCTTCTCGAGCTCCTTGGGAGCCATGTCGAGCAGGTAGCCGATGCGGCTCGGGACGCCCTTGAAGAACCAGATGTGGCTCACGGGCGCGGCGAGGTCGATGTGGCCCATCCGCTCGCGGCGGACCTTCGAGCGGGTGACCTCGACGCCGCAGCGCTCGCAGACGATGCCCTTGTAGCGGACGCGCTTGTACTTGCCGCAGTAGCACTCCCAGTCCTTGGTCGGACCGAAGATGCGCTCGCAGAAGAGGCCGTCCTTCTCCGGCTTCAGCGTGCGGTAGTTGATGGTTTCCGGCTTGGTGACCTCGCCCGAGGACCACGACCGGATCTGCTTCGAGGACGCGAGACCGATCTCGATCGCGTCGAAGTTGTTGATGTCGATCACGTGGGGTTCCTAGTTCTCGTCGTCGGCGAGCGGGATGCTGGCGTCAATGTCGATGTCGGGCACGGCGTCCGGCGTCGGGATCTCCGCCGCCAGGACCTCGTCGTCCTCAGGCGCCTCGGCGTCGGTGGCGTCGATGGTCTCGGTCGCCTCGTCGGCGGCCGGGGCGTCGCCCTCCTCCACCTCGCCGCGCGCGGACGCCGGAGAGGTCGATGCCGAGCTCCTCGGCGGCGCGGAGCAGGTCGTCGTCCTCGTCGCGCATCTCCGCGCGGTCGCCCTCCTCGGAGACCACGTTCACGTCGAGCGCGAGCGACTGCATCTCCTTGAGCAGGACCTTGAACGACTCGGGGATCGACGGCTCGGCGATGTTCTCGCCCTTGACGATCGCCTCGTACGCCTTCACGCGCCCGACGGTGTCGTCGGACTTGATCGTGAGCATCTCCTGCAGCGTGTAGGCGGCGCCGTACGCCTCGAGCGCCCAGACCTCCATCTCGCCGAAGCGCTGGCCGCCGAACTGCGCCTTGCCGCCGAGCGGCTGCTGGGTGACGAGCGAGTACGGCCCCGTCGAGCGCGCGTGGATCTTGTCGTCCACGAGGTGCAGCAGCTTCAGGATGTACATGTAGCCGACGGTCACCTGCTCCTCGAACGGCTCGCCGGTGCGGCCGTTGAAGAGCGTGAACTTGCCGGAGGCGCGGGTGCCGGCCGGCCGCTTCTTGTCGATGGCCATCTGGATGCGGCCCTTGTGGCCGTCCTGCCACTTGACGAGCGCCTCGTCGACGTCCTCGACCGTCGCGCCGTCGAACACCGGGGTGGCGACGTACACCTTCGGCCGGTTCGGGTCGTGCGAGGCGCCGCCGCCGTTGGACGTGCCGTTGCCGGCGTGGGCGAGCTGGTAGGCCTCGCTGCCGTCGTCGTACCAGCCCTGGGCCGCGGCCCACCCGAGGTGGTCTCGAGGATCTGGCCGACGTTCATGCGCGAGGGGACGCCGAGCGGGTTGAGGATGACGTCGACGGGCGTGCCGTCCTCGAGGAACGGCATGTCCTCCTCGTCGACGATCTTCGAGATGACGCCCTTGTTGCCGTGGCGCCCGGCGAGCTTGTCGCCCTCGGAGATCTTGCGCTTCTTCGCCACGAAGACGCGCACGAGCTCGTTGACGCCCGGCGGCAGGTCGTCGCCCGCGTCGCGGGAGAACGTCTTGACGTCGATGACGACGCCGCCCTCGCCGTGCGGCACCTTGAGCGAGGTGTCGCGCACCTCGCGCGCCTTCTCCTTGAAGATCGCGCGGATGAGCTTCTCCTCGGCCGTCAGCTCGGTCTCGCCCTTCGGCGTGACCTTGCCGACGAGCAGGTCGCCCGAGCCGACCTCGGCGCCGATGCGGACGATCCCGCGGTCGTCGAGGTTGCGCAGCGACTCCTCCGAGCGGTTCGGGATGTCGCGCGTGATCTCCTCGTCGCCCAGCTTGGTCGTGCGGGCGTCGATCTCGTACTCCTCGATGTGGATCGAGGTCAGCTCGTCGTCCTTGACCAGGCGGCGGCTGAGGATGATCGCGTCCTCGAAGTTGTAGCCCTCCCAGGACATGAAGGCGACCATGAGGTTCTTGCCGAGCGCCATCTCGCCCTTGCTCGTGGCCGAGCCGTCGGCGAGCACGGTGCCCTCCTCCACCTGCTGGCCCGTCGCGACGAGCGGCTTGTGGTGGATGAGCGTGCCCTGGTTGGAGCGCTCGAACTTCTGGAGGTCATACGTGTCGTCGCCGACCACGATGCGCTCGGCGTCGACGTAGTCGACCGTCCCCGCGTTGCGGGCGAGAACGACGTCGCCGGTGTCGACGGCGGCGCGCCGCTCCATGCCCGTGCCGACGACGGGGGCGTCGGTCTTGAGCAGCGGACGGCCTGGCGCTGCATGTTCGAGCCCATGAGCGCGCGGTTCGCGTCGTCGTGCTCGAGGAACGGGATCATCGCCGTCGCGACCGACCAGATCTGGTCGGGCGAGACGTCCATCAGGTCGACGTCCTTCGGGTCGGCCGTGACGTACTGGCCGGCGAGCGTCCGGCAGAGCACCTCGCTGTCGGTGATCTTGCCGTTCTTGTCGAGCGGCGTGTTCGCCTGCGCGATGAGCTGCTCCTCCTCCTGGGTGGCATCCAGGTGGACGATCTGGTCGGTGACCTTGCCCTTCTCGACGACGCGGTACGGCGTCGTGACGAAGCCGTGCTCGGAGATCTCCGCGTAGCTCGACAGCGAGCCGATCAGGCCGATGTTCGGGCCCTCCGGCGTCTCGATCGGGCACATGCGCCCGTAGTGGGTCGGGTGGACGTCGCGCACCTCGATCGGCGCGCGCTCGCGCGTCAGACCTCCTGCGCCGAGCGCCGAGAGGCGGCGGCGGTGGGTCAGTCCGGCCAGCGAGTTCGTCTGGTCCATGAACTGCGAGAGAGCTGCGAGGAGCCGAAGAACTCCTTCAGCGCGCGGCGACGACCGGGCGGATGTTGATGATCGTCTGCGGCGTGATCGTGTCGGCGTCCTCGGTGGTCAGCCGCTCGCGGACGACGCGCTCCATGCGGTAGAGGCCGATCCGGAAGGCCTCCTGGATCAGCTCGCCGACGGTGCGCAGGCGGCGGTTGCCGAAGTGCTCGTACTCGTCGAGGCGCTCCTCGATGGGCTCGCGCGGCATGAGGACGGCCTCGGCGGCGTAGTCCTTGATCTCGACGTCGGGGTCCTCGGGGAGGCCCAGCTCGCGCGGGATCGTGACGAGCTCCTTGACCAGGGCGATGATGTCGTCGTGGGTCAGGGTCCGCGTGTCGAGGTCGATGTCCAGACCGAGGCGGGAGTTGAGCTTGTAGCGGCCGACCCGAGTCAGGTCGTAGCGCTTGGGGTCGAAGAAGAGCTGGTTGAGCAGCGCGCGCGCGTTGTCGACGCTCGGCGGCTCGCCGGGGCGCTGCTTCTTGAACAGCTCGATCAGCGCGCCCTCCTCCGAGCGCGTGTTCTCCGGGTCGGCGTCGACCGTGTTCCGGATGTAGATCGAGCTCGAAGAGCCCGAGGATCTCCTCGTCGGACTCGTAGCCCATCGCGCGCAGGAGGACCGTGACCGGCAGCTTGCGCTTGCGGTCGATGCGGACGTAGACGCGGCCCTTCTTGTCGATCTCGAGCTCGAGCCACGAGCCGCGGGCCGGCATCAGGTTGCCGACGAAGACCTGCTTCTCGCGGTCCTTGGGCTCCATCAGGTAGGCGCCCGGCGAGCGGACGAGCTGCGTGACGACGACGCGCTCGGTGCCGTTGATGATGAACGTGCCCCGCTCGGTCATCCACGGGAAGTCGCCCATGAAGACCGACTGCTCGCGGATCTCGCCGGTCTCGCGGTTGATGAACGCGACCGTGACGGTGAGCGGGCGCGCGTACGTCAGGTCCTTCTCCCGGCACTCCTCGAGCGTGGCCACCGGGTCGTCGAAGACGAAGTCGCCGAACTGGACGGCGAGGTTGCCGGTGTAGTCCTCGACCGGGGAGATGTCGTCGATCGTCTCGCGCAGGCCCCCGTTCTCGGGATCGGTCAGCCACTCGAACGAGCGCCGCTGGATCGCGATCAGGTTGGGGACGTCGAGGACCTTGTTCAGGCGCGCGAAGCTGCGGCGCACCCGCGGAGCGTCAACGGCAGGCACTAGGGCGACTCCTTCGAGGGGGTCGGTAAGCGGGGGGAGATCGAGGCGAGGCGGTCCGAGGACACGCGGACTGGCCAAGATACCACACGGGCAGGCGCACCCCTCCCGTGGGGTTGTCGACGCTCACGGACCCCGCCCGGACCGGCCCCGTATGTGGCGGGGCGGCCGCGTCTGGGCGGCTGCGACTATCGGTCGACGGGCGTCAGTGTAGCTCTAGCCGAGCTCCAGGGGAAGCTTGCGCGTCTTCGCGCCCGCCTTCGGCACGACCTCGAGGTCGACGCTCTCGCCGGACTCCTTGTCGCCCAGCTCGTCGCAGTAGTCGGTCATGCGGCCGCTCATCTTCTCGCCGCCGATGCTCGTGATGAGCACGGACTTGCCCTCGAGGCCGGCGTCGTGGGCCGGCGTGCCCTTGACCGCGCTGAGCGTGACGACGCCGCGCGGGAGGCCGCGCTTGCGCAGCTCGCCGGGCGGCGGGAACTCGAGGCCGGTGCCGAGCCAGCCGAGCGACTCCTTGGTCGTCAGCCGGTCGACGACCTCGTTGACCCGCTGGGTGCCAATCGCGTAGCCGACGTTCTGGAGCGGGACGCCGCCGGCCTGGAAGAGCACCGCGGTGTTGACGCCGATGACGTTCTTCTCCTCGTCGAGCAGCGGCCCGCCGGAGTTGCCGGGGTTGATGGCCGCGTCCGTCTGGATCATGTCCGGGAAGTTCGGGGTGTCGGGCTGCGGCGAGCGCAGCGGGCGGCTCGGCACCGACACGACGCCGGTCGTCGAGGTCAGCTCCTCGCCCTCGCTCGCGCCGGCTGCGTAGCCGACGGCGACGACGGGCTCGCCCTGCTCGACGGAGTCGGGCGTCGCGAGCGGGAGCTCCTTCAGTCCGTCGCGGTCCTCGACCTGGAGGACGGCGAGGTCGTCGCACGGCGCGGCGCCGACGAGCTTCGCGTCGCGCTCGGCGCCCTCGACGGCGATCTCGAAGTCGCCCGCGCCGTTGACGACGTGGAAGTTCGTGACGATGTGGCCCTCGCGCTCGTCGAGCACCCAGCCGGTGCCGCTGGCCTCCTGGCCGGCCTCGCCCCGGGAGATCACCCTGACCGTCGAAGGCTGGACCTCGCGGACGATCTTCGCGACGTCGACGCCCGCCTCGTCGTCCCCGCCGAAGACGCCGGCGATCCCGAGGCCGCCGGCGAGGAGCGCGACCGCGAGCGCGCCGAGCGCCAGCGCGGTCGCGCGCCGTACGCGGCGCCGCTCGCGGACGGGCGTGAGCTGCTCGAGCTGGTCGTCGGCGTCGGGGCCGTCGGAGCCGAGCGCCACGGCGAGGTCCTCGTCGAGGTCGGGATCCGCGTCGGCCGGGGCCTCGGCCCCGAGCGAGAGCTCGATGTCGCCGATCGTGACGCGCTGCCCGGCGGCGACGACGGTTGGCTCGGTGGTCGGCTGGCCGTCGAGCAGCGTCGGGTGCTCGTCGGTGAGCGGGACGAGCTCGACGTCGCCGTTCGTGCGGCGGAACGAGGCGTGCAGCGGAGCGACGCTTGAGTCGGAGAGCGCGATCGTGCAGCCTGGGCCCGAGCCGACGGTGACCGCCTGCTCCGGCGTGACCTCGGCGGCCCGCCCCTTCTCGAGTCCCCCCTCGACGTTCACCCACATAGGCGTGACCGATGATCCCACGTCAGTCCCTTGTTCAAACGCAGTCGACCGACGGCGGACCAGAACGCCCGTCCACTCGGGCGGCGCGACCCTCCACCGCGGCGCGCGAAGGGCCGATCCGGGCGCCGAGCGGGGGACACGCCTTCGCGAGCGTCAGCGGCACCGCGCCGTGACGGGGAAGGGCCGCCCGGGAGGCGGCCCTTTCCTTTCTGCGACAGGGGGCGTGAAGCGAGGCCTACTTCACCTCGACGCTCGCCCCGGCCTCCTCCAGCTCGCCCTTGAGCTTGTCGGCCTCCTCGCGCTCGACGCCCTCCTTGACGGGCTTGGGGGCCTCGTCGACGAGCGCCTTGGCCTCCTTGAGGCCGAGGCCGGTCGCCGCGCGGACGACCTTGATGACCTGGATCTTCTTGTCGCGGCGCCGGTGAGGACGACGTCGAACGCGGTCTGCTCCTCGGCGGCCGCGCCGTCGCCGTCGCCGCCGCCGGGCGCCGCCGCGGCGGGCGCCGCTGCGGCGGCCGCGGACACGCCGAACTCCTCTTCGAGCGCCTTGATGCGCTCGGCGAGCTCGAGGACGGTGATGCCCTTGAGCTCCTCGATCCACTTCTCGGTGGTGGTGGCCATGTCTCTTGTTCCTCCTGGGTGCGTAAGCGAAAAGGGGTTACGAAGTCTCGGCCGGGTCGTCTTCGCCCTCGGCCTGGTCGGGCTGGTCGGGCTCGGGCGTGCTCGCCGGGCCCGCGTCGGGATCGGGATCGTCGGCGCCCGGCCCCTCGATGTCGCCGGCGTCCGCGTCGGTCGGCTCGGTGCCGCCGTCGGTCGGGACCGCGGCCGCCTCCTCGCCGGCCGGCGCCGCCTCCGCCTCCGCGGCCGGCTCGGCCGGAGCCGCGCCCGCCGCCGCGACGAGGACGGGCGGGTCCATGTCTCGCACCTGCCCGAGCGCGATGGCCAGCCCGCCGATGAGCTGGTTCATCGTCCGCGCGAGGCCGGAGATCGGGTGGGCGACGATGCCGACGAGCTGCGCGTACAGCACCTCGCGCGCCGGGAGGCGGGCGATCACGCCGATGTCGTCGGCGGTCAGCGCGGTGCCGTCCATGAAGCCGCCCTTGAACGGCAGCAGGTCGATGCTCCGCGCGTAGTCGCGCAGCGCCTTCGCCGCCGCCGCCGCGTCGCCGCGCACGAACGTCAGCGCGGTGGGGCCCTCGAGCAGCTCCTTCAGCGGCTCGGCGCCCGCGTCATGCGGCGGGCGCTCGGTGAGCGTGTTCTTGACGATCGCAAAGCGGGCGTCGGCATCGCGCAGCCGCGTCCGCAGCTCGTTGGCCTGCGGGACGCTGAGCCCGCGGTAGTCGACCGCGAACACTGCCTGGGACTCTCTGATGTTCTCGGCGATCTCAGCGATCGCCGCAGCCTTCTGCTCTCGGTTCATAGGACTCCTGCGCGGGACTTCCGGCGGTCACGCCCGCCCGCGGTCTTGGGAGAGGAGGTCGTCCAGGGGCTTACGCCGCCGCTGACGCCTCCTGCTCCGGCTTGGTCCGGGACGGATCGACCTTGACGCCCGGCCCCATCGTGGAGGTCAGGGTGATCGACTTGATGTAGCGGCCCTTCGCGCCCGGCGGCTTGGCCCGGACGATCTCCTCCAGCAGCGTGGAGTAGTTGTCCAGCAGCGCGCGCTCCTCGAACGACGTCTTGCCGATCGTGATGTGGACGTTCGCCGTGCGGTCGGTGCGGTACTCGATCTTGCCGGCCTTCGACTCGTTGACGGCCTTGGCGACGTTCATCGTCACCGTGCCGACGCGCGGGTTCGGCATCTTGCCCTGCGGGCCGAGGATGCGGCCGAGGCGGCCGACCACCGGCATCAGGTCCGGGGTCGCGATCGCCACGTCGAAGTCGGTGAAGCCCTCCTGCACGCGCTCGGCGAGGTCCTCGGCGCCGACGATGTCGGCGCCGGCCTCCTCGGCCTCCTTCGCCTTGTCGCCCTTGGCGAACACGGCGATGGTCACGTCCTTGCCGAGTCCGTGGGGCAGCGCGACGGTGCCGCGCAGCTGCTCGTCGGCGTGGCGGACGTTCAGCCCCGTGCGGATGTGGACCTCGACCGACTCGTCGAACTTCGAGAACTTCGCGTCCTTGACGAGCTTGACCGCCTCGGCGGGCGCGTACTCGCGCTCGCGGTCGATCCCCGCGCGCGCCTCGAGGTACTTCTTGCCGTGCTTGGCCATCAGCGCTCCACCTCCACGCCCATGGAGCGGGCGGTGCCGGCGATGATCTTCGCCGCCTGGTCGACGTCGTGCGCGTTGAGGTCGGCGAGCTTCTTCTCGGCGATGTCGCGCAGCTGAGCCTGCGAGATCGTCCCGACCTTGTCGCGGTGCGGCTCGGACGAGCCCTTGTCGATGTTGATCGCCTGGCGGATGAGGACCGCGGCCGGCGGCGTCTTCGTGACGAACGTGAACGAGCGGTCCTCGTAGACCGTGATGACGACCGGGATCGTCACGCCCATGTCGCCCGCCGTCTGCGCGTTGAACGCCTTGACGAACTCCATGATGTTGATGCCGTGCTGGCCCAGCGCCGGGCCCACCGGCGGCGCCGGTGATGCCTGCCCGCCCGGGGCCTGCAGCTTGATGGTGGTGAGGACCTTCTTCGCCATGGGTTCCTAGACCTTCTTGACCTGGTCGAAGCCGACTTCGACCGGGGTCTCGCGTCCAAAGATAGACACAAGCACCTTGAGCCGGCTGGCGTCCTCGTTGATCTCCGCGATCTCGCCGGAGAAGTCGGACAGCGGACCGGAGATGACCTTGACGGTCTCGCCGATCGTGTACGTCGTCTTCTTGCGCTCGCGGACGGCGACCTCGCGGTGCAGCAGCCGGTCGACCTCGCCCTGCGTGAGGGGGACCGGCTCGTTGGACGCGCCGACGAACCCGGTGACGCCGGGCGTGTTCTTGACGACCGACCACGAGTCCTCGTTGAGGTCCATGTTCACGAGCACGTAGCCGGGCATCGTGCGCTTCTCGACGGTGATCTTCTGGCCGTCCTTCATCTCCGAGGTCGACTCGGTGGGGACGACGACCTGGCGGACGGACCGCTTCTGGCCCATCGAGGTCACGCGGTGCTCGAGGTTCTGCTTGACCTTGTTCTCGTGCCCTGAATAGGTGTTGACGACGTACCAGCGGAACATGGAGTCCTTCGCGGGGAAAGGGGGACTAGATGACGAGGTCGACGAGGCGCTCGGCCAGGAAGTCGGCCACGCCGAGGAAGGCGCCGGCGACGATGACGAAGCCGAGGACGACCGCGGTCGCCTGACCGACCTGACGGCGGTCCGGCCACTGCACGCGCTGGAGCTCGGCCCAGGACGCGCGGAGGAAGTTGACGAAGCGCCCGGCGCCGCGGCCGCTCGCGTCCTGCGTGGGTGCGGCGCTGGCCCGGGTGGCGGGCGAAGCCGCCGACGCGGAGACGGCGCCGGCCTCCTCCGCGTCCTCGCCGCGGACGAGCGTGTCGTCGACGTCGGCCCCGGGCTCGCGGCCGAGCGCGGCCTCGGCGTCGGCCTCGAGCGCGGCGCGCTCGACGGCCTCGTCGTCGAGCTCCGGCTCGCCGTCGGCCCCGGCGACCAGCTCGGCCTCGAACTGGTCGACGTCGCCGGTGTGCTCCACCGGGCCGGGGACGTTCTCGCGGTGGATCGCCCGGGGGTCAGGCACCCCGCCCGCCCCGCCGCCGTTGCCCGGCTCGCGCGCGGGTGGCGACGGCTGGCGCTTCTCCTTGCGCCGCTTCGCTCGCTGTCGGTCGCGGGCCACGGGCCTACCGCGTCTCGCGGTGGCTCGTATGCGTCCGGCACCACTTGCAGTACTTGCGCATGGCGATGCGATCCGGGTTGTTGCGCTTGGACTTGTTGGTCTGGTAGTTGCGCCGCTTGCACTCCTCGCACGCGAGGGTGACTCCGATGCGCACGTCTCCGCGGGCCATGGGCCTAGCTCCTTCAGGGGCCAGTCAGACAAACGACCCGCCGGAGGGCGAGTCGGACGGGTAAGTGTAGCGGCCTTGTCGCCGCGAGCCCTGGCCCGACGCTACCCGAACCGCAGCGCGTACGCGGGCGTCTTCGCGGCGACGCTGCTGGGGTTCCTCGCCGTCGGCGCGGTGCTGCCCGTCCTGCCGCGCTACGTGACGGGACCGCTCGGCGCGGGCGACGTCGCCGTCGGCGTCGTCGTCGGCGCCTTCGCAGTCTCGGCCGTCGTCGGCCGGCCGGTCGGCGGGCGCATCGCCGACCGCCGCGGGCGTCGGCTGATCGTGCTCAGCGGTCTGCTCGTCAGCTCGCTCGCCGGCCTCTTGTACTTCCTCCCGCTCGGCCTCGCCGGGCTCATCGGCGCGCGGCTCGTCCTCGGCCTCGGCGACGGCTGGGTCTTCACCGCCGGCCTCGCGTGGGCCATCGACGTCACGCCGGTCGCGCGGCGCGGGCAGTCGATCGCGCTCTACGGGCTCGCGGTGTGGGGCGGGCTGTCGTTCGGGCCGCTGATCGGCGAGGGGCTCTTCCACGCGGGCGGCTACGACGCGGTCTGGGCGTTCGCCGCGGCGTCCCCGCTCGCCGGCGCGCTCGTCGCGCGCACGGTGCCCGACCGCCGCCCCGCCGAGGACGGCCCGCCCGGACGGCGGCCGCTGCTGCCGCGCGCGGCGCTGACGCCCGGCATCGCGCTGCTGCTCGCGAACATCGGCTACGCGGCGCTCGCGGGGTTCGTCGTGCTGCACCTCGACGCGATCGGGGCGGGCCACGGCGCCGCGGTGTTCACGGCGTTCGCGGTCACCGTCGTCGCCGCGCGGCTGCTGCTCTCGTGGCTGCCCGACCGCGCGGGCCCGCGGGTGAGCGTCGCCATCGCCGCGGCGGCGCAGGCGACCGGGCTCGCGCTCATCGCCGCGGCCAACGGGCTGCCGCTCGCGGTCGCCGGCGCGCTGGTAATGGGCGCCGGGTTCTCGCTGAGCTTCCCGTCGCTCGCGCTGCTCGTGGTCGAGCGCGTCGAGGAGCGCTCGCGCGGCGCGGCGATGGGCGCCTTCACGGCGTTCTTCGACCTCGGCGTCGCGATCGGCGCGCCGCTCGCCGGCGTGGTCAGCGCCGCGGCCGGCTACCCCGCCGCGTTCGCCGTCGGCGCGGTGTGCGCCGCGGCGGGCGGAGTGGTGGCGCTCAGCCGGTCTTCTTGAGGTCGATCACGAAGACGAGCGGCTCGTTCGGCGGGATCTCGGGCGGCTTGCCCTCCGCGCCGTACGCGAGCTCGGCCGGGATCGTCAGCTTGCGCCGCCCGCCGACCTTCATGCCGGGTATGCCCTCGACCCAGCCGTCGATGAGCGACCCGCGCGCGAGCGGGAACGTCGCCGGCTCGTTGCGGTCCCACGACGCGTCGAACTGGTCGCCGTAGGTGAACGTCACCCCGACGTAGTGGACGGTGACCTCGTCGCCCTCCTTCGCCGCGCGGCCCTTGCCGACGACGATGTCCTCCTTGACGAGCTTCGTCGGCGGGTCGCCGGCCGGCTTGCCGATCTCCGGCTTTGCCTCGAGGTTCGTCGAGATCTCAGCCGTCTTCTCCTCGGGGGCGGCGGCGGCCTGCGTCGCCGGCGCGGTCGCGCCCGCGCCGCCCTCCTTGTCGTCGTCGCCGCAGGCGGCGAGGCCGGCGGCGAGCAGCATGGCGAGGAGGGCGGCGAGCAGGCGGGTCGGCATGGCGGCGCAGCGTAGCGGCGCGCGCCGCGGCTACCGGCCGGCGGGCGTCGCCGAGCCGGCCTCGCGGGCCCGCCGCCGCGCCTCGGCCAGCAGCTCCTCGGGCGTGAGCGCGCGGAACTCGCAGGTGAGCATCAGCGCGGTGTCGCAGCTCGGGCAGATGCCGGGCTCGGCCCACGTCCCCAGGCCGACCATCCAGCCACAGGTGGGACATTGCGCTCGGTCCATGACGAGGGCCTACCCGCTCGCGGTCGCGCTGCCACGCCAGCCTACGCGGCGCCGGCGAAGCGCACGGAGAACCGCGCCCCGCCGAGCGCGGGCGAGCGGTCGACGCCCACCGTCGCGCCGTGGTGGCGCGCCTGCTGGGCGACGATCGCGAGGCCGAGCCCCGAGCCCGCGCCGTCCTCCCCCAGCCGGGCGAACGGCGCGAAGATCCGCTCCCGGTCGTCCTCCGGCACGCCGGGACCGTCGTCCTCGACGACGAGCTCTGGCGCGCTCCCGCCCCGGAGCGCGACGCGCACCTCCCCGCCCGGCCGCCCGTGGCGCGCGGCGTTCTCGAGCAGGTTGTCGAGCAGCGACCGCAGCCCCGGCTCCCAGCCGTCGACCGCGGTGCGCCCGTCGGGGACGTCGGTGGCCCACCGCGTCGCGGGATGCCGGTCGCGCGCGGCGGCCACCGCGGCGTCGACGACGTCGCCGAGGTCGACCGGCTCGAGCGCCGGCGTCGCGTCCCCGCGCGCGAGCGCCTGGAGCCCGTCGAGCAGCGCGCCGAGGCGGCGCTGCTGGGCGAGCGCCTCGGTCGCCATGTGCGTGCGTCGCTCTGCCGGCTCGTCGGGGTGGCGGGCGAGCGCGTCGAGGCGGGCCTGGATCGACGTCAGCGGCGTGCGCAGCTCGTGCCCGGCGTCGGCGGCGAACCGGCGCGTCGCGTCGATCGCGCGCTCGCGGTCGGCCGCCGACCGGCGCAGGCGGGCGAGCATCGCGTTGAACGACGCGGCGAGCGCGCGGGTCTCCGTCGGGCCGCGGTCGGCGGGCACCCGGCGGTCGAGGTCGTCCTCGGAGGCGATGCGCGCGGTCGCGGCGCGCAGGCGGCGCAGCGGGCGCAGCACGACGCCGCCGGCGGCGGACACGCCCGCGGCGGCGAGCAGCACGGCGAGCAGCCCGATGAGCAGCAGCCGGTTGCGCAGCCGCTCCTGGCGCTCCTCGAGCGCGGTCAGCCGCGTCGTCAGCTCGAGCCGCGCGAGCCCGCCGAGGCTCGGGTCGCGCAGATCGCTCACGTAGGCCCGGTACCGAACGCCCCCCGACGCGAAGGTCGACAGGCCGCGCGACAGCCGGCGGTGACCCGGCACCGGGTCGCCGGTCTCGATCAGCGGCGCGTCGCCGAGGACGAGCCGCAGCGACGTCCGCGTCGCCGACAGCACCGCGTCGAGGCGGTCGTCGGCCGACGGGAGCTCCTCCTGCACGGCCTCGAGCGCGGTCGCGCCCGAGAGCTCCGCCGTGCGGACGAGGCGGTCGTCGAGCGCCGCGCGCTCGGAGCGGTCGACGTCGCGCGCGGCGAGCCAGCCCGAGAGCGCCAGGACGGCGGCGAGCACGGCGGTCACGCCGAGGGTGAGGCGGGCGCGCAGGCTCCGCATGGGGCGTCAGGGTTGCAGCACGAACCCCACGCCGCGAACGGTGTGGAGGATCCGCGGCTCGCCGCCGGCCTCGAGCTTGCGGCGCAGGTACCCGACGAACACGTCGGCGACGTTCGTGCCGGGGTCGAACGTGTAGCCCCACACCTCCTCGTGCAGCTCGCGCCGCGTGAGGATGTCCCCGGGGCGGCGCACGAAGAGCGCGAGCAGCTCGAGCTCGCGGCGCGTCAGCTCGAGGTCGCGCCCGGCGCGGGCGGCGCGGCCGGTCGCCGGGTCGACCACCAGGTCGCCGGCCTCGAGCGGCCCGCCCGCCGCGGCCGGGCGGCGGCGCGCAGCAGCGCGTGCAGTCGCGCTGCGACCTCCTCGAGCGCGAACGGCTTGACGACGTAGTCGTCGGCGCCCGCCTCCAGGCCGCGGACGCGGTCCTGCACCTCGTCGCGCGCCGAGAGCACGCACACGGGCACGTCGTTGCCGTCCGCGCGCAGGCGGTGGAGCACCTCGAGCCCGTCGAGGTCGGGCATCGCCAGGTCGAGGACGACCACGGCCGGGGCGACGGAGTCCACCGCGGCGAGCGCCGCGCGCCCGCCGGAGGCCGGAACCACCGCGAACCCCTCGAGCTCGAGCCCTTCGGCGACGCTGCGGCGGATCGCGGCGTCGTCGTCGACGAGCAGGACGACCGGCGCGCGCCCTGCTCCGTCACCGCTCGACGCGCTCGCAGTCGCCTTCGATCGCGTCGCTCGAGTCGGCGTGGACGAGGTCGCCGCCGGGGCCGCACGACACGCGGTCGGCGCCGCCGCCGCGAACGCCGACGAAGTCGTTCCCGCCGCCGCCATGCGGCGACGACGTCGCGCCCGCCGCCGCCGAAGATCCGGTCGCCCCGGCCGCCGCCGAGGAGCGTGTCGCCGCCGGGGCCGCCGCGCAGGCGGTCGCGGCCGGCGTCGCCGGCCAGGATGTCGCGCCCGCCGCGGCCGATGAGGACGTCGTTGCCGCCGCGCCCGCTCAGGCGGTCGGGGCCGGACGTGCCCTCGAGGCGGTCGGCGCCGAGCCGCCGGTGCGGTCGACGGCGAGCGCGGTCGCGGCGGGCACCGCGACGGCGAGGGCGAGGAGAACGGGGAGGAGGCGCATGTCGGATCCCCATGATGACGCGGCCCTGCGCCTTCTCATCGTTTTCTCATGGTGCGTGAGAAGAGCGTGAGAGCAGCGGGACGGATCGGGTGCGCTGCGGGATAAGGCTGGTGACGACCGACGCAGGAGGAGCGACACATGCACCTGACCAAGCCCGCCGCGACCGCGCTGACCGCACTGGCCCTCGTGCCGGCGACGGCGCTCGCCGCCACGATCCAGGGTGGACCCGGCAACGAGCGGCTGCGCGGCACGAACGCGCCCGACCACATCGACGGCAACCAGGGCGACGACCGCATCTGGGGCCGCGGCGCCGACGACACGCTCATCGGCGGAGCGGGGAACGACGTCGTGCGCGGCGGCGGCGGCGACGACCAGCTGCGCGGCGACGCGAACCTCGTCGGCGATCGCACGTCGTTCGACCGCCTGTTCGGCGGCCGCGGGAACGACACGCTGCGCGGCGGCGACTCGCGCGACGCGATGCACGGCGGCCCCGGCAACGACACGAGCTTCGGCGAGCACGGCCCCGACCGCCTGTTCGGCCACGGCGGCGACGACACGCAGCACGGCAACGGCGGCGACGACGTCATCCGCTCCGGCCGCGGCGTCGACGTCGCGTACGGCGGCGACGGCGACGACGTCCTCCGCGCGGGCGCGCCGCACGACGTCGCGCGGCCGAACGACCAGGTCGGCGACACGCTCGACGGCGGCGACGGCAACGACCGGTTCCGCAGCCGCGACGGCGAGGTCGACCGCATCACCTGCGGCGCCGGCGACGACGTCGCCATCCTCGACGGCCGCGACGTGCTCGTCGACGCGAGCGCGCAGGACCCGAACGGCTCCTGCGAGCGCGTCGTCCGGCGGCCCGCCCGCCGCTGAGCGACGCGTCAGACGTGGTGCGCCCCCCGAGTCCGCCCCGGCTCGGGGGGTGGCGCCCGGCGCTCGGCCCCGGCGTAGGCTTCGCCGATGCGCCGAGCCCTCCCACTGCTGATCGCCCTTCTAGCGCTCCCGGCGGGGACCGCCGCCGCGCAGGAGCCGCCGCCGTGCGAGGGGCCCGCCATCGAGGCGCTCGTCGTGCGGCCCGATCCGCTGTCGGGCCGGCCGGACCCGTTCCGGTCGAACGTCCTGGAGGAGATCACGTTCGACACCTCGCGGGCGACGCGCCTCACCGTCGACTGGCCGGACGGCACGCGAACGATCGCACCGGTCGACGGCCAGCGGACGACGCTCGCCCACACCTTCGGCACGCCCGGGCGCAAGCGGATCGTCGCCGCCGCGAGCAACGCCTGCGGCAACTCGCCGCCCGGAGCGTTCACGCTCGACGTCCGCCGCCCGTGCGAGCTGGACCGCAGCGCCTCGATCCAGGCGACCGACTGCGAGGCGGAACGCTCGATCCTCGAGCTGTCGCAGGCGGGCGTCTCCGTGGACGCGACGTTCCTCTCGGCCGGCTGCAATGACATCGCCTTCCAGGACGAGCGGATCCCTCCGCAGCCGATCGCGCGCGCTGCGTGCGTCGCCGATTTCGGTCCGCCGCCGGTCGCGGGACTGTTGCCGATCCGCGAGGACCGGGTCGTCACGCTGCGGCTGGCCGCCCCCGCGCGGCGCGTGCTGGTGGCGCTCGGTGATCGCGACCGGAGGACGACCACGTACGCGCGCGCGGGAGCGGTCGGCCGCGGACGGCGCGTGTTCCGCGTCCGCGTCGGCAACGTGGTCCGCGCGACCCGATTCTGGATCGTCGTCCGGCGGGCCGGCGGGACCGATTCCCACGTCGCCGGCCTGCGCGTCACGCAGTCGTCATAACGCTGCGCTAGTCTCTGCGCCGCCGTAGAGATGCGGCGCCGAACCGCGATCCACGGGACCGCGGGCGGGGGACCCAGTTCGTTGGGGCGAGTGGGCGCGTGTTCGCGTCCTAGCGCTGCCGTTCGCAGCGCGAGCCCGTCAGCTCACCTCGTAGGCGCCCGAAACCACGGGGGGCTGTTTGCCGTTGTCGATCGTCCGAAGGATCTCGTTCGCCGTCGCCGCAGCGCTGGTCGCGCTGCCCGGCTCGGCTCTCGCCTCGTCCAACCCGACGGGCGGAGCGACCGCCCCCGAGGAGCCCGAGGTCGTGGCTGCGGTGTGCGAGGACGCGACCGCGTGGGAGTGCGCCCGTGGCGCCGAGCTGACCCTCTCGGGCGATTCGCTCGACGAGGTCGAGGCGGTCCGGTTCATCGGGCGCCGCGGCGCGCGCGACGATCGCGTCGCCCGTCCGCGGCAGGCTGAGGATCACGCCGTCTCCGTCGTCGTCCCCCACGACGCGCGCAGCGGCCGCATCGCCGTCGTCAGCGACGCCGGCCGCGCGGTCACCGAGCGCCGGCTGCGCGTCAAGCCGGGCATCGCCGCGCGCGCGACGCCGCTGGCGATCGCCGCCGGCGAGGGCGTCTTCCCGATCGCCGGCAGGCACAGGTACGGCGACGGGCTCGGCGCCGGCCGCGGCCACCAGGGCCAGGACGTGTTCGCCAAGTGCGGCACGCCGCTCGTCGCGCTCCTCGACGCGACGGTCCAGCACCGCGCCTTCCAGAGCAGCGCCGGCAACTACGTCGTGCTCCAGACGGCGGACGGCGCGAGCTACGCCTACATGCACCTCCGGTCGCCCGCGCCCGTGCGCCGCGGCGACAAGCTCCGCGCCGGCGACCCGGTCGGCAAGGTCGGCGACACCGGCCGCGCGAGCGGCTGCCACCTGCACTTCGAGCAGTGGACGGCGCCGGGCTGGTACGAGGGCGGCAAGGCGGTCGACCCGCTGCCGCTTCTGCGCCGACTCGACCGCTGACCGACTCTCGGCGCGCCCAGTTCGGCCCCCGCGGGTCGCTGCCGGGGTAGCGCCAGCCGCATGTCTACAGGTGCAACTTCACTCAAGAGCTCCGGCCGCGGCCGGTCCGGCTCCACCGATCGCGATCGCGACCGCGGGTTCACCCCCGCGCAGTGGTTCTGTCTCCTCGCCGGCGCGACGCTGCTGCTCGTCGGCCTGCTCGGCTTCATCGCCGATGCGTCGTTCGACGTCGCCGGCAGCGGCGACGGCGAGAGCCGCGGCAACGCCGACGGCCAGCTCCAGGGCGACGGCTTCCTCGGCTTCGAGGTCAACGGCTGGCACAACGTCGTGCACATCCTGTCGGGTCTTCTCCTGCTCTCCGCGTTCCGCAAGCGCAAGAGTGCGAAGACGATCGCGCTGGTCTTCGGCGTGCTCTACGCCATCGTCACGCTGATCGGCCTCATCGACGGCAACGACATCCTCGGCTTCATGCCGATCAACCCGGCCGACAACATCCTCCACCTGGTGCTGAGCGCCGCGGCGATCCTCGCCGCGCTCGCCTCGCGGGCGGACGACGACCACGACCACGGCCGCGTCCACCGCGCGACCGAGACGACGACGACGACGCGCGGCACGGTCACCGACCGCCGCGTCGTCACCGACGAGCGCGCCGCCGCCGGCGAGCGCGCCGGCGAGCGCCTCCCGCCGCGCGACCTCAACCGCACGGACGGCCGCTAGACCGGACGGTTCCCGCACGGACGGCCGCCGATTGGCGGCCGTCCGGTCCGGGGAGTCCTCGGGGCATGGACGCCCCGACCACTCGCCCCCTCGCCCTCGTCACCGGTGCCTCGAGCGGCATCGGGCTCGAGCTGGCCAAGCAGTTCGCCGCGAACGACTTCGACCTCGTCATCTGCGCCGAGGACGCCGACCTGGCCGACGCGGCCGCCGGCATCGCGGCCTCCGGCGTGAGCGTCGAGGCCGTGCAGGCCGACCTGTCGACGGCCGACGGCGTCGAGCAGCTCTACGCGCGCATCGCCGCGCTGGGGCGTCCGCTGGACGTCGCCGCGCTCAACGCGGGCATCGGCGCGGGCGGCGCGTTCGTCGACACCGACCTCGAGCAGGAGCTCGAGCTGATCGACCTGAACGTGCGCTCGACGGTGCACCTCGCCAAGTACGTCGTCCGCGACATGGTCGCGCGCGACCAGGGCCGCATCCTCGTCACGTCGTCGATCGGCGCCGCGATTCCGGGCGCCTTCCACGCGGTCTACAACGCGTCGAAGTCGTTCGTGCAGTCGTTCGCGCTCGCGCTGCGCAACGAGCTCAAGGAAACCGAGGTCACGGTCACCGTCCTCATGCCCGGGCCGACCGACACCGAGTTCTTCGAGCGCGCCGACATGCTCGACACGCCGATCGGCAGCAGCGACGCCAAGGACGACGCCGCCGACGTCGCGCGCGACGGGTTCGAGGCGCTGATGGCCGGCAAGGAGCGCGCGGTGGCGGGGTCGCTGTCGACGAAGCTCCAGGGCCGCGGGAGCCGCTTCTTGCCGGACAGCGCGAAGGCGGCCATGCACCGCCGGATGGCGGAGCCCACCGAGTCCGAGTGACGGCGGCGCGCCCCGGGCGATGACCCTCTACGGGGCGCTCGTGGAGCGCCACGGTCTCGCGCCCAGCCACGAGCTGCTGCTCGCGGCGGTGTCCGCCGGCGCGAGCGTGCTCGACGTCGGGTGCGCGGAGGGCTATCTGGCGCGCGAGCTGAAGGCGCGCGGCGCGGCCGCCGTCGTCGGCGTCGAGGGCGACGAGCGCGCGGCCCAGGCGGCGCGCCGCTGGTGCGACGAGGTCGTCGCCGGCGACGTCGAGGACCCGGCGGTTCGGGCGCAGGTCGGCGGGCCGTTCGACCGGGTCCTGTTCGGCGACGTGCTCGAGCACCTGCGCGACCCCGCGGCGGTCCTGCGCTGGTCGGCGACGCTGCTGCGCCCCGGCGGGCGCGCGGTCGTCTCGCTGCCCAACATCGCGCACTGGACCGCGCGGCGCCAGCTCGTCCGCGGGCGCTTCCCGCGCGACGACCACGGGCTCTTCGACCGCACCCACCTGCGGTTCTTCACGCGCGCGACGGCGCGCGTGCTGGTCGAGGACGCCGGGATGGCCGTCGTCGAGGAGGCGTTCGCGCCGGCGCCGCTCCCGCTCGAGAGCCGCGTCCCGGCGCTCAGCCGGCTCGGCCCGCCGCTCGTGCGCCGCTGGCCGGAGCTGCTCGCGCTCCAGGTCGTGCTGACGTGCGCGCCCGGGGCTCAGGCCTCGGGGTGACGGCAGCTCGGCTCGCGGCCCGCCGGGGGGCGCGGCGCCGAGCGGCGCCGCGCCGGGGACGGCAGCGGGCGGCGCTCCGGCGTGCCCCGGCTGACGGTCAGCGGCTCGCCGTGGTGCATCAGCTCGAGGGGCTCCCCCTCGGTGATCTCGTAGCGCGCCCCGTCCGGACGGACCTCGACCCGCAGGCGCCGGCCGCGGTAGAGCATCCGGAACGCCAGCCGCGTGATGCGCGGCGGAAGCCGCGGCGCGAAGGCGAGCGTGGGGCCGGTGTCGCGCATCCCGCCGAAGCCCGCGACGGCGACGAGCCACGCGCCCGCGAGCGCGGCGAGGTGCACGCCGTCGTCCGTGTTGTCGGAGAGGTCGCGCAGGTCCACGAACGCCGTCTCGAGGAAGTAGTCGTACGCGAGCTCGAGGTGCCCGACCTCGGCGGCGACGATGGCCTGGATGGCCGCCGAGAGCGACGAGTCGCGCACGGTGATGCGCTCGTAGTACGCGAAGTCGCGCACCTTCTGCTTCGCGTCGAAGCGGTCGCCGCACGCGTACAGCGCCATGACGAGATCCGCCTGCTTGATCACCTGGGTGCTGTAGAGCACGTAGTTGTGGAAGTTCATGAGCAGCGGGTACTGCTCCGGCCGGGTCACCTCGAAGTCCCACCGGCGCTGGCGGGTGAAGCCCTCCGACTGCGCGGTGATGCGCAGCTCCTGGTCGTAGGGAATGACCACGGCGTCGGCCGCGTCGCGCCAGCTCGCGATCTCCTCCTCGTCGATGTCGAGCTCGGCCGCACGCTCGGGATGGCGGACCGCGAGGTCGACGGCGGTTTCGAGGTTCCGCGCGGCCATCAGGTTCGTGTAGACGTTGTTGTTGACGAGCGCGGAGTACTCGTCGGGCCCGGTGACGCCGTCGATGCGGAAGCCGCCCGCGGCGTCGTGGTGGCCGAGCGAGCGCCACAGCCGCGCCGTCGCGACGACGAGCTCCATCCCCGGACCGACCTCGAACTCCTCGTCGTCGGTGGCCGCGACGTAGCGGCGGACGGCGTCGGCGACCGCGGCGTTGACGTGGAACGCGGCCGTGCCGGCCGGCCAGTAGCCCGAGCACTCCTGCCCGCGGATCGTCCGCCACGGGAACGTCGCACCGTCGAGGCCGATCTCGCGGGCGCGGTCGACCGCGAGGTCGAGCGTCTCGTGCCGCCAGTTGAGCGCGTCGCGCGCCGCCTCCGGCGCGAGGTACGTCAGCACCGGCAGCGTGTACGCCTCCATGTCCCAGAACGCGTGGCCGTCGTAGCCGCTGCCCGTCAGGCCCTTGGCGGGAATCGCGCGCTGCTCCGCCCGCGCGCCCGCCTGGATGACCTGGAAGATCGCGAGGCGGATGGCCTGCTGGAGCCGGGGATCGCCGTCGATCTCGACGTCCGCGTGGTCCCAGAAGTCGTCGAGGTACGCGCGCTGGGCCTTGACGAGGTCCGGCCAGCCGGTGCGCCGGGCCGCGGCGAGCGCCGCGTCGACCTGGTCGCGCAGCGACGGCAGCGATCGCTGGCTCGACCATCCGTAGGCGAGCAGCTTGACGATCCGCAGGCTCTGCCCCGGCGCGAGCTCGGTGCTGATCGTCACGCGAGCGAGGTCGGGCTCGGTCTCGGTGGCCGTGACGGTGCCCTCGGGCCCCTCGACGATGTGGTCCATCCCCGCCGCCGTCCGCAGCCCGCTCCTGCGCGCGTGGTGGATCAGCCGGGCGCGCAGCCCGTGGTGGCCGTGGTCCTCGCAGACGAGCGGCGCGCGCAGCGCGGCGGCGGCCCGCGGGTCGCCGTCGGACTCCTCGGGCACCGGCTCGTTGGCGACGAGCTCGGACTGCACGACGACGCGCGCCGGCTGCTCGAGCGGCTCGACCTCGTACATGATCGCCGCCACCGACCGCTGCGGGAACGAGACGAGCCGGGTCGTGCGCACGCGCACCGCCTGCCGGGCCGGGGAGACCCACTCGACCTCGCGGCGCAGCACGCCGTCGCGCAGGTCGAGCGAGCGCTCGTGGCGGACGAGGTGTCCGTAGCGGACGTCGAACGGCTCGTCGTCGACCAGCAGCCGCAGGACCTTGCCGTTGGTGACGTTGATCATCGTCTGGCCGGCCTCGGGATAGCCGTAGGCGACCTCGGCGTACGGCAGCGGGCGCGTCTCGTAGAACGCGTTGAGGAACGTGCCGGGCGCGCCCGAGGGCTCCCCTTCGTCGAGGTTGCCGCGCAGCCCGATGTGGCCGTTGGAGAGCGCGAAGAGCGTCTCGGTCTCGCCGAGGAGGTCGAGCCGCAGCTCGCGCTCGGTCAGCCGCCACGGCTCGACCGCGAAGACGTCGTCGTCCATCATCGGCGCTCCAAGAGCTCGGAGAGGTCGTCCACCACGATGTCGGCGCCGGCGGCGCGCAGCGCGCCGGCCTGGCCGGTGCGGTTGACGCCGACGACCCACCCGAACGCGCCGGCGCGCCCCGCCTCGACGCCGGCCTGGGCGTCCTCGAAGACCGCGCACTGGCCGCGCTCGGCCTCCAGCGCGCGCGCCGCGGCGAGGAAGGTGTCGGGGGCCGGCTTGCCGGCCAGCCCCTCGCGCTCGGCCACCACGCCGTCGACGCGGACCTCGAAGAGCGCGTCGATCCCCGCCGCGATCAGCACGTCCTTGCAGTTCGTGCTCGACGAGACGACCGCGCGGCGCAGGCCCTGGTCGCGCGCGAGCTCGACGAAGCGCACCGAGCCGTCGTAGGGCTCGACCCCGTGGTCGCGGATGAGCTGGAGCACGAGGTCGTTCTTGCGCAGCCCGAGGGCCTGGACGGTCTCGTCGGGCAGCTCGATGCCGCGCGAGGCGAGGAACGACCGCACGCCGTCGAGGCGCGGCTTGCCGTCCACGTATGCGTCGTAGTCGGCTCCGGGGTCGAACTCGCGGAACGGCTCGCCGCGCTCCTCGTACCACTCGCGCAGGAAGCCGTCGAACATCTCCTTCCACGCGCGCGAGTGGACCTTGGCGGTCTGCGTGAGCACGCCGTCGAGGTCGAAGAGGCACGTCGTGATGCCGTCGGGGAGGTCGAGCATGGGGGGCAGGGTTCCAGGCGCGGCCCGATCGTGTCACGTCGGGGGCGGAATCGCGCACGAACGCCGTCACGGGGCGAACACGCGCCCGAGCCGCACGAGCAGCCGCAGGTCGCCCTTCGCGCGCAGGCGCCTCGCCGCCAGCAGGCGGACGAGATCCCGGCGCCCCGCCATCACGTCGATCCAGTCCGCGTAGCGGCAGCGAAAGGTCAGCGTGGGCCGCTCCGGAGCGCCCGCGGCGGCGGCGGCGTCGCCGTCGGCGATCGTCAGGTGCCACGGGTCGGCGTCCTCGAAGCGCCACAGCAGCGTCGTGGGCCGCTTCAGGCCGTGGTCGGGCCTGACGCTGCGGCGCAGCGCGTCGAACACGGCGGCCATGTGCTGGCCGTCGCGCGGCGGGTCGTCGCTCGGCGGCCCGATCACCCCGACACGGGTCAGCTCCACCGCGCGCGCCCCGCGCTCCTCCGGCGTCAGGTCCGGCGGCAGCGTCGGGATCGCTAGCTGCTCGAGGGTGATGCCCGCGGCGACGAGCGCGTTCTCGATCGCGCGCGCGCCGTAGCCCGCCATCTCCTCCATCGAGAACCCGAGCGACTCGACGTAGGTGATGTCCTTGTCGCGCCCCATGAGCAGCGCGGTCGCCGGGGGGAGCACGTCGCGGAGCAGCTCTCCCACCGCCGGGAGGCTCTCGGGGTCCTCGCGGTTGAGGTCGGCCAGCAGCTTGACGCCGCCGCCGATGTGGCGGTGCTCGTCGAGCATGATGCGCTCGATCCCCTCGCGCAGCCCCGGCAGCACGTCCCGGCGCTCCAGGAAGCCGTGGAGGAAGTGCTGGCCGGGCTGGGCGAGCCCCGCCTCGATGACGAAGTGGTAGAGCGCGACGGCGGACGCGAGCTTCGCGGGCGAGGGGTCCGCGCGCAGCTCGGCGCCGATCTCGCGCAGGCGGCCGAAGACCACGTCGTAGCTCCAGGTGAGGTCGGCCCTGACCGACTCGAGCGTCCCCGCGACGTCGGTCGCGCCGTCGCCGATGACCTCGCGCGAGAACCGCGCGAACATGACCGCGTGGCGAGCCTCGTCGGACTGCTGCGCGGCGAGGATGTACTTCTGCTCCTCGCGAGGCGCGGCGTCGATGTACGGCGACAGCCCGTCGGCGACCGCGTCCTCGCCCCACAGGAAGAGCGCGATCAGCCGGTACACGGCGCGGCGCTCGTCGCCGGTCAGCTCCTCGCGCCACTGCCGCGCGTCCTCGGTGAAGTCCAGGCGCGCGGCCGACCACGCCGACACCTCCCAGCGGCCGTACAGGTCCTCGTACGAGATGCGGTCGGCTGCGATGGTCACGGTTCCCCCCGTAGGATGGTCAGGTGTCCTCATCCGGTGCGCGCGAGGTCGTCGTCCTGCACGCCTTCCAGCAGATCGGCAGGGGCCTGGGCGCCGCGTTCAGCGGCCCCGAGGCCCGGGTGCGCGTGATGACCACGGCGCCGCCGTCGGCGGTCTTCCGCGCGGACGTCGGGCGCGGGCCGATCGACGTCGAGGCGGCGACCGACGCGTGGCGCTCGGACGTCCTCCCCGGCCTCCTGCGCAGCGACGACGTCGAGCTCGTCACCAACGACGAGTCCTGCCTCGAGGAGTGCGCGCGCCTGCGCGCGGCGGCGGGACGGAGCGCGATGCCGGTCGAGCAGGTGCGCGCCTACGTCGACAAGGTCGAGATGAAGACGCGGCTGCGCGACGCGGGCGTCTCGGTGCCGCGGTTCGCATTGCTCGATCCGGCCGGCGACGCGGTCGAGCAGATCGTCGCGGCCGCCGGGCTGCCCGCCGTCGTCAAGCCGCGGCGCGGCGCCTACAACATCGGCGTGCAGGTGCTGGCCACCGAGGAGGCCGCCCGCGCCTGGGCCGGCGAGCATCGCGGCGAGGAGGGCTGGCAGGCCGAGGCGTTCGCCCCCGGGCGCCTCTGCCACGTAAGCGCGGTGGTCGCCGACGGCAGGATCGTCCCGCTCGTCGTCGGCGCGTACACCGACCCGCCGCTCGCCATCATGCGCGGCGGCGCGCTCGGCAGCGTGGCGCTCCCGCCCGGGCACCCGCTGCACACGCTCGGCACGGACGTGTGCCGGCGGACGGTCGAGGCCCTCGGCAGCGCCGGCCGGTTCGTCGTCCACGCGGAGTTCTTCGTCGACGGCGGCGAGGCGGCGGTCATCGACGTCGCGCCGCGCGCGCCGGGGGCGCTGGTCTCCGACGCCGCCGCGATCGCCACCGGCGTCCACCTCGAGGAGGCGAGCTACCGCCTCCAGGCCGGCGGCGAGGTGCCCGAGCCGCGCGACACCGGGCTCGCGGCCGGCTGGCTGTGGTGCCCCGGCAGCACCGCGCCGCGCACCCAGCTCGTCGCGTGGAGCCCCGACTTCGAGCAGCTCGGCGACGACCTCGAGCGCGCGGCGGGGGACGGCGCGGGGTGGCTCGCCGCCCTGCGTCACGACACCTCCTGAGCCACGAGGTGCGACGCCGTCGCGACGGCGACCGTGCGCCCGTCGGCCGACGTCGCCTCGGCCGTCGCCACCGCCACCCGCCGCCCGCAGCGCACGACGCGCCCGCGGGCCTCGATCGCGCCGCCCTGCGCGAGGGCCGGCCGGACGTAGGTGACCGTCAGTGCGCCCGGCAGCACGTCGTGGCCGGCGGGCAGCATCGTCCACACCGCCCCCGCGGTCGCCGCCTCGAGCAGCATCCCGAGCACACCGCCGTGCACGTTGCCGGCGAACGACGCCAGCCAGTCGGACGCGGGGACCGAGAACGCCGCCTCCCCGCGCTCGGCGGCGACGGGGCGCAGCCCGGTCTGGTGGTGGATCGGCGGGAGCGCCGGCTCGCCCGCCGCGCGGCCGCGCAGCAGCGCGAGCGGCTCGGTCCGCGCCACCAGGTCGCGCGGCAGCGGCGCGCCGGCCACGGGCCCGGCGGCCGGCCGCGGGACGCGCTCGAGCTCGCGCAGCGCCGACTCGGGCGGCGGCTCGTGCGGCCCCTCGGGAAGCGCGTGGACGTCCGACCGCGCTCGCGCGTGCGCGATGCGCCTGCCGGCCGCGTCGTCGATCGTCGCCGCCGACAGCACGCCGAGCGCGCCGTCGCCGGAGTCGAGGACGCGCGCCTCGCAGCGCAGCTCAGCCGTGTCGCGGGCGGGCGCGCGCACGAAGTCGAGCGCCAGGTCGAGCGTCTGGAGCAGGTGGCGCGGCGGCAGCGTCGTGACGACCGCCGCCGCGTTGGCGGCGTCGGCGAGCACGGCGAGCACGCCGGGCTGGATGCGCCCGGTCGCGCCGACGAGCCAGTCGTTGCACGGCATCGTGAACGTCGCCGCGCCCTCCTCGAGCACCGGGGCGCTCATCGCCAGCAGCGCGCCGATCGGCTCGCGCCGGTCCGGCCCGCCCCAGCGCACGTGCTCGAGGCCCGGCAGCGCGAGCAGCCGCACGTCCGGCCGCCAGCCCTCGTACGGCCGCGCGTCGAGCGGCGGGCGCGCGGCGTCGGTGGTCACGCCGTCGACTGCACCGCCGGCCCGGCCGCCGTCGCCAGCGCGCGCCGCAGCTCGGGCAGCGCGCGCCGCAGCGTCTCGGGCTCGCGCCCGAGCGCGATCCGCAGGCAGTTGTCGCACGCGTCCTGGCGGGCCCAGTGGAAGGAGCCGCACGGGAGCACGTGGACCCCGCGCGCGCGCAGCTCGTCCGACATCGCCCTGGCCGAGAGCCCGTCGGCCAGCTTGACCCGCTCGACGCTGATCCGCGTCCCGTTGTCGATGACCTGGCCGTGGGGGACCTCCTCCAGCGCGCCGCGCAGCAGCGCGCGGTTCGCGGCGACGAGCTCGTGCAGCCGCGCGAAGCCGCCGGCGGCCGCGTCCTCGGCGAGCGCCTCGACCATCAGCAGCACGAACGGCGAGACGGACAGCAGGATGTCCGACATCGCGCGTTCGATGTCGAGCCGGTTGCGGCGGCTCTCGACGACGATCCCGAGCTTCAGCTCGAGCGTGGGCCACAGCTTCCCGGTGTCCTCGATGACGGCGTACTCGACGCCGGTGCCGTCGAGCAGCTCGTAGCTGTCGTACTGCGAGCGCGTGTCGAAGCCGCGGAACGAGGTGTCGAGGACGAGCACCACGTCGCGCGCGGCGCAGTACTCCGCGATCTCGCCCAGGGTGTCGGCGTCGACGACGTGGCCGGTCGGGTTGTTCGGGGTGGTGAGGAAGACGGCGTCGAGGGCGCCTGCGCGCTCGATCGCCCGCGCCCCCAGCTCGTCCTCCTCGAGCGGGACGAGCTGCACCGACCACGCCTTCAGGAGGTCGGGGATGTTGTCGAACGTCGGGTGGATCAGCCCGACGCGCGGCGCCGCCTCGGCGAGGCACCGGGCGACCACGTCCATCCCCACCGACGAGGCGTACGCGCTGTACATCCGCCCGCGGCCGACCGGGGCGAGGCGCTGCCCGAGCGCTCCGAGGAACGCGCGGTGGGCGCGCGTCTCCAGGTCCTCGAACGGCGTGTGCCGGGCCACGTCGAACAGCTGCGGCATCCGGTCGACGATCGCCCGCTGGCCCGGCGTCAGGTCCTGGCGCGGGTGGCCGTCCGCCAGGTTGACGTCGGCGTCGAGCGCGAGGATCTCGAGCTCGGTGAGGTTGTGAGCGTGGGCTGCGTCGATCACACGATCAGTCCTCGGGAACCAAACGGCGTCCATGCGGCGCTCGGGAAGCGCCTAACGTAGCACTTAGCGGAGCCCATTGAACAAAGCCCTCAGCGAGAGCAGTTCGAAGCAGAACCCGGCGGCCGCGATCGCGGTCACCCCTGCGGGGTCGTACGGCGGCGACACCTCGACGCAGTCGCACGTCCGGATGTCGAGCGCGCCGAGCGAGCGCACGTACTCGAGCGCCTGGAAGCTCGTCGGGCCGCCGACCTCCGGGGTGCCGGTGCCCGGGGCGAACGCCGGGTCGACGAAGTCGATGTCGAACGAGAGCGCGACGGGCCGGTCGCCGACGCGGTCGCGCACCCGCTCGCCCAGCGCCGCCGGCCCGATGGCGGCGAGCTCGTCGCCCGGGATCACCTCGTAGCCGACCTCGCGGCCGGCCACGAGGTCGCCCGGCGCGTGCACCGACCCGCGCATCCCGATCTGGATCGAGTGGGCCGGGTCGACGACGCCCTCCTCGGCCGCCCGGCGGTAGACCGTGCCGTGGAAGTGGTCGGCGACGCCGTAGTAGCGGTCGAGCACGTCCGGGTGCGCGTCGAAGTGGACGAGCGCCAGCGCCCCGTGCACGCTCGCCGCGGCGCGCAGCTCGGCGATCGCCAGCGAGTGGTCGCCGCCGAGGACGAGCGGCACGGCGCCGCGCTCGTGGATCGGCCGCAGGAAGGCCTCGACGCGCTCGAGCGTCTCGAGGTGGTAGCCGGGGACCGTCGGCGCATCGCCGAAGTCGACCATCGAGAGCGTCTCGACGACGTTGACGTCGAGCGCCGGGTTGTGGTCGCGCAGGAGGATCGACGCGCTGCGGATCGCCTCGGGGCCGAAGCGGGCACCCGAGCGGAAGCCGACCGCCGAGTCGGTCGGGACCCCGACGACCGCGACGTCGACCCCGTCGAGCTCCTGCACGTGCGGCAGCCGCATGAACGTGCGCACGCCGGTGAAGCGCGGCGCGGCCATCGAGTCCGCCGGCCGGTGGTGCACCTCACCCCCCGCGCCGGCGCAGGAGCCAGCCGACCTCCAGGCCGGTCGAGTCGATGCTCGGCTCCGTCGTCTGCCGGTCGACCACCTCGACGCCGCACGACGCGAAGAGCTCCTCCCAGTACGCGATCGGCTCGAGCCGCTGCGAGGTGAACGGGTGCAGGAGGTAGTAGCCGTTGTAGTACGTCTGGGCCAGCGGATGGCGCATGTGCTCCGGCGAGCCGAGCTGGTGGTCGACGTCGATGACGATCAGGTCGGCGTCGGGCGAGGCGCCGAACAGCGCGCCGAGGAGCCGGCGCACGCCCTCCTCCCCCTGCTGGCCGAGCACCTCGTGGATGACGAAGCCGAGCAGGGCGAGGTCGGGCTTCAGCTGGCCCGCCTCGAGGTAGTCGACCGCGTTGGCGAGCTCGATGTCGATGCGGTCGCTCAGTCCCTCCGCGGCGACGAACTCCACCGCGGCGTCCCGCGCGCCCTCGTCGGGCTCGATCCCGACGCCGCGCAGCTGCGGGTGCGCGCGGCACAGCTCGGTGAGGTAGATCCCGCTCCCGCAGCCGAGGTCGAGCATGAGCCGGTGGTCGCGGCCGGAGAGCTCGAGCAGCCGGTGGACGATCGGCAGCGAGTCGTGGAGGCTGATCCCGCAGCTCCCGCGCCCCACGTACTCGCCGTTGCGCGACGCCGGCCCCGAGCCCGCGGCGAGCTTGTCGCCCATCTGGAGGAACGTCTCGGCGTAGCCGCCGATCATCATCTCGTACCAGGCGCGGACCTTCCCGACCTCGGTCAGCTGCTGCGTCGGCGCGACGACGTCGTCGCCGTCGATCGCGACGAGGTCCTCGTTGGCGAGGAACAGCAGGACCGTGCGCAGCCGCACGGGATCGAGCGCGAACGCGTCGGCCAGCTCCTGGACCGGCCGGGGGCGCTCGGCGATGGCGTCGTAGAGCCCCCGCTCGAGGAAGCCGTGCAGCACCGAGGCGACGACGAAGCCGCGGTAGGGCTGGAGCGCCCGGACCAGCTCGTGCTCGTCGACGTCGCCGAACCGCGTGAGCTCGTCAGTGGTCTTCATGCCGACACCGCCGGGGACGAGGGGACACAGAGCGCCCGGGCCAGCTCCTGCGCGCGGAGCGCGTCATAGCCCTTGTAGTAGTTCGCGCGGAACGCCTCGGGCTGGCCGAGGTAGAAGCGCTCGTAGAGGACCTGACGCCCGCCGAAGCCGTGGACGGCGAGGTCGGCGGCGAGCTTGAGCAGCTCGGCGTGCTCGCGGCCGCTGCCGGTCCGCCCGCGGAAGTAGTCCTCGAAGTAGTCGGCGCTGCCGCCCTCGAGGTCCTTCTCCGTCGGGTGCATGATGAGCCCGCTCGACCCGACGAGCTGGAGCAGCTCGATCGCGCGCGGGTAGAGCGTCGAGTTGACGGCGCCGAGCGCCCCGAGCGTCTGCGCGCTGGCGACGTACCACCCGAACGCGTCCTGGGCGGCGGTGCGCTCGGCGGCGACGACGATCGCCCACGTCGTCTCGACGTACGCGGCCAGCTCGCCGAGCTTGTCCTGGATCACCGGCGAGGCGGCCTTCCCGCCGGCGTCGGCGAGCAGGCTGGCGATCCCGAAGACCAGCTCGGCCTTCACCGCCGCCCGCACCCCGGCCTGATGCCAGGCGTAGCTCGTCATGCCGGTCTCGCGCCGCAGGGCGTTGGCCTGCGCCGCGCTGCCGCGCATGAACACCCGATCCCACGGCACGACGACCTCGTCGAACACGCAGATCGCGTCCATCTCGTCGAAGCGCTCGGCGAGCGGGTGGTCGAAGCGGCCGCCGTGGCCGCCGAGCCCGTCGCGGCAGAGCAGCCGCAGCCCGGGCGTCGCGGCGGGGACGGCGAACGCGAGCGCCTGGTCGTCGTCGCCCGGCGCGAGCGGCCGGAACGGGTAGATCAACAGCTCGTCGCAGAACGGCGCGAGCGTCGCCAGCATCTTCGCGCCGCTGACGACGACGCCCTCGCGCGTCTCGCCCACCTCGCGCAGCACGAGCGGCGGCCCCGGCGCTTCGCCCGCGGGCACGTGGCGGTCGCGCGGCGGGTCGCTGATCGCGTGCGAGTGGCAGCGGTCGCCCTCGCGCGCGAACTCGTGGTAGGCGCGCATGTTGCCGGCGAAGCGCGGGTCGGTGCGGCCGAAGAAGTCGGCGGCGGCGGCCCACGACGTGAGGATCGTGGCCAGGAAGTCGGGGCTGCGCCCCATGAGGCCGCCGGTGGCGCGGGCGACCGTGTCGAACGCGCGCCCGCGGTCGATCAGCTCCTGCTGCGAGCGCGCCAGCGCGTACGACCGCGCGACCGGCTCGCCCGACAGCGGCGACGGGAACGTCGTGAGCGCGCTCGTCTCGGCGCGGTGCTGGAGGTCGTAGAGGTCGGCCAGCGCCCGCGCGCCGCCGGCCAGCCGGGGGTGCGTGGTGACGTCGTCGACGACCTCGCCGTCGACGCTGACGTGGCGTCCGTCTCTGAGCCCCTCGAGAAACTCTTTGCCCGTCCGGGCCGGCATCGGGTTCCCTTCTCCGTTCCGCTAAGCGACCTTACTCGTTTTGCGTACCTCTACCAGTCCCCGTAGCGGTGCGCGGTCTTCCCACCGCGACCAGTTGGCGAGGAAGTCGCCGACGAACGACCAGTCGCTCGTACGGCTGTGCCACGCCACGTGGTCGGAGATCCGGACGCCGGGCGCGCGCCGCAGCGGATGGCCGGCGGGCAGCGGCTCCGGCTCGGTGACGTCCAGCGTCGCGCGGACCCCTCGCTCGGCGACGGCACGGGCGAGCGCGGCGTGGTCGACGAGCGGGCCGCGGGCGACGTTCACGAGGTGCAGCCCGGGCTTGCACCGGCGGAAGAACGCGTCGTCGAGGAGGTGGTGCGTCTCGCCGGTGAGCGGGAGCGCGAGGACGAGGTGGTCGACATCGGCGAGGTCCGCGGCGCGGGTGACGCCCTCGACGCCGGCGGGCAGCTCCCCCGGCTCGCGCGGGCGGCGGGTGAGCACGCGCACACGCATCCCGAGCGTCGTCCCGAGCGCGACGACGTTGCCGCCGATCGCTCCGAGCCCCGCCACCCCGAGCGCCTGGCCGTAGAGCCCGACGTCGGGAGACGGGACGTAGGCGCCGTCGGCCTGCCACGGCGGCGGGCCGGGGCGCGCGTCGTGGAGCAGCGCCGCGGCGACGTACTCGGTCAGCGGCGGCGCGTAGCACGTGGCGCTGCGCGTCAGCACGGTCTCCGGCGGCACGGCCGAGGTGTCGAAGAAGTCGAACCCGGCGCTCGTCAGGTGGATCCACCGCCACGGCTGCATCGCGACGAGCCGCCCGACCGCCTCGGCCGTCAGCTCGTGCGGCGCGACGAGGAGGATGCCGGCGCCCGCGCACGCGTCGGCGCCGACCACGGCGGCGCCGGGCCGGGCGCGCAGGATCTCGTCGCGGACGATCGGCGCGAGGTCCGCCCGCACGGCGACGCAGACGCGCCCGCCGGGCCCGTCAGGCACCGGCCGGCTCCGGAGCCGGCATCTCCGGCATGCGCTCCGGCCGCAGGTCGCCGACCCACGCCAGCGCGATCGCCGCCGCGAGCACGCACAGCCCGGCAGAGACGGCGAACGCGAGGTGGTCGCCTGCGACCTGGGCCGCCGCCGCGCCGCGCCCCGCCAGCGCGTCGGCGCGGTCGGCGGCCAGCGCGACCAGGACCGCCAGCCCGAGGGCGCCGCCGATCTGCTGGCCGGTGTTGAGCATCCCCGCCGTCAGGCCGGCCTCGCGCTCCTGCACGTCGTAGACGACGGCGACGGTCACCGCGATGTAGGCCCAGCCGAGCCCGAGGCCGACGACGATCATCCCGGGGACGAGGTCGGCCGCGTACGCGCCGTCGACCGGGATCCGCGTGAACCAGAGGTTGCCGGCGGCGGCGAGGAGCAGCCCGGCCACCAGCATCGTGCGCACGCCGAACCGCGGCACGAGGAACTGCGCCGTGGCGAAGCCGGCGAACAGCCCGCCGAAGAACGGCAGCCACGAGAGCCCGCCCTCGAGCGGCGAGTAGCCGAGCACGCGCTGCATGTAGAGCGTGAGCAAGAAGAACGCGCCGAACAGGACGGCGGCGATGGCGTAGTGCAGCCCGATCCCGGTGTTGCGGCGGCGGTCGTGGAAGTAGCTGAACGGGACCAGCGGGCGCGACGACCGCCGCTCGATGGCCACGAACAGGCCGAGGAGCGCGACCGCGACGCCGAGCCCGGTCAGCGTCTGCCACGAGAGCCAGCCGTGGTCGGCGGCGAGCAGCAGCGAGTAGACGAGCGCGCCGAGGCCGGCGGTGACGGTGATCGCGCCGGGGACGTCGAGCGCCGAGAGGTCGGGCTCCTGGCGCAGCCGGATGAGCCGGAAGGTGAGGAGGAGCGCCGCGGCGGCGATCGGGAGGTTGATGTAGAAGATCCACCGCCAGTCGATCAGGTCGGTGATCACGCCGCTGAGCACGACGCCCGCGGCCGCGCCCATGCCGCCGAGGCTCGAGAGGAGCGCGAACGCCTTCGCCCGCTCGGCGCGCTCGGTGAAGATCACCGCGGCCAGCGAGAGCGCGGCCGGCGCGGCCAGCGCGGCGCCCAGCCCCTGGACCGCCCGGGCGGCGACGAGCTGGCCCGGCGTCTGCGCCAGCGCGTTCGCCAGCGAGGCGACGGCGAACAGCGCGACGCCGATGGAGAACATCCGCCGGCGGCCGACGAAGTCCGCGAGGCGCCCGCCCAGCAGCAGGCAGCCGCCGAACACGATCACGTACGCGTTGACGACCCACGGGAGGCCGGTCTCGGAGAAGCCAAGGTCGGCCTGGATCGTCGGCAGCGCGACGTTGACCATCGTGTCGTCGACGAACAGCATGAACTGCACGACCGAGAGCAGGGCGAGGATCCGCCAGCGGCGGGCGTGGGTCTCGTCGCTGACGACGGGCGGCGCCGCGGTCACGCCGCCGTTACGCTCACGTGCGCTGGAGCACGAACCGCAGCAGCGTGATGTGGCCCTCGCCGAACTGCCGCAGGCACGCCTCGATGTAGTGCTCGTAGCGCGCGGTGACCTCTTCGCCGACGAGCTCGACCGCCCGGTCGCGGTTGCGGGCGAAGCGCTCGCCCCACGCCTCGCACGTCTTCACGTAGTGCTCGCGGTCGTTGCGCACGTCGCAGATGTCGAAGAGCTGCTCGGACGCCTGCACGACCTCTGCGAAGCGCGGGATGTCGGTGTGGGTGAAGATCTCGCTCCACAGAAAGCGCACGTCCGCGAGCGACTGGCGGTTGGGGTGCGCGTTGCCCTTGGCGATCGTCTGCACGCCGAGCCGCCCGCCGGGCGGCAGTGCGCGCCGGCAGTACGAGAAGAAGTCGCGGTAGGCCTGGACCTTGGCCTGGCGGTCCATGCCGAACTGCGCGAAGTGCTCCATCGCGCCGATCGAGATGATCGCGTCGTACGGCGCGTCCGGGACGTGGTCGGCCCACCCCTCAAGGCGGACGTCGATGCGGGGATCGCCCCAGCTCGAGATGTGCTCGTGCTGCTTGCGACTGAGCGTCAGCCCGACCACGGACTCGACGCCGTGGTGGTCGACGAGGCGCCGGCTCAGGCTCCCCCAGCCGCACCCGAGGTCGAGCACCCGCCGGGCGCCGGCCGCGTTCGTGCCCTCGACGAAGTAGTCGAGCTTGCGCGCCTGCGCGTCGTCGAGCGTGTCGCCGTCGGCCCACAGCGCGCCCGAGTACGTGATCGTCTTCTCGTCGAGCCAGAGCGCGTAGAAGTCCGTCCCGATGTCGTAGTGCTGCTCGATCGCCCGGGCAGGCGTTCCGCGGTACTCGTGGTCGAGAGCGCCGGAGGTGCTCACACCGGACAAGATACATTGTTGCGCTCGGGATGCGAAAGCGCTCGTACCGGGCCGCCGTCGGCCAGACGCGCCACTGGCGCCTCCAGCAGCAGCAGCCCGCCTCCGCGGCGCTGAACATCGGGTTCGCGCTCCACCTCGAGGGACCCGTCGACGTCGGGGCGCTGGACGCCGCGCTGCGCGAGCTGGTCGAGCGCCACGGCGTCCTGCGCTCGGCGTTCGCGCTGCGCGACGGCGAGCTGTGGATCGACGAGCGGCCGTCGCCGGGCTGGCGCCTGCCGCTCCGCGCGCTGCCCGAGGGCGGCCGCGACGCGGCGGACGCGGCGCTCGGGGCGGAGGCGGCGGCGCCGTTCGACCTCTCGGAGGCCGTGTTCCGGGCGCTGCTCGTCCGCTCCGCGCCCCTGGCCAGCCTCGGCCTCGTCTTCCACCACTCCGTCTTCGACGGCTGGTCGTTCAACGTCTTCTTCGGGCAGCTCGCGGCGCTCTACAACGCGTACGCAGCCGGGCTCCCCAGCCCCCTGGCGCAAGTGCCCGCGCGGACGTACGCCGACTTCGCGGCATGGCAGGGCGAGACGCTCGCGTCGGGCGCGTGGGATGGGCAGCTCGACCACTGGCGCGAGGAGCTGCGCGACGTCGAGCCGGGCCCGACGCTGCCGCGCGACGGCGACGCGGGCGAGCCGCCGCACCCGGTCGCACTCGCGGCGGTGACGCTGACCGTCGAGTCCAGCCGGCTCGTCAAGCAGACGGCGTCGCGCTACCGCGCGCTGCCGTTCGCCGTCCTGCTCGCCGCCTACGAGGCGGCGCTCGCCGTGGCGAGCGGCCGGGGCGACGTCGTCATCGGCTGCCCGTTCGTCGGCCGGCGCCACAGCGAGTGGCGCGAGACCATCGGGCTGTTCGTGAACACCGTCCCGCTGCGGGCCGACCTCCGCGACGATCCCACGCTCGGCGACGTCGTCCCCCGGGTTCGCGCGGCGCTCCGCAGCGGCCATGCCAACCAGGACGTCCCGCTCGACCGCGTCATGGCCGAGATCCTCGACACGGCGTCGTTCTCCGGCCTCTTCGACACGCTCGCCCAGATGCAGAGCGCGCACGGGGCGATCCCCGGCTTCGACGGCCTGACGAGCGAGCTGGTGCCGCTGTGGAACGTCCACACGAAGTACGACCTGCTGGTCTCGTTCGGCCAGCGGCGGTCGCCGGGCGAGCGGCGGCGCAGCCTCGTGGCGCTGTTCGAGTACAACGCCGACGCGTTCCGCGAGGCGACCGTCCTCGACTTCGCGGCGCGCTGGGTCGAGGCGCTCGACGCGCTGTGCCGGCAGCCCGAGCTGCGGATCTCCGAGCTGGCGCGGCTCGAGCGGCTGGCGCCCGGCGAGTGGGCGAGCGGCTTCGGCCCGGTCCGCGCCCGCGACATCCCGGCGGTCGGCCTGCGCAGCGTCGAGCGGGAGGTGGATCTGCTCGCTGCGCGCGCAGGAGTCTGACTTCTGCTAAGACTTCCGGCGATCACTCAGTCTCTCTCAGGCGGGATCCAATGGAGCAGACAGCCACAGCCGGTCTGACCGTCGATCAGGTGGTGGAGGTCACGCAGACCGCCATCAGCCGCATCCGGTCGCAGGACGTCGAGATCACCCCCGAGACGCGGTTCCGCGACCTCGGTCTGGACAGCCTCGAGGTCGCCGAGATCTTCCTCGAGCTGGAGGACGTCGCCGGCGTCGAGCTCGACCAGCAGTCCGCCGAAGGCGTCGAGGTCGTGTCCGACCTCGTCCGGCTGCGTCCGCTGTAGCGATGGAGGCGGCGGCCGCAGCCTCGCGCGCGGCGACGGTGCCGCTCACCGAGGCGCTCGGGGCCCCGGCGACGTCGATGGAGGTGTGGGACGGCGAGCGCTTCGTCGCCGCGAGCTGGGACCGCACCGCCGGGACCGCGGAGCGCGTCGCCGCCGGTCTGCGGGCCCTCGGCGTGGAGAAGGGGACGCGGGTCGCGGCGGTCCTGACGAACTCCTTCGGCGCGTGCACCGGCCTGCTCGGGACGTGGATGGCCGGCGGCGTGCCGGTGTCGCTGCCCACGCCGGCGCGCGGGATGCCGCTCGACGCCTACGCCGGGCAGCTCGGAGACCTCGCGCAGCAGGCGGGCGCGCGGCTGCTGCTGGTCGACCCCGAGTTCGTCGCCGCGCTCGAGTCGGCGGTGCCGGACGGCGTGGACGTGCGCAGCTACGAGTCGCTGCCGGCCGGCGGCGCCGTCGAGCACACCCCGCCGGCCGGCGAGGACGTCGCGCTCATCCAGTACTCGTCGGGCAGCACGACGTCGCCGAAGGGCTGCGTCCTCTCCGCGCGGGCGATCGTCACCCACATCGACCTCCTCGGCTCCGCGCTCGGGATCGACAAGGGCGACCGCGGCGCGTTCTGGCTGCCGCTCTCCCACGACATGGGGCTGTTCGGAGCCCTGCTCATGGGCTGGATGCGGGGGATGGAGCTCAGGGTCGGCACGCCACAGCGCTTCCTCGGCAACGCCCGGACGTGGATGCGCGACTGCGCCGACTGGCAGGCCACGTTCACGGTGACCCCGAACTTCGGCCTGCGGATCGCCGCGCGCGCGGCGGCGCGGCGCCCGGAGGAGATCGGCACCTTCCCGCTGCGCGCCTGCATCATCGGCTCGGACCGGATCGAGCTGTCGGCGCTCGAGGACGCGGCGGGCGCGCTGTCGCGCTACGGCCTGACCTTCGAGACGCTCACGCCCGCGTACGGCCTGGCCGAGGCGACGCTCGCCGTCACGACGACCGCTCCGGCGGCCGAGCCGCACGCGATCGAGGTCGACGCCGCCGCCCTGCGCGCCGGCGAGGTGCGCGAGCCGGTCGACGACGCCCCCACGCGGCTCGTCTCGTGCGGCGTCCCGCTGGAGGGCGTCGAGGTGCGGATCGACGGCGCCGGCACGGCGGGGGTCGGCGAGATCTGCGTCCGCTCGCCGTGCCTGGCCTCGGGGTACGCGGCGGCGCCGGAGCGCACCGCGACGGCGTTCCGGGACGGCGAGCTGTGGACCGGCGACCTCGGCTTCCTCCGCGACGGCGAGCTGTACGTCGTCGGGCGCAAGGACGACGTCATCACGATGGGCGGGCGCAACGTCTACGCGAGCGAGCTCGAGACCGTCCTCGGCAGCGAGGACGGCGTGCGGCGGGGCAACTGCGTCCTGCTCGAGATGCTCGACGGCGACCGCTCCCGCCTCGTCGTCCTCGCCGAGCCCGACCGCGAGCGCAGCGACTACGACGAGGTCGCGCTGCGCCTGCGCGCGGTCGTGGCCGAGCGCAGCGGGCTCGGCACGAGCGAGGTGGTGTTCGTCGTCCGCGACTCCCTGCCGAAGACCGCGAGCGGCAAGATCCAGCGCTACCGCGCGCGCCGGCTCGCCGGAAGCCCCGACCTCGACCCGGTGGCCCGGGTCCGGTTCGACTGATGACCGAGGGCGGCTCGCCGGCGATCGAGGCGCTGACCGGCCGCAGCGCCGAGGCGGCCGGGTTCTCGCTCGGGCCACTGACGTTCTCCGAGCGCGCGTTCAACCTGGCCGCCGTGACGATCCCGTTCGCCGCGGTCGTCGGCGCCGTGTGGCTCACCTGGAACGAGCTCGTGTCGTGGAGCGACCTCGCCGTGCTCGCCGTCATGTACGTGGCCACCGCGCTCGGCGTCGCGATGGGCTTCCATCGCCTGCTGACGCACCGCTCGTTCGAGACGCGCCCGTTCATCCGCAGCGGGCTGGCGGTGCTCGGCTCCATGGCCGTCGAGGGTCCGCCGCTCGTTTGGGTGGCCGACCACCGCAGGCACCACGCGTTCGCCGACGAGGACGGCGACCCGCACAGCCCGCACACGCACGCCGGGCCCGGCGTCCTCGGGCAGCTCAGGGGGCTGTGGCACGCGCACGCGGGCTGGCTGGTCGACGGCCACAAGGCCTCGGACCCGCTGCGCTACGCGAAGGACCTGCTGCGCGACCGCGCGATCCTCAGGATCAGCCGGCTCTTCCTGCCGATCGTCGCGCTCGGCCTCGCGATCCCGTTCGCGCTGGGCGTCGCGCTGACCGGCCGGCTGTCGGGCGGCCTGACCGCGCTGCTCTGGGGCGGCCTCGTCCGGATCTTCCTCCTGCACCACGTGACGTGGAGCGTGAACTCGCTCGGCCACTGGCACGGCCGGCGCCGGTTCGACACGAAGGACCGCTCGACCAACGTCTGGTGGCTGGCGCCGATCACCTTCGGCGACTCGTGGCACCACAACCACCACGCGTTCCCGCGGTCGGCGAGCCACGGCCTGCGCCGGCGCGAGCTCGACCTGATCGGGCTGCTGGTCCGGGGGATGGAGCGCGTCGGGCTCGCGTGGAACGTCGTCCGCATCGCGCCCGACGAGCAGCGCAGCAAGCTCGTGCTCAGCCGTGGACCGTGACCGGGCGGTCGAGCAGGTGGTGGTTCGGGATCCGGACGGTGGCGCCCGCCGGCGTCCGCACGACGACCGCGGTCTGGTCGAGCGCGGTGATCTCGCCGCGGACGTCGTCGACCTCGATCGTCTGGCCGACCGAGAAGCCGCCGCGCACGTAGCGCCCCGCGCTGATCGCGCGCGCCGCGTCGCGGCCGCCGAGGCCGAACGCGAGCGCGACGCTCGCCGCGGCCGCCGCGACGAGGATCGCCAGCAGCATCGTCAGCACCCCGGTCGGCACGCCGACCTGCGCCGCGGCGGTCAGCGCGACGACGCCGAGCACCACGAGGCCGACGAGCTGCCCGAGCGGGAGCGCGAGGTCCATCTGCTCGGTCAGCCGGTTGACGCGGTCGCGCACGAGCTCGGCGAGGACGGCGCCGGCGAGCAGGAGCAGCCCGGCGGCGACGATGCGCGGGATGAAGAGGATCGCCTCGTTGAGCGTCGCCGAGAGGAACTGGAGGCCGAGGAGCGACAGCGCGGCGAAGACGACGACGGCGACGAGCGTGATGCGGACCACCCGGCGCGCGAGCGCCGACGCGGGCAGCGGAAGGCCGACGCGATCGATCGCGCGGTGCACGCCGCTGCTCTCGGCCAGGTCGTCGGCGCCGACGGCGCGCAGCGCACGCTCGACGCCGCGCGCCACCAGGCGCGCCACGAGCAGCCCGACGAACAGCAGCGCGAGCGCACCGCCGAGCCGCGGGAGGAACCCGCCGAGCGCGTCGCCGGCGGCGTCGAGGATCGTCGCCGTCACCGCGGTCATCCGCGCCTCCGCAGGAGCACGGCCAGCCCGTCGGCCACGGCGGCGACGACGTTCCCGGCCGCCGACAGCGCGCTGCGCACCGTGCGCTGCCAGCGCGCGGTCCGCACGACGTGCCGCACGAGCGCGGTGCCCGGCGGCCCCGGCGCGGGCGCCGCGAGCTGGTGCAGCAGGTCGGTGACGCGCGCCTCGGCGGGCGTCAGCTCGTCGGGTCCGCTCATCGCGGCAGCTCCCAGTCGTAGGTGTTGGCCCTCAGCAGCTCGATCAGCTCCGAGCGCGCGCGGTGCAGCCGCCCCTTGACGCTGCCCAGCGGCATGTCGGTCACGCGGGCGACGTCGTCGTAGCTGAGCCCCTCGACGTCGCGGAGCACGAGCACCGAGCGGTGCTCCGGGCGCAGCAGCGCGAGCTTCGCCTCGAGCCGCTCGACCCGCTCGCGCTGCTCGAGCCGGTCGGCGGGGACCGCCGCGCCGCTCGGCCGCTCGTCGAGCGCCGCCTCGTCCTCGGCCTCCTCCCTGCGCCGGCGCAGCGCAGAGATCGCCGTGTTGTGGGTGATCTGGAGCAGCCACGGGCGGAAGGCGCCGTCGCCGCGATAGCGGGGCAGGCGGTGGAACGCGCGCAGGAGCGCGTCCTGGCTCACGTCCTGCGCCTCGTCGCGACCGACGATGCGCGCCGCCACCCGGCGCACGACGGGCTCGTGCCGGGTGACCAGCCCCTCGAACGCGCGCAGGTCGCCCTCGAGGGTGCGGCGGACCAGGTCGTCGTCGCTCTCCACGGCGCGGGCACGCTACTAGGACGACCGGCCGCCTCCACGGGTTACGCGGATCTGTAACAACCGGCGCGCCGGCTGCGTCTTCGCAGGAGATGCCACCCCGCGACACCACCCTGCAGAGCCGCGGCGAGATCCTCCGCGACGCCATGGAGATCATCGAGGCCGAGTACGCGACCCCGCTCGAGCTCGACGACGTCGCCGCCCGCATCGCGACGTCGCGGCGCCACCTCCAGCGCGTGTTCAAGGAGGCCTACGGCGCGCCGTTCCGCACCGTGCTGTGCGAGGTCCGGATGCGCCGCGCGGCCGAGCTGCTCGCGGGACCGCAGCCCCTGACGGTGCGAGCGGTGGCGCGCCGGGTCGGCTACCGGCAGGCCGCCCAGTTCGCCAAGGCCTTCCAGCGCCACTACGGGGTCGTGCCCTCGCTCTACCGCCAGCACGCCCGGCGGCCGCTCGAGCGCATGCCGTCGTACGCGACGACACCGGCTACCTCGACCCGTGCCGGCTCGATCGGCCTGCGCTACCCGACCGGCTGACCGCGCAGCTCGTCGGCGAGCCGCGTCATGCCGAGCCGCCGCGCCTCGGCCAGCGGCGCGGCGTCCAGGAGCACCTCCAGGGCGCGTTCACCGGCAAGACGATCGTGACGGCGAAGCTGACGCTCACGCGGACGAAGCGCACCCGCTGAGCGCGGTACCCGCCCGGAGCGCTACGCTTGCGGTACAGGGCCGAGCCAACCGGGCTCGGCCACCCGCAGTGTTCAGCGCCCGCAGTGTTGCCTTTCACGAGGATCCCGTCGCGTCGCAGTTCACGGCACGCACGAGGAGAGACTCGCATGGCAACCGGAACCGTCAAGTGGTTCAACGACGACAAGGGCTTCGGCTTCATCACCCCTGACGACCAGGGCAAGGACCTGTTCGTCCACCACAGCGGCATCAACGCGAGCGGCTTCAAGTCGCTGGCCGAGGGTGCCCGCGTCAACTACGACGCCGAGGCTGGGGACAAGGGGCCGAAGGCCGTCAACGTCACGCCGCTCTAGGGAGCCGCGCTGCGCGCGACACTGCGCGCACCATGAAGGAGGAGCAACGATGCTCCGCATGATCTGCCGTAGCTGCCTGCGGCTGTGGGACTCCGAGCGTGTCAACCACCGCTCGTCGTGTCCCAGCTGTGGCGGCGCACTGGCATCGCGCTAGAAGCGCGACGCACCATCCGTCCGGCCGGCGCTCTCTGCGCCGGCCGTGACGGTTGGAGGGCGCTGGTCGGAATCGAACCCGGCGGCGCTCGGCCATCCCGTCCCGAGCTACCTTCGCGCTCACGGAGCACCCGCGTGACCCGCAGGCGCTCGGATGACGACGACTCGGACGTCGCGCGTCCCCAAGGGCCGTGGGACAGACGGGCGGGAGGAGCGAAGGACGTGACTGACGACGAGGTCGGGGTCGCGGTGGCGCGCTGGGAATCCCAGGCGACGCCGCTGGCCATCGAGACCGTCCGGCGGGACGTGGCCGCCTTCGCGGCACGGCACGGGATGAGGAAGCGCGACCGTGCGCCGGTGGCGCTGGCGGTCGCGGAGGCCGTCGCGGACGCGGTGGTGCGCGCGCGCCCCGCGGCCGTGAGCACGCGCTTGACGGTGCATGCCGCGACCGACGGCGAGTGGCTCACGGTCCGGGTGGACGACGACGCCCCGCCGCCGCACCAGGATGCCGCGCTCGCGCTGCCGCTCGTGGCGGCGGTCTGCGACCGGCTCGAGTACGGACGGTCGCGCGACGGCGGCAACCGCCTGCTCATGGAGCTCGCGCTCACCGGCGGCCGACGGCCGCGAGTGCGGCGCGGCGCGACGCCGCAGCGCCAGCCGGGCCGCCCGGCGCGGTGTCAGGCGACCTAGCCTCGCTATCGTCCGCGGCACGGCGCTGTCGTGGCGGGGCACAGGGGGCGGCGGGGCCTCGAACCGGCACTTCACCGAAGTGAGGACCCGCGATGTTCGCAGCCACAGCAGCACGACCCGGCGGAGCGCAGGCGCGCTCGTGAGCGCCCCGGAGCTCGTCCGGGCGGACGGCGCGACGGCCGGCGCCGACGACGGCGCCACGTCCGCGGTGCGGCTGCTCGAGGTGGCGCCCGAGATCGAGCGCGCGATCCCGGCCGACGACCGGGAGCTGGCGCGCCGGGTGCTCGTCGCGCACATCGTCGCGGTACGGGCCGGGCGCCTCGAGCCGATGGTGGCGCACCCGGTCACCGGGGCGCCCGGGCTGGCGGTCGTGCTCGAGGGCCTCGTCCTCCGCAACACGCAGCTCGGGGCGCGCGTCGTCACCGAGATCGTGGGCGCGGGCGACATCCTCGACACGCGCGACGACGACGTCGAGCCGTCGCTCGTCTCGACGACCACCGAGTACGTCGTCCACCGCACCGCGAAGCTGGCCTTCCTCGGCGACCGCTTCGGCGCGGGCGCGCGGCGCTGGCCGGGGCTGCACGACGTCGTCCACGCGCAGCTCGCCCGCCAGCGCCGGCGCGCGTCGACCCACCTCGCGATCCTCCAGCTCCCACGCGTCGAGGACCGGATCCTCAGCGTCTTCTCGCACTTCGCCGACCGGTGGGGACGCGTCACCCCCGAGGGCGTCGCCATCGACCTCCCGCTCACGCACGAGCTGATCGGCCAGATCATCGGCGGCCGGCGACCGACCGTCTCGCTCGCGCTCGCCGAGCTCGCCGGCGGCGGCGTGCTCGAGCGCCGCGACGACGGCAGCTGGCTGCTCGCCCGCACCGCCGCCACCGCGCTCTAGCTGCGCCGCGCTACAGATCTCCCGACCGGCTCCGACCAACTGGGCACGCGCCCGCTCGGGAGGACCCGAGCATGGGTCAACCCCGTCGAAGTGCCAGAGGTCACCGGTTGCCGGTCCGCACGCCCCGAGTCGTTCTGCTGAGCCTGGCGGCGCTGTTCGCGCTGGCGCTTGCGCTGCTGAACGCCGAGCCGGCCTCGGCGGACGATCCCGTGTTCGACCGGGCCTTCGGCGCCGGGCCCGCCGACCTGTGCTCGACCGCCTGCCGCACCGGCGCGAACGGAAACGCCGCCGCGCAGCTCAGCTTCCCGGCGGCCGTGGCGGTCAGCGGCGGCGAGGTCTACGTCGCCGACCAGAACAACCACCGCGTCAGCGTGAACGGCACCGACGGGACGTTCGTGCGTGCCTTCGGCAAGGGCGTCAACCCGAGCGGGGGCAGCGCCGACGTGTGCTCGCGCGCGACCACCTGCCGCGCCGGCACCGCCGGCGGGCTCGCCGGGCAGCTGAACAACCCGTACGCCGTCGCGGTCGCCGGCGGCGAGGTCTTCGTCGCGGACGCGACCAACAACCGCGTGAGCGTCTTCACCACCGGCGGCGTGTTCCTGCGCGCGTTCGGCGGCGGCGTCAACGCCGGCTCGGGGAGCCCCGACGTCTGCACCGCCGCGACGACGTGCCGCGCCGGCGTGCAGGGCGGCGCTCCCGGTCAGCTCAACTTCCCGCTCGGCGTCGCGGTCAGCGACGGCGAGGTCTATGTCGCCGACGCGTCGAACAACCGGATCAGCGTCTTCAGCGCGGACGGGACGTTCGCGCGGACGTTCGGTGGGACGGGCACCGACGCCGGTCAGCTCGGCTTCCCGTTCGACGTCACGGTCGCCGGCGGCGAGGTCTACGTCGCCGACCGCAACAACCACCGCGTGAGCGTCTTCGCCACCGACGGCACGTTCGCCCGCGCGTTCGGCAAGGCCGTCAACCCGAGCATCGGCCGCCCGGACGTCTGCACCGCGCTGACCCCCTGCCGCGCCGGCACCCAGGGCGGCGCCGCCGGCCAGCTCCAGGTCCCGCTCGGCGTCACCGTCGCCGCGGGCGAGGTCTTCGTCAGCGACGGGAACGAGCGGATCAGCGTGTTCGCCGCCGACGGCACCTTCGGGCGCGCGTTCGGCAAGGGCGTCAACGCCGGCACCGGCGACCCCGACCTCTGCACCACCGCGTGCCGCGCCGGGGTCGCCGGAGGCGCCGCCGGGCAGCTCAGCGGCCCGTCGGGGATGGCCGTCGCCGGCGGCGAGCTGTACGTGGCCGAGGGCTCCAACTTCCGCGTCAGCGTGTTCGGCACCGCCGGAGGCTTCGCGCGGGCGTTCGGCAAGAGCGTGTGGGGCGCGTCGCCGTTCGTGTGCACCACCGCGACCGGGTGCAGCCGCGGCGCGGCCGGCGGCGGAGCGGCGCAGCTCAACCTGCCCTACGGCCTGGCGGTCGCCGGCGGCGAGGCGTACGTCGCCGACCAGAGCAACAACCGGATCACCGTGTTCACCGCGAGCGGGACGTTCGCCCGCGCCTTCGGCAGGACCGTGAACCCGGGCGCCGGCAACGCGGACGTCTGCACGAGCGCCACCGGCTGCCAGAGCGCCACCCCCGGCGGCGGCGCCGGCCAGCTCACGATGCCCGCCGCCGCGGCGGTCAGCGGCGGCGAGGTCTACGTCGCCGACCAGGGCAACAACCGGATCAGCGTGTTCACGACGAGCGGGACGTTCGTGCGCGCGTTCGGCAAGGGCGTCAACCCCGGCGCCGGCAACCCCGACGTCTGCACCCCCGTCACCACCTGCCAGTCCGGCAGCCTCGGCGGCGGCGGCGGCCAGCTCGACAGCCCGGTGGCCGTCGCCGTGAGCGGCGGCGAGGTCTACGTGACCGACCAGGGCAACCGGCGGATCAGCGTGTTCACCACCGGCGGGGCCTTCGCGCGTGCCTTCGGCAAGGACGTCAACCCGGGGGCCGGCAACCCCGACGTCTGCACGCCCGCGACGACCTGCCGGTTCGGCACCCAGGGCGGTGCGTCCGGCCAGCTCAACAGCCCGTTCGGACTGGCGATCAGCGGCGGGAGCGTCCACGTCGCCGACTACGCCAACCACCGCATCAGCGTCTTCGCGACCGGGGGCGCGTTCGCGCGCGCGCTCGGCAAGGGCGTCAACGCCGGAGCGGGCAACCCGGACGTCTGCACCACGACGTGCCGGGCGGGAACGCAGGGCGGCGGCGCGGGCCAGATCGCGTTCCCCTTCGGCGTCGCGGTCGGCGACGGCGCGATCTACGTCTCCGAGCGATTCAACGGGCGGCTCAGCGTCTTCGGCGCCGACGGCGTGTTCGCGCGGGCCTTCGGCCGCGGCGTCAACGCGAGCGCCGGCAACCCCGACGTCTGCACCACGGTCACGACGTGCCGCGCCGCCAGCCAGGGCGACGCGGCCGGCCAGTTCTCCGAGCCGCTCGGCCTCGCCATCGTCGGCACCGACATCTTCATCGCCGAGAGGCTCAACCACCGGATCAGCCTGTTCCGCGTTCCCCGGACGGAGATCTCCTCGAGCCCGGCGTCGCTCACGTTCGGCGCGCGCGACATCGACGACGGCACGACCGCGGTCCAGCGATCGACCATCACCAACACCGGCACGGAGAGCGTCACGCTCACCGGCCTGACGCTCTCCGGCGACGCCGCGCACTTCGCGCGGCACGCCGGCGACCCGGGCGACTGCACGACGTCGACCACGCTCGCCCCCGGCCAGACGTGCGCGGTGCGAGTGAGCTTCGACCCGTCGACGGTGGGAGCGAAGGGCGCGACGCTCAACGTCGCCTCCAACGCGCCCGCGGTCACCATCGGCCTCGGCGGCACCGGCATCCAGACCGAGCTCTCTCGCGCGCCGGCGAGCCTCGCCTTCGCCGCGCGCGACGTCGACGACGGCGCGAGCGCGATCCAGAGCTCGACGATCACCAACACCGGCACGCAGACCGTGAGCCTCTCCGCGCTGACGCTGTCGGGCGACACGGCGCACTTCGCGCGGCTGACCGGGATCGCCGGCGACTGCACCGCGACGACCACCCTCGCCGCGGGCGCGACGTGCACGCTGCGCTTCGCCTTCGATCCCGCGTCGACGGGGGCGAAGGCGGCAACGCTGACCGTCGCCTCCGGCGCCGGCCCGCTGACCGTCGCGCTGAGCGGCACCGGCGTCCAGACCGAGCTCACGGCCAGCCCGAGCGCGCTCGCGTTCGGCCCGCGCGACGTCGACGACGGCCCGAGCGCGGTCGAGACGGCGACGATCACCAACACCGGCACCCAGACCGTGACGATGACCGCGCTCACGCTCGCCGGGGAGACCACGCAGTTCTCCCGGCTGGCCGGCGGCGCGGGCGACTGCACCGCGACGATCGTGCTCGCGCCCGCCGCGAGCTGCACGCTGCGGATGCGCTTCGACCCGACCTCCACCGGCGCGAAGGCCGCGACGCTGACCTTGGCCTCGAACGCTCCGGCGGTTCCCGTCGGCCTCACCGGCAGCGGCGTCCGCACCCAGCTCACCCGCACGCCGTCGACGCTGGCCTTCGGCGCGCAGGGCGTCGCCGACGGCGCGACGGCCATCCAGACGTCCACGCTCACCAACACCGGCACCGAGCTGGTGACGGTGTCGGCGCTCACGCTCTCGGGCGACGCGACCGAGTTCGCGCGCGTCACCGACGACCCCGGCGACTGCACCCCGGTCACCCAGCTCGACCCGGCCGAGACGTGCACGCTGCGCGTCCGCTTCGACCCCGTCTCCAGCGGTGCGAAGTCGGCGACGCTCACCGTCGTCTCGAACGGCTCGTCGATCGCGGTCGCCCTCACCGGCGACGGCGTCCACACGGCGCTCGCCTGGGGGCCGGGAGCGCTGGCGTTCGGCGCGCGCGACGTCGACACCGGCGCGAGCGCGATCCAGTCGTCGACGATCACCAACACCGGGACCGACGCGATCAGGCTCAGCGCGTTGACGCTGTCGGGCGACGCGACGCACTTCGCGCGCGTGACCGGCGCGCCCGCGGACTGCACGACGGCCACGAGGCTCGACGAGCACCAGTCGTGCACGGTCCGCCTGCGCTTCGACCCGAGCTCGATCGGCGCGAAGGCCGCGATCCTGACCGTCGCCTCGAACGCCGCGCCCGTGACCATCGGCCTCGCCGGAAGCGGGATCCAGACCGAGCTCTCGAGCGACCCGCCCGCGCTCGCGTTCGGCTCCCACGACGTCGACGAGCCGCCGGCGCACCAGACCGCGACGATCGCCAACACCGGTACCGAGCCGGTGACGGTGGGCGGCCTCGAGGTCTCCGGCGACAGCGGCCACTTCGCGCGGCACACCGGCGCCGCCGGCGACTGCGCGGCCGAGACCCAGCTCGACGCGGGCGAGACGTGCTCCGTGCGCCTGCACTTCGATCCGACGGTGACCGCGGCGAAGTCGGCCACGCTGACCGTCGCGTCGAATGCGCCCGCGCTGATCGTCAACCTGAGCGGCACCGGCACGACGACGCGGAGCGACACCGACGGCGACGGCACGCCGGACACGATCGACACCGACGACGACAACGACAACGTCCCCGACAGCCAGGACGCGTTCCCGCAGGACCCGGCGGAGTGGGCCGACACCGACGGCGACGGCACCGGCGACAACGCCGACACCGACGACGACAACGACGGCGTGCCGGACGACGTCGACGCCTTCCCGCGCGACCCCACCCGTTCGGCCGCGCCGGTCGTGCCCGCGGGGGAGACCGTGGTCCGCCCGTGGCGGCTCGAGCGGGGCGGGTCGGTGCGCGTCAAAAGTCGCCGCGGCGGGGTCGTCGTCACGACGGGCCTCACGGCGCTCTGTCCCAAGGGCGGCGCGCCGTGCGTTGGCCGGCTGACGCTCAAGCTCGTGCGGCGGTCGGCGAAGACCGGCAAGCCCGTCCCGATCTTCCTGACCCGCAAGTCGCGGCGCGTGACGATCGCCCCCGGAGGCCGGCGGCGCGTCACGTTCCGGCTCAGCGAGCGCGGGGCGCAGCTGCTGCGGCGGCGCGGGGCGGTGAACGCGGTGCTGCGGGGGTCGATGCGGGTGGGCGACCGGCCGGCGGTGGCGCGGCGGGCGAAGGTGCGGCTGGTGGCGCCCGGGGGGGTGTGACGAGGCCCCTTCGAGGAAGGGCAGCATCGAAACCGTTCGTCGAGCGGTCCCCACCCGGGTCCGCCTTGCGGAGACGGCCTCGGGCGCGCTGCTTAGTATCCGCACACGGTGGCCGGATGAGGATCGCACTGGTGGCACCGCCGTGGCTGACGGTGCCACCGCCGAAGACCGGCCCGATCCAGAAGATCGTCGGCCTCCTGGTCGACGGCCTCACCGCTCGCGGGCACGCCGTGACCCTGTACGCCCCGGCCGGCTCCGCTACGTCCGCGCAGCTGTTGGCGAGCCGTCCGGCACCTCCGGCGCCCGCCGGCGCGGACGTCGTAGGGGCGGTCTTTCCCGAGCTCGACCACGCCGTCGGCGCGTACGACTCTCTCGACGTCGCGGGCGCTGACGTCGTCCACGATCATTCGATGGCCGGTCCGGTGGTCGCCGCATCCCGCGGCCTGCGCGTCGTACACACGCTGCATCGGCTCATCTCGGAGGACTACCGGCGCCTCCTCGAGCGGCTCGGGCCCGCGCTCGGGCTCATCGCGATCAGCGCTCACCAGCGCGAGAGCAACCGCGGGCTGCCCTACCTGCGGACGATCCACAACGCCGTCGACGTCGCCGCCGTGCCCTTCCGGCCAGCCAAAGAGGACTACGCGCTGTTCGCGGGCCGGCTCGCGCCGTACAAGGGCGCCGACATCGCCGTGGACGTCGCGCGACGCGCGGGCCTGCGCCTCGTCGTCGCCGGCCGCGCCGCCGAGCCCGCCGAGCGGCGCTTCTTCGAGCAACGACTGCGGCCGCTGCTCGACGGCGACGGCGCCGAGTACGTCGGCGAGCTGGACGACGCCACGCTCGCGGAGCTGATGGCCCGCGCGCGGATGGTCCTCTGCCCGATGAGGTGGCCCGAGCCGTTCGGGCTCGTGATGGTGGAGGCCGCGGCTGCCGGCACGCCCGTCGTCGCGCTCCGGGCCGGCGCGACGCCCGAGGTCGTCGAGCACGGCGTCTCGGGGTTCGTCGTCGACTCGGTCGACGAGATGGTCGCGGCGGCGGGCAGGATCGACGAGATCTCGCCGGCGCGGTGCCGGGCCGTCGCGCACGAGCGGTTCGACGTCGGCCGCATGGTCGACGAGCACCTCGCCGCCTACCGGGAGTTCGCCGCGGCCGCCTTCTAGCCGCGGCCGAGGTTCCCCGCCGCGACCGCGTCCGCGGCGCGGGCCCCGCCGACCGCGAGCTCGGCCGCCGAGCGCAGGTCGGTGTCCCCCGTGAGCGGCTCCGGCGGCAGTGCTCGCGCGATCTCCGCCACGCGCTCGCCCGCGCGCGCGAGGCGCCGCGGGAAGTCCTCGAGACGGCGATCGCGAAGGCAGCGGCGCGAATCTCCCGCAGCTCGGCGGCCGGGGCGCCGTCGGTGCACTTCTCGGCGAGCGCGGCGGCGACGGCGACGGCGAGCGCCGCGGCCGCGACGGCGGCGGGCGGGTCGTCCGCAGCCGTCGTGGCGACGAGGTCGCAGAACGACGCCACGCCGTAGCCGAACATCTCTGCGTCCCGATCGATCATCCGGCCTCCTCCGGCGACGGCGAAGCATCCCTGACGAGGCGGCTCGAGAGCCGGCGGACCATCGCCTCGGCGCGACTCGCCACGACATCGCTGAGCGTACCCAGATGCACGTCGTCGCGGCCGCGGTCGACCGCCCGCATCACCTCGAGCGCGCGCGCGAACGGCAGCCGGTCGACGAGGAACGGCTGCGGCCCGAAGAACTCGCTGTCGAACCGCCCGGGCCGGACGACGACGCAGCGTGGGCCGGGCCGTTCGCGCGCCGTCCGCGCCCCCGCCACGAGCGCCGCCTTCCCCGCCCCGTACAGAGCGAGCCCCGGGAACGGGACGCCGGCGGCGATCGAGGAGATCGCGACGAGCGTTGACTCCGGCCCGACCGCCCGGGCCTCGATCAGCGTCTCGGTCAACGCCACCCACGAGGTGAAGAGCAGGCGGTGATACCGCTCGATCGCTGCGAGCCGCTCCTCGAGGGTCCCGGCGCGCGCGGCCTCGTCGGCCGCCGCGACGAGGTACGCGCGCACGAGCGGCCCCCGCTCGATCAACGCGTCCGACAGCCGGCTGAGCGACGGCCCGTCCGCGAGGTCGGCGCCCGCGACGTACCATGCGCCGCTCACCGGCCCGGCCGGGGCGCGTCCGAGCTCGAGGAGGCGCTCCTCGCGGCGCGCGACCGCGACCACGTCGTCGCCCCGCCGCCGATGCAGGTGCGCGAGCGCCGCGCCGAGGCCCGCGCTGGCGCCGAGGACGGCGACGGTCCCCGCGGGAGGCGATGTGGGCGCGCCGCGGCGCCGGGTGCGACCGCGCATGAGCCGGTGAGACTACCTTCGGTGACGCCTCCCCTCGTTGCTGAAGCTCCCCTCTCCGCATGCGATACATTGCGGCATTCCGGCCGCCCATCCGCGGAGCGCACGAGTAGCCTGGGTTCGTTGACAGTCACCGGAGAGAACGAGGGGACACATGAGCCTGGCTGCCCGCACCGATGAGTCGCTCGAGGCGACCGATCCCGAAGTCGCGTCCCTGATCGCGGACGAGGTCCGGCGTCAGTCCGAGACGCTCTGCCTCATCCCGTCCGAGAACCATGCGTCGCAGGCCGTGCTCGAGGCGACGGCCAGCGTCCTCACGAACAAGTACTCCGAGGGCTATCCAGGCAAGCGTTACTACGAGGGCCAGCAGGTCGTCGACCGCGTCGAGGCGCTGGCGATCGAGCGGGCCACGAGCCTGTTCGGGGCCGACCACGCCAACGTCCAGCCGTACTCCGGCTCCCCCGCGAACCTCGCGATCTACCTCGCGCTGCTCCAGCCCGGCGACACCGTGATGGGGATGTCGCTGCCGATGGGCGGCCACCTCACGCACGGCTGGGGCGTCTCGCTGACCGGCAAGTGGTTCAACGCGGTCGCGTACGACGTCGGCCGCGACACCGGGCGCGTCGATCTCGACCAGGTCCGCGAGCTGGCGCGCGCCGAGCGCCCGAAGCTCATCTTCTGCGGCGGCACGGCGATCCCGCGCGCGATCGACTTCGAGGGCTTCGCGGCGATCGCCGAGGAGGTCGGGGCGATGCTCGTCGCGGACATCGCGCACATCGCCGGGCTCGTCGCGGGCGGCGCCCACGCGTCGCCGGTCGGGCACGCACCGATCATCTCCACGACGACGCACAAGACCCTCCGCGGGCCGCGCGGTGCGATGCTCCTGTGCGACGAGGAGCACGCCACGGCGATCGACCGCGCCGTCTTCCCCGGGCTCCAGGGCGGCCCTCACAACCACACGACCGCCGCGATCGCGGTCGCGCTCGGTGAGGCCTCCCGGCCCGACTTCTCCGACTACGCCCACCAGGTCGTCGCGAACGGGAAGGCGCTCGCGGCCGCGCTCGTCGAGCGCGGGTTCGATCTCGTCAGCGGCGGCACCGACAACCACCTGGTCCTCATCGACCTGACCGCGAAGGACGTGCCGGGGAAGGTCGCCGCGCAGGCGCTGGACCGCGCGGGGCTGACGCTGAACTACAACATGGTCCCATTCGACCCGCGCAAGCCGTTCGACCCCTCGGGGGTGCGGCTCGGCACGCCCGCGGTCACGACGCGCGGGATGGCGGAGCCCGAGATGGAGTCGATCGCGCGGTGGATCGACGAGGGCGTGGACGCCGCGCGGAGCGGCTCCGAGCACGAGATCGAGCGCGTTGGCCAGGAGGTGCGCGAGCTGGCCGCGGGCTTCCCGATACCCGTCGCGGCGTGACGACCCCGGCGGACCGCATCCTGGCGGGCTTCACGCCGCTGCGACCCGAGGATCTCGCGGACCGCCTGTTCCTCGACCACGCGACCGACGTCCCGAGCAGCGCCCCGGCGTGGCCGCTGCCGGTGGCACGCGCCGGGGTCGTGGACGAGACGCTCAGCTTCTCGCTGCCGAGCTTCGTCGGCAGCGACGAACGGGTGACGGTGGCGGGGACGGTCAGCGCCGCCGGCGCGCTGCCCGCGGACCGCCGCGGCGTCCACATGTCGCGCATCGTGTCGGCCATCGACGCCGTCGCCGGCCGCGAGTGGCCCTCGCTGGAGGCCCTGCTGACCGAGCTCGTCACGCTGACGGCCCGGCTCCAGGACCTGCCCGAGGCGCTCGTCGAGGTGCGCGGCATCGCGATCGCCCACCGGCCGACGCCGGTGACGGGAATGCCCTCGCCGGATCGCTTCACCGTGAGCGGCGACGCGCGCCTGAGCGGCGGCGAGGTCACGGTGAACGTGGGCCTGGGCGCCGGGGTGATGACCGCCTGCCCGTGCACGCAGGCGTTCTCCACGTACTCCACGGTGATCGACATGGCCGAGCGCTACGGGCTCGATCTCGCCAACGAGCTCGGGGAGCAGCTCGTGACCTACACCCACTCGCAGCGCGGCGAGCTCGCGGTCGAGGCCGAGGCCGACGGCGGCGTGTCGCTCCCCGAGCTCTACACCGCGATGGCGGCGGGTGCGCACCTCGTCTTCAACCTCCTCAAACGGCCCGACGAGCACCACCTCGTCCGCCAGGCTCACCAGCGCCCCCAGTTCACCGAGGACGTCGTGCGGACCGTCGCCGCCGAGCTCGTCGCGTCCCTGTCGGGCCGTCTGCCGGCGGAGCGCCGCATCTCCGTCGAGTGCCGCAACATCGAGAGCATCCACGCCCATGACGTGCACGCGGTGGTCAGCGGCACGCTTCGCGAGCTGGCCGCGGCTCTCGGCGTGCCCCGAGCAACCACCTGAGCCGGGCGCCGTGTCCGCGCTCGAGACGTTCCTCGCCCGGCCCGACGCACACGGGCCCGCGCGGATCGCCATCGGGCAGGGCGGCCGGGAGGTCGGCTACCGCGAGCTCGCCCGGGACGCCGAGGCCATAGAGGACGCGCTCCGCGGCGCGGGCTTCCAGGCCGGCGACGTCGTCGCCGTCCCAGTCGGCGACGCGCCCGGATGGGTCGCGGGGTTCGTCGCGGCGCTGCGGCTGCGGAGCGTCCTGCTCCCGCTCGACGCGCGCGGGGTTCGTCGCGGCGCTGCGGCTGCGGAGCGTCCTGCTCCCGCTCGACGCGGACGACGGCGTGGAGGCCGAGGGGCTGCTCGCCGCCGTCCGACCGCGGTGGATCGTGCGCACCGCCGAGGACGGCGCCCCGCTCGTCGAGGAGCGGCCCGCGGCCCGCCGCGAGCTGCACGACGACGTCGCCTACCTCGTCCCGACCTCCGGCTCCACCGGTGCGCCGCGGATCGTCATGGGCAGCCGCGAGGGGCTCGGGCGCTTCGTCGACGCCGAGCTCGACCTCGTCGGCCGGCGGCCGTGGCGCGTCTCGCGGCTCACGCCGCCGACGTTCGACGTGATGCTGCGCGACGTCTTCGTCCCGCTTGCCGCGGGAGGGACGCTGTGCCTGCTGCCCTCCTTCGAGGACCGGCTCGACGCCGCCTCGCTCCAGGCGTGGCTGGACGACGCGCAGGTCGAGCTCGTGCACTGCGTCCCGACGATCCTCCGGGCGCTCGGGCGGCGGCTCGGCGCGTGGCGGCCGGCGACGCTGCGCTGGCTGCTCGTCGCCGGAGAGCCGCTGTTCGCCGCCGACGTGCGCCCCTGGATCGAGCGCTCCGACGCGCGCGTCGTCAACGTGTACGGCACGTCCGAGACGACGCTGGCGAAGTGCTTCCACGTCGTGCACGGGGGCGACCTCGCCGGCGACCGGCTGCCGGTCGGGACGTGCATCCCCGGCGCGGCCGCGATCGTCCTCGACGACGGCCTGCGGCCCTGCCCGCCGTCGGTGCGCGGCGAGATCCACCTCCGGACGCACCACCCCGTGCACGGCTACCTCGACCGCCCCGACCTCACCGAGCGCCGGCTCGTCCCCAACCCCGTCGGCCGCTCCGCGGAGGATCTCGTCGACCGCACCGGCGACCTCGGGCTCGTCCGGCCCGACGGGCTGCTCGAGGTGGTCGGGCGCGTCGACGGCACGCTGAAGGTGCGCGGCATGCGCGTCGACGTCGGCGAGATCGAGGGCCGGCTGCGCGCGCACCCCGCCGTCCGCGACTGCACGGTGCAGGTCGCGCGCAACCGGGAGAACGACGCGTACCTCTGCGCGTACGTCGCAACCGAGCCCGGAGTCGGGGCCGACGACGTCCGGGTGTGGCTGGCGGCGGCGCTGCCAGCCGCGGCCGTGCCGGGCGTCTTGCTGCTCCTCGCCGCGATCCCGCGCAACCGGCGCGGAAAGGTCGACCGCACCCGGCTGCCGGAGCCGGACGCCGGCGCGGCCGGCTCGCGGCCTGCGGAGACGGAGACCGAGCGGCGCGTGGCCCGCGTCTGGGCGACGGTGCTCCCAGCGAGCTTCGGCGCCGAGGACGACTTCGGCGCGCTCGGGGGCCAGTCGATCCACGCCGCGCAGGTCACGGCGGAGCTGCGCTCGGCGCTCGGGGTGGAGCTGACGTTGCGCGACTTCTACCGCCTGGGCACCGTCGCCGCCCTCGCCCGGTGGATCGACGAGCGGCCGCGCACGGGCGCGGCGACCGCCGTCGCGCGGCCCCGGCTCGCCCGCGCCTCGGGCGACGGGCCCGTGTCCTACGCCCAGCGCCGCTTCTGGCGCATGCTCGCGCAGCGGGGCGCCGATCCGAGCTTCCACTATCTCTGGCTCGCGGAGGTGACGGGCGAGCTGGACGAGCAGCGGTTGGCCGGAGCGGTGGCGACAGTGACGGCGCGCCACCCAGCGACGCGCACCGTGTTCGTCGGCGGCGACGATCCCGTGCAGCGGGCGCTCCCGGAGGACGCGGTGGCGCTCGAGCCGGCGGGCGAGACGGTCTCCGCGCACGCCGCGCTCGAGTGGGCGCGCCGGCCCTTCGACCTCAGCCGCGAGCCGCCGTTCCGGGCGCGCCTGATCGCGGCCGGGCCGGGAACCCGCCTGCTCGCGATCGCGGGCCACGTGATCGTCTCCGACGGGCGCAGCAAGGACATCCTGCTGACGGAGCTCGGGGCCGCCTACCGCGGCGGCGACCCGGGGCCCCCGCCCGCCGCCTTCGCCGACTACGCGCGCTGGGAGCGAGGCGCCGCGGCGGAGCGCATCTTCGCCGCGCGGCTCGAGCACTGGCGCGCGGCGTTGCCCGGCGGCCTGGACGAGCCGCCGCTGCCGTTCTCCGACGTCGCCGACGGGCCCGCGCGCGGCGCCGCCGTCCGAGGCGCGCTGGGCGCGGACGCGCGGAGGGCGCTGCGCGCCGCCGCGCGCGCGTGCGGCGGGCGACGGAGGTCGCGCTGCTGTTCGCGGCGTTCGGCCGGGCGCTGGAGGAGTGGGCGGGCACGGAGGCGCTGCCGGTCCTCGTCCCGAACCCCAATCGCGTGGGCGAGGAGGACCGGATCGCCGGGTGCTTCACCGAGACGTCGCCGCTCGTCACCGCGGGCGCGGGCGGATGGCCCGACCGGGTCGCGCACGCACAGGAGCAGCTCCTCGGCTCGCTCGATCACGCCGTGCCGTTCGACTGGCTGCTCGAGCAGCTCCATCCGGGGCGCGACACCTACGGGCCGGACGTCTTCCCGGTGATGTTCGCGCCGCAGCCGGACCTGTCGGAGTCGCTGTCGCTGCCAGGCTGCGAGGTGCGCGAGATCGGCGGGACGGCCGACCTCGGCGGCGCCGTGTTCCGGGTGCACATGATGCCCCTGATCACCGCGTCCGACGTCGTCCTCGACTTGACGTACGACACGCGGCGGCTGTCCGAGGCCGACGCGCGGCGGCTGCTCGTCCTCACGCACGAGGGGGTCGGCGAGCTCGTCGGCCTCGGCCCGCCCGCCCCGGCCGCGCCCGGGGTCCCGGTCTGACGATGCGCGCGCTCGGATTCGGCCTCTTCTTCTTCGGCGCCCACCCCGGCCCGGCCGCGGCGCGGTACGACGCGATCCTCGACCTGGCGGCCGCCGCCGACCGCGCGGGCCTGTCGTTCGTCTCGGTGCCCGAGCGCCACTTCCACGCGTTCGGCGGCGCGTTCCCGGCGCCGGCGGTGGTCGGCGCCGCGCTCGCGGTGCGCACGGACCGGATCCAGCTGAGGGCAGGCAGCGTGATCACTCCCCTGCACGACGTCGTCCGCGTCGCCGAGGACTGGTCGGTCGTCGACAACCTCTCGAAGGGCCGCGTCGGCCTCTCGCTGGGGTCGGGCTGGAGCGCGAACGACTTCGTGCTCGCGCCGGACGCGCGTCGCTACGAGCGACGGCGCGAGCTGGTCCGCGAGCACGTGACCGTCCTGCGCGCGCTGTGGCGCGGCGAGGAGGCCGAGCGCACGAACGCCGCCGGCCGCCCATTCGCGTTCTCGACCTTCCCGCGGCCGGTCCAGGCCGAGCTGCCGCTGTGGCTGACGGCCGGCGGCGGCGAGGAGACGTTCGCCGCCGCGGGCCGGCTCGGGACGAACGTCCTCACGCACCTCGAGCGCCAGCCGCTCGACGTGCTCGCGTCGCGGATCGGCACCTACCGCGCCGAGCGCGAACGGGCGGGGCTCGACCCGGCGGGCGGCAGGGTCACGCTCATGCAGCACACGCTGATCGGCGACGACGCCGCGGCGACGCGGGACGCGGCGCGCGCGCACCTCGGCCGCTACATCGCGAGCTCGATCGATCTCGAGAATCGGACGGTCACCGGGGGCGGCCGGACGAGCGGCGGCTCCCCCGTCATGCCGTTCCGCTCGCAGGCCGACGCCGACTACGACGCGGTCGTCACCGCGGCGGTCGAGCGCTACATCGGCGAGGCGGGGCTCATCGGGGGCGTCGACGAGTGCCGGCAGCGAGCGGCGCGCTACCTGGAGGCGGGCGTCGACGAGATCGCGTGCCTCGTCGACTTCGTCGAGGACGACGACCTCGTCCGGCGCGGCATCGCCGGCATCGCCGCCCTCGCCGCGACGCTCTCGCCTGAGGCCGCCGACGCGCACGCCGCACGGATGATCGAGCAGTTCAACCGATGAGCGCCGCCCGCGGATGCGCAAGGATGCCCGCGTGGAGGCGATGAGCTCGTCGCGCAACCAGGCGCTGGCCGCGGGCGTGGCCTTCGTCGTGCTCGCCGCCGCGCCCCAGCTCGCCGGGGACGGGCAGGGGGGGACGACGGGCGGCGCCGACGCGAAGGGCGCGAAGGGCACGTTGACCGTCGAGCTCGAGGGCGGCCAGGGCGACGACGGCTCGCCCTACCGGCTGCCCGTGGACGGCCCGGGTCCGGCGCCGACCGAGACGGCGGAGGCGACGCTGCGCGACGCGAGCGGCCGGCACACCGGGGAGGTCGCGCCGGTCGACGACTGCGGCAACGCCGTGGCGCGGACGGCGTTCGATCGCGGCGAGACGCCATGGTGCCTGGAGCTGCGCAGCATCGACGCCGGACACGAGCTCACCGGCACGGTCGCGGCGGACGGCAACGAGCTGGCGCTCACGGTGCGACGCCGCGACGGCTTCTGGGGGCCGCCGCTGGGCGTGCTCGTCGGCGGCTTGCTGGCAGGACTGGCAGCCGCGACGGTTCCGCCGTGGCTGCGGGGGCGCGTGCGGCCGCTCGTCTTGGAGCGGCTGCTCGACGCCAACGAGGCGGCGGATGCGGCCGAGCAGGTGACGGGACTCAGGGAGTGGGCCGAGGATCGCGTCGCGGAGGGCGACGACCAGGACGCCGTGATCGAGAAGGTCGACTGGGTCGTCGAGCACGGGCCGGCGCTCGCGCGGCGGGTGCGCTCGCGACTCGACCGCGAGCTCGCGCCGATGGCGCCCGAAGACCAGCACCCGCTGGTCAGCGCCTCACGGGCGCAGGCCGCGACGCCCACCCACGAGGTGGGCGACTTCTACGACGAGGACGCGCGCGTGCCGCACCCGGCGCAGCAGCTGGCGGAGGCCCTCCCCCGCCTCACCGCCATCCGCGCCGAGCTCGACGGCCAGGAGCGCGCGCTCGACGGCATCGCCCCCTCACCGGAGAAGACGACCGCGGGGAAGCGATTGGGCGCGACCCAAGCGAAGCTCGACGGCGTCGCCACCCCCGCCGAGCTCGAGGGGATGGGCAGCCACCTCGACGCGCTGAAGGACGCGATGCACGAGGCGCGAGCCGCAGCGGAGCGCCGCCGGATCGGGCCGGTGTCGGCAGGACTGGAAGCCGCCGACTCCGTCCCGTGGGCACCGCGCGGCGCCGTGCTGTCCGGGATTGTGACGCCGACGACTGTCGCCGGGCGAAGGGGCCAGGCGATCGTGATGACGGTGCTCGTCGCGCTCGTCGCGCTGGCGTTCGCGTCCGTCACGCTCTACCACGCCGGCTACCACGCCAAGCCGCTGTTCCACTCGTGGGGCGACTACCTCGAGCTCTTCTCCGCGGCTGCGGCCGCCGGCGCGGCCGGCACGCTGCTCACCCTCATCGGCTACTGGCGTCCCGGGTCGAGCGCCGACGCGGCATGATCGCTCACCGTCGGCCCCCTGCGTGATCGTCCACCTTGCGGCGCGCGTACCCCGAGACGGCGATGACCCTCCAGACCGCAGACGCCAGGCTCCAAGTCGTCGACGACGATCTCCTCGCCGACCTCGCGAGCGAGGCGCCGGCGGCCGTCACCGCGATCTCCGTCAGGTTCGACCAGCCCTACTTCGACCTCGAGGTGATCTCCGACCCGCAGGCGGACGTGCCCTCGCTCCGCGGTCGCAACGGGTCGCGCGGGGACGACGACGGCTCACGAGGCGAGCTGATCCGGGCGATCACCGGTCGCTACGCCACGCTGCGCGAGCCGTTCGCGGACCACCCGCCCCACCTGCTCGTCGTCCGTGGGGCGGCGAGCCTCGACCCCGCCCCGAAAGAGGAGCGACTCGACCCCCGTGAGCGGCCGGCCCAACGGATCTGGGAGGGCGCCCTCGACGCCCTCTCCGCGCGCGCTCAAGAGCTGCTGCGCGTCGCCCCCGAGCCGCGCGAGGAGGTTGCGGCGGTGTTCGACGTCGAAGCTCGGCACGCCGACGACCGGCCGCCGGAGCGCCTCGCGGTCGTGGCCGTGGTCGGGAGTGCCTCCGCGTCCGCCGGCGAGTGGGGTGGCGCGGAGCAGATCGTCGGCGCGCTCGCCGGCGGCATCGCCCGCAACGCCCCCCTCTACGTCGTCGTCGCCATCGGCGAGCAGGAGCCCGGCCCGGCTTTCCTCGCACGGATGCAGCGGCTGCGCGCGTCGGTCGTCCTCGCCGGATCCGCCGGCGGCAGCGAGGTCGTGTCGTTGTCGCGGACCGCGCTCCAGCCCGGTCAGAGCGCCTCCGAGGTCGCGGTCGTGCGCTGCCCGAGCTTCAAGCGCGGCACCGGCGTACCAGGCCTCACCCGCGCGCGCCTCGACCTCGTCAAGGGGCAGGCGGCCATCGCGTTCCGCCGCGACCTCGGCTCCGACCGCTCGCCCGAGGCCGTGCAGGTGGTGCGGCCGCTCGAGTCGGCGTCGCGCGTGAGCCCGTCGGAGCGCAGGCTGTACGCGCACGTGAGGCAGCTCCTGCACGACGCGCCTCCCGACGCCGAGCTCGAGGACGCGCGGCAGAAGTTCAGGACGCGCGTCGAGGAGGCGTGGAGCGACCACGGCTACGCGACCCTCTGCGACCCCGAGGGCAAGGTCCCGCTCACCGCGACCCGGCACACGAGCTACAACCTGCTGCTGCTGCTCCGCGAGCGCAACGGACGCTACGACATCCTGCTCAGCAACCACTCGCCGCTGCGCGCCTCGCCCCTGTCGGACTGGAACACGCTGCTCCTCCCGGCGTTCAAGGACGCGCGTGCGCTGCTCGAGCACCTCCGCGACGACGTCGTGCGCCAAGTGGCGGAGCGGGCCGAGGACTTCGAGCGCGCCGAGCACGCGCGCCAGTTCGAGGAGGCGGTGAACCGGATCCTCTCCGACGATGGCCGACCGGGCGACGAGCTGTGGGCCGACCAGCTGCGCGAGGTGGCGACGACGCGCATCACGAAGATCTCCCCCACGACCGGCGCCGTGACGAACTTCGACTACCACCTCGTGACGCTGCTTCCGCTGATCGACCGCGCGCTCGCGGAGGCGGTGGACGAGGAGGGCGACCCAGCCGACGTCGCCGCGCGCCACGACCATCATCGGGTCATCGAGTGGCTGAGCAGGCTCGAGACGATCCGCTGCCCCGACGACGGGCTCGGCGACGCGCCGGGACTTCCCATCGAGGCGTTTCAGTCGAAGGGGGCCGGGTTGCGGTGGGACCCGGTGGCCGCCCTCGTCGACGAACCGGGCGCGGACGCACGGCGGCGGGCGACGCGCGCCTATCCCGGCGCGATGTGGTTCCCGCTCACCGATCGGGAGAAGACCCCGCTGTGGCGCGGCTGCCCATCGATCGCGGCCCGCAACGAGGACGTGATGAAGTGGGTGCAGGCCGAGATCGACAAGCGGCGGAAGACCACGCCGCTGCCGGACCAGCTCCTGCTCGGCCGGCATGCGGCCACCACCAGCGGCTACCGGGTCGTCCGCGAGTTCCCGTTCGAGAGCGAAGGCGAGCAAGTCGACGGGGACTCCGCCCGCTCGACCACCGAGGCGCTGAGCAAGGTGCGGTTCCTCGGCGGGTTCGACCTCGAGGACGAGCTCGCGTACCGGGGCGCCGAGTTCGTCCGCGTGTGGCTCGTCCGCGACACGAGGATGGTGGTGGGCGAGGGCGCGGACGCGGAGAAGCGCTACGGCATCGTCGTGATCCCCGCCGCATCGGACAGGACGTACGATGCCGACGCGGCCGCCGCCCGGCGTCCCCTCGGCATGCTGCGACCGGTGCAGCGCTATGTGCTGACGAGCGGCTTGAAGCGCGCGGAGGAGATAGACCGCGTCGTGAGCCGGCACCTGGCGGAGAGGGGCGGCGACCCGTGGGGCTTCGTCCACGTGGTCAAGGGCGGAGCCCCGGAGCCGGTCAGCGTGACGCCGCCGATCGTCGAGCAGCTCCACCCGGCCGACCACGACGACTGCTCACGAGAGGATCTCCCGGACTACGTCGTGTGCGACGGCAACCACCGGATCGTCCGCAAGGTGTGGAAGGACGGAGGAGCGGCGCCCGCCGTCGCGGTCGTCGGCCGGTTGCCGCATCCGTACTACGCGCGCCCGTTCGGGCGCCTCGAGTGGGACGCGACAGCGGATAACGAGCTGGCGGTGACGCCCGACCTCGTGTCGAAGTACCTGCCGCGCCCGGTGAAGAAGCTGAAGCGGCCGCTGCCCGGCGTCGACGAGAAGCTGTACTACCGGCGGTACTTCCGCAACCTGGAGCTCGGGTTCGGCCCGATGGGCGGCCAGGGCGGACGGTTCGTCTAGCCCGACAGCGCGATCACGACGTGGCCCTCGTCGGTGCCGGCGACGATGACGTCACCCGCCTCCGTCGTGGCGAGCGCGTTCACGCACGTGCCGAGGTCGATGCGGTGCGTCGGGGCGTGAGCATCGAGGTCCCAGACATGGACGACGCCGTCGGTGCCTCCCGTCGCCACTCTCCGCGACCTCGCCGGCACGGCGACCGCGGCTCGCACCGGCCCGTCGTGGCGGCCGAGGAGCGCGTGCTGAATGCCGCGCGCGGGATTCCACGAGCGCACGGTCCGGTCGTCGCCTGCCGTGACCAGCAGCGGCCCGCCGTCCGAGTCGACGACGCACACGCCCATCACCCAGTCGACGTGCCCCTCGAGGCGATCGCCTTCCTGGCGAGGGTCTGTGACCCGGCGCAGTGCGAACGACCGGTCGTCGCCCACCACGGCGAGGCAGCTCACGCCCGCCACGTCGACGGCGGCGAGCCCGCGCACCGGACCCCCCGTGTTCGAGCGCAGGCGCGGCAGCGGCTCGCCGGTGGCCGCGTCCCAGAGCCGGACCGAGCCGTCGTCGCCGCCGGTCGCGATCAGCTCGTGCTCGCCGGCGGTGAGGCCGAAGACGATGGATCTCACCCGCTGCACGTGACCGACGAGAGCGGGAGCGTTCTCCGCGCCGGTGCGAGCGTCGAGGAAGCGGACGAGCTCAGCGCCGCCGACCGCGACCCCGTGACGATCGCCGTGCCGCGGGTCCGCCGCGAGGACTGACACGCCGCCGGCCCCGGCGTCGAACGGGTCGGTGGGTTCCTCGCCCGTCTCCATCCCCCACCGGCGCACCGCCCCGTCACGGCTGCCGGTCACCACCGCGCCGTTCACGACCGCCACCCCGGTCACCGGGCTCGAGTGCCGGTCGCGGGGATCCTCGGGCTCGAACGGCACCTCGGGCATCCAGAGGCGCACGCGCCGATCGTCGCCGCCCGAGGCCACGCGCAGCTCGCCCCGCGCCCCGTAGGCGACGACGGCGCGGACGGGGGCGTCGTGACCGCTCAGGTCCAGGAGGTGGTCGCCGGTCGCGGCGTCCCACAGGCGGACGAGGCCGTCCTTCCCGCCCGTGACGATCCGTCCGCCGGCCTCCAGCGTGCAGCCGGCGACGGCGAGCACGCCGCCGGCGTGCTCCGTCGGAGGGCTGAGCTGCGGGCTCGGGTTGCCGACGTCCCAGATCGCGAGGGCGCCGTCGTCGCCGGCGGCCGCGAGGCGATCGTCGCCGACGGTGGACAGTCCGCGCAGCCAGTCGGAGGGCCCGACGAACGTCCGCCGCGGCGCACGCGGCGCCAGCGGGGAGCCCTCGGTGAGCGCGGCGGCGTCGAGCTCCCACAACCGCACCCGCGCGTCGTCGCTCGCGGCGAAGATCCTCAGCGCGTCGTCCACGCGGACGGCGAGCGCGCGGATCGCGCGTTCGCCGCGGAGGCGCGCGACCTCGGTGCCGTCCCCCCCGGCCACGACGACGTCCTCCTGGTCGCCGGCGACGGCGATGAGCACGCGGTCGCCGAGGGCCGCGACGGCGATCGCGCGCACTCCGGAGACCGGCGCCGGCCACTCGCGCGGCGGGTCGCCGGCGAACGGGTCCCACACGCGGACGTAGCCGCTCGCTGTGCCCACGGCGACGCAGGCGCCGCCGCCGAGCGCGCACGCGGCGAGCGCGCGGACGGCGTCGGGCTCGTCGCCCGGGCGGCTCGGCAGGGGCTCGCCGAAGGGGACGCCGGTCTCGGCGCTCCACAGCCGCACGACGCCGTCGGGGCCGCCGGCCGCGATCAGGCGCAGTCCGCCCGGACCGGCGATCTGCGTCAGGGCATGGACGGGCTCGGCCGTGACGAGCGGGAGGTGCAGCGGATGCTGGCGCAGGACGGCCGAGCGCAGGACCCACGCGGGAAGGCCCGCGGGCGCGTCGTCCGCCGGGAACCTGCGCTTCCCCGTCGCCGCCGCCATGCCGAGCTGCCGGAGCCCCGAGCGGTTGCGCGGGTCCGCAAGCGCCGCGGGGTGATCGGCGCGCACCATGGCGCCGATCACCCGCTCGGGCAGCCTCTTCCCCGCGAGCAGGGCGTCGATCGCGTCGCGCCGGACCGCGCCGAAGTCGAGGCGGTCCAGGACGAACGGTCGCTTGGCGAGTGTGTTCCACGCGCCGGCGGCGGCGACATGGCCGGAGAGGTGGGCCTCCACGTACGGTTCAGCCTCCGCCGGGCCTTCGGCCGGGCACAGCGTGGTGAGCGCGTCGGCGATCGCGCCCTGGGTCGCCGCGTCGTCACGACCGTGCCGCAGGCAGAAGCCAAGGGCCTCGTGGAAGAGCCGGACGTACGGGACGGGCCCGACGTCGACACGCTCGAGGATCATCGCGACCGGCGTGTCCAGCAGGATCCGCCCGGCGTCGCCCGCGAACCTCACCGACTCGACCGCGCTCGCGACGGCGCTCCACGCCGCGCCGTCGCGCGGCAGCCCAGGGCCCCGACCGTAGGCAAGCGCTGTCAGGAGCGCTCGCAGGTTCCTTTGCTTGACGTACCGCTCGACCGGGTCTTGCGTGAACCGCGCCGCGAGCGCAGGGAGGTAGCGGTCGAGCGCGTCGGCCACGTCGTCCGGATACTCCTCCCACGTCGCCTCGCCGGACGCGGCCAGGGCGAGCGCGCTGACTCGAGCCACGACGAAGCTCGGGCTCGCCTTCGCGACGATCGCCGCGGCCGCGGCCGCGTCCGCGGCGTCGCTGTCCTCGGGGAACGTGCCTCCCCCCTCCGCGACCAGCAGCCGCCGGACGTAGGCCTCCATCCCGGCGTCGTCGCGGTACTCGGCGCCGTCGAGATCGACGACTCCGCCGAGAGGGGCCAACCGGTCGGCGAGCGCGGTGTCCTCGGAGCGCGCGAGCCCGACGATCAGGCGGACGACGCGCGCCTCGACCAGCTTCACCAGCAGCGTGTCCGCGAGCCGCTCCGGATCGTATGCGTCCTCGAGCTGGTCGACGACGAGGAGCGGAGGATCGCGCCCATCCGCGATGCGCTTTCGCAGCGCGTCCACGAGCGCGGTGACCGACTCGGCCGCGACCTCGGTCCAACGGGCGATCTCGGCGACCGCCTCGTCGAGCGTCGTTCCGGGTCCCGCGACGATCGCCGCGGCGATCGCGCCCGGCGGCGGAACCTCCGGAGCGGTTTCGTCCGACACCAGCGCTCCTCGGTGCTCGTGATCGGCCGTCATGACGATCCGTGCGAGGACGGCCGACTTCCCGGAGCCCCGGCGGCCGACCACGACGCGCAGTCCGGGCTCGCGCTGCTTCGCGAACGTGGCGAGCTCGGTCAGCGCGCTCGCGCGCCCCTCGAAGAAGTCCTCGGTGTCGCTCACCGCCTTGACGCCGCGCGCGCGGCGGTCCCAGTGGGAGGCCGCCTCAGCGCCCGCGAACCGGACGCGCCACCCGATGAGCTCCTCGAGCCGCAACCAGGCCTTCGTCAGCTCGTCGACCGGGATGACGAAGGCCGTCACCCCGTGCTTGACGGCGTGCGATACGAGCCCGATCACGGCGCCGAGCCGGTCGTCCCAGACGGGCCCGCCGCTGTGCCCGGGGGCCGGAGGGAAGTCGGTCTCGCCGTATACGAGCTGCGGTGAGGTGCCCCCGAGCCCCCGGCGGCCGGCGATCTTGCCGCTCGGGATGACGCCGTTCGTCCGCTCGGTCGGGAAGGCGTAGGTCTGGAAGTCGCGGCCGCCGAAGCCGGCCGGACGGAGCAGTGGCGGCGCCGCGGCCCCCGTCGGCACGGGCTGCTCGAGCCTCAGCACCGCGATGTCGCCCGGAGCATCCTCCTCCTCGGGGTACGGACGCCACGTCTCGGGCACCACTGACCCGGGGATCGGCTCGTGCGGAGGGTCGGCGAACGGGAAGTCGACCGCGACGGGCTCGTCGGGCGCCGCCTGTCGGAACGGCGCGCGGTACGCGGCGTCCGCGACCGCGTGCGCACAGGTGACGACGTGCGACGGGCCCACCAGCAGGCCCGCGCCCGCGACCTCGCCCGTGCGCGGACACCTGATGCGCACCACCCCCGGCGCGAGCACGTCGATCGATCTGTCCGGCACGTCCCCGCTCATCGAGCGGACGATCCTCCCCGCTCGGTGCCCGCTGCGCAACCCGTCGCGGCCGGGCCTCAGCGAGGGACGCTCGTGGCCCCCCGCGCCCGCCGGACCTTCTGCACGCCGGGGAACTGCTCGTTGAAGTCCCGGAACAGGGACCGGTGGTTGCCGGGAAAGCGGTACGACTTCTTCTGGAAGCCCTCGGGGAGCGCCTCGAGCCCGGCCACGTCCTCCCACCCCCGCTCGAGCGCGTAGGCGTAGTAGGGAAACTCGGGCGGCACCCCGCGCGCGACGACGACGCGAATCGGCAGCCCGAGCGAGCGCGCCGCGTAGACGCGGTGGATCCCGTCGTTGATGACGAGCACGGTCCGACCGTCCGGCTCGTGTGACTCCTCCACGACCGGTGGGATCACCGGGATGCGCTCGACCGGAGCGTCCGACGCCTTCACGTACGCCCCGCCGTCGAGCACGAACATGTCGATGCCGTGCTCCAGGAGCGCCGAGCGCAGCCGCAGGATCTTCGCGGCTCCCGGGAGGAGCACGTAGCGCTGCGCGGGTGCGAGATCGTCCGGCGCGACGGTCTCGAGCGTCAGCGTCGCGTCGCGGTACGGCTGCGCGCGGTCGAACCCCTGGAGTCGGGTGTTGCGCAGCGCCCCGAGCAGCGCGTCGCGGCCGAACGGCTCGACGTCGAGGACCTCGAGCGTCACGCCGCGAGCACCGACTCGACGAGTGCGGCGTCGACAGCCGCGATCGACTCCACCGTCCGCGTCGCCGGCGGCCCGCCGCCGTTGAGCGCGCGCACGAGCCCCCGGCGTTCGCGCTCCGGACGATGGAGCGTCCAGATCGTCCGGATCCCCACCCCCGCCGCGGGCTCGACGTCCTTCGTGTACGAGTCGCCGACCATCACGGCGCGCTCGCCGGGGACGCCCGCGCGCGCAAGCACGCGCTCGAACAGGCCGCGGGCCGGCTTCATCTCGCGCGCGCGAAACGAGTAGACCTGCCGATCCTGCGGAACGCACGAGTCGAGCAGGGCCCCGAAGTGCGAGCGGGCCGCCGCCAGGTACGGGGGCCAGATGTTCGAGACGATCCCGAGCAGGTAGCCGTGGTCGTGGAGGCTGCGGATCGCGCGCTCGGCGCCCTCGTACGGCAGCGCGTCGCGCTCCTGCTCGCGCCACACCTCGGCGACCGCCGCCGCCAGCGCCGCCTCGTCGACCCCGAGCCGGGCGTTGAGCGCCGCGGCCACCTCGTCGGCGCCGGCGAAGGGCGTCGTCATCAGAGCGCGGTGGAGCATTCGCCTGGTGTCATCGTCGAGCCCGAGCCGCGCGGCGATGCGCGACGCCGGCCCCTTCTCCGGGCCGGTCACGAGCGTCTCGCCGATGTCGAAGATCGCGAGGGCCTCAACGGTCCGCATGGAGGAGCCGCTCCTTGCTCGTGAGCTCCCTGCCCAGCCACATCGCGTGCGAGACGAGGCTCACGGCCATGTCGGCGGCGACCTCGTTCTCGATCGTCACGGCGCGCTCCGCCTCGTAGCGCTTGACGAGGACGCCGGCGTAGCGGTGCTCCGCAACGATCGTGCGTCGCTCGCGATCGACGGACACGACGAAGTAGCCGTTGGGGTCCTCGCGCAGCGTGACCTTCCCGGTCGTCCGGTCGATGTCGCCGTCGCGCGTCCAGCGCTCCGCCATCGCGCGCGCCATGTCGTAGCGCGCGTTCGTGGGGTCGATCCCGAGCGAATGGCTGACCACGGTGATCGGGCCGCGCGGGACACCGACGGCGTCGGCGACGTGGCGCTGGGTCGACATCAGCCCATAGACGTTCTTGAGCCACGCGATGAGCAAGTTGTGCGAGCGGTAGGTCGCGGTGAGCGTGAGGCGGCCCTCGCTGCGGCGGAAGAAGAGCGTTGTCAGGCAGGGGGACGAGCCGTGCTCGCCCGGGAGGTCCAGCGACGTGTCCCACAGGCTGATGTAGGCCTGGCGGCTCTCCGGGTCGCCGCGCAGCGTCTCGATGACCGTCTGGAGCGTGTCCGTCCCGCCGTCGGCCTGCGGGAAGCGGCCACGCAGGCGGTTGCCGTACGTGTACGAGATGCCGCTGGGCAGCTCCGGGTTCAGGATCCGCCGCTGGTAGTCGCGGAAGTCGTCGAGCGAGAACGCGTACTCGGCGAGCGCCTCCACGGGGTCATCGGCGGGCGCCTCGATGACCACGTGCGCGTTGAGCAGCTCGAGCCGCAGCCCCTTCTCGAGCATCACCGGCCGCCCGAAGCGGATGCAGCGCACGACGAGCTCCTCCCAGCAGTCCAGCGGCGTGCGCCGCACCACCTGGTGCGCGAGGACGTGCGAGGGCAGGTACGCGACGTCCTCGTCCTGCGCCGCGGGGATGTCGACGCGAACGCGGGGCCCGTCGAGCTCGCTGACCTGCGGGAGCGCGTCCAGGTGCTGCGTCAGCGCGGGGCCGAAGTCCGGCCGCGAGAGGCGCCCGAGGTAGCGGAAGGTGAGACGGCGTCGCAGCCGCTCGTCGTCGAACTCGTCGAGCGCCGGGAAGAGGCGCTGCGTCCCGACGACGCGCCGGTGGCGCTTGCCGAGCATCATCGCGTCCGCGAGCCCGTCGCGCAGGAAGGCCGCGATCTCGTCGCACGTCGGGAGCCCGAGATCCTCGCCAACGGCAACGAGGTGGCGCACCTGCGGGTTGAACAGCAGGTTGCAGAACATCGCGTACATGCCGTCGCCATAGAGGTTCGCGACGACAGCGACGCGGCTGCGCTCCGGGTCGAGCAGCTCGGGCGCCACCGCGTGGAGCTTGCGCTCGACCGTCCGGTGGGGCGACCACAGTGTGAGGATGCCGACATCCCCCCGCGGGTTGACCTCGTGCAGCAGATCGGCGTGGTACAGCGCCTGGAACCGCGCCGCAGTTGCGTTGTCCGCCCATGCGCTGATCGTCCGATTGTGACATGACCCCATGGGACGCCGAGTACGTCCGCCGCGGTATTCCCTCCAGCTACCGCGACGGGCCGTCGGGCGCGGTCACCTGGGCGGTCGGGAACCTCGCTGCGAGCGGTTCCCTCCCCTCCCTCGCCCTGGACGTCGGCTGCGGAACGGGACGCAACGCAGCCTACCTCGCCGGACTCGGCGTCGATGTCGTGGCCTTCGACTCGTCGCCGGTCGCCCTGGAAGCGGCGCGGAGTCGGCTGGAGCGGACGCCGCCCGGGAGGGTGGCGTTCTCGAGGCACGATCTGCGCGACGGCCTCCCCGCCGGCGACAGCACGATCGACCTCGCGGTCGACAGCTTCGTCTACAAGCATCAGGTCGATCCGCGGGTTCGCCGCCGCCATCGCGCCGAGGCCCGCCGCGTCTTGCGCCCGAACGCGCGCCTGCTGCTGTCGCTCGCCGAACCGGAGGACGCCTACTACGCCAGCTGCCCCCGGTTGGCCGATCGCGAAGCACGACCTCGCGCCGCCGTAGACCCGGAAGTCGGGGTGGCCAGCGTGCTGTTCACGCTCGATGAGCTGATCCAGGAGATGGGGGACACGTTCGAACTCGAACGCGTCAGGCGGCAAGCGAAGCCGGGGCTCATGCACGGGAGGTGGTACCTGCGACGAACGCTCGCGACAATGTGGCGGCCCACCCGCTGTTAGCCGCGGCAGCAGGAGCGGCTCCCCGCGGTGACCGCGAGTCGAAACGTCGACGGACGCGGGCCCGGCGCCGCACAAGTGCGCCAGCCCCTCGTCGACGTGCGCCGTCGCGACATGAGCCGGGCCCGAATCATGCCGTGGCCGTTCATCGGAGATCAGGGCCCGGCTCGGCGTACCGCGGGACGGTCCTCCCGACAGCGCGGCTTCGATGTGCGCTTCCCCGGGCGCTACGCGAGGCTGCGGCTGAGCTTCTGCAGGCCGAGGCGCATCCGGCCCTTGACGGTGCCTGCCGGGAGCTCCAGATGCGCGGCGATCTCGGTGTGGGAGAGCTCGCCGTAGTACGCCAGTGTGATGACTTCGCATTGCTCGTCGGGCAAGCCGGCGAGCAGGCCGCGCAGGCGGCGGGCCTCGTCGCTCGCGACCGCGGCAGCCGCGATGTCGATCGATGACGGACGGTCCTCCGACCGTGCGTCGCCGTTGCAGCGCCGGTCGTGCACGGCATCGCGGCGCGCGACGGCGACGGCACGGTTGCGCACGATCGCCATCGCCCACGCCGCGAACCCCTCCGGCCTACGCCGGTACGTCAGTCGGCTCTTCCAGATCGAGATGAACGCCTCCTGCACCGCGTCCTCGGCCGACCCTGGTCGGTGACAGACCGAGCACGCGACGTGATAGGCCCTCGACGCATGCCGGTCGTAGAGCAGCCCGAAGGCCTCGGCGTCGTCGTCCTGCACGCGGCCCATCAACTCGGCATCGGACGGCGTCGACGCGGGCGACGTAGCCTTGGGCGCGGCGCTCACGCCGCCACCTCCCCGGCTTGCGGGGGGCCGGGCTCGAGGAAGAACAGCTCGCACGCCACGCCCGGCGAGGTCTGGTTGGCGCTCATGAACGCGACGACCTTGCGGCCGGTGTGGCGCTCGATCTCAGCGGTGAACTCGTCCTCGGTGTCCGTCTGGAACGCGACGCGACCGTCGATGACGTCCGCCGCCAGGCCGTCGGCGATCAGCGCATCCTCGGCGGTCGTGAGGATGTCCTCGAGCACGCAGACCACGACGTTGTCGTTGATGTAGGTCGTTGCCGTCGTGCGGTCGTGACCGTACACCCGGCCGTAGCACTCGACCATCGACGCCGAGATCGCATCGGTCAGCCGCACGAGCGCGGATCCGGTCGGGCGAAAGTGCGTCACGCGGCGGCCCTGAAGTTCAGGAGCTCGCGCGTCTCCGTGACGTCGAACAGCCGCATCACCTTCGCCGGAGCCGGCATCAGCTCGAGTCTGAACTCGCCGCACCGCGCTCGGTGACGAAGCTCGAGCAGATACGCCAGCGCGCTCAGATCCCCGAAGGTGATGTCGCTGAGATCGATGACGACCGCCGCGCTGGCCGCACCGAGGGCGTTCTCGACGAGCCGGCGGAGCAAGCGGACGCTGAACAGGTCGAGGTCGCCACCGAGGGCGAAGACGGTGCCCCCCGCCTCACGCGTCGGGTCACATGTGAACCTGGGGTGAGGACGTGCGACCACGGCTCTCCGATCCATGCTTCGGCTGGACCAGGTAGTCACTCGGGGCCCTGCTGGGGCCGAGCGCCCGCCGGGGAACGCGTGGCCCGCTCTGCGTCGCTCAGGGCGCTGCTTCGCGGGCTGTGTCAGCCTAGCGCGGACTCAGGTCTTTGTGTGAGTTGGGTTCGAGAAAGAACAGCTCGATCTCGAGGTCTGGGCCGACGTGGCTGTTGGAGACGAACGTCGAGACGCGCCGGCCGGACAGCCGTTCGACCGCTTCGACGAAGCGGTGCTGCATCGCCTGCTGGAACGCACTGCGCGTGTCTTTGACGATCGGACTCCGCTGGAGCTCGATCATCGTCTTCTCGACTTCCGTGTAGACGCCGCCCATCACGCAGGCCAGCAGATCCTCCTCGAGCAAGGTCGTCTTGGCGGTGACGGGCGCTCGATGGTGATAGCGCTCATGGAACGCGACCATGGCGTCGGTGACTGCCGCGAGCAGGGCATCACCGGTCAGTGGGGTTGGGGCCGGCAAAGCGGCCTCCTCTCTCGTCCTCTGCATGCGTGACGCGCGCGAGGTCGAGGACGAGGCCCAACGAACGGTCAGCTGTCATGGTAGCTCGCGCGCGGGTCTATGATCGCTTCATGAGCGACATCGCTCAACGCCACGGCGACGTGCTCACCGCCGTGTCCACGGGGCTGGTGGCGCTCCTGAAGGAGTTCTACGGCAAGGGTCCGAGCGGGGCGAAGTCGTACTACCACGACGACCTGGTCGTCTGCGTCCTGCGCGGCGGCTTCTCACGCGTGGAGCAGACGCTCATCGACGGTGGCCGCGCGGCGGCGGTGGTACAGCAACGCATGGAGTTCCAGGAGCTCATGCGCAGTCGGTTCATCGGCGTGGTCGAGAAGGCGACCGGCCGCACGGTCATCGGCTTCATGAGCGGCAACGAGCAGCACCCCGATCTCATGTGCGAGGTCTTCATCCTCGCCCCGACCGACACCCTCGAGCCGGGCGACGAGCTCACGCCGACCGCCGCAGAAGGCTGAGCCGGGCTCAGACTCCCGTCGGGGTCAACGTCACGATCGCGCCGTCGTCCGGCAGCGGACCGTCGTTGAACGCGGGCACCGCGGTTTCCGTCGCATCGGCGAGCGCGCGGGCGACGCGCGGAGCTGATCGGTCCCGAAGCGCTCGCGACCGCGGCGCGCGTCGATCACACCGTCGGTGTACGAAATCGGTCGTCCGCATGTGGCTTGGACCCGCGGACGAGTAGGGCCGCAGGGGACGACTTCCGCTTTGAGGCAAAAAGCACCGTCACGTGCAGGTGCCTGCGGCCTCCCTCGAGGTGACCGCCGAGTGACAGTCCCCGCCCCGCTGTAGCGGGTTCGAGGCCCCCTACAGCGGTAATGGCGACGAACCGCATCGGAGGGCGAGCACAGCCCGACGTTCCGCGTGCCCGACGAGCGACCGGCGTCGGGCTGCGGCGGGTATCGCGCGGGCGTGCGGGCGGCGTCAATCAATGGTCAGCGTGATGCGACGGCCGAGCCGCGGTTCGCGGTCGCGTCGCCGGCGTCGTCTAGCGCGAGCAGGTACTCGCGGAAGGCGTGCGATGAGCACGGCGCGGGCCTGGGGCATCGTCCGCGCCGTGGTCACGACTCCCGGCAGGCCGGCGAGGCGAGCGTGGATCCAGCCCTCGTCGTCGCGCGGATCGAAGACGGCGGTCAGCTGAAGTGAGCGGGGCCCCTCGGGGGCCTGAGCGATTCCGGACATGAACCGTAGGGCGCGAGCACGCAGCTGCCCGGCACGCGAGTTTCAGCGGCAATGCGCCAAGGCGGTCAGGACTGCTCGCGCTGCCACCCCGGGTCGGCGGGGGCGGTCGATCGTGGAGAGCGCAACATCGCGCTGACCAACATCCTGCGGAGCTCCGGCGCCCCCGGGACGTCGGCGGCGTCGGATCGAGGAGGCCGCGAGCAGCTCAGCCGTGAGGCCGCTCGTCCAGATCCTCAACGAGCTCGGCGACGGGCACATCCAGCGCACTGGCAAGGCGCGCGATGTTCGTGAGAGAGGGGTTGCGCTGGCCGCGTTCGATACCGCCGATGAAGGTCCTGTGCAGGCCGCTCCGGCGGGCGAGTTCGTCCTGGGAGATGCGCTGGCGCCGGCGCGCCTCACGAAGCTGCGCCCCGAACGCGACATGGATCGCCAAGCGCTGATCGGGTATCGCGCTCACGCTCGACGTTGATGACGCGGCGGTCCACACATTATTGGTGATATAGCGGAGTCGCGGCCGGCGCGCGAACGTCAGGCGACTACGCTGCCGGCCAGCCGGACCTCGCGCACAGCACGCATTCCGGTTCCCGCGCGACGCTCGATGCGCACGACGTTGCCGAAGTCGTCGTAGAAGTGATCGGACCATCTTCGTCGCGACCGCGCCGATGCGGTCCTCAGTCACGACCGACTTGAGCCGTTCCCCGACGTAGTCGTGGGTGGCCTGCTGCTTGAGGGCGCCGCCCTTGTCGCGCTCCGTGCGCTGCCGGACCGCTCCGCTGTCGGTGAGCTCGTACTGGACGGTCCACTCGGGCTTGGTGTTTCGCCTGAGGTTCGTCGGGCGGCGCGCTGGCCCCCGTGTGGCCCCGAGACGCTGCTTCGAGGCGGTCTTCGGAGCGGCGGCCGAGCGATTCGGCCAGTGCTGGCGGGGGAGATGCGACGAAGCCCTCTGCCGGACTCGAACCGGCGACCCCTTCCTTACCATGGAAGGCCCTGGGCGTCATCGGAGTCCCCGGTGTCCGGGAAATCCGATGAATGCTTGACATCGCGGACCTGACGGTACCTTGCGGACCGGATGACGGGACCCAGTGAGGACCCAGTCGGCGTTCGAGGCCGCTCGATCTTGGTGCGCGCTGTCGCAGGGCGTTCGTCGTAGCCTGAGGAGGCTTAGTCGTGCGCCTCATGCCCCGTCCCCCGGGTCGCGCTTGATCGTCTGCATCGACTGCCATGTGATCCGCAAGATCACGAGTGTGATGACGAGGCCGATGAGCGGGTCGCCGAGCTCGAACCTCCTGGCGACGACGCCGGCGCTGGCGCTGGCGACGACTCCTAGGCTCACCACGCCATCGACGCGAGCGTGGTTACCGTCCGCCACAAGCGCAGGACTGTCGAGGCGGTGCCCGCCACGGAGCCGCACCTGGGCGGCGATCTCGTTGCCGATGAAGCCGACGACACCGGCGAGCGCCAGCACGCCGAGGTGGTCGAGCGTCTGTGGGTGGAGCAGACGGTCGACCGCCTGCACGCCGGCGACGCAGGCGCTGACAAAGATCGCTCCAACGACGAAGCAGCCCGCGCGCTTCTCGGCAACGAACGAACGCAGGAGGAACGCGATGGCCACGGGATCGCGGTCAGCGCGTCGCCGAAGTTGCGGATGAGATCGGCCAGCAGCGCGACGCTGCCGGTCGTCGCGAAGATCGCCGTCTGGAGCAGCGCGGCGACGAGGAGCACGCCGAGGCTGACAGCGACCGTTCGCATGCCGTCGCGCGAGCGCGTGATGGAGCGGTCGACGAGGCCATGGCTGTGTCCGTGCCCGCCGTCATGCGCACCCTGACGTAGTCGGGCCTGATTTGACGACATGCATGACGGACTGCTCCGGATGAGGCGCTCGTCTCGGGCGGTCCTGATCGGCCGTTCGTCGCTGCGGATGGCGCCGTTCTCAACGGGTCGTCGGTCGCCTGCAGCCGCTGGCTCCTAACCTCGTTGTGCCTGCCGTGGGCCTGCCGTGCGCCTGCCTGTCCCGGACAGCGGCGTCGGCGCGGACGGGCGCTGGCAACGCTATGCCTCCCCCTTGCGGGGGCGACGCGGGTGATCTGGGTCGCGGCAAGAGTGCATACGCGCCAGAAGGCGTTGCGCGATCGAACAACGGAGCGTTCGGCGGCATACGTCTCCCCATCGTGTCCGTCGTACCTCTCCGAGGAGTCCGCTTGCCCCTGATCTTCCCCCGCTCGCTGCTGGTCGCGGGCCTCACCGCCGGGGCTCTGCTGACTCCGGCGAGCAGCGCGTTCGCCGTCCACTGGGCGTTCTTCGGCGGCGACAACGGCCGCTCCGGCCTGCAGCCGCAGGACGAGGGCGCCACGCCGGTCGGGTTCCTGTACGCGAAGACGGGGGCGACGGAGACGAACGTCCAGACCTCGATCATCAACTCGACGGGCATTCCGGGCGTCCAGGAGCTCATCTACGGGACGGAGGCCGATGGTGCCGCCGCCGGCAACCTGCATCTGCAGCGGATCTCGAGCGGTGCGCCGGTTGGGCCCGAGGCCGGCGTCCTCGTCGACGACGACGCCGACGACGCCGACACGTGGACCGGCGCGGGCGGCAGCGTGACCCCGTCCGACGTCTCCATCGCCACGGGCAGCGGCCTGACGCAGGTCTACGCGGTCTACAACGACGACGACTCGCGGGCCGCGGACGGATCGGCCACCGCCAACGACATCGCGATCGCGCAGGTCAACGAGACCACCGGCGAGCTGGTCAAGGACGTCGCCGTCCCCGGCACGAATGGCTTCACGATCTCGAGCTCGACGGTCACGACCGGTCCCGCCGCCGACGACCCGATCACGCCGGCCAACGAGACCGGCAACCGCATCCTCTTCTTCGTCGCGACGAACGGTGCGGACGAGCGCCTCTTCCGCATCGCGATCACGAACAACGCGAACGCCGACACGTCGGTGATCAACCCGGCCACGAGCACCGGCGACGTCAACGCCACGCCGCTGGCGAGCCCGACGCTCGTGTTCCTCGCCGATCCGGCGTCGGGCGACCCGAGGCCCTTCATCGCGGTCGGCACGACCGACGATCGGGTCAAGACCTTCGCGGTGAACAACCTGTCCGCCGGCCCGGTCTCGGACCCCCTCGCGGGCGACGGGCAGACGCCGTCGGTGCCCGTGGCACCGATCGGCTTCACGCCCGGGGCTCCGATGAGCGGCGCCGGCCAGGCCGGTGCGGTGTTCGTGGCCGCCGCCGCAGGGGCCACCACGGTCGCCCACCGGCTTGTGCAGGGCACGGGAGGCGATCGAGGACGCCTCGCGGTCACAGCGAGCAGCGACGCGCTGGGCGGCGCCCCCGCCCCTGCGCTCGCCGTCGATCAGCGGTCGCTGGGCGCCGGGTTCAGCGAGGGGAGCAAGATCGTCGTCACGACGGCCGAGAACCTGTTCCTGCTGAGCGCGAGCGACCTCACGCGTGCGGGCACGTTCAGCTCGAGCGCGCTGACCGCCGGCACGACCGGGTTCAGCCGCACGACGGCGCTCGTGACCGGTCCCGATGTCTACGTC
>JAUJPF010000007.1:0-34030 GCA_030447275.1 Solirubrobacteraceae bacterium | reverse complement strand
GTTCGGTCAGCCGTCGCTGTCGCGCGGCTTCGTCCAGTTCGCGAGCTCCAACGGCGTGTTCGTCTACCGCAACCGTGACACGACGGCGCCCCCGACCGCACTCACCGCACCGGAGGACGGCGCGCGGGTGTCCGGCACGATCACCTTCGGGGCCACGTCGTTCGACGCGCGCGGCATCGACTCGGTGGGCTTCCGGCTCGATGGCCGTGAGGTGGCGCGCGATGCGACCGCCGACTCGGGCTCGGAGTTCGGCGGACCGGGCAACCCGACAGCGGCCAACGCAGCCGCCTACTCGAGTGCCTTCGACACGACTCGCGTCGCCAACGGCACCTACACCGTCACCGCGGTCGCGAGCGATCGCGGCGGCGTGACGGGGACCTCGGCGCCGCGGACGATCACCGTGGACAACCCGTCGGCGGCGCCGGCCGCCGGCGCGCAGCCCACGGTCCAGACGCGGCGCCGGGTCTCGCCGCGCCGGCTGTCGCTGCGCACCGTCCCGCGTCGCGACAGCCGCCGGCCCCACCGGTTCACGAGCACCGGCACGCTCGCGTTGCCCCCGGGCATGACCCGCGCGGTGGGCTGCTTCGGGCGCGTCTACGTCACGGTCAAGGCCCGCGGGCTGACGATCTCGACGCGCCAGGTGCGCCTCTCGCGTGCCTGCACGTTCCGCTCGAGCGTCGCGTTCTCGCTCCCGTCGCGGTTCCGCAAGGCAACGCGGCTGACGGTCCGGGCGCGCTTCCAGGGCAACCAGAGCCTGAACCCGAAGCGCTCGGCGACCGTCCGGATCCGGGTGCGGTAGCGATGCCGGCGGGGGCCGGTGGGCGAACGGCGCGCGCCCACCGGCCGTCCACGAGGATCTCTCGGCGTGCCCGCCGCAGTGAGCAACGAGGAGCTCGTCCGCCAGCTGCATGGCCGCAACGGCGAGGAGGCGGCGCGCGCCCTGTACCGCCTGCTCGCGCCCGAGCTCTACGGCTTCGCCGCCAGCCGGCTCGGCGACCGCGGACTCGCCGAGGAGACGGTGCAGGACGTCTTTGTGCAGATCTGGCGACACGCCGAGCAGTACGACGCCACGCGCGGAGAGGTGCGGACCTGGGTGTACGGCATAACGCGCAACGCGGTGCTCGACGCCGAGCGCCGGCTGGGGCCGCCGGCCGCGCGCCGCCGCCGATCGGCCGGAGGACCAGGCCGACCTCGACGAGCCGATCGAGCGGGCGCTGCTGCGCTGGCAGGTCCAGCTGGCGTTCGATCGCCTCACCCCCGAGCATCGGGCCATCGTGCATCAGACCCAGGTCCAGGGGCTGAAGCTGCGCGAGATCGCCGAGCTCACCGGCGTGCCCCTCGGAACGGTCAAGAGCCGGGCCCACTACGCGCTCGAGAACCTGCGACTCGCCCTCGAGGAGCTCGGGGTGACAGCGTGACCGGCGACCACGTCAGAGAAGAGCTCGGCGGGTACCTGCTCGGCGCGCTGGACCCCTCGCAGGCCGAGCACGTCCGCCTGCATCTCGAGCGCTGCGACGAGTGCAGCCGTGAGCACGACCGTCTCGCCGCGGCGGTTCCCGCGCTGTCGTTCCTCCAGCGGACGCCCGAGGCGCTGCCGACGCTGCCCGCGACACTCGAGGCCGACGTCATGCGCGGGCTCGCGCACGAGCGCGACCGGCGTGGCCGTGCGCCGCGTCCCGGCTGGCGCGGGACCCTCGGGCGCGTCGGGCGCCGGCCGGCGCTCGCGGGCGCGCTGGCCGGGTGCGCCGCGACCGTCGCCGTCCTGGCTCTGGCCGGCGCGTTCTCCGGCGAACCGGGGTCTGTCCAGACCGTCGCGCTCTCGTCGGCCGGTTCGGCTGCGCGGGCGGATGCGCGGCTGAGCTCGGACGCGTCGGGCACGCGGGTCCGTCTGCGGATCCGCGGGCTCGCTCCGACGAGACGGGGAGATCTACGAGGTGTGGCTCGTGCGCGAGGACGGTCGCGTCAGCGCGGGCACGTTCACGGCGGTGGCCCAGGACGAGGTCCGTCTGACGCTCACGACCGCCGCGCGCGCCGGCCGCCTACGACCGCATCGGCATAACGCGCGAGCCCGACGCCCTGGACCCGGCCCGCAACGGACCCAACGTCCTTTCCGGCGCGCTGCCCGCCCCGCAGTAGTCGGCCGGACTTCAGTCGACCTGGCTCCGCATGGTCTGCGCGAGCGCCTCCGAAGACGTGGTCCTCGGCGCTGAAGCGGACGGTCAACGACCCGCCGAACGGTTGACGGTCGACGATCACGAGTCTCACGGCGCGGCGCTGGTGATGCTGGCCGACGCGTATCTCTCCTCGCAGGTAGCGTCGAGTCTGATCGCCACCGGCGCGTTGCGCCGAGGACAGCGCGGGCTCGCGCTGGGCCTTCCCGTGCTGTTCGTCAGCGTCCAGCTCACGGGTCGAACGAGGCCGCGTCGCGCCACCACTGGTCGAAGAACTCGCCGAGCGTCAGCCGGCCGGCCTGTCTTGGCGGAGCTCCTCCGGCCGCCAGCGCCTCGCGCTGCGTCGCTTCGCGTGGAAGTCGAGCGCGTCGTCGAGCGTGTCGAAGCTTCGCCGGCGCTTCGTCCCGTCGGGTTCGTTCCAGCGCACGGTGTAGCTCTCCGTGATCGTGCCGTCCCGGCGTTCCCACCGGCGGACGCCGATGCCCGGAGGCAGAGCTGTCGCCGCCATCACGACCTCGCGGTCCGCGGGGGCAACGGCAGCCGCTCGGGCGACTTCTCGAACCGGCGCGGCGACCGCCGCCGCGGGGAGGACGCGGCTTCGACGGTCGCCGTCACCAGCTTTCCGCGCCACCACTCGGCGGCGTCGCCCGCGAGCACGCGCAGGCCGCACGCCCGGCTCGCGACGAGCTCGCCGCGCGAGATGGCGCGCCGCACCGATCGCGCGTCCACGCGCAGCCGGTCGGCGATGTCCTGCGGCGTCAGGACAGCCGACTCGTCGAGGTCGTCGAAGGGCGTGCGCGGCATGCGGAACAGGAGGTCTGTCTGCACGTCGCGCGAGTGCTCGGAGCACCCCCCGCGAACTGTGGGAAGGGGACATTGCTGGGTCCGCTCGTGGACCCACTTGGACCCAGTACGGACCCAGTAGCCGCTCAGAGGGCGGTGGCGAGTACGGCGCGGGAACGAAAGATCCCCGCCGTAGCGGGGAGTTCCGATGAAGCCCTCTGCCGGACTCGAACCGGCGACCCCTTCCTTACCATGGAAGTGCTCTACCAGCTGAGCTAAGAGGGCGGGCTGGCGTGGGAAGGGTAGCGGTCTAGCGCGGTACGGCGAAGCCGAGGAGCAGGACGCCGATGAGGCCGGCGATGGCGCCCGCGAGGAGCACGACGATCGGGGCGCGGCGCAGCACGAGGGCGGCGGCGGCCACGATCGCCACCGCGACCATCCAGACCTCGGTGATCCCGTCCGCGAGGGGCACCGCGGCGCCCGCGATCGCTCCGATCGCCGCGGGGCCGGCGCCGTCGAGGAACGCGCGGGCGCGGGGGCTCGAGCGGAGCGCGTCGAACCGGCGGCCTCCGAGGGTCACGACGAGGAACGAGGGCAGGAACGCGATCAGCGCCGCGAGCAGCGCTCCCCCGAGGCCGGCCGCGGCGTAGCCGACGACGGCGACGGTCTGGACGACCGGGCCCGGTGTGAGCTGGCCGAAGGCGACCGCGTCGAGGAACTCGGCCTGGCTCATCCAGGCGTACGCGTCGACCGCGTCTCCCTGCATGAGCGGGATGATCACGAAGCCCCCGCCGTAGCTCAGGGCGCCGACCTTGAGCGCCGTCCACGCGAGCGCCGGCAGCTCGCTCGCCCCGTACGCGCCCAGCGGCACCAAGAACGGCCAGACATGAACCGCCAGCGAGCCGCGGCCGCGGCGGACCAGCAGCTCGATCACCCCGCACGCGAGCAGCACGACCACGACGAACGGACCGACCAACACCGTCGCCACCGCGCCGGCGACCAGGTACAGCAGACGGTGGTCGAGGCGCCGGACGAGGCTCGCCCGCGCGAGCGTCCATGCGGCGTGCAGCACGACTGGCACGACCGCCGCCCCCGCGCCGGCCGCCAGCGCGACGATCCACGTAGGCGGCGACGACGCGAGCGACCCCGCCGCCAGCGCGAGGATCATCACGAGCCCGGGAAGGATGAACGCGACGCCGCCCAAGACCGCACCCGCGTCGCCCGCGACCCGCCGCGCGCAGTAGATCGCGAGCTGCGTCGACGCCGGCCCTGGGAGGAGCTGGCACGCCGCATTCGCGTCCTCGAACTCGCGGCTGTCGATCCAGCCGCGGCGGTCGACGACGAGTTCGCGCAGCAGCGCGACGTGGGCCGGCGGACCGCCGAACCCGACGATCCCGATCCTCCCCCACTCGCGGACGACGCGGGAGAGCGGGACGCGCGGCGCGTCGGACTGCGTACGCCCGGCAACCCTTCCCGCCGTCACGGCGGGAAGAGTGCCAGGGCGGGCGGCGCTAGCTCGACTTGCGCGACGCCTTGGCGGTCGCCGCGGCCTTCTCGAGGCGCTGGGCCTCGTCGGCGGCGGTCAGCGCCTCCTCGCGCTCGGAGAGCGCCTCGGACCGCGTCTCGAGCGCCTCCAGGCGGGCGCGGCGCTCCTTGTCGGAGATCCGGTCCTCCTGCTCGGCGGCGGCCTTCGCGCTCGCCTGCTTGCGCTTGCGCTCGGTCTCGGCCGCGCGCTGCTGGCGCTTCTTCGCGGCCTCGCCCGCCGTCTGCTTGCGCTGTTGCGCGCGCTCGGCGGCCTGCCGGCGCTTCTGGTCGGCCTGCTCCTGGCGCTCGGCGAGCTCGGCGTCGGCCTGCTGCGACTTCTGCTGGGCCTTCGCGCGCAGCTTCGCCGCGCGCTGACGCTCGTCGGTCGCGCGGTGGCGCTTGCGGGCGTCCTGCTTCAGCTCGTCGTCGGCCAGCACGGTGGCGGCCGCCTCGCGGGCGGTGGCCTCGGCGCGGTCGGCCGCGAGCTTCGCGGCGGAGCCGTTGCCGCCCCGGCCGACGAGCTTCAGGCCGGTGTCGATCGGCAGACGGGCGAGCTTGATGTAGCCGCCGACGGCGGTCCGGGGGATGTCACGCAGTCCCATGGGTCAGGCCTCCGGGTCGATCTGGTTGGCGCGCTCCTCGGCGCGGCGGGCCTCCTGCTCGAGGCGAGCGGCCTCGGTGGCGTCGCCGGCACGCTCGGCGACGGCGGTCTGCTCGGCGCGCTGGGCGGCGGCCTGCTCGGCCGCGCGCTGATCCTCGGCGGCGCGCTGCTGCTGGGCGGCGTCGGCCTCGGCGCGGCGCTCGGCCTCGACGCGGTCGCGCTCGGCCTCGGCCTCGCGCTCCTGCTTGGCGACCTCGGCCTGGAGGCGCTCGCGCTCGACCTCGGCCTGCTCGCGCTCCTCCTGCAGGTCGGCCTGGGCGGTGGCCTGCTCGGCCTCGGCCGCCTCGCGCTGCGCGCGGATGTCGGCGTCGCCCTGCGCCTGCTGGAGCCGGCCCTCGCGGGCCAGGTCGTCGTTGCCCGTCAGCTCGCCGGAGACCTCCTTGGCCTTTCCGGCGACGCGTCCGAGGACGCCTCCGGCCGTCCGCTCGGTATCTGGGTCAGTCATCTGTTCGGTCCTCGCATGGGGGTCATAACCACAAACGGAGTGGCTACCCCACGGGCGGGAGTCGAACGCGTGTTCCTCGTCACTCGGCGCGCGGCGGCGCGCCGCCCTCAGCCGAGCAGCTCGCAGCCGTGTGCCTGCACGACCGCCGCGAGCCGCTCCCAGTCGGGCTCCTCGTCCGAGGGCGGCGGCAGCGTGCGCGCCCCAGCGGGCACGGACATCGCCCGCACGAGCTCCTCGAAGCCCCCCGGCGTGACCAGGAAGAGCATCCGGCAGCCGTCGGGACCGACGGTGTAGCGGTGCGGGATCCCGCGCGGGCCGAACGCGAAGTCGCCGGCGCGCGCCTCGATCGTCGTGTCGCCGACCTGGATCGTCACGTCGCCCTCGAGGATCCAGAAGCCCTCGTCCTCGCGATGGTGGACGTGCAGCGGCGCTTCGCTGTGCGGCGGCTCGGTGATCTCCAGGACGGAGAGCAGCCCGCCGGACTGCTCCGCCGTGAGCTTGATCTCGGCGAGGCCGCCGAGCCACCACCACGCCTCGCCCTCGCCGCGTGCCGCGGCGGCCGGCTGGAGCACCTGCGCGTCGTTCGTCATGGCGGCGACCGTACGGACCGCCCGCGCGCCGCGCCATGCCACGAAGTGGTATTCCCGCAGCGGGCGCGACGGGCGTAGAGTCGCGCCATGCCCTCCATCTCGAGGGAGCGTGCGCGGGACCGGATCGCAGAGCTGCCGGCCAGGGGGCTCGACCTGGCGACGTTCTGGCGCGAGGCCGAGGAGGTCATCCAGCCCGTGCTGCCGGTCTACGGCGGGGCGTGCTGGTACACGCTCGACCCGGCGACGCTGCTGATCACGAGCCACGTCAACGACGAGATGCCGGTGCTGCCGCCGGAGCTGCTGGCCCACGAGTACTACGAGGACGACGTCAACAAGCTCGTCGACGTCGTGCGGTCGCCCGCGCGCGTGGCGACCCTGCACGAGGCGACCGGCGGCGACCCGACCTCCACGCCGCGTTGGCAGTCCAACATCCGGTACGGGGGCGACCAGGAGATGATCGCCGGGCTGGTGACGCCGTCGGGCGACGCGTGGGGCGGCCTCGGGCTGTACCGCGAGCGCGGGGCGCCGATGTTCGACGAGGCGGACAAGGCGTTCGTGCGCGCGATCGCGCCATCGCTCGCCGAGGGGGCGCGGCGCGCCCTGCTGCTCGGCGAGGCGACGGATCCGGACGGTCCGGATGCCCCCGGGCTGCTCGTCCTCTCGCCCGCGTGGGAGGTCGAATCCGCGACGCCCGGCGTGGGAGCGCTGGATCTCCGACCTGCCGGGCGGCGACTGGGAGGCCGGCCGGCTGCCCGCGGCGATCCTGTCGGTGGCCGGCCGGGCGCTGCGCTCGGCGGAGGGGCGCGACGGCCGGGCCAGGGCGCGCTCGCGCGCGGCGTCCTGACCGATGGGCGAGCGGGTGGCACAGCGCACCCGCCAGCTCGTGGCGCTGCGCACGCAGGCAGGAGAGGCGTGGGGCGTGCTGAGCCTCTACCGCGAGCCGGGCCGGCCCCAGTTCGATCCCGACGAACTCCGCTTCCTGCGGGCGGTGTCGCCGTATCTCGCCGAGGGCGCGCGGCGCGGGCTGCTCGTCGGCGAGGCCACCGACCCGGAGGGGCCGGAGGCCCCCGGGCTGGTCGTCCTCAAGGACGACTGGAGCGTCGAGTCGCTCACTCCCGGCGTCGCGCGGTGGCTCGCCGAGCTGCCCGACGGCGACTGGCCGGCGCGGGGCAAGCTGCCCCCGTCGCTGCTGGCGGTGGCCGGCCGCGCGCTGCGCACCGCCGAGGACGCGGATGCGCCGGGCGAGATCGCGCTGGCGCGGGTGCTCTCGCGCACCGGCCGCTGGATGGTGCTCCACGGGGCCGCGCTCGTCGCCAACGGCACGCGGCGCGTGGCGGTGATCGTCGAGCCGGCCCACCCGGCGCGGATCGCGCCGCTGCTGATGGCCGCCTACGGGCTGACGGACAGAGAGCAGGACGTCACGCGGCTCGTGCTCCAGCGCGAGTCGACGGCGGCGATCGCGCAGCGGCTCGTCGTGTCCGCCCACACCGTCCAGCAGCACCTCAAGAGCATCTTCGAGAAGACCGGCGTGCACAGCCGCCGCGACCTCGTCGGGAAGGTCTTCTTCTCGTACTACGAGCCGCGGGTGCGCGACAACGAGGCCCGCGTGCCGGAGGAGAAGCCGCTGCGCGGCGGGCCTATGGGGGGAGCAGGATTCGAACCTGCGTAGGCAATGCCAACGGGTTTACAGCCCGTCTCCTTTAACCACTCGGACATCCCCCCGAGTGCAGCGGCAGGGCCGCTCGCGGTCGCGGATTCTAGCGGCGGCTCAGCGCCTGACGCGGACGCGTGCGGCGCCGGTGCAGACCCCGGTGCGACCGGGTGCGGCGGACACGCGGACGCGGCCCCCGAAGCGGCGGCCGACGAACGTGCCGCGGATGCGCACGCGGTGCGTCGGGTTCCGCTCCGGATAGAGGCGCGTGTCGTCGATGAAGGCGCCCTCGACCACGCCGCGATGGACGAAGCGGTAGCGCGCCTTCGCCGGCGCCCCGGTGCTGTCGGGGTACGGGCAGGTCAGGCGCATGTTGTACGTGCTCAGCGCGAAGCGCTGACCGAAGTCGGTGTCGCGGACCGTGAGCTTCGTCTGCGTCCCGGTGAAGCGTTCGCCCGAGGCCTTGTAGAGCCAGCCCCGGTACGTCCCGGGCGTGGCCGCGACCGCGACCGGCACGAGCAGCGCCGTGGCCGCCAGCGCGGCGACGGCGACGGCGCGCGACCTCAAACGGCGTCCCGCAGCCGCTGCGCCTCGGGCAGCGACTCGAGCTTCTTCAGCGTGTGGTTCTCGATCTGGCGGATGCGCTCGCGCGTGACGTTGAACGCCCGGCCGACCTCCTCGAGCGTCCGCGGCCGCCCGCCGCCCAGCCCGAAGCGCATCTCGATGACCTCGCGCTCGCGCTGCGGCAGCGCCTGGAGCGCCTTGCGGACGTTCTCCTTGCGCAGGCTCTCCGCCTGGATCAGGTCGAGGAACGTCAGCCCGCGGCCGAGGTAGCCCTTGGCGATCGAGACGACGAGCCGGAGGTTCGCCTCGACCATGTGCTGCTTGGCCGACATGTCGCCGCGCTCGATGCGCTTGGCGAGCGAGACCTCCTCCTCCGCCGTCAGCAGCGGCACGCGGCCGATCGAGCGCAGGTACAGGCGCAGCGAGTCGAGCGACGGCTCGATCGTCAGGTCGACGACCGCCTTCTTCGTGTTCTCCCCGTCGGCGGCCTGGCGCCGCGCCTCGGCGGCGGCCTCGACCTTCGCGGCGTCGGACGTCGCGGCCTTGCCGTCGGAGCCGACCACGTCGATGCCCTGCTCGTCGAGGTAGGCGTGCAGCTCCTGCACCTGCTCCTTGGTGACGTCGACCTCTTCGAGCGCGCCCGCGACCTGCTCGAAGGTGAGGACGCCCTTCTCCTGGCCCTCCGCGATCAGCGGCCGCAGCTCGTCGAGATCGGCGATCGAGGCCTCGTCGGCCAGTAGCGGCTTCTCGCTCACGTCATGCCCCCCGGCAATGTCTCACGTCGGCTCTCACGACCGAACAAGATGAAGGTCCTGCTGCACATGCACAACATCGGACATTCGTCCGCAGGACCTTTAGTCCCGGTTTCAGCGTTGTGCGCGCCGGGAATCATGGCACGCCGCGCAAGCGCCGCTAGCCTCGAAGCCATGCAGATCGCGGCCCAGCCCGACGTTCAGGCCTCGGTTCCGAGCCTCCACGTGAGCCTCTCCCGGGTCGGCGTGACCGGGGTCGAGAAGGTCATCCGCATCAACGACCAGCTGTTCTCCGCGCGCCTGGAGTGCTTCGTCGACCTCGGCCCGAACCAGAAGGGCGCGCACATGTCGCGCTTCGAGGAGACGGTGAACGAGGCGATCGGCGAGGTCGTGCTCGGAGAGTCGGCGTTCCGGGCCGAGACGCTGGCCGAGCGCATCGCGTCGACGGTCCGCGAGCGCCAGGACGCGCTGCGCGCCGAGGTGACGATCGCCGCGCGCTACCCCGAGCACAAGCCGGCGCCGCACAGCGGCATCCTCACCCAGGAGATCTACACGCTGTTCGGGACGGCGGTGGCGTCCGCGCACGGGACGCGCCGCGCCGTCGGGGTCGCGGCCCAGGGGATGACCGCCTGCCCGTGCGCGCAGCAGCTCGTCGCGGCCGCCGCGCGCGAGCGCCTCGCCGGCGACGGCTTCACCGACGACGAGATCGAGCGGATCCTCGACCACGTCCCGGTGGCGACGCACAACCAGCGCGGGCTGGGGACGCTGCACGTCGGCGTGCCCGAGGGCGTCGCGCTCGACATCGACGCGAGCCGCCTCGTCGGGATCGTCGAGGAGTCGATGTCGTCGGAGATCTACGAGCTGATGAAGCGCTCCGACGAGGGCGCGGTGGTCGAGAAGGCCCACCGCCGTCCGCGGTTCGTCGAGGACTGCGTGCGCGAGATGGTGCGCGGCGTCGTCGACGGCTTCTCAGAGCTCGACGACGCGTCGTTCGTCTCCGCCCGCCAGGAGAACCTCGAGACGATCCACCAGCACAACGTCGTGGCCGAGCGCTTCGGGCTGCTCGGCGAGCTGCGCCGCGAGGTGGCCAGCGGGGAGCACCTGCTGCACCACACCTCGATGCGCGAGTGGCTCGACGCCGCCGGGCGCTAGGCCGGCTCGGACGCCGCGCGCCGGCGCAGCCCGAAGAAGAAGTCGAGCCCGCTGAGGATCGTGACCGCGACGGCGACGTAGACGAGCGCGTCGACCCACACGGGCGACGGGTCGATCAGGATCAGGAAGAAGATCGCGGCGACCTGGAGGACGGTCTTCGCCTTGCCCCACGTCGCGGCGGCAATGACCTCCGGCGCCTGCGCGCGCGCGACGGTCACCGCCACCTCGCGGGCGATGATCACCATCGCCACCCACGCCGCGAGGCGCTCGAGCGAGACCAGGCTCACGAGCGCGGCGATGACGAGCAGCTTGTCGGCGATCGGGTCGAGCAGCTTGCCGAAGTTCGTGACGTCCTCGCGCCGGCGGGCGAGCCATCCGTCGACGAAGTCGGTGGCCGACGCCGCCGCGAAGACGATCGCCGCGATGACGTCGCCGTTCTCGGTCTCCCCCAGCAGCGCGACGACGAGCACCGGGATCAGCAGGATCCGCGCGACCGTCAGGACGTTGGGGAGATTCAGGGGGAACAACGCCGCGCAGGCTACGCGGGGTCGGGGACCGGCGCGCGGGTCGCCCCCGCGCTGGCGGTCACGACCAGGCCGATCGCGACCAGCTCGCGCACGCCGAGGTCCTGGCTGAGGACGAGGAAGCCGGCCAGCGCGGCGACCGCCGGCTCGAGGCTCATGAGGACGCCGAACACGCCCGACGGCATCCGCCGCAGCGCCTCGGTCTCGAGCGAGTACGGGATGACGCTCGACAGCAGCGCCACCGCGAGCCCGATGGCCAGGACCTCCGGGCCGAGCAGGTCGGCGCCGCCGACGGCGATCCCCGGCCCGAGCGGCACGAGCGTCGCGACGATCATCGCGATCGCGAGCCCCCTGACGCCGGTGAAGTGCCGTCCCGTGCGCTGCGTCAACACGATGTACCCGGCCCAGAACACGCCGGCCATCAGGGCGAAGGCGACGCCGAGCGCGTCGGGTGCGCTCTCTCCGCCGGGGTCCGTGAGGAGCACGATCCCCGCCGCCGCCAGCACGACCCACAGGACGTCGAGCCGCCCGCGCGAGCCGGCGACCGCGACGGCGAGCGGTCCGACGAACTCGATCGTGACCGCGATCCCCAGCGGGATGCGGTCGAGCGCCTCGTAGAACGTCAGGTTCATCAGCCCGAGGACGAGGCCGAAGGCGACCGCGACCCGCAGCGCCTCGCGCGAGTGCTCGCGCGGCCGCGGGCGCCACACGGCCGCCATGACCAGCGCGCCGAACCCGAGCCGCAGCAGGCACATGCCGGCGGCGCCGACGTCGTCGAACAGCGGCACCGAGAGGCCGGCGCCGAACTGGACCGAGACCACCGCCGCCAGCACCAGGGCGACGGGCGGGATGCCCGCGATCAAGGCTTGATCTTCCGCCCCGTCGCGAAGAGCCAGGTCGACCACGCGACGCACACCGCGGCGAGCCCGCCGGTCACGAGCAGCGCGAAGACGACCGACACGTCGCTCGTCCCGAGGAAGCCGTAGCGCACGGCCTGCACGAGGAAGAAGATGGGGTTCACGTGGGAGAGCTCCTCCCATGGGCTCGGCAGCACGTCGACCGAGTAGAAGACCCCGCCGAGGAACGTCAGCGGCAGGATCGCCAGGTTGTTGACGAACGCGGTGTGGTCCCACGCCTCCGCGTAGATCCCGACGATGACGCCGAGCGAGCTGAACAAGAGCAGCGCGAGCGCGACCGCGACGACGAGCACGAGCGGCTCGCGGATGGGGACGTCGACGACGAGCAGCGAGCAGATCAGGAGCGCGGCGCCGATCAGCAGCGCGCGCACGATCCCGCCGAGCGACAGGCCCACGTTGACCTCCCACGCGCGCATGGGCGCGGCGAGGATGTCGTTGAGGTAGCGGTCGAACTTCGCCTGGAAGACCGACGCCGAGTTGTTGGCGTACGCGGCCTGGACCATCGCCATCGTGATGAGCCCGGGGACGATGAAGACCTCGTACTCGACGCCGCCGATCTCGCTGATCCGCCCGCCGAGCGACAGCCCGAAGACGACGATGAAGAGGAACGCGGAGACGACCGGCGCCACCACGGTCTGCGTCCACAGCTTCAGCACGCGCAGCACCTCGCGCCCGGTGAGCGCGACGAGGCCGCGGCTCATGCCGTCGCCATCGCCTTGACGTACACGTCGGCGAGCGTGTCCGCCGCGAACGCCTCGCGCAGGCCGGCCGCCGTGTCGCGCGCCAGCAGGCGCCCGCCGCGGATGAGCGCGATGTCCTCGCACAGCTCCTCGGCCTCCTCGAGGTAGTGCGTGGTGAGCAGGATCGTCGTCCCCTCCTCGTGCAGGCGGCGGATGTAGCGCCACAGCTCGAGGCGCAGCTCGAAGTCCACGCCCGCCGTCGGCTCGTCGAGGATCACGAGGCGCGGCTCGTGCATGAGCGCGCGGGCGAGCAGCAGGCGCCGGCGCATCCCGCCGGAGAGCTTCGGCGCGCGGACCTTCGCCTTCGCCCGCAGGTCGAAGACGTCCATCATCTCCTTCGCGCGCCGCCGCGCGTCAGCCCGGCTCATGCCGTAGTAGCCGCCGTGGTAGAGCAGCGTCTCCTCGACGTCGAGGAAGCGGTCGAGGTTCACGTCCTGCTCGGCCAGCCCGATGAGCCGGCGCGCCTCGCTCGTCCCGTGCGGGTGGCCGAAGACGTCGACGTCGCCCGCGGTCACGCGGACCAGGTTGCAGACCGCCGAGATCAGCGTCGTCTTGCCGGCGCCGTTCGGGCCGAGCAGGCCGAAGAACTCGCCCGCGGGGACGACGAGGTCGAACGCGTCGAGCGCGAGGAAGCCGTCGTCATAGCGCTTCGTCAGGCCGCGCAGCTCGAGGGCGGGTGAGAGCACCCGCTTCAGACTACGAGCGCCCGGCGTCCACACAATGCGAGAAACCGTTGACTGTCAACGGTTTCTCGCATGCTGTGGCGCTAGAGCGCCAGCGGTTCAGGTCGGGGCGCGGATCGCGCGCCCTGCCGCCGCGGTACCAGCCGGGCGCCGTCCAGATCTCGAAGTGCAGGTGGCACGCGCTCGCGTTGCCGGTACGGCCCACGGCGCCGATGCGCTGGCCCGTCGCGACGCTGTCGCCGACGGCGAAGCGCGACGCGCGCGAGGTGCATGTAGACGTGGTCGCCGTGCGCGCCGCGCACGACGAGGTGGTTGCCGGCCGCGCCGTCGCTGTCGGCGACGACGACGCGCCCCTCGGCCGCAGCGACGACCGGCGTCCCGCACGGCGACATGACGTCCTCGCCGTCGTGGGCGCCGCCGCGGTCGCCGAAGTGGGTGCTCGGCCCCCCACGCCCACGGCCCGGCGATCGGAAAGGCGCGCGCAGGGCGGGCTCGGGGGCGGCCCCCATGTAGCGGGCGTCGGCGGCAGCGGGAAGCGCTGCCACGACGAGCGTCATGGCGATGGTCGTACGCACGGCGAGGCGGGCGAGGGTAGCGCGGCGCCTCCGGCATACACTGCCGAGCATGCCCCTCGTCCCCATGGTCGTCGAGAGCACCGCCCGCGGTGAGCGCGAGTACGACATCTACTCGCGCCTGCTCAACGAGCGCATCATCTTCCTCGGCACGGCCGTGGACGATCAGATCGCGAACCTCATCGTGGCCCAGCTCCTGCACCTGGAGTCGTCGGACCCCGACAAGGACATCTCGATCTACATCAACTCGCCGGGGGCTCGATCTACGCCGGGCTGGCGATCTACGACACGATGCAGTTCATCAAGCCCGACGTGTCCACGATCTGCTGCGGGATCGCGATGTCGATGGGCTCGCTGCTGCTCGGCGGCGGCGCGAAGGGCAAGCGGTTCTCGCTGCCGAACAGCCGGATCCTCATCCACCAGCCGTCCGCCGGCTTCGAGGGCCAGGCGACCGACATCGAGATCCACGCCCAGGAGATCCTCAAGACGCGCGCGCGGATCGACGAGATCTACGCGCACCACACCGGCCAGCCGCTCGAGCAGGTCCACGAGGACATGGAGCGCGACCGGTTCTTCAAGCCCGACGAGGCCGCCGAGTACGGCCTCATCGACAAGGTCATCCACTCGCACTGAGCGGTGCGCGCCCGCGCGGCGCGCTGACCGGGCCCGGCGAGCCCGAGCCCTTCGGCGCGCGCACCGACGGCAGCAGCGCGAGGTTCATCGCGAGCACGTGGTCGGCGGCGGCGCGGCCGAGCGGGCGCTGGCCGACGAGCGTGCGCCCGCGCTTCATCATCCCGCGCGGCACGCGCGCCACGACCCTGGATGCTGCGCGCCGCGGGGCCGGCCAGGTGGCGCACCCGGACGCGCCGGTAAAGCGGGGGTGCGCCAGTCCGATGAACTGAAAATGCGGCGAACGCAGATGGCGGAGGCCCGGCACACGAGCGGCGTGACCACGTCGCTCTTCCTCGCCTACCTCGAGAAGGCCGCGGGCCGGGGCGCCGTCGACGCCGCGCTCGCCCACGCGGGCCTGACCGGCCGCGAGGCCGAGCTGCGCGACGAGGGGACGTGGCACTCGTTCACGACGAAGGTCCGGCTGTTCGAGGCCGGCGTCCACGTCACCGGCGACGCCGAGTTCTGCCTGCACATGGGCGCGGCCGCCCTCGAGCTGAACGTCGCCCCCGCGCTGAAGCTCGCGCTGCGCGCCTTCGGCTCGCCCAGGATGGTCTACGCGAACATCGCGCGGGCCAACACGCGCTTCTCGTGGTCGCATCGCATGGAGATCGACGAGATAGGCGCGACGCGCGCGCGGCTGCGCTGGTTCGACATCAGCGGCGAGGGCTTCCACCCGCTCGACTGCGACTACAACCGCGGGCTGCTCGCGTGCGTCCCGCAGCTCTTCGGGCTGCGCCCCGCGCACGTCAGCCACCCCGAGTGCGCGCTGCGCGGCGACGAGCGCTGCGTGTACGAGGCGCGCTGGGAGTCCGGCGCCACCGGCCTGCGCCGCCTGTTCGGCGGCCGGCGCGCCGCGCACCGGCGGCTCGCTGCGACGGCGGGCGAGGAGCACCAGATCGCCGAGGAGCTGCGCGCGTCGCTGCGCGACCTCGTCTCCGCGCTCGACCTCGACGAGGTCCTGGCCAAGGTCGTCAACCACGCGCACGTCGCCGCGGGCGGGCGCGAGTTCCTCATGCTGCTGCGCGACGACTCGGGCTGGGTGCGCGTCCGCGCGCGGTCGAACGTGCCGCCGGACGTCGCCAAGGCGATCGAGGCCTGGGCGAACGATCGGCCCGAGGTCGGGACGACGTCGGTGGTGCTCGACGACCTCGCCGAGGCGCCCGAGCTCGAGCTGACCGCCGGCCGCGCCGTCGGGTCGCTGTGCTCGGCGCCGCTCGTCCTGGGCGACGAGTCGCTCGGCGCGCTGGTCGCCCTCGGCGCCGGGCGCGACGCGTTCTTCCCGCGGGACATCGGGCTGCTCGAGGTCTACGCCGCGCAGGCGGCGATCGCCGTGCACAACGCGCGGCTCGTCGGGCGCCTCGAGACGCTGGCCAGCCGCGACCCGCTCACCGGGCTGCTCAACCACCGCGAGTTCCACGAGACGCTCGAGCGCGAGATCGACCGCGCGCGGCGCCGCGACGGGCGCTTCGGCCTGCTCATGCTCGACGTCGACCGGCTCAAGGAGCTCAACGACGAGCGCGGCCATGCTGCGGGCGACGGAGCGCTGAAGGCGGTCGCGCGGGCGATCGTCGACACGTGCCGCGCCGGCGACGTGGCGTTCCGGGTCGGCGGCGACGAGTTCGCCGTCGTGCTCGCCGACGCCGGCGCCGAGGACGCGCACCGCGTCGGTCAGCGGCTGCGGACCGCGGTCGCCGACCTCGGGCTCGGCGTCGGCCTCTCGTACGGCACCGCGTCGTGGCCCGCCGACGCCTCGTCGAAGGAGGCGCTGCTGCTGCGCGCCGACGGGCGGCTCTACTCCTCGAAGCCCGCGGGGCGCGACCGGCGCGTCGCGGTCCCCGCCGGGGACGCCTCCGTCGCCGCCGGCCCGGAGTCGCTCGTCGCGCGCGTGCTCGGCGTCGCCCGCACGACGCTCGGGCTCGAGCTGTCCTGCCTGCTCGAGGTCAAGGGCGGCCACTTCGTCGTCCGCGCGTTCGACGGCGACGGCGACGCGTTCGACGTCCGGCCCGGCACCGCGTTCGCGCTGCACGAGACCGTCGCGCAGCGGCTCACCGACCTCGGGCTCGAGCGCGCGCTCGTCGACCCCAGCGAGCACGAGCTGCTCCGCGACATGCCGACGGTGACGGAGTGCAGGATGCGGGCGTTCGTCGCCGTCCCGATCCGGCTCTCGTCGGGCCGGCTGTTCGGCGTGATCTCCAACTTGTCCCGCGAGCCCCGCGGCCCCCTCGTCCCCGCCGAGGAGCGGCTGCTGACGCTGCTCGCCGACGCGGTGGCGCGCGAGCTCGAGCGCGAGGAGCGCGCCGAGGAGGCCGCGATGACCGGCGTGCACGCGCTGCTCGCCGCCCTCGAGGCCCGCGACGACTACACCGGCCAGCACTCCGAGAGCGTCGTCGGGCTCGCCTCGCTCGTCGCGCGCGCGCTCGGGCTCTCCGCGCGCGAGGCCCGCCACGTCGAGCACGTCGCGCTGCTGCACGACGTCGGCAAGGTCGGCGTGCCCGATCACGTCCTCTCCAAGCGCGGTCCGCTCACCGAGGAGGAGTGGGAGCTCATGCGCCAGCACCCGCTCATCGGCGAGCGGATCGTCGCGGCGATCCCGCCGCTCGCGCACCTCGCATCGGCCATCCGCGGCGAGCACGAGCGCTGGGACGGCGCCGGTTACCCGGACGGGCTCGTCCGCGACGAGATCCCGGTCGCGAGCCGCATCGTCTTCGCCTGCGACGCGCTGCACGCGATGACGAGCGACCGCCCGTACCGCCGCGCGATGCCGCTCGCCGCCGCCCGCGCCGAGCTGGCGGCCAACGCCGGCTCGCAGTTCGACCCGGACGTCGTCGAAGCGCTGCTGGGCGTCCTCGACGAGACGACCTCGACGACCTCGACGACCTCAAACGATCGCGTGCTCGATCGCGCCGAGGCGCTCGATCTCGATCCGGACCACGTCGCCTGACGCCAGGAACGACGGCGGGTCGGCGAAGGCGCCGACGCCCGACGGGGTGCCGGTGAGGATGAGGTCGCCGGGCTCGAGCGTGCACGTCTCCGAGAGGAACGCGACGACCTCGCGGATGCCGAAGATGAGGTCGCTGGTGCGCGCGTCCTGGCGCAGCTCGCCGTTGACCCACGTGCGCAGCCCGAGGTCCTCCGGGTCCTCCACCTCGTCGGCGGTCGTGATCCAGGGCCCGTACGGGCAGAAGCCGTCGGCGCCCTTGGCGCGGGTCCACTGTGGCTCGCGCTTCTGGAGGTCGCGCGCGCTGATGTCGTCGGCGACGGCGTAGCCGGCGGGCTCGCCTCCCGCGCCCATCACGACGGCCAGCTCGCCCTCGTAGTCGAGCCTGCGTACGACGGGCGGGCAGCGGACCGGCCCGAACGGCGGCGCGGCCGACGAGGGCAGCTTCATGAACACGAGCGGGCGCTCGGGGAGGGCCCCGCCCTGCTCCTCGGCGTGCCCGCGGTAGTTGAGGCCGATCCCGAAGATCGCGCGCGGCCGCGGGATCGGCGCGAGCAGCGTCACGTCGGCCAGCGGGAACGCCTCGCCGCGCGCCGGCGTCCGGTCGGCGGCGGCGAGCCGGTCGACGACGGTCTCGCCCTCGGCGAACGCCACCACCTCGTCGCCGAGGACCTCGCCGGCGAGCGGGGCGCCGGTGCCGTCGCGGGGCAGGAACGTGGCCAGCTTCATGCCGCGCGCAGCGTACCCGCCGCGCCCTCAAGCAGGGCGGCGCCGCGCCGACTACCCCGACCGTCGATGCGTCTCGTCAGCTCACGCCAGATCGAGGTCGGCGCCGTCCTCGCCCAGGACGTCTACGCCGGCCAGAGCGGCATCCCGCTGCTGCGTCGCGGCGTGGGCATCAGCGAGCGCTACAAGCGCGCCCTCGTCGAGAACGGCATCTCGACCGTGTGGGTCGACGACGACCTCTCCGAGGGGATCGCGCCGCAGACGATCATGACCGAGGAGACCCGCCGCAAGACGGCGGGCGCGGTCGGCAACGCCCTCAACGAGGCCAAGCACGCGATGAAGACGGGCAAGGGCCTGTCCGACACCGCGCTGGCCGACCTCGCCGACATGGCGGACCTCATCACGCAGGAGGTCCAGAACACCCCCGACATCGCGCTGCACCTCGCGGACATGATGGGGGCCGACCAGTACCTCCTCCAGCACGTCGTCGACGTCACCGCGCTCGGCGTCCTGCTCGCGCGCCGCACCTTCTCAGACCACGGCTGGGTCGACTTCACCGGCCGGCGCCGCTACGACGGCCTCGAGAGCCGCCTGCAGAAGATCGGGCTCGGCCTGCTCCTGCACGACATCGGCAAGCTGGCCATCCCCAAGGAGGTCCTCGACAAGCCGGGCAAGCTGACCGAGGAGGAGTGGGAGGTCATGCGCCGCCACCCCGTCATCGGCTGCGACATGCTCGGCGAGGACGCGTCGTTCCTCGTGCGCGCCGTGGTCCGCCACCACCACGAGCGCCTCGACGGCAAGGGCTACCCCGACGGCCTGGCCGGCGAGCGCATCCACCAGTTCGCCCGCATCTCGTCGGTGGCCGACGTCTACGACGCCGTCACCTCGGAGCGCACCTACAAGTCGGCGGCGCCCCCCGTCGTCGGCGTCGGGATCATCCAGTCGGGGAGCGGCACCGCGTTCGACCCCGAGGTCGTCGCCGTCTTCAACAAGGTCGTCATGCCGTACCCGCCCGGCTACGAGGTCGACCTCGCCGACGGCCGCCGCGCCGTGGTCGTCGACGTCGACGTCAACGAGCCGTACCGCCCGCACGTCCGCATCCGCAACGACGACGGCTCGGTCGAGGAGCTCGAGCGCGCCGTCCTCGCGGGTCACGAGGACGGCGGCGCCCAGCAGGCCGCGGCCTAGCGGCCCGCCGTCCCACCCCGCGCGGGAGAAAGTCGCCCCAGGCGACTTTCTCCCAACGAAGACTCGCCCTGCGAGTCTTCGTCCTATTCGTACGCCAGCGCGTTCAGCGGGCTCATCCGCGACGCGCGGCGGGCCGGCAGCACCGCCGCGAGGACGCCGGCGATGACGCCGGCGACCGCGAGCGTCACCAGCGAGCCGCCGGGGACCGCGAACGTCAGCCCCTCGTCGCTCAGCGCCGACGTGACCGCGTAGCCGAGCGCGAGCCCGACGACGATGCCGGTCGACACGCCCATGAGCGCGGTGACGATGCTCTCGTGGCGCACCATCCGGCGGATCTGCCGGCGGGTCATGCCGACCGCGGCGAGCATGCCGAGCTCGCGGCGCCGCTCGAACGTGGCGAGCACGAGGGCGTTGACGATGCCGAACAGGCTGACGATGATCGCCAGCGCGAGGAGCACCGCGAAGATCGCCATCAGCATGTCGATCCCCTCCATCCGGTCCTGGATGAACTGGGGCTTGTCGACCACCTTCGAGTCGGGGAACGGCTTCAGCGCGTTCTCCACGGCGGTCGTCGACTCCGCGTCGACGAACGTGTACACGCTGCGGTCGTTCTCGAACGCGCGCTCGTAGGCCTCGCTTCCGATGCTGATCGGCCCGAGGTCGAACGCGTCGAGCACGGGCGAGGTCTCGATCCCCTTGACCGTCAGGTCGAGCTTCTTGCCCGACGCCGAGGTGATCTCGAACGAGTCGCCGACCTTCAGGCCGCGCTCCTTCGCGAGCCCCTCGTCGAGGATCGCGCCGCTCGCACCGAGCTGTGCGACGCTCGTCTTGGCGCCGTCGGCGTAGTCGAACGAGAACAGCTCGTCCGCCGTGCGGGGGTCGAGGCCGTTCACGCGCTCGGTGTCGCCGAACGCCCGGGCGCCGTCCTGCTTGATCGTGGTGACGCGGTCGACGCCGGGAGCAGCCTCGATCGCCTTGGCGATCGCCGGCTCGGTCGGCGTCCAGCCGTCCTGCGAGCTGACGACGTGCGTCGCGTGCACGCGGCGCTCGGCCGCGCCCTCGGTGGTGTCGCGCAGGCCGGCGGCCAGCACGGCGACGACGGTGACGAGCGCGACGCCGACGGTCAGCGCGCCGGCGGTGGCCGCGGTGCGACCCGGCTGACGCAGCGAGTTGCGCCGCGCGAGCTTTCCGGCGATCCCCCCGACCCGCTCGGCCGGGCGGCCGAGCAGCGAGACGAACGGCCGCACGAGCCGGCCGGGGAGCCCGACCTTCCGCGTGCCCTCCGAGGCGTCGCGCAGCGCGGTCACCGGGGCGATCCGCGTCGCGCGCACCGCCGGGACGATGCCCGCCAGCGTCGTGATCACGGTGCCGACGATCAGCGAGACGACGATCGTGCCGGTCGAGAACACCGTGCCGGCCTCCGGCAGGTCGAGCCCGATCGCCGCGAAGAACGACGACAGCGCGGCGGCCAGGCCGTACCCGACCGCGAGGCCGACGATCGAGCCGAGCAAGCCGATCGTGAACGCCTCGAGGACGACCGTCGACAGCACCTGCTTGCGCGACGCGCCGATGAGCCGGACGAGGCCGAGCTCCCGCGTGCGCTGCGCGACGGTGATCGACAGGCTGTTGAGGATCGTCAGCGCGCCGACGAGGATCGCCACGCCGCCGAACGCCAGCAGCACGGTGCGGATGATCGAGATGAACCCCTCGAGCCCGTCGAACGTGAAGCGGTCGTGCGCGGCCGCGGTTTCGATCTGTGCCTCGGGCACCGCGCGGGCCACCGCCTCGCGGACTGCGACGCCGCTCGGTCCGCCCTCGCGGCCTGCGACGAGGATCGAGTCGTACGCGTTCCCCTTGTCGAACAGGGTGCGCGCCGTCTCGATCTCGAACACGGCCGTCGTGGCGGTGCCGAGCGACTTGACCTCGCCGAAGTTCGACACGCCGACGATCTCGAACGGCTTCGTCCCGGCGAGCGTCGCGATCCTCACGCGGTCGCCGAGCTTGTAGCCCTCGTCCTCCGCCGTCTTGGCGTCGATGACCACCTGGCCGGGCCCCGTTGCCCAGCGCCCGTCCTTGAGCTTGAACGGCGAGAGCCGCTGCGCGCCCCCGGCGCGCGAGTCGAAGCCGACGCCGAAGTACGGGCCCTCGCCCAGCGGCTTGCCGTCCTTGCCGATGATCTTCGCGTTCTGGTCGGTCACGTCGCCGACCGCCACACCGACCTCCGGCACCGCGCGCACCTTCTCGAGCGTCGAGGCGGCGATCGTCGGCTTCTGGATCGCCCAGTCCTCCGACGAGTCGACGGCGAACGCCGTCCTGGCGGACACGACGGCGTCGGTGCCGTCGTACGACGCCGACGACAGCGCGTCGGCGCCCTTGCGCTGCGTGTCGGTGAGCGTGAGCGCACCGCTGACGAGCGCGACCCCCAGCACGATGGCCAGGGTGGTCAGGGCCGTGCGCAGCGGGCGCGCGGCCAGTCCCTTGAGCGTGAGGCGAAGCATCTACGCCAGCTCCTTCATGGCGGCGAGGATCTGCGCCTCGGTCGGCTTGGCCTGGTCGCCGACGATGCGGCCGTCGTTGAGGAACAGGACGCGGTCGGCGGCGGCGGCGGCCTTCGGGTCGTGGGTGACCATGACCGTGGTCTGGCCGTCGAGCTCGACGGCCTCGCGCAGGAGGGACAGAACCTCATGACCGGCCTGCGAGTCCAGGTTGCCGGTCGGCTCGTCGGCGAGCAGGACGGTCGGCTTGGCGATCAGCGCGCGGGCGATGGCGACGCGCTGCTGCTGGCCGCCGGAGAGCTCCGACGGGCGGTGGTCGCGGCGGTCGTCGAGGCCCATGCGCTGCATGAGCGCACCGAGCGCGCCCTGGTCGATCTTCCGGCCGGCGATCGAGAGCGGCAGCGTCACGTTCTCCTCGGCGCTGAGGACCGGGAGGAGGTTGAACGCCTGGAAGACGAACCCGACGTGACGGCGGCGCAGCTTGGTGAGCTGCGCGTCCTTCATGCGGGTGACGTCCTCGCCGCCGATGTGGACGGTGCCCTCGGTCGGGCGATCGAGGCCGGCGAGCAGGTGCATGAGGGTCGACTTGCCGGAGCCCGAGGGCCCCATGATGGCCGTGAACTGCCCGGCCGGCACGTCGAGGGTCACACCCCGCAGCGCGTGCACCGTCGCGTCGCCCTCGCCGTACGTCCGGGTCACGGCGCGGGCGGCGATGGCGATGTCGACGTCCTGCTGCGTGTGGGGGGCGGGGGCGGTGTCGAGCATGTGGCTGTCTCCTGGGTGGTTCGGTGGTTCAGGCCGCGACGAACGCCGCGGCGGCGCTGCGACCGATGCGGTCGAGCGCGGTCTCGAGGGCCCCGGCGCCGAGCAGCGCGCCGGTGGCCTCCGCGAGGATCCGGCCGCGGAACCCGCGGCCGGGCCGGACGCCGATCGACGCGCGGACCTCGCTGCCGCGCGAGGCGGGCTCGAGGTCGTAGCGGACGTCGATGGCGACCGGCCCCGCCGCGCGGAGCGCGAGGCCGTCCTCGCCGGCTTCGAGGACCTCGACGTCGAATCCCACCGAGACGCCGCCGAGGCGGCCCTCCACGTGCGGCCGGCTGCCGGGGGCCAGCCGGTCGCTGTCGAGGTCGGAGACCTCGAAGGCGACCGGGGCCCACGACGCGATGGCCTGCGGGTCGGTCAGCAGGTCGAGCACCGCATCCGGCGGCGCGTCGACGGTGGTGGTGGCGGTCCAGGTCCTCATGACGGTGCCAACCGTCTCACCGGCGGACCCCGGCGTCGTCACTCGCTGTGACGATTTGCAGGCGGTTCGAGGTGGACTCGGGGTCATCCTCAGGGATGACAGGGGGATCGCCCCGCGGGACGACGAACGGCAGTCAGTCCGGGGCTACCGTTGCCGCAGGGTGCCCCTCGTCCACCGCCTCCGCCGCCTCGACCCGCGCCGCCTCGACCTGCTCGTGGCCGTCGTGGCGGGGGTCGAGATGCAGCTGGAGGCGCTGTTCGTCCGAGAGCACCAGGTCGCCGTTCACCTCCTGGTGCTCGTGCTCGCGGGCTGCCTGGCGCTCCGCCGGCGGTTCCCGCTGACCGCGTTCCTCTTCACGATGGTGCCGTTCGTCGGCGTGCAGGCGTCCGGGCCGGCGGTGACCGACCACCTGTTCGTGCCGCTCTTCGTCGCGATCTTCATGTGCTACTCGGCGGCGGCGAACAGCGACAGCCGGTGGTGGTGGGTGACCGCGCCGATCGCGCTGGGCTTCGGACTGCTCGCCGAGGCGCTCGACGACGACGGGATCCTGGTCGCCGACGTCCTGTGGCTGACCCTCTTCTTCGTCGCGGCGCCGATGGTCACCGGGCGCCTCATCCGCCACCGGTCGCAGCTGCAGCGCGCGCTGCGCGAGAAGGCCGCCCGCCTCGAACGGGAGCGGGCCGATCGCGCCGAGCGCGCCGTCGCCGACGAGCGCGCGCGGATCGCCGGCGACCTGCACGACATTGTCGCCCACGCGCTGACCGAGATGACCCTCCAGGCGACGGCGGCGGGCCGCCTGGCGGGACGCAAGCCCGACCTCGCGCGCCAGGCGTTCTGCGCCGTCGAGGACCGCGGCCGCGACGCGCTCGGCGAGCTGCGCCGGCTGCTCGGCGTGCTGCGCGCGGAGGACGAGGAGCTCGCGCTCGCGCCGCAGCCGAGCCTGCGCCACCTGGACGCCCTGGTGCGCCGCGCCGGCGCCGCCGGCCTGCCGGTGACGATGTCGATCGAGGGTGACGAGGTCGAGCTGCCCGCCGGCATCGACGTGACCGGCTACCGCGTCGTGCAAGAGGCGCTGAACGGCGCGCTGCGCGCGCACGGGCGGACAGCGCCGAGGTGCGCGTGCGCTACGCGCCGGCCGCGGTGGAGCTGGAGGTCCACGACGACGGGCGGCTGCTCGGCGACGGCCCGGCGCTCGGCCTGCGCGAGCGCGTCGCCCTCTACGGCGGCGAGCTGACCGCGGCGCCCCGGCGCGACGGCGGCCACGTCGTCCGCGCACGGCTGCCGCGCGAGGTGCCGGCATGACGCGGCTGCGCGGCCTGCCGCCGCGGACGCTCGACCGTCTGCTCGCGGCCGTGCTCGCCGTCTTCGGAGTGACCGAGGCGATCGTCGTCGCCGAGGGCTCCGGCGCCGAGCGCGGCCTGGCGGTGGCGATGGTCCTCGTGATGACGGCGACGATCGCCTTCCGGCGCCGCGCGCGCCGCTGCCGGCGCTCGTCGTGCTCTTCGCCGCCGCGATCCCGATGACGCTCGCGATCAACGAGCACCGAGAGCTTCTTCACGCCGTTGATGCTCGTCGTGATCTGGGCATACACCGTGGGCGGCCTGCCGGAGGTACGCACGGCGGTGCTCGGGCTCGCGATCATCATCGCCGGGGTCGCCGGCGTCTCGCTCTCGTTCGCCGATCCCGTGCTCGGCGACTTCATCTTCCCGTGGGGCTTCACCACCGCGACGTGGGGCGCCGCGCGGGCGATCCAGCACCGCGCGCGGCTGACGGCCGAGCTGCACGAGGCGGCGGTTCGGGCCGAGGAGGATCGCGAGGGGCAGGCGGCGCGCGCGGTGCCGACGAGCGCCGCCGGATCGCGCGCGAGATGCACGACGTCGTCGCCCACTCCGTCTCGGTGATGGTCGTGCAGGCCGGCGGCGCGCGGCGGATCCTCGACCGCGACCCCGAGCGCGCCGGGGCGGCGCGGCTGATCGAGCGCACCGGCCGCGAGGCGCTGCTCGAGATGCGGCGGCTGCTCGGCGTCCTCGGCACGACCCGACGAGCCGGCGGCGATGGCGCCGCAGCCGACGCTCTCAGAGCTCGACGCGCTTGTCGCGGGCGCCGAGGCGGCCGGGCTGCCGGTGACGCTGCGCGTCGAGGGCGAGCGCCGCCCGCTCCCCGCCGGCGCCGAGGCGGCGATCTACCGCGTCGTGCAGGAGGCGCTGACCAACGCGCTCAAGCACGCCGGGTCGGCGCCCACCGAGGTCGTATTGCGGTGGGACGCCGAGGCGGTGGAGGTCGTCGTCGCCGACCGCGGGCGGGTCGGCGGCGCACGCGCGGAGCTGCCCGGCGGGGGGCACGGGATCGTCGGGATGCGCGAGCGCGTGCGGGTCTACGGCGGTTCCCTCTCGGCGGCGGAGCGGCCTGACGGAGGGTTCGTCGTCACGGCGCGTCTGCCGCTCGATGGGTCAGAGTTGGTGGTCGCATGACGCCGCTGCGCATCCTCATCGCCGACGACCAGGCGCTCGTTCGCGCGGGCTTCCGGATGATCCTCGAGGTCGAGGACGACGTCGAGATCGTCGGCGAGGCGAGCGACGGCGCGCTCGCGGTCGACATGGCCCGCGAGCTCGCGCCCGACGTCGTCCTGATGGACATCCGCATGCCGGAGATGGACGGCATCGAGGCGACGCGGCTCATCACCGGCGAGGACGAGAGCGGCCCGCGCGTGCTCATGCTCACGACGTTCGACCTCAACGAGTACGTCTACGAGGCGCTGCGCGCGGGCGCGTCGGGGTTCCTGCTCAAGGACGTCCCGCCCGAGCAGCTCGCCGCGGGCATCCGCGTCGTCGCCGCCGGCGACGCGCTCATCGCGCCGGCGATCACCAAGCGGCTGATCGCGGAGTTCGCGCAGGCCCGACCCGCCGCGACGCCGACCCCGCCGCCGTCCTTCGACGACCTCACGGCGCGCGAGCTCGAGGTCTTCGGGCTCATCGCGCGCGGGCTCTCCAACGCGGAGATCGCCGCCGAGCTGATCGTCAGCGAGACGACGGTCAAGACCCACGTCGCGCGGCTGCTGATGAAGCTCGGGCTGCGCGACCGCGTCCAGGCCGTCGTGCTGGCCTACGAGTCGGGCCTGGTCACGCCCGGCGCGGCCTGAGCCTCACCGCACGGACGGCTAGCGGCGGCGGAGCGTCAGGCGGCGCGACGCGGTCCGCGCGTTCCCGGCCGTGTCGACGGCGCGGACGCGCAGGGTGAGGCGGACGGTGCGGACGCGGCTCAGTCGGGCCCGCTCGCGCGCGCCGATGCGCAGGCGCAGCGTCCCCGCGCCGGTCCGCGAGCCGCGGGCGATGGTGCGCGTCCCGCGGCGCAGCTCGACGCGCACCGAGCACGGCTCGTTGCAGCGCAGGCCGACGCGCAGCGCTCGCCGCCGCAGCAGGGCGCCGAGGTCGCGCGACGGGGAGATGCTCGCGAAGCTCGCGAACGGGGCGCTCCGGTCGGGCGGCGCCAGCGGCGTGACGGGCGGCGCGGTGTCGCCGGAGGTCGTGGTGCCCTGGTCGCCCGCGGGGGCGCCGCCCGGGTCCGCCTCGGTCCCGCCCGTCGGCGGCGGCGTGGTGGTCGTCGTGGTCTGGCTGCCGTCGCGCGGCGCCGGCTCCGGCGGGGGCGGCGCGGTCCCGAGCGCACGGAGCGCGCCGAGCGCGTTGAGCCGCGCACCGGTCGCGGTCGTCCGCGCGAGCCCGAGCTTGCGGTCGGCGCCGTCGAGCAGCGCCGAGCGCAGGTCGGCGACCGTCGCCGCCGGGTCGGTCGCCAGCAGCAGCGCGGCCACGCCGGCGACGTGCGGCGTCGCCATCGAGGTCCCGTCGAGCAGCGCCCACTGCGACCCTGGGTACGTCGACGCGATCGCGACGCCCGGCGCCGCGAGATCGACGGTCCGCAGCCCGCGGTTCGAGAAGCCGGCGAGGTCGTCGCTGCGGTCCGACGCCGCGACGCACACGACGTTCGGGACGTCGTACGCGCACGGGTACGTCGGGACCGCGTCGTTGTCGGCGCCCTCGTTGCCGGCGGCGGCCGCGAACAGGACGCCGCCGTGCGAGGCGATGGCGTCGCGCTCCGCGCGCGAGCCGGACGCCCCGCCGAGCGACAGGTTGACGACCTGCGCCCCCGCGCGCGCGGCGTACGCGTAGGCGCGGATCGCGTCGCTGACCGTCCCCTCGCCGTTGGGGCCGAGGATCCGCAGCGGCAGCACGGTCGCGTTCCACGACACGCCGGCGACGCCGGCGCCGTCGTTGCCGCGCGCGGCGACGGTGCCCGCGACGTGGGTCCCGTGGCCGTCGGCGTCCTGCGGCGTCCCGTCGCCCTCGACGAAGTCCCAGCCGCGGACGTCGTCGGCGAAGCCGTTGCCGTCGTCGTCGACGCCGTTGCCGGCGATCTCCGCGGCGTTGACCCACACGTTCGGCGCGAGATCGGGGTGCGCGATGTCGACGCCCGTGTCGGCGACGGCGACGAGCACCGACGGCGAGCCGACGGTGACATCCCAGGCCTCGGGCGCGTCGATGTCGGCGTCCTCGGTCCCCGCCGCGCCGCCGACGGTCTGCCCGGTGTTGTGCAGCCCCCACTCGGCGCCGAAGAAGCGGTCGTTCGGCAGCGCGAGCGCGTGCCGCGGCGCGTCGGGCTCGGCGTAGAGGACGCCGGGCTGGCGCTCGAGCCGCGCCGCCGCGGCGGCCGCCGACATCCCGGGAGCGGGCTCGACCACCTCGAGGCGCGCCAGCGGCAGCCCGCGCCGCCGGGTCACGCGGGCGGCGCCGCGCGCCTCTCCGCGATCGCCGGCCGTGGCGTCCGCCGCGAAGCGCACGAGGACGTCGCCGCGGTCGGCCGACGCCGGAGCGGCGGCGGCCAGCGACGCGACGAGCGTCAGGGTGAGGACACGGACCCGCATAAAGGGGGCCTACCCAGTCCACGGGTACCTTGTTCTCGACGTGGCGCCTCTGCGCGGACAGCTTCTCGTCGCCGGGCCGGCCCTGATCGACCCGAACTTCCACCGCACGGTCGTCCTGGTGTGCGAGCACGACGAGGAGGGCGCGATGGGCCTCGTGCTCAACCGCCCGTCGCCGATCCTCGCCGAGCAGGCCATCCCCGAGCTCGAGGATGCCCTGGGACAGGGCGATCGGCTGTGGATGGGCGGCCCCGTGCAGACCACGAGCGTCGTCGTGCTCGCCGAGTTCGACGAGGCCGGCGAGGGCATGCGGGTCGCCGGCGACGTCGGCCTCGTGCTCCCCGACGCCGACCTCGAGTCCGTGGCGACCGCGGTCCGCCGGGCCCGGGCGTTCCTCGGCTACGCGGGCTGGGGCGGCGGGCAGCTCGACGGCGAGCTGGCCGGCGACGACTGGATCGTCGCCGACTTCGCCCCCGAGGACGCCTTCACCGACGAGCCCGAGCAGCTGTGGTCGCGCGTGCTGGAGCGCAAGGGCGGCTCGTACGCGCTGCTCGCGACGATGCCGCCGGACCCCAGCGTGAACTAGTGACGCATCAGGCGAGCGAGGACGGCGCGGCCCTCCTCCGGGTGCGCGCAGAGCAGCTCGCACGCCGCCAGCGCCGCGCGGAGGTCGGCGATGCCGAGCCGCCGCTCGAGCCCGAGGCGCGCGACCCAGCGCACAGCCGCCCGGTCGAACCTGGCGCGATCCTGCTCGGCCATGAGCACGAGGACGCGCAGGCCGTCGTCGAGGTTCAGCTGCGGCAGCTCGGCCGCCGCGGCGTAGACGAGCGGCAGCTTCCCGAGGTCCAGCGCGCGCTTGAACCGCGCGTACGGCGAGCCCTTGATCGACACGAACGCATGTTCGCACGCGGGCCGGGTAGTTCGACGCCATGCGCCGCGCAGCCGCCCTCCTCACCGGTCTCGCCCTCCTCGCCGGGTGCGGCGGGGGAGGCGAGAACCCCGGCGGCGACAAGTCCGAGCCGGCGAAGGCCCCCGCCGACGGGCGCGTCTCCGACGAGCAGCAGGCGGCGGACGTCGCGGTCAAGTACGTCCGCTCGCTCGTGGCGGAGGACTGGAAGGCGGTCTGCGCGACGCGGACCGGGAAGGAGCGCCAGGAGCTGGCGAAGCTCGCCGGCTCGTGCGAGAGCGGGATGCGCGCCGCGTTCGCCGACCGCCCGGTCGACATCTTCAAGGGGGTCCGGGCCGGCGACGTCCGCATCCGCGGCGGCGTGGCGGCCGTCGACCTCGTGCAGCCCGGCCAGAAGAAGCCGGCCCTCACCCTCGGCGCGGTGCGCGAGGACGGGCGCTGGCTGCTCGAGAACGTGCCCGAGGAGAAGCTGCCCTAGCCCTGGTCGAGCGCGCCGAGCAGGGCGCGCGCGATGACCAGGCGCTGGATCTCGGACGTGCCCTCGTAGATCTCGGTGACCTTCGCGTCGCGGTAGTAGCGCTCGGCGGGGAACTCCTTGGTGTAGCCGTAGCCGCCGAGCACCTGGATCGCCTCGCCGGTCCAGTGGCGGGCGACGCGCGAGGCGAACAGCTTGGCCTGGGCGCCCTCGACGCTGTGCGGCCGCCCCGCCTGCTTGAGCCGCGCAGCGCGCCACACGAGCGCCCGCGCCGCCTCGATCTCCGTCTGCATGTCGGCGAGCTTGTGCTGGATCGCCTGGAAGCGCCCGATCGGGCCGCCGAACGCTGTGCGCTCGCGCGCGTAGGCCGTCGCGACGTCGAGCGCCGCCTGCGCGATCCCCACCGCCTGCGCGGCGATCCCGATCCGGCCGCCGTCGAGCGTCGACAGCGCGATCCGCATCCCGCCGCCGGGCGGGCCGATCCGCTCGCCCGGCGTGTCCTCGAACGCGAGGTCGGCGGTCGACGAGGAGTTGAGGCCCATCTTCTCCTCCTCGCGCGTGACCCTGAAGCCCTCGGCGCCGCGGCGCACGAGGAAGCCGGTGGGCTTGCCGTCCTCCTTGGCGAACACGAGGAACGTGTGGGCGTACGAGCCGTTGGTGATCCATTGCTTCGTGCCGGTGATCCGCCCGCCGTCGGCGCGCGTGAGCATCGCGCCGGCGTCGGATCCCGAGCCGCTCTCGGTCAGCGCGAAGGCGGCGAGCTCGTGGCCCTGGGCGAGCGGCGGGACGTAGCGGTCCTTCTGCTCCTCGCTGCCGTGGGTGAGGATCGGCAGCGTGCCCGCTCCGGTGTGGACGGCGAGCGTGACGCCGACCCCCGCGTCGGCGCGCGACAGCTCCTCGAGCACGAGCGCGTAGGACAGGTAGTCCGCGCCCGCGCCCGCGTAGCGGTCGGGGACGCACACGCCCATCAGCCCCAGCTCGCCGAGCTGCTCGAACACCTCCCGGGGGAAGCGGTGCTCGCGATCCCACTCCCCCGCGCGCGGGGCTACGACCTCGTCGGCGAACCGCCGCGCCAGCGCCCGGACCTCCTGCTGCTCGTCGGTCAGCTCGTGCATGGACACCTGACCCGGCATGTTCGCGCATGGCACCGCCCAACCTCGTCCGGACCGTCGCGTTGCTACACCCGAACGGGCACTCAAACGAGGGAGAGAGAGCCATGGACGTCGGAACGATCATCGCCATCGTCGTAGTCGCAATCGTCGTGATCGCGCTGCTCGCGCTGGTCGGGCGCAGGCAGAAGGCCCAGAAGACCGAGCAGCGCCGGGTCGCCGCGACCGAGCATCGCGAGGAGGCCCGCGTCCGCGGCGCCCGCGCGACGCGCGCGGAGGCCGAGGCCGAGGAGCGCACCGCGCGCGCCAAGCGCGAGCAGGCGCTGGCCGAGGAGCAGGCGGCGACCGCCCACAAGGAGCGCCGCTTCGCCCGCGCCAAGGAGGAGAAGGCCGCCGAGCTCGACCCGGACGGCGCCCGCAACGGCGACCGCGAGGGCACCCACTCCCGCCGGTAGGGAGGCGCACACGGCCCGGAGGGCGGGGGGCTCATCCCCCCGAGCCCCCGCCCCCGGTCCGTCTCACTCCACGGTCAGCTTCCCCTTCATCCCGATGTCGGCGTGGTTGGCGACGGGGCAGTACCACTCGTACGAGCCGGCCTTCAGGTCGGCTTCGAGCGTTGCGGACCCGCCCCCGTCGAGGACCTCGGTCTCCTCCTCGATCCCGGCGCCCTCGATCTCCAGGGCGTGCGGCGCGGAGCCCTCGTTCACGACGTCGAAGGTCACCTTCCCCGGCTTCAGCTTCGGGTTCGCGGGGTCGATCGCGAAATCGGTCAGGACGACCCGTTCCGCGCCGTCGCCGGAGGCGGGCGGCGCGGGCTCGGCCGAGGTCGTGGTCGCGGGCGGGGCAGCCGACTCGCCGCCGCCGTCCTCGTCGGCCCCGCCGCAGCCGGCCAGCGCGCCGGTGGCGAGGAGCAGGGTGATCGTGCGTCTCATGCACCGTCCTACGCCGTGGAGGCCTTGACGGTTCGCGCGGGGAGCGCCGCGAGGTGAGCTTCGGCTAGGCGGGCGCTTCGGGCGGCAGCGACTCGTCGCCGAAGAGCAGCTGCTCGACCTTGACCTCGACGGCGACGCGGCTGACGTCGAAGCCGCTCAGCCCGAGCGGCATCGTGACGCCCTCGGGCACGCCGATCACCGGCTGCCACAGCATCCAGTGGTCCTCGATCGGGTCGTACCACGTCAGTGCGGGCGTGTCCGGCGGCAGGTGACCGCCCTGGAACATCGCGGCGACGCACGACGGGCAGCCCTCGGCGGCGGCCAGCTCGACGACCCGCTTGGCCTGCGCGGTCGCCGACGGCGCCTCGAGGCGGCCGCCCTCGCGCAGCGGCAGCTCGCAGCCGCCGCAGTCCTCGCACGGCAGCCACATCGCCCAGCGGTCGGCGATGTGGAAGATCGACGGAAGCTGGGGGTCGAGCAGCTCGGGCCCGGGGACGACGCGGACCGCCGGCCCGTCGGTGCTGAGCGCGGCCGCGGCCGCCGCGGCCTCGGGGACCGACCAGTAGTCGTTGACGTCGAGCGGCAGCGTGAGGCGCGTCCCGCCCGGCAGCTCGCCGTTCATCATCCAGTCGCCGGCCTCGGGGTCCCACCACATGGCGCCCTCGGCGGGGGCGCGGCGGAAGCGGCGGCTGCGCGCGTCGCAGCGCAGGCAGGTCTTGTGGTGCACGCGGGCGAGGAAGGACTGCGCCCGGGCCGCCGCGTCGATCCAGTCCTCGCGCCGCTCGACGTGCAGCGGCAGCGCGTAGCCGCCGCAGCCGCGGCACGCCGCCCAGAGCGACCAGTCGCGCGAGCCGCCGGCCAGGAAGATGGCGTCAGGCGTCTCAGGCTCGCCGGCCTCGTCGGTGGCGACGATCGAAAGTGGGGCTTGGCCGAGGGGGTCGTCCATCTCCCGCATCTCTACGGGTTCCCCGACGGTGAAAGTCCGGAAACGGGCGCGGCAACTCAATGTCCGGGGCGCTGCGGCTGGCCCAGCGCGCCTAGGGCGGCGTCGTCCCCTCTTCCTGCTGGGCGGCGAGGTCGTCGACGCGCTGCTCGAGCGCCTGCACGTCGGTGTTGACCTGCTCGATCGACTCCTGGAGGGCCTCGGTGTCGCCGCCGGCCTCGCCGGCCTGCTGGACCTGACCCTCGAGCTCCTCCTGGCGCTGCTCGAGCCGCGTGACGGCGTTCTTCGTCGCGCGGTCGCCCACGCGCTCCTCGAGGTCGTCGACGCGGTCGCTGAGCGCGGAGACGCGGGCGGGGCTGGCGCCGCGCCGGCCGGTGTCCTCCTCGTCCTCGGCGAGGAGCGTGTAGAGGGCGATGCCGAGGCCGGCGATCGCGAGCAGCGCGGTGAGGGCGAGCGCGGTCCGCAGCGAGCGGATCCGGTCGCGCAGCTCCTCGCGCTCGGGGTCGGCGACGTACTCGGTCTCGCGCACGCCGCCGGGCGGCGGCGTGGGCGGCGTCGGCGGGATGCGGCGGGTGGGAGGTTCGTAGGCCACGGCCACTTCACTTCCCGCGCGGGCTCCGCACTATCCGCGCCCTGGACGGATTGGCGTGCCCGCGGGAGATCGCGAAGGCCTCAACGGGCCAGCGCGCCGTCGCGGTTGAGCGAGCGCGCGGCCTCGATCACGTCGCCGCGCTCGTAGAAGTCGACCGCGATCAGGTTGGGGATCCGGCCGATCGAGCCGCGGCAGCTCTCCACCCGGTCGAGCAGCGGACCGCGGGCGCCGATCTCCGCGTTCGCCGTCAGCGGCGGCGGGAAGCGGTCGATCCAGTGGTTCATCAAGAGGAGCGGGCTCTCCGGCGTTCCGCGGCCCGGGTCGCACGCGGTGCGCGAGCGCAGCAACGAGCGGATGCGGGTGTCCTGGATGAAGGTGAACCCGGGGCGGTACCACGGCTCCGTGCCGCCGTCGCCCTGGTCGAGGACGAGCAGGCGCCGGCCGGAGGAGATCATGTCGCGCAGCGACGGCAGCGGGACCGCTGGGTCGAGCTCGGCGAGGTACGGCTCGAGCTCGGCGTCGCGCAGCTCCTCCTCCACCTCGGCGACCGCGACGCTCGACTCGACCAAGACGACGAGCACCTCCGCCGGGTTGCGCTCGAGGAAGCCGCGGACCTCGTCGAGCGTCGAGCGCATGCGCTCCGCCCCCAGCTCGCACAGCGTGTGGCAGAGGAAGATCTCGCGCTTGCCGCCGGAGGGGACGAGGCCGAGGCGACCGGCGAGGCGCTCGGCCGCGCGGACGGCGTCGGGGCCGAGCGCGCGGGCGACGCGGTTGCGGCTCGTGCCCTCCGCGGCGAGGTCGGTGCGGACGCGACCGCGCGCGTCGACCACGCCGTAGTGCGGGTCGATCATCAGCAGCCGGATCCCGTCCTCGAGCTGGCGCGGCACCGGCCGCGTCTGGTTGGCGAAGAACCAGCCGGGCCGGTCGGCGGCCGACATCGAGTTGTGGGTCCCGGGAAGGACGACCTGGTCGAGCCGCCGCGCGCACAGCTCCGGCATCCCGTTGCACGCGGTGATCTCCTGCGTCGGCGGCGGCTCGGGCGCGCCGCCGCGGTCGAGCCTGGCCACGCCGATCGCCGCCGCCGCGACGACCGCGACGCCGGCGCCCGCCCGCATCGGCCCCCGCGATCGGACGAGCGTCGGGGAGGGAAAGCGGGTGGCGAGAGGTGT
>JAUJPF010000061.1 GCA_030447275.1 Solirubrobacteraceae bacterium | reverse complement strand
GGTACTTCCCACAAGTAGACTCCCTCCTCGTGGCACAGGAACGGCGATCAGACCAACCCGAGCAGCTCGGCCTCGTCGTCGACATGGAAAAGATGGAGGCCCTCCCCGTGCCCCTCCGGCGGGCCGCCGACGGGGCGCTGGTGGCCGACTGGGGGCAGGTCCCGGCCAGGGTCTACGTGGCCGGGCTGTCCGGCGACGGCCGCCGCACCATGACCGCCTGCCTCCAAGCCATCGCCACCTGGGCCTCCGCCGGCGCCGCCGACATCGACACCTTCCCCTGGGCCCGCCTCCGCCGCCCCCACCACCGCGAGCTGGGTTCCATTCCGGTACACCCGCAGCGAAGATCCGTCGAACGTCGCGACGACGTGCTGCCACGCGCCGGCTTGCACCACCGCGGTGGTCGACACCTGCGCGTAAGTGCCGCCGACCAGCCACACCCGCGCGTAGATCTTCCCTCCCTCCAACCGCAGCAGGTACTGCTGATCCTTGCGGACGACCGTCTGGCTTGCCGACAGCACGCTCGGCCGCACCCACGCCTCCATCGAGACCGCGCTCGAGGGGTTCAGCGGCAACGTCGACGGGACGGCGACGCGGCCGGTGAGCCCGTCGAGCGCCACCGCGGTGTTCGTGTCGCCGCTGAGGGCGCCGCCCTGCGCGAGCTGCGAGCCCCCGCCGTACTGGCCCGCGCTCGTGCCCTTGCTGTCGCACGCGTCCGTGCCGCTGCTCTCGTCGAGGCGCCAGTACGCCGCGAGGCCGGCGGTTCCGAGCACCATCGTCCGGTACGCGGAGGACGACGACGGGCACGCCGCGCTCGCCGGCGTGACCGGCACCGCGAGGAGCGCCGCCGCCACCAGGCTGAGCGTGGCGGCAGCCGTAGCGCGACGCCGCCGGTGCGCCCACGCGAGCGGCACGTGGCAGCAGTACTCCCGTCCGAGACGACCCAGGGATCGCCGGAACGCACCAGTCGGCATCGCAACCCGTCCTCTTGTGGCCGCGCCGGGAGTCAGCCGCCGCGAAATCTTCTTGATCTAAGACGATCGCTCGTCTTAGGAACGACCCTTCAGCAGTCAGGGGGTGGGAGTCAAGGCTACGCCCAAAGATCGAACATCCGTCCACCCCGTCGCCGTCCTGACGCTGCCGGCGGCCGGGATGCGACGATCTGGATGCCGGTCAGATGGCGACTAGTCACCGCCACGCCGATCAGGGCAGCCGGTCGGCAGGGGCCGGGGCAGGCACTACCCGTCCTCGCCTCGCGCCCCGCCGTCCTACCGGCTCGCGACCTCGACGTTCTCGATGATCACCGGCTCGGTCGGGCGATTGTCGGCCGGGTCGTTCGGGACGTTCGCCAGCAGCTCGACGACGTCGTCGCCCTTGGTGACCTTGCCGGCCACGGCGTAGTCGGCGGGCAGGCCCGCGTCGGGGGCGGTGACGATGAAGAACTGGCTGCCCGACGTTCCCGGCTTCTCGATCTCCGTCTTGGCCATCGCGACGACGCCGCGGGTGTACTTCTGGTTCTGCGGCGGCGCCTCGACGACGCTGTAGCCGGGGCCGCCCTGGCCCGAGCCCTCCGGGTCGCCGCCCTGGACGACGAAGCCGGGGACGATGCGGTGGAAGGCGAGGCCGTCGAAGAAGCGCTCGTTGGCCAGGTGGGCGAACGACGACGCGGTCTTCGGGTTGTTCTTGACGTCGAGCGTGATCTCGACGGTGCCGCAGCTCGTGTTCACGACGGCGACCCACGTCTTCTCGGGGTCGAGCTGCTCCTTGGCGGTCGGCTTGGCGACCTTGACCTTCTTCGGCTTGGGCTCGGAGACCTTGCGGCAGCCGGACGCCGGCTCCGCCGGGCTGGTCTCGGTGGCGGCGGCGGCGGTCTCGCCGGCGGGGCGCTCGCCGGCGGTCTCCTCGTCGTCGCCGCAGGCCGCGAGCGACAGGGCGAGGGCGGTCAGGATGGGGAGCAGCAGGCGACGCGTCATCGGCGCGGCAGCTTAGGGGGTTAGCGTTCGGCGCGGTGCCGCTCTCGCCCCTCGCGTCCTCCTATGACGTGCTCCTGCTCGACCTCGACGGCTGCGTCTGGGTCGGCGACGAGCCGACCGCGGGGGCGGTGGAGGCGCTCGACGCCGTCCGCGCGGCCGGGCGCGCGGTCGCGTTCGTCACCAACGACTCCCGCGACGCGCCGGAGGACTTCGTCCGCAAGCTGTGGCGGCTGGGCTTCAGGGCGGCGGTCGAGGAGGTCGTCACCGTGGGCGGCGCGCTCCAGCACGTCCTCAACGAGCGCCACGCGGGTCGGTCGGCCTACGTCATCGGCTCGCCCGCCGTGCACAGGCACGTCCTCGACGCGGGGATGCGCGTCGTCAACGGGACGGCGTTCGACTCGCGCGCGGAGGTCGTCGTCGTCGCCGGCGACGAGCGCGTCGTCGACGAGGAGCTGCGCTGCGCGACGCAGGCGGTGCGGCGCGGCGCTGAGCTGGTCGGCGCCGGCCCCGACGCGCCGTTCCCGAGGCCCGCCGGCGCCTGGCCCGCGACCGGGGCGGTGCACGCGGCGGTGGAGGCCGCGCCGGGCGACGCGGCGGGGACCGTCGCGAACGCCGCGCCGCCGCGCGGCCGCCGCCGGCTCGACCGGCTCGGCGCCGGCGACCGGGCACTCGTCGTCGGCGATCGACTCGACGCGGACGTCGCGGGAGCGGCCGCGGCGGGGCTCGACGCCGCGGTCGTGCTGACGGGCGCGACGAGCGCCGACGCGGCGCGCGAGGCGCTCGCGGCGGCGCGTGCGAAGCGGGACGCACCCGACGCCGCGCCCGGCGGGCTCGTCGCCCTCGCCCCCACGCTCGCCGCCCTCATGCTTTCCTAACGGCTTCCGTGCGCCGGCTCTGCCTCATCGTGAACCCGAACGCCGGCGGCGGACGCACGGCAAAGGCGCTGCCGCTCGTCGAGAGCGCGCTCGGGCGGCACGACCTCCCCTTCCGCGTCGAGCTGACGACGTCGCTCGAGCACGCGATGGAGCTGGCGAAGGGCGCGGCGGCGCGCGGCGAGGTCGCCGTGAGCTACGGCGGCGACGGCCTGGCGGGCGCGGTCGCGCACGCGCTGCGCGGCACTGACGGCATCCTCGGCGTGCTGCCGGGCGGGCGCGGCAACGACTTCGCGCGCAGGCTCTCGATCCCGAGCGAGCCGGCCGCCGCGGTCGAGGTTCTCGCCCACGCCAACCCGCGGACGCTCGACGTCGCCGAGGTCGACGGCCGCACGTTCCTCGGCATCGCGAGCTACGGCTTCGACTCCGACTGCCAGGACCTCGCGAACGCCACCCGCGTGGTCAAGGGCCAGCTCGTCTACGTGTACGCCGCCCTCCGCACGCTCGCGGGCTGGAAGCCGGTCGGGCTGTCGTTCGCCGCCGACCGCGCCGGCGAGCGGACGATCCGCGGCTACGCGGTCGCCGCCTGCAACTCGGGCGTCTTCGGCGGTGGGATGGCGCTGGCGCCCGACGCGAGCATGGAGGACGGGCTGCTCGACGTCGTCCTCACGAAGGAGGCGTCGAAGATCGCCTACCTGCGCGGCCTGCCGAAGGTCTTCAAGGGGACGCACCTCGACGACCCGAACGTCGAGCTGTTCCGCGCGCGAGAGCTGCGCGTCGACGCCGAGCGGCCGTTTCGCATCTACGCCGACGGCGACCCGATCGGCCAGACCCCGGCGACGATCCGCGCGGTGACCGCCGCGCTGCGGGTCCTCGCCCCCCCGGGATGAGGCTCGCCGTCGCCGCCGCGCGCGCCACCGGCGCCCTGTCGCGCCGCACCGGCCGCGGCGGCACGAGCCTGCCCGGCAAGCTGCTCATGCGCCTGGAGCCCGACGCGATCGGCACGCTGTCGCGGCGCCTCGAGCACGGCAGCGCGGTCATCTCGGCCACCAACGGCAAGACGACCACGGCGGCGATGGTCGCGAAGATCCTCGAGCGCCGCGGGCGCGCGCTCGTGCACAACCGCGCGGGCGCGAACATGGCCGGCGGCGTGGCCAGCGCGCTCCTCGACGGCCGCGGCGACACCGGCCTCTTCGAGGTCGACGAGCTCTGGCTCGACCGGGTCGTCCCCCAGCTGCGCCCGCGCGCCGCGCTGCTCTCGAACCTCTTCCGCGACCAGCTCGACCGCTACGGCGAGCTCGAGATCATCGCCGACCGCTGGGCCGATCTGGTCGCGCGCTCGCCGGAGACCGCGCTCGTGCTGAGCGCCGACGACCCGGCGGTGGCCGACCTGGGGCGCGACCGCGAGAACGTGACCTACTTCGGCGTCGACGACGTGCGCGTCGCGCTGCCCGGCCTCCCCCACGCGACCGACGCCAAGCACTGCCGCCGCTGCGGGCGCCCGTACGTCTACGACGCCGTGCTGCTCGGCCACCTCGGCCACTACCGCTGCCCGACCGGCGACAGCGTCCGGCCGACGCCGCAGGTGGCCGCCGACGACGTCCGGCTCGAGGGCGTGCGTTCGGCCTACTTCACGCTGCGCACCCCGCAGGGCAGCAAGCCGGTGAAGCTCCCCCTCCCCGGCCTCTACAACGTCTACAACGCGCTCCCCTCCCCGGCCTCTACAACGTCTACAACGCGCTCGGCGCCGCCGCGCTGGCGCTCGAGCTGGGCGCCGGCCTCGACGACGTCGCCGCCGGGCTCGAGGCGGTCGAGCCCGCGTTCGGCCGCGCCGAGACGGTCGTCGTCGAGGGCCGCGAGCTGTCGATCCTGCTCGTGAAGAACCCGGCGGGCGCGAACGAGGTCGTGCGCACGCTGGCGCTCGAGCCCGGCGAGCACGACCTGCTCGGCGTGCTCAACGACCGCACGGCCGACGGCAAGGACGTCTCGTGGGTGTGGGACGCCGACTTCGAGCTGCTCGCGCCGCACGTCCGCCGCGCGGTGTGCGCCGGGACGCGCGCGCCCGAGCTGGCCCTGCGCTTGAAGTACGCCGGGGTGCCCGAGGAGCGCCTGGAGGTCGAGCCGGAGCTGGCCCGCGCGCTCGACGCCGCGGTCCGCGGCGGCGACGGGCGCATGTTCGCGATCCCGACGTACACGGCGATGCTCGAGCTGCGCTCCGAGCTCGTAGGGCGCGGGGCGGCCCGGAGCTCATGGACGTGATCTGGCACGACGTCGAGTGCGGCTCCTACGCCGCCGACCTGCCGCTGTGGCGCGAGCTGGCCGCTGCCGCGGGCGGCCCCGTCCTCGACGTCGGCGCCGGGACCGGCCGCGTCTCCGTCGACCTGCACCGCCGCGGCTTCGACGTCCACGCGCTCGACGTCGACCCCGTCCTGCTCAGCGCGCTGCACGGCCGCGCGCCGGACGTCCCCGTCCACGTCGCCGACGCGCGCGACTTCTCCGTCCCCGGCCGCTTCGCGCTCGTCATCGCGCCGATGCAGACGGTGCAGCTCCTCGGCGGCGCGCGCGAGCGCGCGGCGTTCCTGCGCTGCGTGCGCCGCCACCTCGCGCCGGGCGGGCTGCTCGCCGCGGCGCTGGCCAACGCGGTCGAGGACTTCGAGGACGGCGACGTCGACGTCGCGCCGGACATGCGCGAGGTCGACGGCGTCGTCTACGCGAGCCACCCGACGGCGGTGCGCGGCGACGCCGACGGCTTCGTGATCGAGCGCGTCCGCGAGCGCGTGGCGGCCGACGGCGCGCTCACCGCCGAGCAGAACCAGATCCGCCTCACGCGCGTGACGGCCGACCGGCTCGGCGCCGAGGCCGCCGCGCTCAGCTTCCGGCCCGAGCCGGCGCGGATCATCGAGGCCACCGACGACCACGTCGGCAGCGAGGTGGCGTTCCTCCGTGGCTGACGCGCTGCGCGTGTGCGCGCTCTATCCCGACCTGATGAACATCTACGCCGACCGCGGCAACCTGCTCCTGCTCGAGCGCCGCTGCGCGTGGCGCGGGATCGGGTTCGAGGTCACCGCCGCCGGCCTCGGCGACCCGATCGACTCCGACGCCCACGAGCTCTTCTACCTCGGCGGCGGCCAGGACCGCGACCAGCGCCTGTGCGCCTACGACCTCGTCGAGACCAAGAGGGACGCGCTCCACGCCGCCGCCGGCGGCGGCGCGCTCGTCCTCGGCGTGTGCGGCGGCTACCAGCTCCTCGGCCACTCCTACGAGCTGGGCGACGAGCACATCCCCGGCATCGGGCTCGTCGACCTGCACACGGTCCGTGCCGAGGGCGGCGACCGGCTCATCGGCAACGTGGCGATCGAGGTCGACCTCGACGGCGACGGCGCAGGCCGCCTCCTCGCGGGGTTCGAGAACCACGGCGGTCGCACCTCACTCGGCGCCGGCGAGCAGCCGCTCGGGCGCGTCGTCAAGGGTCACGGCAACGACGGGCGCAGCGGGGTCGAGGGCGTCCGCCGCGGCAGCGTGATCGGCACCTACCTGCACGGCCCGCTGCTGCCCAAGAACGCGTGGTTCGCCGACTGGCTCATCGCGCGCGCGACCGGGCGCGAGACGCTCGACCCGCTCGACGACCGGCTCGAGGACGCCGCGCACGCCAGCGCCCGCGCCGCGGCGGGGGTCGCCTGATGGAGGTCCTCGTCGAGCGCGACCCGGCGGCCGCTGCGGCGCGGGCGGCCGACCTCCTCGGCGCCGGCATCGAGGCCGCGGTCGCCGAGCACGGCGACGCGCGCTGGGTCGCCGCCGGCGGCGGGACGCCCCAGATCGCCTACGGGCTCCTCGCCGAGCGGACGGAGCTGCCGTGGGATCGGGTCACCGTGCTCATGGGCGACGAGCGCTGCGTGGAGGTCGAGCACGACGACGCGAACTGGCATCAGCTCGCGACGACCCTGCTCGATCCCGTCGGCGTCCCGCCCGAGCGGCGGCTGCGCCCGCCGGCCGAGTTCGGCCCGGAGTCGGGCGCGGACGCCTACGAGCGCGTGCTGCGCGAGTTCGGGGGCGGCGCCGGACCCCCGCGCGTCGACGAGGCGTGGGTCGGGATCGGGGAGGACGGGCACACGCTCTCGCTGTTCCCCGACCACCCGTCGTCTGCGCCGACCGACCGCCTCGTCGTCGCCGTGCACGACTCCCCGAAGCCGCCGCCCGAGCGGGTCTCGCTGACCCTGGCGGCGCTCGGCGGCGTGCGCCACCTCGTCGTGCTCGCCACCGGCGCCGGCAAGCGCGAGGCGGTGGGGGCCGCGCTGGCGCCCGGCTCCACCCTGCCGATCGCGGCAGCCGCCCGCGCGGTGGAGAGCGCCGGCGGCAGGGTGACGTGGATCCTCGACGAAGCCTCTGCGCCGGTCCGCCGCTCCGGCTAGCGTAAGCGGGGTGAGGCGCCCCTCGTCGCTCGCGATCGCCGTCTTCCTCGGGCTCGCCGCGGTCACCGCGATCGCGGCGGTGTTCCTGGCGCGCCAGGTCGACCGCCGCGAGGACCAGCTCCTCGACGAGCGGGCCCGGGCCGTCGTCCAGGCGATCGACCGGCGGATCGAGACGTACACCGAGAAGCTCTTCGGCGTCCGCGGGGCGTTCTCGGCCTCGAACGAGCTCACCCACGCCGAGTACGAGGCCTTCCTGGGCACCCAGGGCGTCAGCCGGCGCTACCCGGGGGTGCTCGCGCTCGGCTACGCCGACCTCGTCCCCGACGCGCGCCGCGCCGCGTTCATCCGCGGCGTCGACCGCGACGCGCAGGCGGCCGGCCTCGGCTACCCCGAGTTCGTCATCCGCCCGAACGCCCAGCGCCCGGGCAGCGTCGCGATCACGTACGTCCACCCACTCGGCCCCAACCGGGCGGCCTACGGGCTCGACCTCATGTCCGAGGCCGCGCGCCGGACCGCGCTGGGGCTCGCGCGCGACCAGGCGCGCCCGGTGGCGACGGCGCCGCTGCGCCTGGTCACCGAGACGACCGACCAGGAGGGCCTCCTCGTCATGCTCCCGCGCTACGAGGGCGCCGACCAGTCGCCCGCGGTCGGGGAGCGGCTGCGGCGCTTCCGCGGCGCGGCGTTCGTGGCGATCCGCCTCCCCGACCTCATCCGCAGCGCCGTCCCGACCGGGCCTGGCCTCGACCTCGAGATCTACGACGTCGGCGCCGTGGGCACCGTCCCGAGCCGCCTTCGCGCCGGCGACGAGGCGTTCGACCTGCGCGGCGGGGCCCAGGCGCCGGGCTCGAGCGGCGACCGCAGCCGGATCCTCGACACCGAGATCGCGGGGCGCCAGTGGCGGATCTACTACCGCGCCGACGAGAACCTGGTCGGCGGCGGCGAGCGGGCGACGCCGTGGCTCATCGCGATCCTCGGCATCGTGGTGGCGATGCTGGCCACCGCGGCGATCTCGTTCGCGCGCAGCGCCCAGCGGCGCGCGGTGCTCATCGCCGACCAGATGACCTCCGACCTCCAGGCCAGCCAGACCGAGCTGGCACGCTCGAACGAGGAGCTCGAGCGCTTCGCGTTCCTGGCCTCACACGACCTCCAGCAGCCGCTGCGGACCGTGAACGGGTTCCTCCAGCTGCTCGAGCTGCGCCACGGCGATGAACTGAAAGGGCGGGCCAAGGAGTATGTGGAGTACGCCCTCCGCGGAACCCGGCAGATGTCCACCCTCATCGACGACCTCCTCACCTACTCGCGCGCCGGCCGCAGCGAGCGCGCGCCCGAGCCCGTCTCGCTCGACCGCGCGTGGGACGCGGCCGTCGAGCAGCTCCAGGCGGCGCTCGAGGAGAGCGGCGCCACCGTCACCCGCGGCGACCTCCCGACCGTGTGCGCCGACGCCGGGCAGATGACCCAGCTGTTCGCGAACCTCGTCGGCAACGGCGTCAAGTACCGTGGCGACGCTCCACCCGAGGTGCGCGCGGACGCACGGCGGGTGCCCGACGGCTGGGAGATCGCCGTGAGCGACAACGGCATCGGCATCGACTCCTCAGACCACGACAGGATCTTCGGCATGTTCCGGCGGCTGCACGGCGACGATCGCTTCGAGGGCACCGGCCTCGGCCTGGCCCTGGTCAAGCGCATCGTCGAGAACACCGGCGGGCGGATCGGCGTCGAGTCGCAGGTCGGCGAGGGCTCGACGTTCCTGATCACGCTGCCCGACGACATCGCCCAGCCCGGGCCGGCCCGCGAGGGCGAGGCGGTGAGCGCCCGATGACCGCTCCCGGCGACGTCCTGCTGGTCGAGGACGCCGACGTCCACGTCGAGTTCACGCGGCTGGCCTTCGAGTCCGAGGGGCTCGCCGACGCGCTGGCCATCGCCCGCGACGGCGAGGAGGCGATGGCGATCATCGCCGACCGCGCCGACCGCCCGCCGCGCCTGATCCTGCTCGACCTCAAGCTGCCGGGGATGTCGGGCTTCGACGTGCTCCAGGCGGTCCGCTCGCACGCTTCGGAGCAGGTGCGCCGCACGCCGGTGGTCGTCCTCACCACCTCGCGCGCCCCGTCCGACGTCCGCCGCGCCTACGACCTGAACGCCAACTCGTTCCTGCGCAAGCCGCTCGAGCTGCCGGAGTACTTCGAGCTGATCGGGGCCGTGCGGGCCTGGTGGCTGGAGCGCGTCGAGCTTCCCTAATGTTGGTGGCCAACGGTGCCCGCCGCGCTCGAGCTCCAGAACGTCACGAAGCAGTATCCCGGCGCGGGCGGCGCCCCCGCGGTCGCTGACCTCTCGCTCCGCGTCGAGCCGGGCGAGACGTGCGTGCTGGTCGGGCCCTCGGGCAGCGGCAAGACGACGGCCATGCGGATGGTCAACCGGATGGTCGACATGACCTCCGGCGACATCCTCATCGACGGGCGCAGCGTCATGCGCAGCGATCCCGCCGAGCTGCGCCGCCACATCGGCTACGTCATCCAGAACGTCGGCCTCTTCCCGCACCGCACGGCGCTCCAGAACATCGGGACGGTTCCCCAGCTCCTCGGCTGGCCGCGCGAGCGGATCGTCGCGCGCGCCCGCGAGCTGGCCGACCTCGTCGGGCTCGACCCCGCGCTGGCCGACCGCTACCCCGGCCAGATGTCGGGCGGGCAGCGCCAGCGCGTCGGCGTGGCCCGCGCCCTCGCCGCCGACCCGCCGCTGATGCTCATGGACGAGCCGTTCGGCGCGCTCGACCCGATCACCCGCGATCACCTCCAAGGCGAGTTCGAGCGGCTGAAGGAGCGGGTGTCGACGACGATCGTCTTCGTCACCCACGACATCGACGAGGCGATCCGGCTCGGCGACCGGATCGCGATCCTGCGCGAGGGCGGCGGGCTCGCGCAGTACGCGACGCCGGGCGAGCTGCTGCTGCACCCCGCCGACGCGTTCGTGGAGGAGTTCGTCGGGGCCGACCGCGCGCTCAAGCGCCTGGCGCTGATGCAGGTGAGCGACTGCGAGCTCGAGCCGGTCGGTGCCGTGCCCGCCGGCTCGGCGGCGATGCGCGACGACACGTCGCTGCGCGACGCGCTCGCCGCGCTGCTCTCCGATCCCGACGGACGGCTGCCGATCGTCGACGCCGAGGGCCGCCCGATCGGCGTGCTGGCCCTCGAGACCGTCCATGCCAAGCTGCGCGTCGAGGCGGGCGCGCCCTCGCCGGGATGATGCTCGCGCAGTCGGGCGTCGAGATCCGCGACCGGTCGGACGCGTCGTGCGTCGCCGACAACGGCTTCTGCCCGCGCTGGATCGCCGACAACCTCGACCGCTACGCCGATCCGCTGCTCCAGCACGTCTACCTGACGCTCGTCTCGGTGGCGATCGGCTTCGCGGTCGCCGCGGCGCTGGCGCTCCTCGCCCACCGCCGCCGCTGGCTCGTCGGGCCGATCGTCAACGTCACCGGGATCCTCTACACCATCCCCAGCGTCGCGGCGTTCTTCCTGCTGCTGCCGCTGACCGGCCGCGGGAACACGACGGCGATCGTCGCGCTCGTCGCGTACACGCTGCTGATCCTCTTCCGCAACATGATCGACGGGCTCGACGGCGTGCCCGAGGAGTCGCGCGACGCCGGCCGCGGCATGGGTCTGACCCGCCGCCAGCTGCTGTGGCGCGTCGAGGTGCCGCTCGCGCTGCCGGCGATCATGACCGGGCTGCGCGTGGCGATGACGACGACGGTCGGCCTCGCCGCGCTCGCGTTCTTCGCCGGCGCCGGCGGCCTCGGCGCCGAGATCAACGCGGACCTGGCGTTCAAGTCGAACGTCGTCGTCGCGAGCGCGCTCTGCCTGCTCCTCGCCGCGGCGCTCGACGGCGCCATCCTGCTCGCCCAGCGCGCGCTGACCCCGTGGAGCCGCGCGGCATGAGCGCCCTGGCCTCGATCCTCTCCGACTTCGGCGAGGCGCTCGAGTTCATCTTCACCGAGCGCGAGTCGCGCGCCGGCGGCAGCGAGATCGGCGGCACGCAGCTGCTCGGGCTGCTCGCCGACCACCTGGCCCTCTCGGCGGTGGCGCTGGCGATCGGCATCGCCGTCGCGGTCCCGCTCGGCATCTGGCTCGGCCACACGGGCCGCGGGACGTTCCTCGCCGTCGGCATCGCCAACGTCGGCCGCGCCGTGCCGTCGATCGCGCTCATCGCGCTCTTCTTCGCCTTCCTGGGGACCGGCTTCGTCAACGTGGCGCTCGCGCTCGCGCTGCTGGCGATCCCGCCGATCCTCGCCAACGCCTACGTCGGGATCCGCCTGGTGGAGCCCGACACGGTCGACGCCGCGCGCGGGATGGGCATGACCGGCCCGCAGATCGTGCGCCGCGTCGAGCTGCCGCTCGCGCTTCCGCTCGTGGTCGGCGGCATCAGGACGTCCGCGGTCAACGTCGTCGCCACGGCGGCGATCGCACCGCTGGCCGGCGTCAGCTCGCTCGGGGACCCGATCATCGCCTTCGGCGTGTACGGGGAGTCCGGGCGGCTCGGCGCCTCGATCGTCGTCGCGGCCGTGGCCGTGGCGACCGAAGTGACCTTCGGCCTGGCGCAGCGCCTCGCCGATCCCCTGCCCTCTACTAGGAGGACCGTACCCGCATGAAGCACCGCAAGCTGTTCGCGCTGTTGACGCTGTTTTGTTGCATGGTCTCGCTGTCGGCGATCGTCTCCGCCTGCGGCGACGACGACGACCCGGCCCCCGCCGGCCAGACGCGGGGCGGGTCGGAGGCCTCGGGCGACCAGATCCAGCGCAACGCCGCCAACGCCAAGACGTCGCTGACCGTCGGCTCGAAGAACTTCACCGAGCAGAAGGTGCTCGGCGAGATCTACGCGCAGGCGCTCGAGGCCGCCGGCTACAAGGTCTCGAAGTCGCTCGACCTCGGTGACGAGAAGACCGCGCAGAAGGCGCTCAAGCAGGGCGAGATCGACGGCTACCCCGAGTACACGGGGACCGCGCTCCTCTCGCTGTGCGGCGTCTCCACCGACGACATCCCGAAGGACCCGGCGATGGCCTTCGACGAGACGCGCAGCTGCTTCGCCAAGGACAAGCTGACAGCGTTCCCGCCCACCCCGTTCACGAGCTCGAACGAGGTGGCCGTCACCCGCGCGACCGCGGACCGTCTGAAGCTCCAGACGATCTCCGACCTCAAGGGCAAGGACCGCGACCTGACGCTCTACGGATCGCCCGAGTGCCGGCAGCGCACCGACTGCCTGCTCGGCCTCAAGCAGACCTACGGGCTGAAGTTCAAGAAGTTCACGCCCGTCGACATCGGGCTGCGCCATCAGGTGCTCGACCGCGGCGACGACGTCGTCTCGATCGTCTTCACCACCGATCCGCAGAACAAGCGCGAGGACTTCGTGCTGCTCGAGGACGACAAGGGCATGTTCCCGCCCTACAACTCGACGTTCGTGGTGCGTGACGAGCTGGCCCAGCAGGCCGGCAAGGACCTCCCTGCGGTGCTCGAGAAGGTCCAGAGCGGCCTGACCGACGAGGTGATGCAGGAGCTGAACGCCCGCGTCGACCTCGACAAGGAGAAGCCCGATGCCGTCGCCAAGGCGTACCTGACCGAGTCCGGCCTCATCGGCGGGAGCTAGCGATCGAGCCGCTCCGCGTCCGGCTGCTCCGTCCCAAGCCTCGTCGCCCGCGCACAGCCGCGCGGGCGTCGCGGGCGCCGCCCTGAGGGCGGTGGAGCCGGTCGCGCAACGGCCCCGGCCTGGTCGACCCCGACGTAGCCCGGCG